>BQJU01000010.1 GCA_021604865.1 Saprospiraceae bacterium | reverse complement strand
TCAGTAGTGTCCGGTTATAAATCAAAGATAATCAATTGATTAGAGTCAGGGGTATCGAGATTTTTGGTATTAATTTTCATAAACAATTGATTTACAGGAGTTTTATCAAAAACTGACACACTCATTATTTGTAATATTTCGTTCAAAGAGTGTTGTAAAGTTAATTTATATTTGAGGATAGCCACTAGCACAAAGGTGCATACGGCAATCCAAATTTGAGTTTTGACAGCGTTGGGGCTTTCTCCCCAAAATTTTTTGATGCGTAGATGTTGCTTAACCCATTTGAAGAAAATCTCTACTTTCCATCGATTAACATACAAGATGGTAATCTGTAGAGCAGGTGCTTCAAAATGATTCGTTAGGTACACATACGTTTGATTATGTTCCAGGTCGTAATACTTAATACGACGAAGATATTGTGGATAATGCTTTGTGGCATAGTGGCCTGTGAGCCGAATCGTTTGATCACATCTCAATCCGGTGGATTTGTCCACCTTTTGAGAATAAATTCGTTCGAAGGCTAAATTGTCCTTAGCACGAATGACAAAATAAGCACCAGCCAAGTGTATTTTGTACAAACGCTTCCAATCAATATAGCCTCGATCCATGACGTAAAAAGCATCCGCTTCAAATTCAATGACATCTAGCACGTTGACATCATGAACGGTTCCATCGGTAATATGGATAAAGCAGGGAATCTCACATTTCACATCTAATAAGGTGTGAAGTTTTACCGCTGCTTTATGCTTGCGGAATTTGGCCCACCAGAAAACATCTAAACACAGTTCGATGGTTGTGGCGTCTAAGGCATAAACCACGTTATCCAATTCGATCGACATTTCCTGATCACCCTGGCATAATGGCCGAGCTTGGTTAATCAGGACTTGGGCAAAATCTGCGTAGATTCGCCAATCTCGCTTTTCATTGGCATCTGCTAAGGTAGATTTGGATACCCCCTTGGTAAGGCCCAAGTGATATAGTTTGTGATCATGGGCCTGCAGACAAACAACCGTATCTCGTAAGCTTTCTCGGTTGGTAAGCTGACCAAAACTCATGCACAGGAACTGATGCCAACAGGTAAAATTCCGAACGCGGTAATTACCGTCATACTTGTCAACATACTTGGTAAATTCCTTATGATTGATCAAATCCATCAATTGTGCAAAAACATATTTACCTTGATTCATTAGCCATCCTCTTTTGGATGCTAATTTGGAAACCTTTGGGGCATTTCAAATCGTTTCCGAGTAAAATCTTTGTAACTAACTGAAAAACAGAGCACTTATAAGTGTTTCTGTTTTCTTAACCGGACACTACTGGGTTGGAATAGAAATAAATCCACAAAGGAATTATTATCGCTATCATTAGCCAACCCCAATTATTTCTGAAAAATGATTTTACTTGATATGCAAGTCGCTTTTCAATAAATACTTTTTTAGATTTTAGAGGATTTTGTTTAGGCATTAATCCTTCTTCTGACCGAATGATTTTTTTCATCCTCTTTTTCGGATCAACATTTAATTGGTCATACATTGTTTTTCTTTTTTCTTATGGCACACAGCTCAAAGGAATAGCCTGCCCGACCATTCGGTCCCACCTAGGTAGGGTCTGCTCGCCCAACTTCAAAGCTCAGCATGACATTAACTCTTCGCGCAAACATTTCAGTCTTTGAGGGCTTCTTGCTGGGCCCTAAGAGTCGCACGAAGCCTTATTTATTGGACACAGGACTATATTTTACAAATTCTCTGAAATTATCTCGATTAATAACCTTCTCTTTGGCATTATATTTCTCAACGAATGTCTTTGGTAGACGTAATTTTTTCTTTGGACTCCATTTGAATTCATATCCATAAATCTCCCCTCCTTGCTCTTCAACATAATCAACTTCTTGCTGACGTATTCTCCAAAAATAAGACTTTGCCAAACTGATTTTATAATTATTTTGCTTCAACCTTTCTGAAATCAAAAAATTCTCCCATAGACTTCCCTTATCTTGTCTAAGAGATAATTGATTAAAATTTCCTATTATGACGTTCCTTATGCCATTATCATAAAAATATATTTTATTATTTGATTTAATCTCATTGCGTAAATTTCGACTAAAACTACCCAGCCTAAATATTACATACCCTTTCTCTAATATATCTATATATCTTTTAATTGTATTTTTATCCACTTCTATCAATTGTGAAAGTTCATTATAACTAACTTCATTTCCTACTTGTAAAGCTAGCGCTTGAACTAACTTTTCTAACACCTCTGGTCTCCTGATTTCGGCATAGGATAGTATATCTTTATATAAATAACTGTCAACCAAATTTTTCAATATCTCCTGTTCATCGCCAGGATTATTCAAAACATCTGGATAAAAGCCATATAATAAACGCTTCTCTAATTGTTGCTCTGCCTTTAGATAACCTTCATGGTCTTCAAATTCTTCCCAACTAATTGGTAATAATTCGTATTTCCACTTTCGACCTGTTAATGGCTCATTTAATTCATGTGATAATGTAAATGAAGAGGAACCGCTTATCCATAATTGAACATCTTTAAACTGGTCTGTAATAATTTTTAAAGTCAGTCCTATTCCTTCTATTCTCTGTGCTTCATCAACAAACACTATTTTGCTCTTACCTATTAAGTCCCTTATCTGTTCTGTATTAGGTTCCTTCAAAAGACTTCTAACTACAGGATCATCTCCATCATATAATTTATAATCCTTTCCTTCTAATTCTTGTAATATCAGCGTTGTTTTTCCAACTTGTCTAGGTCCAATTATCATGATTGCCTTCCCTCTCCCAACCTTTTTTTTGACAACTTCTGTAAGTGTTCTCTTATACATAATGCACCTTTTCACCAAATATAGCAAAATAAAGCTTTCTAATTCACCAAATTGTATGTTTTTTGGTGCGTTTGCTTATTTGTTCTCAGCAGCCTTATTTTATTAATACCTTTTTACTGACAAATTTTATGCCGTTATTATTTTCTAAGATTAACTTTAGAACAAATAGTCCTGTACTATTAGTTCTTATTGAAGAGTTTATAATATTTCCTCTTTCAACAATTATTCCTTGACTATTAATAAGTTCAAATCTATTAAATTGATACGCTCTACTTTGGACTTCAATGATTCCTTTTGAAGGATTAGGGAAGATGTTAATATTGTTTATTGTATTATCAATTGTAGAAGTTAGCATTGTATTTATCATAAAATTGTCTATCCATGTAATTGTTCTATCATGACAACCGTCGGCAGGACCATTCCATGCTCCACCTATAATTGATATTTCTAAAGAATCCACATTTGGATTTGACATTGGTATTTCTACAAAAGTAAATTCTTCAATAATATCATATCTTTCCAATTGGTAATCACTCTCAAAATTTCCTGATTCAAAAAAAATAACTCTTAGAATGAAGAAAAGGTTTCCAGTTTGATTTAGTGTATCTGGAATTGATTTTAAATTAAAACTTAAACTTCGATTCTCTCCTTCATAAGGATCCAATTTTACACTTGTTTGTGCGAGACTGTTACATTCAGTCCAAGCTGTTAGTGAACTAGAAATTATTTTCATAGAATATTCTCCTTCAAAAGAGATATTACTTTTTTCAAACCTTATATGATTCGTATCTTGGTTTGTTTCCCAATTCACTGGTTTTTCATAATCATCAATTATTTCCCAATTTTCAAATCCTCCATTTGGTATTTGTGAGTATAAGTAATTAGGACTGATTAGTATAATCAATGAAAATTTAAGTATAAGTTTCTTCATTACTAATTTCATTTTCTGATTTTTTATTGCTGAGAACTCAAAGGATTGGCGGTTCGTTGTCTTTTCGGTCTTCTTATTTATTAGAGTTGTTTCGCAGGGGCCATGACAGGGTTAAAACAGATCTTTTTTACCCACTTTTCGCCTTTCTATCGTTGGGTAGCGATGCTATCCGCCTCAATAAAGGCTGCAATTGGAAAAAAAACCTCTCGTTTTACACACCGCCCTGCCCCCTGCGTAACAACTCTATTCAGAATTTTGTCCAAAAGTTAGTAAATTATTGTCTGGGTCAAGAACCGAAAATTCTCTTTGTCCCCAGGGTTTGGTTTGTAAATGTCCATTCGGATGTATATCCGTTTTGCGGTCTACTAAAGATTGAAAAAGCTGGTTAATATCATCAGTTCTAATATAGACTTGCCCATAATTTTCTTTTGGGTCAAGTTCTTTAAATTCAAAAAAGTGAATCTGAATATTGTCTTTTTGTACCATCAAGTAGCCATCGAAATCGGCACTTCCGTATTCACTAAAACCCAATTTGTTTAGGTAAAAATCTCTTGTTATTGCTTTATTTCGCATCGGTAACTTTGGGTTAATTCCTGTAAGCATATGTTTTTCAAATTGATTTTTTTTCTTTTGATTGTTACCAACTCAAGGGAATAGCCTGCCCGACCATAGCCATTTTTCAATTATCGGCTTCACCACAGTTCAATTTAAGTTTTTCCAGACAAAGATGCTGCTGATCTTCATGTGGACTCAATGATGAAGCAAAGTTCTCCCATAGGTTGTCCTTCTAGATTCATTTCCTCATTCAGCCAATCGGTGGTTTACCCACGGCACCCTGACATATCATTAAATTAAATTCCAAACTGCACAGCCTAAAGCAGGGGCTCTGCCTTTGGTTCCGCTTCGTTCAATCCCGGCTAAAGCTGGACTGAAAGTCGGCCTTCAGGCTTTAATATTCCATGCTGTTTTTTATTTCTTTATTAATTCATGTGCCAATATTATATCATCAAAACCATTAGTTTTCAACCTGTTGCCTTCAAATTTGTACTCCAGAAGTTCAAATTCTGCGAATGGATATGGAATTTGTTTTTCTAATGATATTTCAATATTCGAGTTTGCAAATATATACCACTCTCGGAAATGAAAATCCTGATTCCAGATTAATACCTCTACCGGGTAGTATTTGTAAAATGTTTCCTTCTCTTGATTTAATTTTGGTTCTAATGCTTTAAAGTACTCTTTCTTGTTTATTTCAATTGTTTTAGGATTCTGCCAAATAGTTGTATCAAGGCTTATCTTTAACTTAAAGTTGCCAATTTTATTTCTTAGATCCGCACTTACATTGATTGTCAAAGAATCTGTTTTAATATTTTGTGATTCATCGTAAGTAATTTGCTCTTCAAGATTTATACTCGAAACCAATTTTAACCTATTCTCAAAAATTCTCCATTTGCCATAATGATTAAATATAACATCTCCATATTTTGGGCTTTGTACAAAAATGAAAGTGCTATCTTCTATTAATATTAGACTAGAATAATCATCCGCGTCTTCTATATTTCCATACTTTCCAATGAGTTCGCTAACCAAAATTGAGTCCTTATTTCGGCATCTAATTACTACACTACAAATTAGTATGAAGATTATTTTTTTCATTTAATAGCCCATAACGGCGAAGCTACACGCTCGTGCCGACCTTAGGAGGCATGGCAACTAGCGTTTACTAGGTGGCGTTGTTTTTTTCTAATATTGTAAATGTATTATCTTTCAATTCAACTGCTGTATTTTTGTTATTTGATTTTGCATATCTCAATGCTACGTATGAATTATTTAGATTTTCTCCAATACCAACTGAAAAAGTTATATCATTATTTAGTCCTCTTATGTATCGCATTAAACTAATTGCATCTAAATTTATTCCTTTACTAATTATTCCATCTGCACCACTAAAGATTATTTCATGATCTTTTATTGTCAGATATTTAGTGATTTCCATGACAACTTCTTTCACCGTTCTATTTATTTCCTTAATCCTTTTTTCATTATTATCTAAAAAGCTTTTTTCGATTAACAATCCTATATTATCTCCATCAATGTATATATATTTCAACTCATTCATATGGATTCATATTTTTTCTTTGCATGACCAAAGGAAGTTAGATGTTTATTTGAAATTTTTTTAACTGTCAATTTTCCTTTAGAATTGGTGTTTGTCCAAAATGGCCCAAATAATTTTTTAAATTCTAATTCTGAAACAAATATTAACTCTGTAGTTCCTTTTCTGGTACTCTCTTTTGTTGGATTCATTTCATCTTGAGAATATAGATAAACTAATTGGTCTTTCTTTCTCTCTTTATCACAAAGTAAGGTTTCTGCATATGAATATGCTAAGTACTTTTCTGTGTATGATGTTACATTAATATTTATGAAAGACTGTCTTATTACTAATGAAATTTGTCCCCTATACTCTCTATCTGTGTCAAAATCTTTAGAATAATACTCTCCAAACCATGTTCCATTAAAATTTTCTTTGTATACAATTAATTTTAGAATTGGATATTTCCACCCATATTTAAAGTAAAACATCCAGAATATAACTATTCCAGAGAATATCGTTGATAATAGTTTTATTCCTGGCCAAGTAAATACATTTTTTCCAAAGTAAGTTAGAATAAAAATCGAAACTACTGTTAATCCTATTGTGATATAAAGAATTCGTTTTATATCATCTCTATCCATTTTGTATGTTTTTTTATGTGTTTTTCATTTAATGTCACCCAACCCCATGGCTCTGCATGACATCAACTCTTCGCTCAAACATTTCAGTCTTTGAGGGCCATAGCCCCTTGCGACGGCCATTGAACGATCCCGATGTCAAGGCTCAGCAAACTATTTCCAATAACGAAAGCCATTTTTCTGTTATCATCCTAACCACAGCCCAATTTAAGTTTTTCCAGACAAAGATGCTGCTGATCAAGCCTCGAAAATCAAATTTGACTCCCTCCAGTTAACTTAACCTCCACTTTTCATTTGATTCAAAATCCATAGTACAGCATTCAATCACCGGTTTCGGACAACACAGGCTTCTTGCTGGGCTCTACGGACCGCAAGAAGCCTTATTTATTGAGCACAGAATTTATTCTTTATTATTCATCTTTTGGTGAAGAAAGTTAATGTATTCTTTGTCTACATATTCGAATATATTATTCAACTCTTTTTTACTTATTTTAATCTTCTTTGATCTTGAAATAGATTTATAGACTCTTTCAAAAGTGATGCTTTTTTCTCGATCCCCAAACATTTGAATTCGGAAGCAAATTGAACTAATAATTGAATGTATTTCATTCTCTTTAAACCTATTTTTTGTATAACTATTTAATATTGGTAAATGGACTCCCTCCTTATCCATCATATAATCAAAAAATGGAGCAAATTTTTCAAACAATTCATTAATTGCGCTTTTGGGTTTTTGATTAAAAAAGAATAAATTTTTTAATTTTTTAATCATTGTTGTGAATAATCCATCTTTTTCTTTAAAGTTTGTTTTCTTATTAAGTGCTGTCTCAAATTCATGTAGTATGTCTTTTTCAACTTTGCTCCATAAAAAAATCAAAAGTTCATAAATATTATCACCAAATTCTTTAATACTTTTCAAATCATCTTCTGCCCCAATTTGTCCTATTGTTACATAATACCCCATGTTTATAGCTTCTCGCCTTAGCTCTAATTCTGGATGTTTTTCTTCATTTTTTTCGATTATTTTCGAGATAAATTTACTGAAAGCAAAAAATAACTCTAAACTCAGCATTCCAAATGAATAATGATAATTTCTTTTTCCATTGAATATAAAAGAGAAAAACGAGGATAATTCATCAGCTTCCGTTTCTTGTTCTTTATAGATTGATTTGGTTTTAGTATCTCGATTTGAAAAATGATCAAGACTGATATGTGCATATTCATGACAGAAAATAAAAAAAACACTAACATCAAAAGTATGAGCAGCAGTTTTGTTTATTACATTTAGATCTGGAATATTCGTACGATTAGAATGAGTTATGCCTGTCAATAGAAAATTTGAGTAAAGTTCTTTAAAGTAAATAAAATACTTTTGATTAATTTTTGAAAATTTGCTTTTATCCACTTTGATTTGAAGTGTACCCTCTTTTGAATCATTTGAGGATTCATATAAAACATACCAAATTAGTCGATAAGTCTCATATAGTAGATATAGAAGACTTTCATTAATTGTGATAATGCTTTTATCTCCATTTATAATGGACTTTGCATTTACTTCATATGAAGGCAATGTCCCCCATAAAATATCAGATGGTTTTAAGTTAGAGTATTTATCGCCTGCTAATTCTTTTATGATATTGTTTAGCTCTAAAATAATCGGAGGGCAAACTAAATTAAAATAGAATCCATGGTTATTATTCAATCCGTTTGATGTACCTTTTAACTTCTCATAGAAGCCTCTTAAATATTGATGTTTCTTTTCAACATTTCTCCATTCTTTGAATCTATTTGAGTCTTGTTCTATTCCCCAAGGAGATATCACTCTTGAATATTCTTTTTTTTGCAATGCAATTAAATATTCATCTGTTCTAATTTTCATCTTCGTTATTGATTGAATTTAAAAAAAGTATCAAGACTAATTCCCTCTTTATTTTCAATCTGTGATAAAATATTTTTTGATTTTGCTTTGTCTAGTATGTAATTAGATATTTCATCTATATCAGGTGTGTATTCGTTATTGATGTTGATAAAATTAAGTAAATAGTCAGTAAATTCTTGTTGTCCAAAGATAGTTTTTGGAGGCTTAGTATTACTTAAAGAAAGATAAAACCCAGAAAATATTTGATTTTGAATTTTGTTCAACTTAAGCATTGATTTTAGTTTCGAAACTTCATTCTTTCTTTTTTCATTATTGATTTTCTTTACATAATAAATTATCCAAAAAACTACGACAACTAATAATGAAATTATCCATACATATCCAAAGTAATCACTTTTGACTATTGCTTCAAGTTTTGGATGAAATGATACTTTTTCAGGAAAAATCCAAAAAACACTTAGTACAACTACAATTAATGTAAAAATAGAATTGTTATAATTTGATAATTCTGAAATTGATTTGCTTTTATCTATAATCAGTTTTTCAATTCCTGAATTGTTTGAATCTTCTCCAAAAAGATTTATTTCATTTTTGTCTTCTATTTCTGGTAAAGATTTTATTTCAATATTTTCTAGTAAAAGATATATATTATCTGTATTCATTTTTTTATTTTTATTTGTGCCCAACGACTGCACACACAATCCAAGTGCAAATATACCCACAAAGCCCAATACAAAAATAACTTATTTCATCTAACTCCCTGATTGTCAAAACTCATTGAGTTCGTCTTTTTAATATCCACTAGTCTGTTAAAATTCAAACCAAGCATTGATTCGAAAGATAATCCATCGGAATATACTTTGTGTAGCCAATTTCGCATAAAAAAGTACTTGTTATCAATTGGCAATTCTTACATTTTAAGAAAAAAGAAAACTCTAACTGAGTAAAATTTCCCCTCGCATGATTACTTCCCACAATCCCCATTTTCCAATTACATCGTATATTCACCAAAAAACAAAACCAACATCAACATGACACGCCAAAACAAAACAGCTACCTTATTTTCTGCTCTCTTCATCCTGTTGTTATTCAGCGCCTGCGCCGAAAAAGCCCCCAAAGAAAATTGGATTTCCCTCTTCAACGGCAAGGACCTAACCGGTTGGGACATCAAAATCTCTGGTTACGAGCTCAACAACAATTACAAAAACACCTTCCTGGTTGAAGACAGCCTGCTCAAAGTCTCCTATACCGAATACGATACCTTTGCCGGTGAGTTCGGGCATTTGTTTTACAAAGAGCCTTTTTCTCACTATATCCTCAGGGTAGAATACCGCTTTGTAGGCGATCAGGTCAAAGGTGGACCAGGTTGGGCCTATCGGAATAATGGCGCCATGTTGCATTGCCAAACAGCGGCCAGTATGGGCCTGGATCAGGATTTTCCGGTGTCAATGGAGGCCCAGTTACTGGGTGGTAATGGAACCGACGAGCGCCCTACCGGCAATTTGTGTACCCCAGGCACTCATGTGGAAATTGATGGTAAACTTGTTACGGATCACTGTATCAACTCCACCTCCAAAACCTACCACGGTGATCAATGGGTAACTATGGATATGATTGTGCTGGGCGACAGCTTAATACAGCATGTAGTCAATGGAGATACAGTATTGACCTATTCCCACATAGTCATCGGCGGCGCCGAAGAAGGCTATCCTGTGCCGGAAGGAACTCCCGTAAAGGAAGGTTATATTTCCCTGCAGGCTGAAACGGCTCCCATTGAATTTCGAAAGGTGGAGTTGCTGAATTTGAAGGGGGAGAAATAAGGAGATTGTAGGACGCAGAGGTATCGGAGGAGCTGAGGTAGCAGAGTTATCCTATTTTTAGTTATTCTCTGCTATCTCTGCCTCTCCGATACCTCTGCGTCCACTTCACTACTTCCTCCGAATCGTCCGGATAAGCGCCAAGGCCGCCCTAACCTGCTCTTCCAGACCACCAAAGTCTTTCTTGGAAAATACCTCACTACCAATCAGTTGCGAACCCATGCCCACACAGGTAACGCCTGCTCCAAACCAGGCTTTGAGGTTTTCCTCGGTAGGCGATACACCACCAGTGGGCATAATGCTCAACCACGGACAAGGCCCCATGATGTTTTTCACAAAACTCGGTCCATAGTTGCCGCCGGGGAATAGCTTGACAACTTCCACGCCCAACTCATGAGCCCGGTTGATTTCAGTAAGCGTACCACAACCTGGCGACCAAAGTACTTTGCGGCGGTTACAAACTAACGCCAGTTCCTCCACTAGCATCGGGCTGACAATAAAATCAGCGCCCATTTGCATGTAAAGAGCTGCCGTACCTGCATCAATGACTGAGCCAATACCCAAAGCCAGTTCGGGTAATTCTTTGGCTGCATATTTGCGTAATTCCGCAAAAACCTCATGCGCAAAATCACCCCGATTGGTAAATTCCAGCACCCGGGCACCTCCCTGGTAACAAGCTTTTAGAATTTGTTTTCCCAGTTCCACATCTGCATGATAAAACAGGGGTACCATCCCGGTATCCGACATTTTGCCAACAACTTCATACCTTGAAAAAACTGCCATGATAAGTTATTTAAATTTTTACCTCACTTATAATTGATATTAAAAAATCAAGCTCTTAGTTCTAGGGAATTTATCTCCAAATTAAATTTAAAACTCCTACCCTACCTGACTCCAATTCATTTCAAATAAAAGACCAATTCTCCACCTTTTACCAATTCTTGATGCGAAATAAAATAGTCTTTCCACGGCTTGCCATTTCGCTTCATCTTTTTGATATATTGATCCTGAGTATTATCCCTTATGGTTTTAATTACCAGCGTTTTGCCGGGGTAATATTGTTCATCCAAATGAATCGTTATCTGGTCAAAAATCGGTGAACTTAACGCAAAATTCATGTCGCCAGGACAAACCGGATAAAAGCCCATCATACTAAAAACTACCCAGGTGGAAAGCGTGCCACAGTCATCATTGCCTGGAATGCCTCCGGGTGTGGTTTTGAAATAGGTATTCACCAATCGATTGACTTCCTTTTGGGTCCGCCATTCTTCTCCCTTAACATAATTGAAGAGATAAGGATAATTAATGTCCGGCTCATTGGCCATATCAAAAAGATTTTCATCAAAAACCTTCTGCAAGGTACTTACAAAGACCTTTTCTCCACCCATCAATTGCATCAGGCCATTGATATCATGCGGCACATAAAAAGTATACTGCCAGGCTGTGCCTTCGTGAAAACCGGGGCTGGGTTCAAAGTTTTCGCCTTGTTTCGGATCAAATGGTCTTAAAAATTTACCGTCTGCCAATTTCGGCCGGATCATATTAAACTCTTTATCAAAATACTCCCGGTACCGCAGTGATTGACTCAGGAACCGTTGATAATCGGCTTCTTTTCCCAACTTCTTGGCAATCTGAGCCAAATTCCAGTCGGCAATATAATACTCTAATGCATGAGAAACGGAATTGTCAAACTCTTCTTCCAACGGCACGTACCCTTCGGCCAAATAATGGTCAATGTCAGGTCGCAATTTATTGGATTTCCCTTCCGTGGTAGCAGAATGAACCATGCCTTTGTAGGCAGTTTCCATATCGAAATCCTGAAGGCCCCTAAGGTAAGTATCCACAATAACCGGGATAGAAGGATCACCTTCCATGACGTGCGTTTCTCGACTGTTTAACTCCCATTTGGGCAACCAACCACTCTCCCTATACATATCTATCATGGAGCGCACCATATCCAGCTGTTGGCCCGGATAAACCAGACTCAGAAATGGGTGCACATTGCGGTAAGTATCCCACAAAGAAAAAACGGTGTAGCGGTTACGATCCTTAACCTGTCCAATACCAAAACCTTCCATCTCCGGGTATTGGCCATTGACATCATTCAATACATTGGGGTGAATATTGATGTGGTAGAGGCTCGTATAAAAAATGGTCTTTTGGGTGTCGGTTCCTCCTTCCACTTCAATCTTCGACAGCGTTTGCTGCCATTTTTCTCTGGCACGTTGGTGCGTTTTTTCAAAATCAAAATCCGGCATCTCGGTCTCCAGATTTTCGCGGGCATTTTGGATGCTGACATAGGAAATACCCACTTTGACCAGGATAGTTTCATCTGCCTGAGTATCAAAAGAAAACCATGCACCTACATCATCACCAGAAAGCGTATATTGATAATTTTGATAATACTTATAAGTACCATTAGTGGCCGACCAATTGGCTTCAGCCTGCATTTCGGGCATTTTTTTCCATACCCCTGATTTTGTTGCCGGTCGACTAAATCGAGCAACAAAATAAATCGGCCGCTCCGAGCCGTCATTATAACAAAAACTGCCAGTCATCCGCGAGCCTTCCATTTCCTGTGGATTAACAATACGAATACTGGCTCCGGTTTCATTGGTTAGGCCCACCCCCAGATTCAGCAGGATATTTGACTGACCTTTCGGAAATACAAAACGACTCAATCCGGCCCGCTGGCTGGCCGTTACCTCGGTTTTTATACCATATTTATCAAGTTGATTGCTGTAATACCCTGGCGATGCTTTTTGTTGGCTGTAGGTAGAGCCATATTTTGCCACATCTGCCTCAACGGTTCCGGTAGTAGGCATCAAGAGGATGACGCCCAAATCCGGGCACCCTACCCCACTCAGATTGGCGTGAGTAAATCCGGAAAACCACTTATTTTCAAAAGCGAAAGGCATCGACCACCAACGGGCATCCTTGTCAAAGGTATTACTTTCTGAACCCGTTACATTAAAAGGTGTGACTGAAACCATGCCCTGGGGAACGATCGCTCCCGGATTGGTGGCACCAAAATTGGAGGTTCCAATAAAAGGGTCGACATAATCAAGCGGAGATTGTCCAGTCAAATTCAAAGAGAAAAGAAATAAAAAAACAAGATTAAAAAGTCTATTCATGCGATAGTTTTTGCAATTAACGGTGCTAATTTTCATCAAAATAGGTGCCTTCTACTTCCATTTTCTCCTGCTGCTGACGAATCAAGTCTATCAACTCCGCTACTAATTCCGGTTGTTGATCTGAAACATCATGTTCTTCTGAGGGGTCAGTATCTAGGTTAAACAACAAGGGCAATTTCCCCTCAAAATAATCTTTTCCAGTTTGGCTATAGGTTTCCGTATGTAATTTCCACTTGCCTTTGCGAACGGCCATTAGTTTATTGCTCAATCCGTAATAAAACAAGGTCCTATCCGCCATTGGAATGGCATTCCCCAACAGAACATCTGTAAACTCCAAGCCATCCACTTTTGCGGATTCCTGAACAGTTCCTCCAGCTAAGGTGATCATAGTCCGATATAAATCGATAACACTGGCCGTCTGAGTATTGGTAGTGCCAGCTGGCACCATTCCTGGACCCCAGGCAATAGCCGGTACCCGCATGCCTCCTTCCCAGGTACTGCCCTTCCCATCTTTGAACAAGCCGGAAGAACCGCCATTCAATCCTCTAATAATCCAGGGCCCATTATCACTAGTAAAAAACACCAGTGTATTTTTGTCCAACTTCAAGTTTTTTAAATGGGCTAAGATCTGACCTACACTCCAGTCGATTTCTTCCACCACATCGCCATAAATGCCTCTTTTAGACTTGCCCTCAAAATTTTCTCCCGGGAACAAAGGAACATGAGGCATGGCATAGGGCAAATAAACAAAAAAGGGCTCATTTTGCTTTCGTTGCATAAAATCCATAGCCTCCCGGGTATATAGTTCCGTCAACTTTCTTTGATCGGGATTCAGTTCCAGCGTGTCATTACCCTTGAGCAAAGCAATATCCGGCCATTTTGGCGGACGCATGTCGTTGCTATAGGGTAACCCCAGGTATTCATCAAATCCATTCTGCAAAGGCAAGTACTCTTTTTTAGTCGTTCCCAAATGCCATTTGCCATAACCGGCGGTTGCATATCCTACATTTTTTAAAGCTTCCGCCAAGGTGACTTCCTCAGGGTGAATGCCTCTTTCCGAAGCTGGATACAATACCCAGTCAAAACCCGATCGGATCGGATATCTTCCCGTCAGCAGCGCATAACGGCTCGCGGTACAGGCTGGTGAACCCGAATAGAAATTAGTCAACCGCATGCCTTCACCAGCCATGTGATCCAGGTTGGGCGTTTTGATATTGGGGTGGCCGGTAATACCCAAGTCTCCATACCCCAGGTCATCACAAAATAGAATGATTATATTGGGATGTTTTGGAGAGGCCTGATTGGACGATAATTCAGTAGACTTTCCTGATTTATCCGTACAGGCAATCCCTATTAATATTGAAAATAGCACAAAAACATAGCTCTTCATGTTTCAAAAATAGTTAAATTTTCTACTTTTTATGAAAAAGCTAAATTTCACCTGAATCGATGAAAAAACTCCTCCTAAAATTTGTACCTGTATTATTGATGCTGATCGTTATAGCCGTCATTTTTTATTCCACCGGTATCATTACTGAACAAAGTAGAAATCCAGTTTGGGAGTTGTTTTTCCTGGTGTTGGTGATTAGTTATGCCACAAGCATCTTTTTTTCTATTGGTATTTTATTAATGGAAAGAGGCGATCCGGTCAAGACTTTATCCTGGATAGTGATTATGCTGGCATTGCCCATCATAGGGCTTTTCCTCTATAGCTTTTTGGGAGCCAGCTTTAAGGAAGAGCGAGTCTCTAGTGAAGATGGAGACATTGTAACGCAACTTCGGGAGCATAAAAAAAAGGTGCTTAAACAAAGTCAAATTCCGGAAAAAGACATTGCTGATTCCATTCTAAAAACGAATCATGAGCTAACCATCCAAAAAAATATCCGTACGGCCTTACACAATCCCAGAACCTTGCTCAGCCAAAACAACAAAGTAAAAATGTTGGTCGATGGTGAAGATACTTTCAACACTATTCTTGAAGATTTGGCTACCGCTCAACACCATATTCATCTTGAATACTTTATTTGGACAGAGGATGAATTGGGTCAAAAAATTCGTGAAGTTTTAATTGCCAAAGTAAAAGAAGGCGTAACCGTCCGGTTAATTCTTGATGGTTTAGGCTGCATCGGACTCAGCAACAAATACATTGGCGAATTACAGGAAGCTGGTATTGAAACGCTTGTCTTCCGGCCGGTGCGTTTTGCATTTATGAACAGCCATTCCAACTTCCGTAATCACCGCAAAATCATCGTCATTGACGGGCATACTGGTTTTACAGGAGGCATCAATGTAGATGGTAAATACCTGAAGGGTGATCCCATTCTTGGACATTGGCGAGATACTCACCTGAGGCTGGAAGGAGATGCTGTGAAAGGCCTTCAAATGACGTTTTTACAGGATTGGGCTTTTTTAAAGGGAGAAAGGGTTGAGTATCCTTTATTTTATCCAAAAATGAAATTTAAAAATCAAAATAGCGTCCAGGTTATAGCTTCTGCACCGGATACGGAATGGGATGGCATCAAACAATTGTACCTGAACACGTTATATACTGCTCGGGATTATGTTTACCTGGCTACCCCTTATTTTATTCCTAACAATTCCCTTCTCAATGCGATCAAGTCTGCTGCCCAAAGTGGCGTAGATGTCCGGCTGATCATCCCGAGCACAGGAGACTCTACCATTGTTCAGGCAGCTACCATGTCATTCGCTGAAGAGTTATTACATTGTTCCGTCAAGGTGTACCAATATCAAAAAGGTTTTATCCATAGTAAGGTCATGATAGCGGATGATGTGATTGGAACTATCGGCTCGGCAAACCTGGATATCCGCAGCTTTGATCAAAACCTGGAAATCAATGCAGTTCTCTACGACACTGCAACCCTACAAGAAATTAAAACGCAATTCCATGAAGACCTTAAAAACAGCAAGAAATTAACCCTTGACAGTCTACACAAACGCTCCTTTTTATGGCGATTGAAACAATCGGGTTGCCGATTATTGGCTCCATTGTTGTAAATAGCGTTGTTATTCAATACTTATTTCATCCACAAAAAGCCATGCCTTACTGCCTTTACCCTGGTGCCATTCCGGACATATCGCTGTATTCTTAACCTTCACTTTTATAAATCGAGCATAGACATCTTCTTGTTGCACCTGAATGCGTAGAATAGTTGGGTCTTTGAATTCCGCTGAAGCACCTACTGGCTTTTTGATAGTTTCGCTATAGATCTTGCCATCTGCAGACCAGGAAATTTCGACAACCTCAGGGAAAAATATCCAGTTTTGAATATCCTGCAAAAATCCAACGTTTACGGCCTGAATCTGTTGGCTAGTGCCCAGATCAATCGTTGCTTCCAGGTCATTTGCCTCAAAGCCTAACCAGCTACCATCATTAAATCGGCGGGTACCTGCTTTCTGATCAATTAAAGCCCCCGGCCCTCCGGCATTATATTTTTCAGCTGGTGGTTGAAGTAAGGTGATTTGTTTACCAAAAGCCTTATTCTTAATGAACTTGCGTTCTTTGGGTAAATCTTCGGGCGAAGCAAAAGGCCATTGTAAATATTCCGCAGTCAATTCGGCTACCTTGTCGGGAAACTGGCTGGCCAGATTGGTCATTTCACTGGCATCTTTATCCAGGTTGACCAAAAACAGCCTGTCTTTATCAGGATTTAAAGGACCTTTATTTGAGGTATCATTGGGGTAACCCAACAACTTCCAGGGGCCTTTTCGAATCGCCCAGCTTACGCCGCTTTTCCATTGAAATGTTGAGTGCAAAGTAGGCTGCTGCGCATCTTTGATAATGGGTGCCAAATTGTTGCCCTCTACTTCCGGTGCCTTAATTCCACAATATGCTGCAATCGTCGGCATCCAATCGATATTCAGAGCCATTTGATCTCGTACTTCTCCGGCAGGAATATGCCCCGGCCAGCTGATGATAGCAGGCACCCGGATCCCCCCCTCAAATAGGCTGAATTTTGCACCCCGATAGGGTCCGGCATCTCCACCACCACCAAAAGCCCTTTCTTCCGTAGAATGACCATGATCAGATTGAAAAATGATGATGGTATTTTCCAAGAGTTGCAAACTTTTCAAATGTTGTAAAAGTCGTCCAATACTTTCATCAATAGTAGATATAAATGCCGCATAATCCTGCCTGGGTCGATCCAGTTTCTGATAATAATCTCGCCATTTCTTTCTGGGCTGCAGCGGATAGTGCGGCATATTAATGGCGTAATACATAAAAAAGGGGGTGCTCCGATGGTTCGAAATGAATTTTTTGGCCTTTTCCTCTATCAAATCGGGAAAATAAAAGCCATCGAACCACGTTTCCGTTTCATTTTCCCACAGATCATGCCGGTTGGGGCCATTCCAATAAAAGAAATGGGAATAATTATCGATACAACCTCCCATGTGTCCAAAGGAATAGTCGAATCCCTGTCCATTTGGCCTGGTTTCTGGTGTATACCCCAGATGCCACTTGCCAATGTGGGCCGTACTGTAACCGGCGGATTTCATCATTTCAGCAATCGTAAACCGATCGGTAGGCATCCCCCCATGTCCGGGTATTGAGGAGGCATTACCTGGCAATCCGGCTGCCTGTGGATTTAAGCCTGTTAGCAAAGCCGCACGGGAGGGTGAACAAACTGGTGCCGCAGCATAAAACTGGGTAAAACGCACCCCCGAAGCGGCCAAGCCATCAATATGTGGCGTATATAAATCCTTTGCTCCATAACAATTCAGGTCCATCGTGCCCTGATCATCCGTCAAGATAATGATGACGTTTGGTGGAGATTGAGCAAAGAGCATAATATTTGACAACAGTAGTAGTAATATAGATAGGTAGTTGATGGCCATTTAATAATAGTTTTTGATCTCCAATTTTACCAAAAACAATGACAAACAACAAATCTATTTCCGGAATATAGCTCCGGCTGTTACCAAATCTACTTCTTTATATCGGTCACATAGGCTAATGATAAAATGACGTTATTCATTTTCAAGACCGGCAATTGGTTATTATCAATTGAAAATACCTCAATTTTAAATACCAGGTTTCCTCGGTTCTGATTGGGATTATTCCGTTTAAACCAATTACTTATGACTGTATTCATATTTGTAACAAAATCACCTTCTCCGACCATATTGGTAACTCCCGGATTGGTCAATACCTCCTGAGTAGGTGTCACTGCCAACTGCGTGGGCGTGGCAAGCAGAATGGGTAAGGTAATGATATTGAAGGTTTGTACCCCCTCCAAATTGTATTTGTATAAACATTCCAGCTTAATGGTTTGATCGAGCTTGTCTTTGTTTTCAGTTACTGTATCAATCAATTTTTTCAGGTGCTCGGCCAAGGTGCGGGATTGAGGGTTATTCGGTGAACCTATTTCTGCCACATTGATGATTGAATTACAAACCAAAAGTGGAACCAGTTTATTATAAAACTTCACCAAAGGCGTTTTGTAAATGAACTTAGGATTTGTTGTCCTACCTTCAATCAACAATTTATTACGGGTCAGCTCTACTCCGGACCATGCATTTTGTGCCTCAAGTATATTTAGCGGATCGAGCGTTAGTGTTCGTTCCTTTATGGTTTGCCTTTCATTATACTTCAGGTATATATTTCCATCTTTGAAAAAGTTGTTTTTATTACCATCCGTTTCAGTAGTATATCCTGGCAAAACAATCTTTGGCAAGGGAAATGCTCCCGTTGGGTTGATGGTTATCAAGAGCTTGGAAGAAAAGTCCGTTGGTATTTCAGGTGTTTCCAGCAAATTATAATTGTAGGTAATCAATGGTAATTTTGCCTGCAATTGTGCCAAGTAGTTGGCGTGCATTTCTTTTACCTGATTCCATTGTTGCCAGGCCGTGCCAATAGATTTAATAATGGTGCCAAAAGCTTGAACAGCCATCGCCGCTTGCTTGAACAATGGATCATCTTGAGCCGTTGTGGTCACTATTTTTGCCAAAGCATTGGTAAAGTCCTTATAAATTTCCGGATATACAATGATGAACTGAGCCAGCGTAGCGGGTAAAAGATCCGGATTGTAACTACCATCTTCCATTTGGAAAAAAGCTTTGCTCTGCTGGTTAATGGTTTCATCTACATTAAACTGCAATTGGGATTGTATTTGATCCTGACTGGCCGCAGGAGGTTGATAGCTAAATTGATATCCCCATAGTTTAGCTTCCGGAATGGTGACGGTTTGACTAGGATTACCGGTTTGTTTGTATATCGTTTGCTGATTAATAACAGATGGTGGTGTTGGATAAGCCCTTAATGGAATTGGAATATCTACTGGTCCCACTTCTGTCATAGAGGTTTCAATAGGAATAATAAAGGTCAGCCAGGAAGATGCCCGGTAGTCTCCCATATCTGCTACCGTGTCGATTTGATGTTCAATATAGCTGATCCGGAACTGCATATCCGAAAAGTTGAAATTGCTGTGTTTTTCAGCTTCTTTCGCATCAAATAGATAGGTCAACCAAGAGGTACCGGTTCCTAGAGGTACTTTTGCCGTGGAAAGGCTATATTCCTCAGAGGGTGATTCACCAGCCCCTAATATGGCATGTGCCGAAATAGTCGTACTGCCCAGACTGCCCACCATCTTGCCATACAGTTTAGGGACAAATGGAGCGGTATCCGTTGGTTCATTACTGCCGCTAAATCCATGCTTTATTTGCACAGCATTTTGCACCACAGCATCAATTTTATAAGCATTGGAAAGCTGTATGAGGATTCTTTGCTTCAATTTTTCCTTAGCATTTTCCAGACTGGATTGATCCGGGCTTTCAATGTCGAGAATATTTGTTACCGTTCCGGCAATACCTTCCGCTATCTTTTCTTTGGCATCCAGGATAGCTTGCAGGCTCTCCCCATCATCCAATAAAAAGGCAGGAACGGCCAACTCAGGACTTAAAAACTGATCGATTGCATCCAAACACTGGCGGCCCCAGCTATCCAAATCAATGCCATTAAAGTTTTTATTTTGTGCTGTCCCATAAGGATAAGCTTCTCCTGATTTGTAACCATTGATCGGTACCTGCTCGTAGGTTTCCAGGTTGTTGGCTAATGGCATCGGTGAATAGAAATATTGCTGACTGTTGTCAAATTCATAAAACATGCCATCTTTGCCATTACGATCAAAATGCACGACCCATACTTTTTTATCGCTTGGACCACTACTGATGTCGTCGCGGTCAATGCCTACTGCAATTTTCAGGAAATTGCCGACAGCAGGACGGTCCTTATAGCTTGCCTCAAATTGTTCTGCAAAAGCAGTTAAAGAGACCGTTTCATCGGCTTTTACTGCTTGGGCAATCATGCCATTCTCCTGACCGGAAGAGGTAACCGGCTTCAGCGCTGTGACCACCTTGGCAATCCCTTCTACATGGGCAAAAGTCGGGTCAATATGTTTGGTACGCTCAATGCTTAAATCAACTGTTAGTTCAAAAATAATCTTGCTATTGGCCAATTCTATAGGCTGAGAGATAGAGATATTAGCAGGAGGGACAGCAGTTGCAGGATCATTAACCACACTTTCCAGATAGGCATACATTTCACCCGCAAAGTTGGAAAGCGTCTCAGGAGAAATATTGAATTGATGATTCGCCGCTTCTGCGTTAATGCTACTTGTCAATGAAACTTGAACCGCTTTCTGAATCAACTGGTAATAAACGGTTGAATAAATGACCTGATCTACCAGGGCATTCTGGATCACGTCTTCTTTTGTTTGATCCTGGGTGATCTGATATCGTCCGGTATCTACTACCAGATCAACCTGTAGATTGGGTTGATTGGATACTAGTGGGAAGGAATAATAGGCCGAAACACTAGTCCATTTTGAAATGGCCACCAGTTGGTCGGTATACAAAAATTGTAAAGAAATATCGTTGCTACCATCGGATAAGGGCGTTTGCAAACTATTACCCAACATATCCTGCCAGTTGAGTCTTACTTTCGCATTTGCACCAATACCCGCATAAGGATCATTGGCTGCACTCGGATAAGTGGGCTTTTTAGGTTGAATCCGTTGAATGGCGTGTCTGGCTAATGGCAAAAGTGACTTGTATTTCCAGTTTTCTTCTGCGAGTGCTGCATTGGGTAAAACCTGTCCACTGTTTAATTCCTCTTGTGACATATCATTGGTAGGGCCTACGGGTAACAACGAATCTATACCCTTAAAATCAGCATTGGCCAACAGTTGATACCCTAGCAAATTGTATTGACGATTGAGGTAATTGATATCTTGTTGTTTACTCTCTGGCGTAGGAGGTATTGGATAGGGAATGACTGGTGTATAATCAGCAGGGGTCACCCGTTCCAACTCAAAGCCTGCATTGCCCGGAGGAGCAATAGCGACCATGGTTTTTAGTGCTTCTGCTTCTACATAAACGGTGGTGGTCGAAGTATTAATATTATCTGCAATCACCGCACTGTTGACAAAGGCTTTTGACAATTCATCAGTATAAGTGATCAATAAATAAATGGAAGCATCTTTTCCCTGGCTAAACAACTGATCAGGCAAGCCATCACCACCATCTTTGGTTTGGTACAACAAATAATAACCGCCGCTTCTCACAATACTGCACTGCCATAGCAAGCTGATAAAATCATGGAAGGTATTCAGGGTATTACCTGGTTTTTCTGTTTGTCCACCAGCGAGGAGCGAAAAGCCCTGGATTGGATTTGTTTCCGTCGACAGATTCGTCTGTATCAAGGCCGTTTCTAGACCTCCGTTTACAGCTGATTGTAAACCGCTGGGTGTGCCTTCGGTCTTTGCAGCAGAAGGTGGATAAAGTAGCTGAATTTGCTGGATGAAATCGTCTTTTCCGCCCTGGCTGTTCATATATTGAAGCAGACGCTCTAATAACACAATGCTCGTATCATCCGCGCCAATCAATTCATAGGTATTCTTTAACAAAGGAGCACCATCGGTTTCTGTTTCCAGTTTTTGAACCGTAACCTGGAGCAGGGTGCTGAAAGCATAATTTTGGGCGGACTGGGACTTAAATCCACCAGACTCTTTTTGGCGAATCAGCTTCATTACCTGCAAGTCCAGATCTTGACTACTTTGTTCTAAGCGTCCCATCAATGCTTCAGAAAAATTCCAAATGGTTGGTTGAGGCACCGTTTGTTCAATGGGTGTACCAATGGGTAACACTAATTTACCCGGGTATTGCCAATTAATGCCCGTTTTCAGGCTAAAGGTTTCGGGAGACTCCTGGCCCATAGGAATGCTCTGTGGAGGCATTGGTGAAGTATCCGGATTTAACTGAATGGTATTCAGGTTATTAATCCGGCTAATCATTGGATTATCAATATCGATTTTGATGGAATTGGTAGCAACAGCCCCATTAAAAGAAATCCAATCTGTATTTTCCGGTTTGCTGAGTTGAATACTAAAGGCATCATCCTGCGCCACTGCCGGGATCGGAAATTGCTGTCCGGTCAACTGGTACAAAGCATCATACTTCGTCATATCCTGCGGAATTGGCAAACGCATACCATGCAGGAAGAAACGAGAGGTCATGGCAGATATTCTGGCAATATTATCATTGGTATCAAACGTATTTACTACCGTCTCAACACCTAGGACCAATAGCTGCGGAATAGCAATCGTTTGGCCGTCAAAAATGCCGGGAAGGCCTGCATTATGCACATTATTAGCCAGCGTTTCAAGGGTAATGCCGTAATTATTGGCTAGAATTTCAAAACTGTCCGTTGCACCAATTTCGTAGCCTAATGTTGGGATATCCAGTACCGCTAAACTAAGCAATACCGTATCCTTAGCAATTGTCTCGATCACTTGTGCTACCGTTGGAGAGGCCATACTTGCATTTTTAATGGCTCCTGCAATTTGTGCCAGCGTTTGTCCAGCTAGGACCTGGTAGTCAGGGAAATTCTCGATGTTCACCGGTGTTCCGGCAGCAACCAAACCTTGTATGCTGGCATTGCCACCATAATCCAATTGTGCTAAGGTAATCTGATTGCCGGCTGCTAAGCCTTTATTAAATAAATCCACAATCGACTGAAAGCTATCACCGGTTTGTACCTGGTATCGGATATTGGGTATCTCAAAAGTAAGTCCCTGTTTAATATTAACGGTTTTATTGGCTGCAGCCAATGCCCCCGGACTCAACTCGTTAGTGATGATATCTCCGGTGTTGGGATTGGTAAACGTCAATTTATTAAAAGAATCACTGATGCCTTTTAAAGTATCGGTTGCTGTGAAAGCATATTGGTAAGCTTCCATCTCCTCAATCACATCCTGTATGGCCGACTTGGCAATCATCAGAATATAATCCTGGAAGATGAATGCCGGCATAGTTTGCTCGGTAGGAATTGTAGCGGCCAGGTTTACATCCGACATCTGATGAGCAGATTGTTCGGCTTCATCCTGTCCTTTTTCAGCTTTATTTTGATAGTCTACCTGCAATTGTTTGAAGGCAGCCTGTATCTCATCAATATACTGATTATCAATATTATATGCCGACAAATCATGTTTCTCGCCTTTCAGTTCCCAAGCCAGTTTCAGTAATGGCAGGATTGGGAAAATACTGGCATTGATCTCATTATTGGTCGCTGCCGTTGCGGTCATGGCCTGCTCGATATCAAGCACATTGATATTGAAGAAATTTTGTAAGAAATTTTCAATGTCATCCTTTGTATCCACCGAATAAGGAATCGGAGTACGTGTTGCTTTTGTGTCAGAAAGATAGGCGTGCAATTGTTTGAGAATACCCGCAGAAACGGTTTCCGCCTTAAGCATGTCTAGCGTTGTTTCACTCTTATCACTATTGACCACAGCATTGATACTCCAATACAAAATTCCTTTGACCAGATTATTGAGTGATGAGGTAACTTCATCTTTGTTGACTGGAGCGTCAATGTATAAAAGGTTGGCAAATTGACCTACTTGAGAGGCGCCTTGACTCGCCACAGTAAGCTGTGGGAAGAGATATAGGTTGATCGGCTGCTTCTCTTCAGAAGTCAGGACCAAGGGCTGCCATTTTACTGTTAATGGATCTGGTTCCACGGCCAGGAAGGAGGCAAAGCTGGCTGCCAATGGTGGTTTTTCATCCCATGGTGCCTGAGTATCGTGGCCAATGGTAAAGGAAGCACTGATTTTAGCAGAGAAGTGCAAATTGACATGAATTTTGAAGATCCCCAGGTTAATGGTTACTCGTAAACTCACAGACACCCCGGCTTCCAAGTATATCGGAATGGCCCGGAAAGCCTCTACCACCATCTGCACATAGGCGTATACGGTAACATCCAGAGACGCAGAAATGATCGCAAAATTGATCTCCCCATAGAGGCGACCAACCAAACCTACCGTAGCTTCAATTCTATAGAACAGGTCTTTTTTACCCGTTGTCGGTTTATTGGGTTCAAACCAGGCCACTACGCCTTCAAGTATCCCCACTGCTGTAATGCTGAATCCTGCCTTAAGAATTCCTTTATTAATAGATTTACCAACGCCTAGTTGTAAACCCAATCCAAATTCAATAATAGGGTTAAAAACACCTACCGTAGTCACGGGAACTTTATCAGAAGGAACACCATGTAAATAGGCAAAATAGAAACCACCCGAACCGGTAAAAGGAAAGGCCTGAATCGTCAGCGACCGGGAGAAATCCATCTTATAGGGAAATCCAAAGTCCAGCCTGAAGCTTCCATTTGTATAGATATCGACACCTATGATCGGTAAGGTTACGGAAACTGCTCCAAATTGTAATTCCCGAATGGCATCCGGCAGTTTTAGTTCAATTTGGTATACCCCAACCGAATCGTTGACTTTTTTGTAAAGAATCTGGAATTTCAGCCCATTAAATACTTTTACTTTATCTCCGTTTAAACCTACGAGCAATCCATATAAGTTGGGATCATTAAAAACGACTCCCAGCGTAATGGCCTCCATGATCGTAAACTTGGTGCCAACCAGCCAATTGCTGTTTTCATCAAAAACCAAAATGGGATTTGCCGGTGGAATACTCGGTTTGGCAGGGATCGGTAAAATAGGCGGTTTCCCTGGTTTAGGTTTCTCGGGTTCTTTAAACACATTTTTCAATCGATCTACCGCTTGTTCCACTGTTTTTAAATCTTCAAAAGGATAAAGCGTTACATGTTGGCCCAAGCCAAGGTATTCCAAATCAAAGTATTTGTCGCCCATGCCAGGTACGGGTATTCCACCCATATCCCGGACATCACTTCCCTTGCCTGCCAATTTTTCGGTATCCGGATTTTCGGAGGTAATCGGAATACCCAAGAATTTGCCCTTAAAGCCAATAAATACGCCACTGCTATCTTTGGTGAGCGTGATTTCATCAATTTCCAAAAATTTGAGGTCAATCTTTTTAGTGTAGGCAATGACGATTTTGTTCTTGGTTGAATCTTCTTTGGAGCGGGTATAAATCAAGGATAAACCACTCAAATTGATGGAATTGAGTTTGTCCCAAGGCGGTGGCAATTGGAATCCGGGCTCAAAGGATTCAATCAAATGAGTAATGATCTCACCCACAGACATGTCGGCAAAAGTGACGGTGATCGTATCTAGCTTAGTGGTGGCATTGTGTTTGTAATCGGCCTGAATACCCAGCCATTCCAGGTATACTTCAGTATCCGGGGTGCCAAATTTATACCCTACTTTAAAGGGCAGCATCAATACAGTTGCCTCAACGGCAATCATACCCGAAGCTTTGCCATTTTCAAAGTCTGCACTAACAGTAGCTTTAAGTTCTGGAAGAGCAAAACTGTTGATATCAATCTGCCACATCACACTTCCTTCCACATGATACTTTTTCGTTTGATCCGTGGAAGTTGCTGTGGGTACATAAGCCGAGAAAAATACCCCTTCAATGTTTAATTGTGCCTTATCTATCCAATCTGGAAGTTTGGTAATATTTAAAGATTTTAGGAAGACCTCAACTAGTTTTAAAATAGGAATTTTTGTTCCTGGCAACATACCTGCCGAGAAGGTCCATCCAGCGGTTGACGAAGGTTTGTCGGCTTTTAAGGCAAGAGGGAGGTCGGCAACAACCAAATTCCCACCAATATTGCCGGTGATTTCTTTGGTTGTACTTGGACTTTGAATGTCAAGGGCGGCATAAGGGTTTTGTACCGTGAGAATATTGAAAATGCCAAACTCCAGCTCACTCTCCACACTAAAAGAAATGTAGGAAAGTTTTTTGGAACTTGGATTAAAGGCAATATTTAGAAAGTTAAGGGTAATGGAATCCAGCTTTAGTCCCACCGGAAATTCAGGTAAGGATTGTCCATTCCCTACTGGAAGAGCGGTAAACAAATCATCAATACTGTTATTCTCTAAGGAGCCACTGATACTGATCATCCAGTCGTTATTACCCGCAGGAATACTCATTGCTACATCCAACAGCACCTTGGCTGGTGAATTGTCCGTACCTATTTGAAATTTACCATTGATATTAGTAGCCAGCTGGAATTTTTTGTCCACTTTGTTCAGCATAAAAGCAGCCCTTGCCTCAAGAATCGTAAAATTATCAACGATCTGCCAGGCTTTGGTCCGGCTAATTACGATTTTTGAAAACTTGACGCCCCGCTCATCAAGATAGAAATTGATCAGTAGTTCCTCCAGGCTAAACTCCAGGGCATCTTGGAACCCCGGAGGTAATGCTGCAAAAACATTGTTACCAAATACCAGTTGAGATATGTCGGCTATACCATCTGCCAGCGTAGAAGTAGAACTGAGGGTGAGGTTCCACTGTCCGGCAGGGCTGCTCGTACTGATGGGAACTGTTACCCCCACAGTAAGATTGGTCTGCCCCAATTCAAAAGTACCAATCAGGGAAAAACTGGTATTGACCTGTTGGGTAAGGGGATCGGGAAAACGGCTAATGGAGAAGCCCAGTTTTGATAGTTTTAAACCTATCGAATCTACCAGGGTAATGGTATTCGAAGAATCGCGGGCACTCCAGGTTTGTACAGAATTTTCTGAGCTAATGCTCATACCAACCGTATCAAATGGGTTCTTTGGTAAAATGGAAGCCGGGTTGAAAACAGTTGTGGGAATAATATCCCAGCTGATCAGATTGTCAAAGGTGACCTGCGCCAGGGTGGTATTATAAGCACTGGTGAGTTCAGTATCCGATTTTTCAACCAGTTCAATATTTGTCGACAGGGTTTGTCCAAACAACTCCTCTTTTCCGCTAATTGTCAGCGTTTTGTCTTTCACACTAATTTGCTGATCCGGCTGACTAATGCCCGAAAGATCAATCTTTTTATCCTTGAAATAAGAGAGCACAAAGACAAAGCTCCCCTGCTTAATCACAGAATTGTCCAGGGTCAGTTCACCAGATGCGGTGACTTTGCTGCGTAGATCGGTAGCTAATTGTTGTAGATCCATGATTGTTGTTCTTATTGGCTATGGCAATGAAGTAAAGCTCCAGGTAGAGGGAAAGAATAGTCACTTAACACCCTAGAAACGGTAAATAAGCTTTTTGTGGCTAAGTCATCATTTATAGCGACCCTCACTACAAACCCTTTTATTGGAATGGTTTTTCCATTATAATCGTAAGCTGTATTTGCTCTCGTGTCAAAAAGTGTATTTCCTTTGGTTCTAGGATAGACTCCTTTGGTAGGAAAATTATATAAGTTGGTGAAAAAGAAACCCTGTCTGGTATTAAAGGGTAGGACAATACTATCTGTTAGGCTTGTTGTAGCATTTAACCTATTAAGGAAATCAATGGAAGGTAGATGCCAGGAAGTAAAATCACCAACTGAAGTAATACATACTGCTGGTTTCATACCACCTAAAAAGGCAGCATTATTGCTATGTGCACTTCCATGATGATTTGCTTTAAATCCACAAATATGGCCATTAGTAGTTGGATCTGCGCCTTTTGGAAAATAGGTTTTAGAGCCAGTATATATGGCCTGAAATCCTTGAATCAGAGTAGTTTCCTGATCAATATAACTACCAGAGGCCTGCCCACCCATATCCCCTCCCAAAAAGTATCGAAAGGCGCCACACTCCAGCACAAAGGCAAGCGTAGGGTCATTTTTACTCGCTCCTTTATTCCAATTATCAACGGCTACACCCCCTGCTCCCAAGGTAAACCCCCAAGCCCCGACACACCGCAATTGTATAGGGTAAGTAACCCCGGAATTAGTGTAAGTTCCCAATGGGATAATGACATTAATAAGATCACTAATTTCATCAGTGGGCTTACTCATAGCAGCATATCGTGTAATTCGGTTCTTGTTCACTGCGCTTCCAAGTCCTTCTAAAAAGCTTTCAAAAGTAGAACTATCGAATATACCGTCTCTATCAGTCCACGGACAAATAGTATCTTTCGGTTGAATTAATTTAAGGTAAGCATCCTTCGTATATCCCCTCATACTATATCCTCCCAGATCAATATAATAATCGCCTGTAATGCTGCCATCTCCTATTGCAAATAGGCCATTATAATGATCATTGTGATAATGACTAAGAATGATATAATCGAATTTAGAATTCGGAAAAACAGAATTGATATAAGGAACTAGGAAATTTCCTGGCTGAGGCTTGCCACCATCTAACAATATTTTTTTCTCCGTATTGTCACTGAATTTAATACGTATAATGGTTGCATCTCCATCATTAACATTCACATGATGAATTTCTACCAAAGTGGGAATGACGACCAAAGGAGTGCCTACTACATCGCTTTCTGAAACGTTAATAGACGGGGCAACTTTAGGGCTACAAGCATTAAATAACAATAAAACGAACAAGGTCACAAAGGACGATTTCCAATAAAATTTGGTCTCCTTTTTACTGATCAAAAAGTATATTGAGTACTTCATCTTGGTTTTATTAATTTTCTTCAAAATAATGATGAGGATCGCTTGATAACAGCTCTACGGCCTCAGGACTTTTCTTTTTCTTATTATAAGCCGCGTACCAGCCCATACTACTTGGTTTGGCATCATTGTTCGGATCGCCAAAGAGGAAGAAGTCGATACTGCCACTAGACGGAAACTGTTTGCTCAAAAACTTCATGGCTATATTGTTCATCATCAGCAGATAAGCTGTCGCTTCTGGTTGGCCTTCTTTCTCGGCTTTTAATAATTTGATACTTCCAATATTTAACTTGAGGACGCCCTGAATACTTAGCAATTTTGCTTTTGAACTTAGTCCCGGTAACTGAATGCCGGTAAATACGCTGCCACCTGTAACATTCCAGGCAATGATCAGGCTGGATTTGAATCCCAATTTACTCCCCAAGGCTCCCGGCGTGCCCAGGTTGAAATCAAAGACCAGTCCAAACCAATCCCCACTGATACTCCCCGAACCCTGTAAATTGGGTGTACTGATTGCAACAAAACTTTGGTCGGTAGGTGCATTATCTTTTGTCCCACTGATCAGGGTAGTGAGCTGGATCGGAAAATGATTATACAGACTGGCAGCCCGGGGCTGACTAGTTGCAATATCGAAGGTGATTTCATTGATATGGAAGGAGAAATTCTTCACGGCAGGGGTCTGCAGGTTGAAATCCATCTGGATAATCAATTGTGAATAAGACAAGCCTTGATTGGCACTAAATGCGCCCTCGTCTGAGCCAAATGAAAGAAGATCTATTCCCTTCAGTGGTTTAAAATTGAGATACCCCCACAGCGCAAATTGAGCGGTGACCTGATTGGGGTTTTGAACCTGATCTGACGAAACCAGTGTACGGAAATTTGATTTTAAGACTTCTACTCCATTAAAAACTGGATTTTTTACCGGTATCAAATCATCACCGGTTCCATTAAAGCTATAACTGGCCGCTCCGTTATGATTCTCATAACTTCCGGATAGGATAAGGATATTATCGCGGCTCGGAGTTTGGCTTACGCCATTGCCAAATAACTGGTAAATGCTCAATTGTATATAACTCTGGAAACTCTTGATTTTTGCATTCTCGAACAGTACTTTTAAGGTCAGCGTCTTGAAATCGTAAGGTTTACTATCATTAAAAACCAACTGCTCCTTATAAGCTTTCAGGTCATCACCAAAGGGCGCAAAAAGTGGATCGACGTAATAAATCAAACCAAACATGGAACTTTTATCATCCATGCTTAAGCCCAGTTTATCTCCTATTTTTTGTGGTTGTACCTTATTAATATTGATGCCAAAGTGATGCGCATTAAACCTGGAAAGATCGATCCCAGCCAGAAGCCCCTGCAATTCTTTTGGAAAATTATCTAAGCCAATATCTGTTTTTAGGGCGAGAATTCCATTCCAGTTTTCATCCTGTACGATCTGAGCAAAGTATTGAAAATCCGGATCATTCTTTTTGCCGATGCCATCTTTTACGTAGTTAGTCAACCAACTTGACAAACTACCCAATCCTTCGGTTCCGGTTTCATTAAAATCGGTGCTATTGGTCCATTTTTTAGGGTTTTGCACCCGATCATAAAGGCTGCCTTCACAAAATTTAAAAATGAGTACGTTGTTAAATTGACCATAGGTGTTTTCCTGTGGCACATTGACTTTAAAAGGCCAACCTTCCATCTGGATTTCATTATCAAATTCCCCAAGGATAGGTTTATTTCCATCATCCGAATTTTCTTTATCCAGAGAGATAACCAGGAATTGCTGATTGGTCTGGAAAGCCGAGCGCAGGCGGGCGCTCAAGTTTTGAAACTGCAAAGTAAGCGGCGGTCCAGGTTTATTGCTATTTCCACCGGTATAGTTTTTGGCCAAAATCAACTTACTCCAATGAGAAGTGGGTTGATCTACTTCTACCATTAACCCTTGAGGAGTCGTAGACAATTCTGTTTGATCCTGCTGATTGGACTGCGAGCGTAGCGCACTTAATTTGGCCTGCTTTAACAGCTGTGGCATATAGGCCTTTTCGATAGTATTTTTACGTGCCGGATTGAGAATTTGCACTTCATATTGAAGCATAAACATCTCCTCCTGATTAAAGGAACCATAACAGGCAAGTGGAAAATAAATAGGTGCCTCACCAGTGGTCAGCTTAGCTGCTGTAGGCTCATAGAAGCCTAAAAAGGGCGTGTCCGTTTCCTGGCTTAGTTCATTTATATTATACAAAGAAGCTCCTTTAGGTTGGGATAAATAACGGTTATCATAATCTTTTCCCGTTGGAGCAACTGGTCGGTTATCACTGGGAACAATCGAAGCATAACTGGTTCGGTACTGGTCATTCAATAATGGTTTACTTGACGCCTCTTCTCCACCGTTAGGGATTGGAAAGACAGGAGCGAAAGCTGCTCCTTTGGGTTGGAAGATGATTCTATCCCCTAGGTAATTACCGAGTTTTGGTATAAAGGTAGCTGTTTCCAGACCTGACAATCCACACAATAAATTATGTACCGTTGGTGATTCCGCAGGAATAGCATCCAAACCGAGGTAAAAGCTCCCCTGAGGTACCAGATAACCTGCCTCTGTGGTTCCACATGCTTCTCCCGGACTAAAGACCAACAGGCCATTTTCAACAGAAGGGATTTGCCGCGTATCGGGCAAAAAATCTACTTTGGGCGTTAGCAACAATTGTTTACCCAAACTGGTACGTAAATTGCTGGGCAAAACCGTCTCCATTTCAAGCACATTGTCTTTATTTTGCCCCGTAAATGCCAGGTAGGTACGCAAACCTGGTGCCGGATATTGACTATTGAATGGATCAATTGGATCAAGGCTCATCGCCATTTTCATCCCTGCACTCTTGCCTATATCAGTAAATAGAGGATAGTGCTGATGCTGAATCTGGTCAGGATTTTCAGCATTGGGATAATAATAACGGAACCCCGGAGCATAGGCTTGTAAAGAAGATTGATTGTTAATCACCAGATCAAACTGAAAACAACCTCTCGTTTGGCCGTCAAAAGTCAAAAAGATGACTTTGTCATTAATGAGCGCAGGGAGTGGATCCGTAGCTAGCTGAGTAGAAAAGGTGATATTGGATATATTGTCAAAAAATCGAAACCGCAATTGGTCGGCAGCATCACTCAAATCAACGATACAGTTGTGCGAAATCGCCAGATCCGCAAACCTTGCAAATTGTAAATTTACGGGCGTTTCGGTTAAATAAAAGAAAGCCTTAGTGTGCTCCTGGACAGCCGTTTTGGTGAGTGGAAGGATCAACACATTTTCGTTTGTAAAACTGCTGGCATCTGCATCTGTCAGCCATCCAATCCATATTGCATTGCGCGTTTGCCCGCCATAAGTTGTCGTCCATTGCGCCACAAACTGGCTTAGATTTTGGGGAGCATTGGCTGTAAACAGCAAGTAACCAGCTACTGGATTTTCGGCATGTTGCAGGCACCAGGCTTCGGCCAGGGTATACTTTTTACTACTGGTATCTGCTCCTTGTGGTAACAAAAATGCAGCCCAACCCAGATCTGTGGACTGGCTTTCTGCAATATAGATCCGGGGGTTCTGTTCATTTTGTTGAAAAATAATGCTTGCCATAATTGATAATTCAAAGAGTAGATGGAGAATTAGAAGGTTTGCAGGAGTTCGTATCCGTCAATGCCCAGTAGGCAATAGTCTCATTGAAGTTGTAGGAGTTGTTGCCGCTTTTATCAGTATATCCACAATCAAGTTTAATTAATCCCTCACTTCTGACAGTTGGCGGCAAATACAACAATTGGGAGATATTTAACTTTTGTGAGCCAGACATCAAGGTGATAAATCCTGAATCAGGAACGCTGGGTTGAGCAGGCGTTAATTGAATCGTACTAAAGATAGGAGGTGTCTTTTTCTGAAAAATACCATTATCGCCTTTGAAAGTCACCTCAATGATTTGTCGCTGGCTACCGAGTACTGCTATTTCAGCCTTGATACCTTGACCGATTTCAGCTGGCTGCAGAATCAATCCTACCTGGTTGGTTTCCTGGTCCATTTTTTAACATTTTTGATGATGAACAAATTTAGATGCAGGGTACCGGCATCGGGTTTTTGATTGGCCATACAGCAATCTTCCCACTAAACTTGGGACCATCACTTCCATAATAATCCGAATAGCCACAATCCAGAAACAATGAGCCCTCCTCCTGTGCAGTAGGCGGGGTGAGTTTCATGTGGTTGATGACCAGAATTTGCAAGCCACTTTTCAATTCTTTTTTCTGATCCCATTTAGGGTTTTCTGGACTTAAGTTAATTGGAAAGGTCGGCAGGAATTCACCATTGGTAGCAAAAAATCGGGTTGTCGTATTTTGACGTGAACCTCCACTAACAATCGTAACGGCCTGAATAAACTGCTTTTCCGGAGATTCTCCAATACTAAAGGAAATGGTAATAGGTGCACTGTTCATACTCAGCTTTTTATTAATTTGAGTCCTGTAAATTTCCTAAATAAAGGGCGGTGAAATAAGCGGGTAATTACGCTTATTTTAATTCAGGTAATTCTACCTATTTAATCAGGTACTTTACAAAGTATTATTACCTGCTTTAAACAGATAGGTATTAACCACCTTGTTTGCGGTATATTTTTATAGAAATATTGTAGCTGTAATTAATACAATCTTTTTATTAAATTAAATCCAATGAAAAGCAAGGCATCTAATCCCACAGTAAAACAAGTTGTGGCAGAATCAAGCTTCACCTTGAATGGTCCCTCAATCGAACTTTTTTACGACCAAGATCCTAAAAGTGCAACCCTCGCCATCCCACCTACTACCCCCATAGTAGTATCTTTATGGCCGCAAGAGGAAAAGCAGGCACAAGTATTCGTCCAACAGGGGGGATCACAAGTACCTATTCCACAAGCTCCTAATGGCATTCTTTCGGGATCCTCTTCAATTCCATTTCCATTTGAGCACAACTTTAATGGCAATAGATTGACAGTAATCAATAGCTCCAGCCAGCAACCTAAAGCAAAGATTGAAGCAGGTGTATTTGGCATCGTTGGAGACCCTACTTATTCCATTAATTATACAGGTAATGTTGCCTCACTGAAGCAGGGACAATCGCTCCGTATCAAAGTAGATGGAACCCTGAAAAATCTATCATTTAGAGCCAATGGGACAATTCCTCAAATATACGCTCTGTGGGACGGAGACGAGCTAAAGGAATATATTGGATTAAATATTCCAATGAATGGAAGTACGCCAAACTTACCTCCAGCCTGGCTCGCTCTTTATGATCACGGCAATGGTTTATTAAAAGTTGCGAGTGGTACCTACTCCAAACATGACAATTATTTCAGCAATCTATTCATCGTTAATATTGGCGCTGCTAACCAAGGTTCAGCCAGTATTGATTTTCAATAGTAACTTAGAATCGCTAAATTTAGAGCGTGTTTGAAAAACATGAATCCTCCCGAATTTGACCCAAATTTAGGAGGATTTATGTTTCTATTTTAATATACTTTTTTGCAAACCATGCAACTAAGAATTGGCCTTCGGTTGCTTCCTCTCTTATTACCATTCGTCTTTCAGGCGGACAACCAGTTACTGGTTGAAGTAACGATTCCGCTACGCGTCAATGAACCTCCCGTCAATCTAACCAATACAGAAGCTGCAACTGTCAAATACACTTCCGGTTGGCAAATCCTCGCTTTTCAACCCCGAGATGCTTATCAATACAGCATTAACTTAACTTCTGGTGGCAATATTTCCAAAAACTATAGCTTTGCTGGTGGTAATACCTTTTTGTATAGTGCACCATGGAATTTTAAGGAAAATGGATTTCGGTTAACCAATTCCAGTGTCGTACCCAGCGCAGATAGCATTCTGGTGGGTCAATTCGGTTTATCAGCTAAGCCATATATTCGATGGAACATCAACGCCCCTGAAAAAATCGATACCATTGATCAATACCAGAGCATCGGTTTTCAGACACCTACCAGTCCACATACGCTTCGCTTTCGCACAAATTCATCACGCCCCTCATTAATGGTAATCATTAATGGTGATTCCATTCCAAAAGGCATTTGTCTGAATGGATTTAATCGCAATAATCCCATCTATAAACCCTGGCTCGAAGCAGGATCTCTCGATACTACCGCCCAAAGTTATTATCAACTACACCAAACTTGGCAGGGGCAGTTTTTATTTATTTTTAATGCCTCTCCCTTTCCAGGTGGTATCGTAGTTGATTTTTTTTAGTTATTTTGACCTGCATTCATGGACAAAAATTATGGAAAGCACACCCAAGCCATTCACCTACGCCTATCGAATTGGTCTATATGGCTGTATCATAGTTCTATGTATGGCCCAGGCTAACCTAAAAAAAGAACCCCTACCAGCTAATGGGACGGCAATCAGACTTAAAGCCGGGATGAATGCTACTGCAGATCAGACTGATATGGAAGCCATGTTGCTGTTGATCACCAATACCTCTAGCGGATTGGCAGGTGCCAATGTATATTATGCTCTGGCCTCTTCTACAGTAGACATGGATACTCTCCGAGCCGGGATACCAGGGCCCCAAGTTATTTTGCAAAACTGGCAGGGTAAAAAGCTCTCCGTCACAAATATCTCTCAGATTCCTTTTGCTTCAATGGAACTCCGTTTGTATAGCCGACTGGAAAAGCCAAGTAAATCCCTCATCGAAAACACCAACAATTTGATCCAATATCAAAGCATCGGAGATACCCTTGCTGCCAGTACCTATCAGATTTCGGTTAGTGCAGCAGAAAATACAACTATGTTTGTACTGCTGCTACCCGATGGGCCAATAACTATAGAAGTGAATAGCTCTAGTAATGTAGAAAAAGCTGATCTCATCCAAACAACTAATAATAGCTATCCTTATCGCCTTAACCTAAATGCTACACAGTCGATCATGGTAATCAATGTGAGCAAAAGTCCAGCAGCCCGTGGACAGGTCAAATTGTTGAATTTGGGATAAATCTGATAGGCTACCAAAAACAAAAAAAGAGCCGGACACGCACAGGCATCCGGCTCTTCAAAATCAAAAAATGAATTTGCTTATTTAATAATCAGGAACTTTTTCACTTTATCACCTTTGTTGGTGGTGATGCGTATAAAATAGGTTCCACTGCTCAATGTATTCACATCAAATTGCTCAGGACTTGACCCTACTTCGTCCAAACGACGTTGCTGGATCGGCTGTCCCAGTTGATTCAGAATTTCAACCTGTACTTCTTTGCCGTAGTAATTGATCAGATCCAAATGAACCTGCTCCTTAGCCGGGTTAGGGAAAATGGAGAAATCTTCTGCATCAAAATAGGGAACATCTGTTTCACCAGCACCAATTTCAGGAGTGCTGAACGGTAAAATACCGGATTCAGTCACTTCTACATTGTCGAAGGTAGCCGTAACCGTAGAACCATTGTAATTGGTCAAAAACAAGCCAAACTGGATACAGTTAGTCATAGGTACATTTGCCGCCATAACCAGCTGCCAGTTAATGCCATTTACAGACATATAACCCGTAAATTGATGGCCATTGCGTACTAGTTTCAGCCAGGTAGCTCCTGGGCGGAAAAACTGCTGTGGAAAAGCGTAGCCATTAGTGGTCGTTCTTACTTCTCGACGGCCAAAATTGCTTAAGTTGGTGGAAAGTGCTACTTTCTTAGAACCCGGAGCATTGCTTTCTCTTGCCGAAATACCAGCCCATCCTTGTGCCAGCGGATTGATACTGCCTACGTGGGCAATTATTTCTCCATCACCGCATAGTTCGTATTTAACATATGCCGCATCATCAGCTCCAAAGTTGGTAGAATAACAACCCTCACTCACCAGGGTAAAGGTCTCAGAAGGAACATCATAACTGGCGTCATTGCTATCGGTACAACCGATGCCGTCATCGCCAAAGTCCATCCACCCACATGGCAGGCCGGTGACCAGCACATTGGCCACACAACTACTTGGGTTTCCGTTATTGTCCGTAGCGGTTACAGTAACTGGTACACTCGATCCCAATTGATCACAGGTAATGTATTCGGGATCATAAGTGATGGAAGCAATGCCACAGGCATCGGTGGCATCAAAATCAATACCCAATGAAGACAATATTTCGTCCTCACCATTGAAGTCTATTGAATTGCCCACACAAAGGGTTATAACCGGGGGTATATTGTCCTCGACGGTCACTGTAGCATCGCAGGTATTGGAATTGCCATTGACATCATTAACCGTTAAAACTACATTATTGGGTCCTACATTACTACAATTAAAAGTCGTGGGCGTAGCAGAAATGCTCGCAATTCCACAAGCATCTGTTGAACCCCCATCTACATCTGAAGCAATAATTGAGCCATCACCATTTGCATCAAGCTGGACAGTAATATCCTTACAAACAGCATCTGGTGCTACATTGTCTTCTACCTTAACGGTAGCAGTGCAATTATCAGAATTGCCATGAATATCTGTAATGGTCAGCGTTACCAGGTTATCCCCTACATTACTACAATTAAATGAATTAGGTGTTACAGTCAAAGTAGCCTGGCCACAATCTACTGTGCTACCGTTGTTTACGTTACTGGCCAGAATACTTGCCGAGCCTGTATCATCCAACTGTACCGTATGATTTTTGCACTTGGCTTCCGGCAAATCACAACAAGTAGCCGTTAGGGTAAAATCGCCGGTTGCACCGATAAATCCAAATACATAGATATAGTAGCTAGTGCCTGCCTGGGCGGCAAAACTGACCTCAGACGGGCCAAAGGTGCTACAAAAATCATCATTTCCCGCAATACAACTTAGTGCCCCACAGCTACCCGAAAATACCTGAATTTTAGAGTCAAAGTTGGTACCAGAACACATCGAAAGGGTCACGTAGCTGTCGTCTCCTGTCAGGCGATACCATATACCTTTTGAAACGGGAGTAGAAGAAGTGCCACAATTTACATTCGGCGAATCGGTTGGCGTAGCAGAATCGGTATTGCCACTCACTGAACCGCCACAACTGATTGGTAGTGCATTGGCACACAAATCATTGGCTAGGATGACACAAGGGTTGGCACTACCGGCAATGACCGTATTTGCACCAGAGCCAACGGGGTCCAGGTGATCCCATAAGCGCCGCCGGCTATCCCCAGCCCCGCCGTTAGTCCAGGAATAAGACAGTTTACCATAATCACCTTCGTCATTAGCAGGGTCACTACAATTGGGCTGGCCGCCATCAAAACCGCCAAACAACTGGCCGATAATCTGTCCATTAGCATTAAATAAAGGCGAGCCGGAAGAGCCACCCTCGGTTACACTCCAGCCATTAGCTGTCTGATCCCAATAGATCCGCCAGTAAAAGTTGTTTACCACAGAAGTCGGAGAATCGCCATCTGTAGCAATTTTTTTCGCATCACCACTAGGATGATGAATACCTACCGAACCTGACCCTATGCCACCGGAAGCATTAAACCCGGCAAAATATACATCATAGGTCGGAAAAGGATTTTCGGTCAGCAAATACAGTGCAAAGTCAGAAGAGCTGGCATGTGCTCCATTGACCAGGGGATTGGCCAAAATGGAGGCTCCAGTAGTCGTCTGGGTATCATCGGCAGCACTGCCGTCATTACAACCACTGCGTTCGAAATTCCAGTAAAAAACCAGGGTGCTACCTGTCGTCGGGCTATTTATTGCATCCAGAGGGATGGGTTCTGCACAATGGTTAGCGGTCAAAAACAAGGGGCGGCAGTCCTGCGCACTATTGTTGATCAAAGCGCCACTACACCAGGCACTTCCATTCCGTGTATACTTGGCTACGCTCTTTTTAATCGTTTGCCAGGCATTTCCTTCCGAACAGTTGACATCCACCTGACAGCTTCCGGAATTACCCAAATGTGCATTGGCTTCACCATAACCCCGGTAACCGTGATTAACAGTGCTGATCGCCAGGCTGCCTTGTCCCTGCACCTTAGCGGGTTCGTAGTATTCCAAAACAACCGATTCGCCCATCATAAGAGCCGTAGCCATCTTGCGATCCGGTTTATTATTCTGGCTGGTAAAGGCACCCCGCAGTTGTTTCCGATCGGGGGTGTACAGGTGTAGCGTTGCCCCTTCAGGCAAAAAGAAATCGCTATACAGGAAATTAACGGAAATGGCCCCAGGGCAGTCTATGCGCAATCGCCAAACCCTGCTTCCATCAGGTAACTGCTCCCAGGTACCCGAGTTTTTCAGGTTAAGGTTAACGGCAATAGGGAGCGCAAATCGCCAAGGTGTTCCAGGTTGCAGATCTTTGACAGCATCCTCAACCCTGGCTTTGGCAACATCAACACTAGACATTGTTTTGGTTGGAACATCTGCCTTAATACTTGCTGCAGAATAACTTTTGGGTAAAATTGGTTTACTTAATTGCCCTTGAATTGGGATACTCCAAAAAGCGAGCAATACATAAATAAATAATACGGATAATAATTGTTTTTTCATGCGGTTAATTTAAAATTTTCATTAACAAATCGTGATTTTGAGCTTGATATAACATAAGTTTAGCAGGTAAATAAATGATCGCAATCATCCTAGACACGAATAACGGTCGAAGCCTTTCGCTTGCGCCGAAGCTTCAGCGAAGGAGCATGGCGCAGCCCCCCGGAGAAAGCTTCAGCGCAAGCGTAAGTTTGACCTCCAACATGCTCTAAGAGCTTGTTTGTACTTAAAATTATGGGGGGAGTTGAAAAACTGGGGTAGTAGGGTTACTTCTAGAATAAAGGACACTTATACAATGACCGCAACATGATTGATGTGTAGATAGCTCGTCAAATAACAGGGTAACAAGAATAATTACTGGAGGGAAGACCAAAGATAAAAAGAAAAAACTAACCTTGCTAACTACTTAAATAGAAAAAAACATTTAACATTTTTTTTGCAACTTGTTTTTTCCTATTGCGTAAGCTAATAGTCTTTTTTGATTCTTAGAGCTTGTTCATGCGCTGAAGGTTGCCCTCCAAACAAGCCCTCAACCAGTTTTTACCCCCCTTGTGGAAAACTACCTTGTATTTTAAGCACCCAGGCGTATTTACCAGGTCTGTTATCAGGATCTTGTAAGGTTTCAGAAATTTGTATTGACGTTCCGGTAGTTGCATCAAAAGTCCAGTCCAAAGGAGTATCATGTCCAAGCATACTGATTGCTGACCCTGTTTTAGGATGAATGTAACGAAGGTTTACGGTTGATCCCGGCCAGTTGAGCAAAGCCACATAAACAAATCCATCATTACCTTGTAAATACCGAATATGCTCCCCTTCTTTGTATTGAGGCCACATGCGTGTATTGTAAATGGCTGCACCATTAACAGCCATCCAATCTCCCATTTCCTTGAGCCTTTTCTGACTGTGTTCAGGAATAAGGCCACTGGCGTCAGGCCCTACATTCAACAGATAATTTCCACCTTTTGAAACGATATCGATCAGGTTATGCAGGAGCATTTCTGCTGACTTCCAATTGTGGTCATTTTTTTTGAATCCCCAGGTATCGTTCATAGTCATACAGGATTCCCAATCAAAATCTGCGGATCCATGTTCGAGGATTTCCTGTTCCGGTGTGCCAAAATCACCAACAAATTCACCGTTGGCATTCATCCCCTGCATGCCTTTGCGCCCCTTCCCTACCCGATTATTGATGATAATTTCGGGTTTTAAGGAACGAATGTATTGATACAAATCCTTGCCTTGTGGTTCGGTCCATTCTTCAATCCATTCGCCATCAAACCAGAGTACGTGCGGATCATACCGTTCTATCAGTTCTTTAAGTTGCGGTTTTAAATATTGATCTCTATAGGTGGCAAAACTGGCTCCTGATGCCTGAGGGTGGTGCCAATCCATAATGGAGTGATAAAAACATAATTTTATATTTTCCTTTTTGCAGGCCTCAGACAATTCCAGCAAAAGATCGCGTTTATAAGGTGATGCATCCATAATATCGTATTGGGAAACCTCCGAATCCCATAGACAGAAACCATCGTGATGTTTGGAAGTAATGACGATATATTTCATACCGGCCTGTTTAGCGATGGCCACCCATTCTTCTGCATTAAAAGACTGAGGATTAAAGCGGCGGACAAATTGTTCGTATTCAGGAATGGGGATTTTTGCATTATTCATAATCCATTCCCCAATGCCACTTATTTCTTTGCCCTGGTATATGCCTGCCGGAACGGCATAGGCGCCCCAATGGATAAACATCCCGAAAGCAGCATCACGCCACCATTGCATCCGGGTTTCTAATTCGGATTTTGACTCCAATAAAAAATTTTGGTGCGGCCGTAGATATAAGCCAATTTCCGACAAAATTGGTGGCGCCATAGACTGTTTGATTCGCACTCGGATTTTATGGGTAGTTACTGTTGGGAGCGGCAGCAATCGCCGGTTTCCAATGGTGGTTCCTTTACCAATTAACTGCCAATTGTTATCTATCCAGGCTTTTACCTCAAAGGATTCCACTCGCTGACCTAGTGCAATAAACTCTCTTAAGTCAATCACATTAAACGTCTGTGCCCCATCCAGATCCAACTCCACTCCCACCGTGGTCATATCCTCGGGAGCAGCCCAGGCAGTTTCCGGATCATTATCTGTCAAATTCCCAGGAGCATATTTTTTTTGCCCAACTATTTCATCCGTTACCCTTACTTTTGCACCTGTTGCCAGATTTTCGGAAAAGGTACCATCCAACCGTTCTTTCAATTGCATCAAGGCCGCCGAATCATTCGGATGTACCAACCCACGACGATCAACAGGCAAATTCAAAAGCAAATTGGCATTGCGACCCACCGAATGATAATAGATCAGTTCCAATTGATCTGCTGATTTTACCTGCTGATCCTGATTGGCGTGATAATACCAGCCAGGCCGAATAGAAACATCAACTTCGGCAGGCAACCAATGGCTACCACGCTGATTTCCAGATTGCAATTCCTGATAACGGGGAGTACCCGGAAAATAATCTTCCCGATTGAGGGTACTCCAGTTGGTCGGATTGGCAAAGCCCTGCTCATTCCCTACCCATCGGATATCCGGGCCAGCATCGCTGAAAATGACCGCATTCGGCTGATGCTCCCGAACGGTGGCAATAAAACCATCCCAATCATAAATCTGTTGCCCTTTAAAGGCTTCTCCTACTGCTCCATCAAACCAAACCTCAAAGATATCCCCATAATTAGTCAGTACTTCGGTGAGTTGTTTTTTAAAATATTCATTGTATTCTGGTTTTCCGTAAATCGTACTGTTCTGATCCCATGGAGAAAGGTATAAACCCATTTTCAGGCCATATTCTTTACAGGCATCTGCCAATTCCCGCAATACATCCCCTTTTCCATTACGCCAGGGGCTACTGGCTACATCATGTTCGGAATATTCCGAATCCCAAAGGCAAAACCCATCGTGATGTTTTGCCGTAAGGATAATCCCCTTCATACCTGCATCTTTGCAGATACGGGCCCATTGGCGACAATCCAACGCTGTAGGGTTAAAGATTTCCGGACTTTCAGAACCCTTTCCCCATTCCAGATTCGAAAAAGTATTGATATTGAAATGCACAAAAGCATAATATTCCAACGCCTGCCAGGCCTGTTGCTGCCTCGAAGGAACAGCACCAAAGGGTTCAGGTTCAACAGCCTTTTGACATCCTGAGAAACTCAAACAAAAAAAGGAAAGAAAAAGGATGAAAATCTGATACTTATTCGAAACCATTGTTTTCTTTTTGTTAAGATAGAGACTATACACGACACTACATAGATTTCGGGAGATGAAATGGCGATGATTTCAATAGAGTTGATTCATAGAAGCAGGGCGGTGAAAAAAAAGAGCCATTTTTCCCCTATCATGGCGTCTGGGAATTACTTAAAAAGAAACCGGCATAGAACTGTTTCCATGCCGGTTTCTGCTATCGCTTCTATCAGCGCTTGTTTGGCGGTTATTTTACCTCATCAGCGTTACATCACCTTTATACATGATCACTTCTCCGTCAATAAACTCTATTTCAGCAAAATAGGTAAAAACGGCTGAATTGTAGAGTCGTGCCCGGTAGTTGCCATTCCATCCAAAGGTCGGATCATTGGGTGGGAAATTATACACTTCAAAAAGTGTTTCCCCCCAACGGTTAAAAATTAGGAATGAATGTACTTTCTCGACATCACGACCACCAAAAATCATAAAAATGTCGTTTTGCCCATCCCCATTAGGAGAAAAGACATTCGGTATATAAACGTCACGAGGTTTATTGACAAATACCGTAATCTGATCTGATGAAACACACCCGTTTTCATCCGTCACTGTTACAGTGTAAGATGTTGTAATCTGTGGCTGTATGCCAAATGATAAACAATTGGCATCAACACAGCCAATACTATCCACTGATTGCCAAACAACACTAGTTATATCTTCTTGAACAACAGAAACCTGAGCTTCAACTTTTTCGGATTCACCTAAGTCAATGAATAGGTCTTCTCCCAAATCTACAATCAGGTCATTACCTTCATTAATCTGCACATTTGTAGCAAACTCACAACCCAGTGCATCCTGTACAACCAGGTCATAAAATCCAGCTGGAAGGGTTACAAAATTTGTAGAGCCGCTAAAGGGGGCTCCATTGATGCTGTATAAAAAGGGAGGTGTGCCCCCCACTACATCCTGAATGACCAAACTACCATCGGTATCTCCAAAACAGGTGGGATCATCAATGGTCACCAACATATCACTGGGGAATGCATCATTTATTGTCACTTCCACTATATCCGATGTGCTACAGCCATTAGTTGTATTGGTCACCAAAAGGGAATAATTTCCTGCTTGTTCAACAGTCACCATATTGCCGGTCAAACTGGTAATATCTGAGCCATTTAAACTCCAAGAGTAGGTGATATTACTACCCACTGAAGAACCCGATCCATCAAGATCAACCGTTGGGTTCAAACAATCCAACTCCTGTGACAAGCCGGCATTAGCTATCGGAGCTTCAATATCCTGACTGACAAAAACGGTATCACTGTTGGTACAGCCATTGAACTCATCGGTTACAATCAATTCATAAATGCCCGGCTGGTTTACTGTTGCTGCATTGGTATTAACTCCGGAGGCTATAGCTCCTTGCAAAGCATTCCATTGGTAAAAAATGGTTGGACCAGATTGTGAGGCACTACCATCTAGTGTAGCACTTGGTTCGTAACAATTCAGGTGCTGAGCCTGACCGGCAATAGCAATCGGGTACTGCTCATTTTCATCGACCTGAATACTATCCCTAGCATTACAACCGGTTACCAGGTCATACACTTCCAATATATATGTTTGTGCTGTACTAACCGTCAATGAATTGCCACTTGCATCTGAAATGGGACTGCCATTTTGGTCAAACCAGGTATAAATAATATCAGGCCCGGAAGTAGAACTAGTGCCATCTATCAAAACTGTATTGGTTAAACAATCCAGCTCTTCAGAAACTTCAAGAATGACAACTGGAATATACGCCAAATCGGCTACCTCAACTTCTGAAGATTCAGAAATACAACCGTGCTCTTCATCCGTCACTATTAAGGTATATGTTCCATTTTCAGTAACGACAGGTGCAACTTCATGCTCATTTTGGGCATTGATTCCAGGTCCTTGCCATTGATAGTTATAATTGGGGCCTTCACTGGTATTTGGGCCACCGATGGCCACTTCCCGATCATCACAATCCATAAACTGTTCTAAACCGGCATCAGCATCCGGAAGCGCTATTTCTTCTATAGCAAGTGCTTCATTGGCGATACAGCCGAAATCGTTGGTAACTGTAACTCCTATGGTACTTGCCTGGCCAACCGAAATCGTACTAGCTTGAGTCCCATTGGACCATAGGTAAGTCGCAAAACTCTCTCCGACACTCAATTCAGTCGTCTCACCAAAACAAAAATAAGGGGTGCCACTTATGGAAAATACAGGGTTGGGATATTCCTCAACGGTGACAGCTGTAGATTCACTACAACCGTTGGTATCTGTCACCATTACAGAATAAATTCCCGGCTCTCCAATGGTAATGGTTTGATCATCTTCGCTATTCGACCAAACATATTCCTCATACCCGGATCCGGCATCCAGTGTTGTGGAAGTTTCAGGACAATAGCCTAATTCTCCCTGAATTATTGGCTCTGGCAGGGGATTTTCAATTACTTCCACCTCGGCATCTCCAAAACAACCGTCACCATCAGATACCGTTACACTATAAATTCCCGGTTCATCAACAACCAAGGTTTGAGTGTTAGTGTTATTTGACCATAAATAGGTAACAAAACCTTGTCCTGCATCCAGGTCCGTTGACGCATTCTCACAATACGCCAATGCTCCTGAAATAATCGGGTTCAATTCAATATCTTCCGAAACGGAAATCGCCCCTTCTCCCTGGCAACCATTATTATCTGTAACAGTCAGAGCATAACTTCCTGGAGTACTAACTTCAATATTCGCTTGTGTAGTACCATCTGACCAAAGATAGGCATTGAAGGTTGCACCAGCATTCAGTGTAGTCGACCCGCCAATACAAAAACTACTCGATCCTCCAATATTAACCGTTGGTAAATCAAACTCATCAACGGTCACTTCAGCTGTTGATACACAGCCATTTGTATCCGTCACGGTCAAGCCATAATCGCCACCATCATTAATAGTAATCGAAGGTTGCGTGGCATTGGTAGACCATAGATAGGATTGATAACCTGCACTGGCTGTAATAACAGTATCTGTACCGGTACAAAAACCGGCTGATGCGTCGATCGTAGGCGGGGTGACCGTGAATTCATTTACAGACACCTGGTCTGTTGTCAAACAACCATTGGCATCCGTAACGGTTAAACTATAGTCCCCAGGTGTCGTAACTGTTAATTGTTGGCCGGTTTCATCATTCGACCATTGGTAATCCACAAATCCGGCACCACCATTGAGTTGGGTGCTGGTCTCAGGGCAATATGTTAATGCCCCCGAAATATTGGGGTCAATAGTTGTAAACTCGGAAATATCAACGGAGGCTGTTCCAAGACAACCATTAGTGTCTATAACTTCCAAATTATACGTCCCGGGGTCGACAACAGTAATCTCTGCATTAATAGACCCTGTTGACCAGGAATAAGACACATAACCTTCTTCACCACTAATAATAGCAGAAGTTCCCGGGCAATACTCCGTTGGACCTAAAATATCGGGTTGTGGTTCCGGATAAAACGCCACATCTATTTGTTCACTACCCACACAACCATTATTGTCCGTAACAACCACCTCATAAGTCCCAGGTGTATTAGTTTGGAGGGTTTGATTAGTTGTACTATCTGACCATAAATAATCAACATAGCCATTTCCGGCATCCAATATGGTGGAACTTTCCTGACAAAATTCAACATCCCCTCCTATATCAATTACTGGCAACGGATTTTCCACAACACTTACTGTGGCTTCTCCGACACACCCATAATCATCACTAACCGTGACAGAATAATCCCCAGGAGTATTAATCGTATTGATTTGTTCATCTCCTCCGTTAGACCAATCATAGGTAGTGTAGGTTTCTTCAACATTCAGCTCGGTAGCAGACCCGGCGCAATAATCTAGTACCCCAAGAATGACAGGATTTAGCTGCTCTTGTAAGGTTACTGTTGCTTCATCCATAGCCTGACAGCCATTACTATCCGTAACTGTAACACTATAGGCTCCTTCCGTAGACACCGAAATTTCTGCACCCGTAGAATTATCAGACCATAAATAAGAAGCAAAATCTTGTGGAACCATTAGTTCTGCTGCACCGCCAGGGCAATAAATAAAAGTCCCCGTAATATCGACAGTTGGCAGATCAAACATCTCCACCGCTATGCTTCCTTCCGCCTCACAACCACTCGCATTGGTTACCGTTACGGAATATTGGCCCGGAAGATTAACATCAAGTGTCTGGTTAGTGGAATTGTCATTCCAAACATAAGCACTATATCCGCCTCCTGCATTTAATTCCGTTGAACCCCCTGTACAAAATCCATCTTCTCCCAAAATATCAACGGCAAAGACCGCATCAACCTCCACCAGTACTTCATCCTCACCTGTACATCCATTGTTATCCGTTACCGTCAAGCCATAAGTTCCGGCCGTTGAAACATCCAAATGATCCTCTGTTATTCCACCTGTCCAGGAATAAGCATCAAAATTTCCAGTTGTCAGGCGACTACTATCCCCTGGGCACAGAAATAAATCTCCGGCTATTTGGGGCATAGGTTGAGGGAAGCTGGTCACTTGAAAAGAAGTTTCGGCAGTACAGCCATTTGTATCTGTGATAGAAACAACATAAGTTCCGGGAGCAACCGCTGTAACTGAGGTGGTAGTTTCACCACCCGACCAACTATATTCAGCATAACCGGAATTTGCAGTAAGCAAGCTCTCTCCTCCATCCGGACAAATCTGATTGTCACCGGAGATACTGGGTGTAGGGTCAGGATAATTACCAACAGTAAAAGAGGCAGTCGCTTCACAGCCTTCCACATTGGTTACTGTGATTATATATTGTCCTGGTGTATTGACATCAATGGAAGGGGTAACTTCAGTATTGGACCATAGGTAAGTGTTGAATCCTGTACCTACGTCCAGCGTAGTACTGCCATCTGAGCAGATGAGGGCATCACCCGAAATAATCGGGTTGGGTAAAGGGTTTAAGGTAACGATTACCGTAGCAGAACCTACACAATTATTACCGCCTTCAACTTCAACCGTATAATTACCTGGTTGACTTACTGTTAAGGTCTGGCCGGTACTATTATCGGACCATAAATAAGACTGAAAGCCGGGTCCTGCATCCAATACCGTATTTTCTCCCTGACAGATGGAGAAATCTCCAGTGATGGTTGGCTCGGGCGCCGTAGTTTCAGGAATAACAATTTCTGCTACACCTTCGCAGTCATCCAGGTTAGTTACTGTTACCTGATAGGTGCCCGGAGCATTAATCTGCAAGGTCGATTGGGTGCTGAAATCCGACCAGAGATAAGTGTTATAATTTGCATCCAAAGAAAGTGTAGCCGTTGATCCTACACAAATTCCACTGGGTCCGATAATCGATGGATCAGGGGAAGGAGCTTGAAAGACAGAAATAGAACCTTGACCAATACAACCACCTGCATCGGTCACACTTACAAAATAGTTTCCAGGAGTTGTCACCTCAATGGTTTGTGTGAATTCATTGACCGACCATTGATAATTGGTAAATCCAAATCCAGCATCCAAAGTAGTTGATGCCCCATCACAAATAACGATGTTGCCAGTTATTGTAACAGGCGGCCCATCTGAGGGAAAAACATCAAATTGTGCCACCCCTTCACAACCATTTTGATCCGTAACCGTGACAAAATAGGTTCCCGGCACATACACGACAGTCTGCGGGGTAAAACTACCCGTAGACCAGGAGTAGATACTATAGCCATTATCCGTTTGAAGATTTGCCGTTCCGCCGGCACAAACGGTGGCATCACCCGTGATTACTGGGGTGGGGCCCGGCGTTTGCTGTACATTGACGGTGGCAGTAGCCTGACAACCCGTGCTGTTGGTAACGGTAACGGAATAGGTGCCAGGAGTCGTAACGGTAATGGTTTGGGTTCCCGGTCCGTTTGACCAGTTATAAGTGGAATAACCCGGTCCGGCATCTAATATTGTAAAATTCCCGGCGCAAAAACTGAGTGGTCCGGTAATGTTAACTGATGGATTGGGTACCGAAGTAACGGTAATACTGGCCATATCATCGCAGGTTCCATCATCTACAGAAAGTGTATAGGTAATCGATCCTGCAAAGCCTGGTGGCAAGGTAAGTGTAGGCGAGGGAGAGGTTGGGTTATTCAAAAAAGATAACCCCGGTCCTGTCGCTGACCAAAGGTAGGAAACAGGACCTAAATTTCCTGTTACAAAAGAATTTAAAAACATTGGGCCACTGCCCTGGCACACCGAAATATCATTGTCAAGTGTTACCGACAATTCACAAGTAGGTGTGGCGGTACAGTCCAGAAAAGGGGCAGCAGTACCAGAAAGGTTTAGGTCAAAACCAATATTAGTGGCAGAAAAATTGTCAACCAACAAAAAATAACCTTGTCCGGGTTGAACCGTGAGCGTAGCAACAAATCCATCACCTCCTGCTCCTTCTGATACATCCCCGGCTCCATTGCCCAGCCCGGTTTGCGGACAAAAAGCACATCCGGAGCCAGCGTAAGAACAACGAATTGGGGCTCCCAAAGCATCACATTCTACATCTGGGCCGAAGACAGCAAAATCGTAGTCTTGTCCGCCCCCGCCAGTGGGATCAATGACAAAATCAAAAGTACTATTGGGCGGCATATTGTCCTGAAATTCAAAATAAAACCAGGCACTTTGGTGTTCCCCGCTCACCAGACAGCCACTACTACTTCCACCATTTGCAAAATCATTGATACCTCCACCAGATGGATTAAAACTAATGGGAATATTTGCACAGACCACCAGAGCCGATGAACAATCGGGACCTGGATCCTGAGCTTCTATATCATTGGGAATAAAAAAAAACATGGCCGTCAGGCCAAACATCAGTGTAAGTGCTCTCATAACCTTTTTTTAATAACCTGATTTCTAGCCTCTGGTAATAGGAATGATAAATTCCTTGGAATGGGGAATTCTGAATTTTAAAGAGAGCACTTTTATCTAACAGAGGTTTGAAAAAATAAAATTGTTAACTATTCGTCAACATCTTATTACCTATACATAAAACCCATGCAAAGATAAATTTTTATTTTAAAAATGCGTTATTATGCCAAACCAAAAAACCGAGGCTTTTTGGCAAATAAATGACTTTTTCTCTTTAAAAACGATCAGGGTTTGCTAACGTCCAATCGGTGACCCATTCTTTGGGAATATCCTCCTTGTTTAATAGATTTCCAACAGGCACATAAGGAAAAATTTCATCGTATCGCTTGGCCTCTGACATACTAATGCGCCTAAAGATATGACTCCGATTGATATCCTGAGGATCACTAATTCCAGCGGCACCGATCAATTCTACAAAACTTTTAAGCGTTTCGCCGTGATAGTTGGCTACCCTGACCTTTTTGTCTTTTACGACCAGTCCACTCACTAGCTCAGGGTCCTGGGTTGCCACGCCAGTCGGGCAAGTATTCTTATTACATTCTAATGCCTGGATGCAACCCAATGCAAGCATCATAGCTCGTGCGCTATTACAACCGTCTGCACCCAGAGCCAATGCTCGAAAAATGTGAAACCCACTCAGGATTTTTCCAGAGGTGAGTAGTTTGATTTTGTGTTTCAACTCAAAACCATTCAGTGCATCAAAAGCAAATGCCAAGCCGTCTTTAAAGGGCATACCTACTGAGTTTGAAAATTCTAGTGGCGCGGCACCTGTTCCTCCTTCTCCACCATCTACGGTGATGAAGTCAGGGTACATGCCAGTTTCAGCCATTGCTTTGCAGATACCCAGGAATTCACTTCGTTTGCCAATACAAAGTTTAAAACCTACCGGTTTACCGCCTGATAATTCCCTCATTTGACTCAAAAGGTGTAATAATTCTTTTGGGGTGGAAAAAGCCGTGTGAAATGGTGGCGATAGAACATCTGTTCCCACATCAACACCTCTGATTAGTGCAATCTCTGGTGTGTTTTTTCTGCCGGGCAAAATCCCACCGTGACCAGGTTTTGCACCTTGAGACAGCTTCAATTCTATCATTTTCACATTATCCACCTGGCTCAAATCACGGAACTTTTCCGGTGAAAATTTGCCATCTTTGGTTCTACAACCAAAGTACCCTGTGCCCACTTGATAAATGAGGTCTCCGCCCGGCTCGAGGTGATACGGACTAATACCTCCTTCGCCGGTATTGTGTGCAAAATTTCCGATTCTGGCTCCTCCATTCAAAGCTTCTATCGCATTTTTACTCAATGACCCAAAACTCATAGCTGAAACATTGAGTATACTGGCATGATAGGCTTTAGCACAACTTTCTTTTCCTATTAATACCCTTGGATGCTGTTCTAATTGATGCGCATCCATCGCTGCTATTGAATGATTCATCCATTCGTAGCCTTCATCGTAAACTTCCAGTTGAGTACCAAAAGGAGAGGTATCCAACGTTTTCTTGGCCCGCTGATAAACCAAAGAGCGGGAGATGCGATTGATCGGTCGTCCATTGGTATCCGACTCAATAAAGTATTGATACATCTTGGGGCGCAGTTCTTCCATGACATACCTTCCACGTCCCAATATTGGGAAATTGCGCATGATGGCATGTCTTGACTGAAACATATCAAAATATCCCAGCACAATCAATGGTCCGATGACAACCATACTCCACCACCAGGATGGTGATAGAAAATAAGACAGTAAAACAACAATCAACGTGGAAATAATGGAAAATACAATGAATTCGTTTCTCATGAATTATGGCAGCTATTTGGTGTTGAAAGTATCATTTTTTTATCTCTTTCTGATCTTGTTCCAACAATAAACTCAATTTATACAAATCAAACAAAAATAAATCAGGAGGAATAAATTTTAAGTTTCTTAGCAAAATTGGCCGCATTTGAATCAAAACCCACCCGACAGGTCTGGCTAATTGCCACTGTTTCAACCGCCTAAAGGTTTCCAGCAATCGAGTCGATACTTCTTTGTTTTGACAGAATATCCGATATAAATTGACAATGGCTTGTCGACTCTTTTCCAAAAATTGTTCAAAAGTTTCCAACCCTAGGTGTTCCAACGGATTATCCAGGTGAAGGATCTTTATTTTTCGTTGAGAGAGTTCTATGCCAAACAGCGTGTCTTCATGCCCATAATATCTAATGCGCTCATCAAATTTTATTTGTTGGAATATACGACGAGGAATCAAAAAGTTATTGGTCATAAAACTGTGATAGGGCAGTTTTTGCCGGTCTGCCGCCGGTATTTGTTCCCGATGGCTCCCGTAATACCAGTGAAAATACCACTCCGTTTTTTTCGGTGGCATTTTGCTGTACACTCTCCCTCCATATAACAAAGTATTGGGTTGCAACTTTTCTACATAACAAGAAATATAGGTCTCTGCAACAATGCCCGAATCACAATCCATAAACAGCAGGTAATCATATTGGGCCGCCTCTGCCAAAATATTCCGGATTCGGGACCGACCGACATTATTGTCTAAACGAATATAACTCACCCCCTTTATTTTTGAAAGCGTTTCTTGGTTGGTGAGGTGAAAATCCAATTCAGAACAATCATCATAACACAGAATTTCAAACTCAATCTGTGCACTCTGGCATTGATGATGCAGGGCTATTACCAGTGGGCGAATATCATAATTGTAAACCGGTATTAAAACCGAAAGCATGGGCTCAAATTTCTGGGTGAGGTTGAGAAATGGCTTTAGGCAGGGTGAAATAAATGGTCAACCCATGATCGATTTTTGATTCTGCCCAGATCTCTCCACCATAGTTTTTGACTATTTTTTTTACTACCGCCAGACCTAGGCCGGCTCCCTGTTTTTCCATATTGTCGAGTCGGTGAAAAGGTTCAAAAATATAGTTGAGGTAGGCCGGCTCTATACCAATGCCATTATCTCTAATGAAAAAGACATTCGATTTCTCGTTATTGGTCGTAGTTCCGATCTCCAAATTTAGTATCCGATCTTCATTCCTAAATTTTCCGGCATTATCCAGCAGATTAAAAAATAATTGATAGATCAAATTTTGTTCCGCATAAACGGTAGGAAATTCAGAAATGGAGAGAAAATGGTTTTTGGGTAACAACTCCTTATTAACCATCTCTATTTCCAAAGACCTGATTATAGCAATCAGATTAATTTTTTCAGGTCCAGTTTTATCTATCGGAATATTGGAATATTGCAACAGGTCATTTAATGTTTTGCGCATCCGTTTACTGCTATTGACAATATAGTTGACGTATTTGTCTAGCTGAATTTCAACAGCTCCTGCTTCAATATTCTGCCGGAGCAATTGACTAAAACTGGTGACTGAACGAAGGGATTCCTTAAGGTCATGGGAAGCAGCAAATGCGAATTGCTGCAGGCTGTTATTAGCAATTTCCAATTCTAGATTTACTTTTTCAAATTGCATATTGGCCCGTTCCAATTGATACTTACTTTGGCTAAGCATTTCATTATTGACAGCCAGTTGTTGATGTGTTTCCCTTCTTTTCTGACCGATTCTAAACAAAGTTATCGCCAATACACTAACTATCAGCAATCCTAAAATTAAACCAATAATGGAAATATATTGATTTTTGGCATTCAGAGATGCAATGGCTTTATCTTTGGTTAGTAGCTCCATCTTCTGGCTTTTTTGCGCTAACTCATCGTCGAATTTTAATTTTAGCCTTTCCAATTCACTTTCTTTGGCAATATTGGTGAGACTATCGCCCAAAAGTTTGGCCATTTTAAAATACTCAATAGCCTCCCTGAATTTTCCTTTTTTTTGCTTTAATTTGGAGAACAACCCCGAACAAATTTCCTGATCCTCTAGATTGGCATAATTTTGCATCGAGAAAAACTCCTCCAGGTAGTCCTTTAATTCTTTATCATTCTCTTGGCTGTATGCAAGTTGTGCACAACTCGCCAATGATACCGTTAATGCATTTTTATCTGCGCCCCCCCGGCGAATTTCAAGGGCCTTCAACAATAATTCTCTCGCTTCAGTATTTTTCTTTAGTTCTAGTTTGACCTCCCCCAGAGAATTGTAACAATAGGCTATATAGGTCTGATTGCCATAGGATTGAGCCTCTTCCAGGGCTTTGAGGAGCAAAGATTGGGCAGATTCGAAGTTTTTTTCTTTCTGATGATTGACCCCTAGATTATAGGTATATACGATGATCCCAATTTTATAATCCAGGTCTCTGCTTATTTTGAGTGCTCTCAGGAAATAATCGCGAGCCAGGTCATAATCTTTCATAAACTGGTAGATACTACCAATAGCACCCAACGTAGAACTTTGATAAGCTTTCGCATTCGGATCTGAAGATTCCATTTTCAGGTGCAGACTAACCTGGTAATTTTCCAAGGCCTGGACGTGTTTGCCCTTCTTTTCATAAATCATGCCAACATTGTTGAGAATGCCCGCATACATCAAGGTGTCTTCTTTCAGGTTCACCAAGTCTTTAGCTTGAAAATAATACTTAAGGGCCTCGTCAAATTCACCTAGGGAATAATTGCAATAACCCAAATTTATCAAGGCTTTAATAAGGGAGGTGACCTCCCCAGTTTGTTCAAATCTTTGGATGGCTAAATCATAATTTTCCAACGAGGCTTTATAGTCTCCTCTAGCCCAATGTACGATGCCTAAATTGAGGTAACATTGTGCCTCAGCATATTCATATCCAGAAGATTTGGCAAGCGCTAACCCTTGAGACAAATAGGTCAACGCCGAATCTGCATCCATCTTATATATAACATAGCCAAGATGACACAAAGTCATTGCTTTGACACTGTCTTTTTCTGTGGTCAAATAAACAGTTTTAAGGCTATCAATTAGGTAACGAGGAGATTGCGCGCTCAGGAATCCAAGCTTAAGGAAAACCATTACAAGGAAAAGGACTACTATCCTATTTTCGATTAAATATTCTTTTATTTGTTTCATAAGTTGCTATCATCCAGCGTCCAATTCAACATGGTTAATTAGATCCGGCCAGGATATTCTCAGTTCTGGCAGCAAATGACGGGTTACAATCTGGCAGGGTAAAATAAACACTGGTTCCAGCACCTGGCGTTGATTCTATCCAAATTTTACCACGATAAAGTTTAACTATTTTTTTACAAAGAGCCAAACCAAGACCCGACCCAATCTGCTGCTCCGTGGCTACTCTGGTGAATGGTTCAAAAATAGTTCCTAGAAATTCGCCTGGAATCCCAATGCCATTGTCCTTAATATAAAAAATAAAATCTTCTCCCTTTTCTTCAGCACCTATTTCAACCAATAACAGTTCGTCATGGCTTTTGAATTGCACTGCATTTTTCATCAGTTGATAGAAAAGCTGGCGGATTAGGTGGGGCTGGGCTTGTAGGTTGGGAAGTTCAGCATAAATAATTTGTCCGCTGGAGGATTCAATTTCCTGCTCCAGGCCACTTTCTATCAGTTCGACAATTTCCAATAGGGATACTTCTGTTTTTGCCACTGGATTAACCCTCAAGTTCACATAATTGAGCAAATCATCCAGTGTCTGATACATTTGACGGCCATTGCGGGCAATGATATTCAGGTAATAATTAATCATTTCATCCGGCTGGTCTGTTTCCATACCTATTTTAAGCAATTGGCTGTTTTTATTAACTGCTCCAAGTGATTCCATCAGGTCATTAGAGGCAGCAAAGGCAAATTGGTCCAAACTGGAATTGGCCACTTTAAGTTGATGATTGGCTTTTAAAAGCTCGGTATTGGTATATTCAAGGCTTTTGGTCGCTTTATCCAATTCCACATTGTTTTCCTCCAAAGCAATATTTGCCTTTTTCCTGCCAGCATTCACATACCAAAGTGCAATAGACAATCCAATGATAATAAACAAGGCAACGCCAACTGATTTAATAGTTCTTTGTTGATTGAGGTATTTTATCTCCTGGTAAATATTGTCCTTTTCCATGAGAGAGAGTTGGAAATCTTTCTCATGGATTTCCGAATTGTATTTTAGTTGAATCTTAGCAATCTCGCTGCTGGCTTTCATTCCAAACAAACTATCTCTCAAGACCTCGCTTTCAGTATATAAGATCAGCGCCTTATCCAATTTACCAATCTCTTCATATATTTTCGCCAAACTTTCTGTGGCCAAAAGCAAATCGCCCTGATTGCCATATTTCCGGGCCATTTCGATAGCGTTGTTAATGAATTCAATGCCTTTACCTCGCTTGCCCATTTCAATATACAGCTCTCCAAACTGAAGATAGGTTTCACTCATTTCCGGCTCATCTACCATTTGCATTTGCATCTCCAGACTTTGAGTAAAAAAGTCTTCCGCTTCCGGATAGCGTTTTAATTCTTTATTGGTTTCCCCAATCGCTCTCAAGCACACCGAAGCATACTGCTCGCTACTTAATTCCAGGGCAATCTTCAAGCTCTTTTGAAAAAAGTCAAGAGCTGTATAGAATTCTTGATGTTTACTTTTATAGGTTCCAATATTATACAGGCAGGTTATAATGCCCGGCTTGTCTTTTAGTTCCTCAGAAAGTTTCAGTCCTCTTTCATAATACGTTATAGCCTGTTCATCATCTTCAACAGTCTGAAACAATTGCCCAAGGGCAATACAAGTATAGGCAATGCCTTGTTTTGAGTTTAATTCTTCTACAATTTTCAAGCTTTTCAGGTAGGAATCCAGGGCTTTAGAATAGTTACCTTGTGCAGTAAAAACCAAGGCTATATTGTGCAAACAACCCGAAATTTTTGACCGATCCTTCAATTCTTTATAATTGCCCAAACTTTGCTCAAAATAATCGATTGCTTTGCTGTAATCGCCTCGCTGATAATAAATCAATCCGAGGTTGTTCATACTCTTGGCTACACCATTAATATTGTCAATGGATTCATAGATACCCAAGGCTCTTTGATAGGCTTGCTGAGCTTTATCGAAATCACTTTGAATCAAATAAACGGAACCTAAATTTAGAATACACTCTGCTTCACCAAAAAGAAAATCCGTTTCACGGGCAAAACCCAGGCCTTTTTCCAATACTTCAAAAGCTGAATCAATATTCACGGTTCGAAGTGAAAATCCAATTTTTGCCAGGATAAGTGATTTTTGATTAATGTCGCTTTGAGTTTGGTAAGCATCCCAAAGACTATCGACCTGACTGGTCTGGGAATGGACAATACGAGGAAGCCACAACACCAGAAGAAACGAAAACAATACACTGATTGTCCGTTTATAAAGTATTGGAGTTAAATAAGTATGAAAAAGGCGACTTCGTTCCTTGATCATAAAGAATAAAATTGCTGGTGTCTGTTGTAAAATAATTGCCTTTCCTCGGAGGTTGTTCAATTAATTTCAGGTCGTCATTTAATCCTCCTTATTTCGCCATGTAAAGTAAGTTCTTTGTCAATTTCTGCGATTTAAATACCCACTGAATTTGTCAAAGATGGGTAAAGTTTTCTCATTCAACACTCAGGTAAATTTGTATTTATGACCCAATTGTCACAAATACAAGTGGCTAAAATACTTAAAATGCATTAATAATTTTAATAATAAAGCCGCTTTTTTGAAGTTTGCCCGATATTCATTTCATCTCACATTTTGAGTATCAAGCCAAACTTGTTTTCATGGTAGTTGTTAATGGGTATGTTAGACCATATTCCCAGAGCCTCAAGGAAGAATTATTCAAAAAAATAACTTTCAGCAAAAACTGAAAGTTCCGAAACTTTGTTCTATCTTTGAGTCTAAGAAAAACATAGCTATTATGCAGTCCGTGCAAAAACTGGATACGTTGATTACCGACCCAAACCTGAAACAAGAATTCAAAGACATTGCGGAAAAGGTCCGGCAGGGTCAACGGATTACCCAGGAAGAGGGCCTTTTGCTTTTTGAATCTGCTGAACTGGGATATCTTGGAATATTAGCCAATTTTATCCGTGAGCAAAAACATGGGATGGCGACCTATTTTAACCGCAACTTTCACATTGAGCCGACAAATGTCTGTTTGTATACTTGTACATTCTGTTCCTATTCCAGATTGATCAAAAAGCGGGAAGATGGCTGGGAATACAGCATGAATGAAATTCTGGATATAGTTCGGAAATACGATGACCAAGAGGTTACAGAAGTGCATATTGTAGGAGGAGTGCTCCCCCAATATGACGTTCCTTTTTATGCTGAACTGTTTAAACAGATTAAAGCCCATCGGCCTGACTTACATATCAAGGCCCTTACTCCAGTAGAATATCATTATATTTTCAAAAAGGCAAAAATCAGTTACGAAGAGGGCATGCAGCTGATGTTAGAAGCTGGACTCGACTCAATGCCTGGTGGGGGAGCTGAAATTTTCCACCCTGAAATCCGGGATCAGATTGCCGGTGGAAAATGTAGTGGAGAACAATGGCTGCGCATTCATGAAATCTGGCATGAATTGGGTAAAAGATCCAATGCAACGATGTTATACGGACATATTGAACAATTTAAACACCGGGTTCATCACCTGAATGAGTTGCGCAACTTACAGGATAAAACCGGTGGTTTCCAGACTTTTATCCCACTGAAATTCCGCAATAAGGGCAATCAAATGTCTCATATTCCGGAATCTACGGTAATTGAAGATCTACGGAATTATGCGATTAGCCGCATTTACTTAGACAACTTTGATCACATCAAAGCCTACTGGCCTATGATCGGCCGGGATACCGCTCAGGTTTTACTGGCTTTTGGTGTCGATGATATAGACGGTACAATTGACGATACTACCAAAATTTATTCGATGGCCGGTGCTGAAGAACAAAATCCGGCAATGAGTACCCAGGACTTGGTCAACCTCATCCGTAGAGTTGGCCGGCAACCCATAGAAAGGGACACCCTTTACAATATCGTAAAAGACTATTCAGAGGTTACCTTTGAGGAGGATAAGCTGTTCAGGGGTTATTATGACCTACCGGTTGTTAACAACTAAAGTGATAAATACAATTTTCAATGACCAAAATCCGAATTACCGCCGTTAGTTACCTGAATACCAAGCCTTTGTTGTATGGGTTATTAAAAAGCCCTTTGGCAGACCGGATTGATTTGCAACTTGACATTCCATCTATATGTGCGCAACGGTTAAAGGATGGAGAGGTTGATTTGGGTTTGGTTCCAATTGCCATTATTCCGGAATTATCTAATGCCCGGATCATCTCAGATTATTGTATCGGCACAGTCGGTGCGGTAAAAACTGTGGCTATCTTTGGAAACTGTCCTATAGAACAAATGAGTGGTATTTATCTGGATTATCACTCCAGGACCTCTGCTGCCTTAACGGAGGTATTACTCCGGGATTATTGGAAATTGAGCCCTGAACTCATTCCCGCGCCACACGACTACCTACAGCAGATCAGTGGCACCAAAGGCGGGCTGGTCATCGGTGATCGTACCATTGGTTTGGATAAAAAATTTGAATTTGTCTATGACCTCGGCGAAGTCTGGATGCAATACACTGGATTGCCCTTTGTTTTCGCGGCTTGGGTTTCTACTCAACCCTTAGATCCCGATTTTTTGAATGCCTTCAATTTGGCCTTGCAAAGAGGTGTGGCTGAAATCCCTCAACTCATGTATTTATTGCCATCCCCTGATCCAAGTTTTGATCTGAAAGAATATTTTACTCATTTCATCAGTTATGAACTCGATGCCTCCAAACGCAAAGCCTTGTCCTTCTTTCTTCAATCCCTGGGCACTCAATTGAGCCCCTCTTTGGAGGAAAGTCTTGTTTTAACAATGTGATTGCTGTGTACGCCAGAATGCTATCTGCAAAAAGGTTTAATCCAATTTTAACAATTTATTTTAGGTCAGTTTCCCGAACTACACTATATTTGCCCGCGTTAATAGCAGCCCTACACATCCCAATATTTACCAAATCTTTTCCCAATGAACATATTTTTAGCGTTTATTTTTAGAGCATGAAGCTCTAAGGGTTTGTTTGGAGGTGGTTCCAGAAGATGACAATGTAGCCCAAATGACTACCTCCAAACAAGCTCTAAACCAATTTTCGATTTAAAGTATTCAATAAACCAATTTTTGAAATGGTGGATTTATCACATTGGTCTAATCAGCTGTTAAGAAAGATTAATAAACGTAAAATTTTAGTTTTTTCTGGAGTACCTAGCCTCCTATTATTATCTGGATTTTTACTCGGTTTTACTCCATTTGACTTTAATTCCTGGTTTAAGAGTGACCAAGTTGAAGAGAACATTGAGCTCAGTTCTTTTCCTGTTACCATTCCAACTATTAAATACGGTTTTGCAATTGATACGTTTCTCCTTCAACATGGAGAGATACAGAATGGACAGGTACTGGGAGATCTTTTAATGAGTTATAACCTGGATTACCCGTCTATAGACCAGGTGGTCCAAAATGCCAAAAAGGTATTTGATGTCCGGCATATCCGGGTGGGAAAGCCATTTACGATTCTTACCAGAGATTCCACGCAAACGGCAGACTACTTTATTTATGAACCAAGTGTTTATGAATATATTGTATTCCACCTCAAAGATGACTTTAAGGTGGAACGAATAGAACGCCCTGTAACTTCTGAGCTATCAACCGCTGCTGGAGTTGTGGAATCTTCCCTATGGAAAGCAATGACCAGCAATGGCCTGAGTTATGAATTGACTGACAAAATGGAAGATGCCTTACAATGGTCCGTTGATTTTCACCATTTACAGAAAGGCGATGAATTCAAATTAGTCTATAACCAGAAACTGATCGATGATGAGGTGGTAGGTGTTGGTATGGTTGAAGCGGCTTATTACAAAACGGATGAAACGGAGTTTTACGCCATCTTTTTTAATAATGGCAAAGAATCTGGGTATTATGACCTTAAGGGGCGGCCAATGAATTCGGGATTCTTAAAGGCGCCGGTTAAATATTCAAGAATTTCGTCCTACTACAACCTAAATCGTTTGCACCCTGTACTTAAATATAGGCGCCCACACTATGGGACTGATTATGCTGCTCCTTATGGCACCCCTATTATGGCTGTTGGTAATGGCGTCGTTTCAAAGGCTTCCTATACTGGCGGAAATGGCAATTTTGTTAAAATCAAACACGACGATGCCTTCGAAACACAATACCTGCACATGCAGAAATTTGCAGCTGGTATTCGTCCAGGTGTGCACGTCAAGCAGGGACAGGTTATTGGTTACGTTGGCTCTACCGGTCTGGCAACAGGACCTCATGTTTGCTTTCGCTTTTGGAAAAATGGAAAACAGGTCAACCATTTGGCCCTTAAATTCCCGCCAGCCAAGCCTTTAAACGCTGAGGATATGCCAGCCTTTGAAAAGATGCGTGATCACTACCTCGCACAGTTGAATAGCCTTGATGCAAATATTGCTGCTGAACAATCGGAAAATGAATCAGATTGCCAGGAAGGAGGATTGGGAAATCCCTGAAATTAGGAGCTTAATTCCAGTTTAAACTATCTGGCATATTGGCAATGACCGTATAGGTGTCTCCTTTGTTGTACATCACTTTTTGCCAGAGTTCATTGGGGGTTACCTTAAATAGATAATTGGCATCCATCTCGGCAGTCACCCATGATCCATAGACCAATTCATCTTTCAACTGCCCTTCTGACCATCCTGCATAACCTACAAAAAAGCGGATATTTTCCGGCTTGATCAGATGAGAGGAAATTAAAAACTTAAGCTTTTCAAAATCTCCACCCCAAAAAACGCCATCCACTACCTTGATGCTTCCATCAATCAATTCTCCAAGGTTATGAATATAGTGAATGGTATCTGTCTGAACTGGTCCGCCAAAAAGAACGTCTGAATCGAATTCCGGAAAATCCTCAATCAATTCATCAATCCGCATATTTAACGGCTTGTTCAGAATAAAGCCAACACTGCCCTCTTCTCCATGTTCACAGAGTAGGACTGCTGCACGCTTAAAATTAGGATCAAGCATGAATGGCTCAGCAAGTAAAATTTTTCCGTTCTTGATTTCTTTTCTTACCATCTAAAAATTAACCTTCTCTGACAACTCTTGTGGTCAAAGAAACAAAATTAAAACACCCAACATAAATATCATTGCTTAATAGCAAAATAGCAACGATTTAAGAAAACTTTAATGGCCAACTTCCTAAATTTGGCTACAAACTACTGGCTGGGAAGTGGCGATCTACTTTTTTGACAAACCCTCTAAGCACCTTTCCGGTTCCCCCCACTTCAATAAATTCAGAAACGCCATCATTGATCATATTTTTCATGGTCTGCGTCCAACGCACCGGAGCGGTCAATTGCTTGATCAGATTTCCCTGAATGATTTGCGCATTTATTTCAGCAGTTGCATTTACATTCTGATAGATCGGACAGCGTGGGTTTCTAAAATGGGTTTGTTCTATTGCCATTTTTAGTTCCTCTTGAGCAGGCTGCATCAGCGGGGAGTGAAAAGCACCCCCTACAGCCAGCATAATTGTTCTCAAGGCACCCGCCTCTTTCAGTTTTTCAACCGCCGCTTCTACTCCGGTTACTGTACCTGAAATCACCAATTGACCAGGGCAATTATAATTCGCAGGAACCACAATATCCTCAATCTCAGCACAAATTTGTTCTACCAATTCATCCTCCGATCCCAAAATAGCAGCCATGGTCCCTTCAGTCATCTCGCAGGCTTTTTGCATGGCCAAGGCCCGGCGGTATACTAGTTCCAATCCATCTTTAAAATCCAGAGCATCGGCAGCTACCAAGGCAGAGAACTCACCTAGTGAATGTCCAGCAACAGCTTCCGGCTGAAAAGCGTCTCCAGCCAGCCTAGCCTTAATATATGCATGCAAAAAAACCGCTGGCTGAGTAATCTTTGTCTCTTTTAGATCTTCCGCAGATCCTTCAAACATAACATCTGAAATCCGAAAACCAAGAATACTATTCGCTTCTTCAAACAAATCCCTGGCCAGTTCTGATTGCTCATACAGGTCTTTACCCATGCCTTCAAATTGGGACGCCTGCCCCGGAAAAACGTATGCTTTCATCTAACAATAAATTTAATGCAATTTTGTACCTATCAAACTTAGAAATTCGCTCCTCGTTTCTACCCGCTGAAATTCGCCGGTAAAAGCTGAAGTCGTTGTTACCGAATTTTGTTTTTGTACCCCACGCATCATCATACACATGTGTCTTGCTTCAATCACCACGGCTACACCTAATGGATTGAGTGTACTTTGTATACATTGCAATATCTGGTCGGTTAATCGTTCCTGAACCTGCAAACGCCGGGCAAATACATCAATTACTCGTGGAATTTTACTCAATCCTACAATATAGCCATTAGGAATATAAGCGATATGCGCTTTTCCAAAAAATGGCAACATGTGATGCTCACAAAGTGAATACAACTCTATATCCTTAACCAGCACCATTTCACTGTAATCTTCCCTAAACATCGCAGAACGGAGGATAGACTCGCCATCTTGCAAATAACCCTGCGTTAAAAATTGCATGGCCTTGGCTGCACGTTCCGGCGTTTTTAATAATCCTTCTCTTTGAGGGTCCTCCCCTACTTCTTCCAGGATAGATTCAAAATTCTCAACCAACTCCCGGGTAACGGGAGGTACGTATTGCTCTTTTTTCATGTAGGACATGTCTGCTAATTTTAGTGAAATAGACAAATTCAAACCTTTATTCAACAGCAGATCCTCATCAAGGTTGAACAATTGAAAAAATATTGTCTGAAATTTTGCACTAAAAATTATTCGCCGAAATACTCAGCATATATATTTTCAGTCTCATACAACCGAATACAATGCAATTCGCATTGTTTCAGGTGGGGGGAGAGTTGCTGCCAGAAAAGTACCACCAGATTTTCAGTAGTAGGCTGCATACCTTTCGGAATAAAGGCTACGTCCAAATTCAGGTTGCAGTGATCCACTTTATCCACAATCGTCTCTTTGATCAACTGGCTCAATTCCTTGACATCGACAATAAAGCCAGTGACCGGATCAGGGGTTCCTTTTACGGTGACATACAGCCAATAATTATGCCCATGCCAATTTTTATTAGCACATTTTCCAAAGGTGGACAGATTCTTTTCTTCACTCCACTGATCAACCCACAATTTGTGAGCAGCATTGAATCTTTCTCTACGAGTTAAATAGACCATTTCTGATACCAAATGTTTTCCGGCGCAAAGGTACAAATATACCCGATATCCCGGTAGGATGCCTTTTGGTTCTTTAACAATTTCTACAGTTACCAATAATCGACGTGGTATACAAGATAAAAGGTGCCCTCTACTACCCTATTAATTTTTGATTATCCTCCAATTCATAACTTTTATCTAATTTTTGTTCTAATTCTCAAAAAAATTCGGATTTTGACCTTTCATAATAATCGGTTGAAAAATTATCTGCCACATTAAATGGAAATTATTGTAAAAAAAGAACTAAAAGCAAAACTGTACAGTCTCCTGACCAACCGCATGGTCTACCATATTCTATTTTGGTTGGTCATCCTTGTTTTTCTTACTATCGTTGAAGGATCCAATAAAGGATTTTTATTTACCCTCGGTAATGAACTCATCAATGTCTTTTTTTATGGTTTGATTGTGTATTTCAACCTCTTTTACCTTATCCCTAATTATCTGACAACCAACCGCTTTCTCACCTATTGTGGTCTACTTATTCTGGCAACGCTGATTATTACTCCTTTAAAGAGTATTGTTTTTTATTTTAAGATGCCCGAAGTACGAGCAGAATTGGTCGAATACCAGTATTTGCATTTTTTATTCACTTTTTTGATCGCTGGAGCCTCTACCATTATTAAAATTGTTACGGATTGGGTCAAACACACCCGGGAAAGACAGGAATTGCAAACCAGAACCATGCAGTCGGAATTAAGATTCCTGAAATCGCAAATAAATCCACACTTTCTATTCAATACACTTAATAACTTATATGCCTTAACCCTGAAAAAATCGGACAAGGCCCCGGAAATCGTGATCAAGCTGTCAGAAATGATGCGGTATATGTTGTACGAATGTAATGAAAAGCGTGTCTTGTTGAGTAAGGAAGTGAACTACATCCGAAACTACCTTGATCTGGAAAGCCTGAGGCAGGGTAAAAACGTGGCCATCAATTTTGAGGTCATTGGCCATGTGAGCAACCAGAAGATTGCCCCCCTGATGTTTATCCCCTTTTTGGAGAATAGTTTTAAACACGGTCTAAACAATCAGATTTCACAGGGTTTTGTCAACATAACGCTTACTGCAAGCCAAAAAGAAGTACAGTTTGTTATAGAAAATAGTAAGTCTGAAACCATACCTATTCAGGATCACCGTCGCAGTGGTGGTATCGGATTGGTCAATATTCACAGGCGGCTTAATCTATTGTACCCTGAAAGATATGATCTGAAAATAAATGATAACCCAAATACTTACGCCGTGAGTCTTCGCCTTGAGCTGGATTAAGGCCTAAATATGTCCTAGGCTGCTGGCATTATTTTTGAGTCTTTGACAATTTCAGTGGTCAAAGAGGGTTATTTTTTTTAACTTGAGAAGTTGTTTTAAAAAAACCAATATTCAATATGATCAATGTAATCATTGTCGATGACGAACCTTTAGCTCAGGATGTACTCGAAACCTATATCGAGAAAATCTCTGATTTAAACCTCGTAATGAAATGCAACAATGCGCTGGAGGCAAATGAAGCTCTAAAGAATAATGATATAGACCTGATGTTTCTGGATATTCAAATGCCCCAAATTACCGGCACAGATTTCCTGAAAACACTCAAAAATCCACCAGTTGTCATTTTCACTACTGCTTACCCCAATTATGCATTGGAAGGTTTTGAGTTAAATGCTTTGGATTATCTACTCAAGCCCATTTCATTGGAGCGGTTTATGAAAGCCGTCAATAAAGCTCAGGAACAAATTGAATTGCAACAAAAGGAAGGCGGCTCCCCCTCTGGAAAAGAGGAGGAAGAAGTCGACTACATTTTTGTGAAAGCCGATAAAAAATTGGTAAAAGTCAACTATAAGGATATCCTCTACATCGAAGGGCTGAAAGATTATGTAATCATTCGGATGGATGCCAGTCGCGTCATTACGCTGCAAACGATGAAGAGCCTGGAAGATAAGTTGCCTTCCCAGCTATTTCGACGCATTCATCGGTCCTTTATTGTCAATATTGACCGGATTGATGCCATTGTTGGAAATATGGTGGAAATCGTCGAAAAGAACCAAGCCAAACACTTACCTATAGGTAAAAATTATCGGGATGATCTATTAGAACTGATCAATAAGAATAGGCTGTAGAAGCAAAAAATAAGGGTGTAGGTGTACTACACCCTTTTTACTAACAAACAAAACCAACTAAAAACCAATATTATTAAATGTTTCAATAGTTCTATAGGAAACGAAATGAAGAAGGGAAACGCTGTTTTTGTAGTGTCCCAATTTTTGCCGTTTTGACCAAATTGATTGGGTGTCACAAAAAAAAAGTCGTACCACAGGTACGACTCGAATAGCAATGATTATAATTCCACGAATATGAATAAAGCAATGAATGTCTTGTATCAAATAAGAAACGAAAAAAACGTTTTACTTATTACAAATGCCTAACAAATATAGGACTTTTTTTAATTTCTTTTGGCTTCTAAATCAATTTACTTCAATAAAAGCAGGGTAAAAGCTTGATTTTTCTAACAACCCACCTCCAAATCAACATCCCTTCTAGCGAATAATTTCAAACTTTTTATTAATTAGTCCTTTCTCAGTGTACACACTTAGGATGTACAAACCTTCCGGAAGTTGACTTACATCTACCTGATTCTCGTTTACCGGGATCAAAGACCCTGAATTAAAACGCTGCTGACCGGAGATGTTGTGAATGACAATTTGTTCAAATGTCTGCTGGCCATTCAGGTGTACTTTCAAGAAGTCATTTACCGGATTAGGAGAAAGTTTGAGTTTATCAGGATTCAAATCATCTGCATCTGTCTCATTTGTTTTCCATCTGATGGTGATGTCCGCTCCACGGATATTCATACCAAAGGACTGACCAGCGCTGTTCATAACGGAAGAGACACCGTCTCCTACCCGGAATTGGTATTCGTCATCGTTTAGGCGGAAGCCATTAAGATCATCTTCTACAACAAACCGAACTTTTCCTATTTCTCCATGGCCACTGGCCGACAAGCCACTAGTTCTGGTATAACCAGCTTCAATCCTTCCTTCCTGATCGTTTTTAGACATGTAAAGCACTGGAGAATTGTAGGTTAACCAACTGCTTTGGGAAAATTCTATACCGACCGATTCGGGAACAAAAAGATCTTTATTATACTGAAATGGAAAGGTAAATCCATAAATATCCAAAGCTGGATCGGTTTCACTACCCAGACGCATGGTCAATTCGATCAGGTCACCTGGTTCTGCGATAATATTTCCTTCCAGAATAATTTCGTGCTCATAAAAAGGTTCGATTCTAGGTACCAATGAATGGGTACGCCCATAAAAGCGGTTGATGGCCATTGTATCCAGAGCGGTAACAATGGAATCACCATCGGCATCCAGGTGTTTCAGGTCAATAGGATTGGTGGAGAAAATATTGTTCCAATTATCTGCATATTGACCATACCATTGATCTAGTGTAGCGTTTGGTCGTTGTTCTCCAATCTCACCCATACATAAACCGATGGGCAATAAATCTTTCATATCCACAATGCCGTCAAAGTTGGTATCACCGGCCCAGACACAATCATCAAAACACAAAGGACCGTCGCCAACACCTATATCCAGGATTTCCATTTCCACTTTGACCAATTGTTCTTCAATACAACCACCGGTTTCATTTAGCGCACAATAATTGACTTGAAACTCATCCATCCCAGCGTCAATCTCTTCAAAAGGTATATAGAGGATCAGGTTGTATCCAGCTACATGAAAGCCATATATTGTCGTATCAACATTACCTTGCAAAAAGAGTACATCTCCTAAATCCGGTTGTTCTACAATATCAAAACTGAAGTTTGAAATAGGTACATTATACCCAATCACCAGAGGTGTTTGTTTCGGTGTAGACATTTCAAATTTAGCAGAAGCGGGTTCAAAGTTACTCACAAAAACGAAGACAGTACCCGTTTCAGCAGGACTGCCACAAGTTGCTCCTTCATGTCCGGTATAGTTAAAGAAATCCACCCCGGTAAAACCAGCAGGAGGTGTATACACAACCTGTCCTTTGGGTAGATTGCCACCATAGGTGATGGTTCCATATTGTGGTTGTCCATAAGCAATACAACCGGTAGCCGTACCGTGAAAGTCATTGGTCAATACATTAAATTCCGGAGCATCGTTCATGGTGGTATACACCACATCATCAAAAATAAAGCTATTGTCAACTGCATCCAACACCCGGATATTGACTACTATATCGTGGTCGCCGTAATCAAAGGTAATTTGATCATTTCCGAAATAATCAAGATTCGGTAAATACATCGGTGTTTCTCCCGAGTCATCGAAAGTACCATTATTGGGTCCGGAAACCGTATTATATCCCCAGGGAACTAGTACGGTTTGCTCTTGGTTTTTCTTGGTAAAGATAGACATGGTTTCTGTAGCAACCACTTCCGCAGGCATAACGCTGATACTTACCGTTCCGTTGTCACAAGTCCCTGCGCCATTACAAACTACATAGTTGAGGTTAGTCAATCCACTAAATCCGGCATTTGGCTGAAAACTGATGCTGGTTGTACCATTGACAAAACTTGCGGAACCATTATTTGTGGCCGGAATGGCTGAAAGGAGCAGAGTACCATTGCTACTAAAATCATTATCCAATACTTCAATACTCACTAATTGCCCTTCCATTGTAGCTGCATAATCCTGTTTGGCCACCACTTCGGCCGGAACAACATTAATGTTTAGTAGTACCCGGTAAATCGTTCCATTTTTCCAATAAGTATATTCGAGGTAATCCGGGCCAAAATAGTCTTCGTCCGGAGTATAAATCAATAAACGGTCGTAGGCATTGATATTTTGAATGGAAGCTTCTCCGTGATCAGGAGCTTCCAAGATAGAGGAAAAGTTAAGGATGGATGTAAACTCATGTTCCAGAGTTTCATTCATATAAGTTTGCAAATTCTCCCCAACATCCGTGTACTGAGCCCATATAGGGACCGCGGAAATCAGGAAAAATAAAACTAAAAGCGGGGATCGTAAACATACATTCATGGTTCGTGGATTTTCTTCATTGCTAAATGACTGTACAATAATAGGTCTTTGGGTGGAATTTTCCAATGACAATTTCTCTCAATTGTGAAACTTTTATAGGGCTAAACTGGTATTCAATTGGTGGAAACAATTGATAATCAACTTAACCATTTCACTTATTGTGAAAAACTTTTTTTCTTAACTTTGGGCAAATGTTCGATAGTACACTCATTACCCGGTAAAGATAAAAAATATTTTCCAGAATGCGCAATACAAAAGTTTACTCAATTCTTGAACATTTTGACAAATATGAGCAGAATCGATTACGGAAGTATTTGAGTTCTCCTTACTTCAACAAAAATGAGACGCTTGTTGAGCTGTTTGAACAATTTGTCAATCATATCAACTCAGAAATTCAAGGAGACTGGGCAAAAGAAAAAGTTTGGAAAAAGATAATGCCAGGGGTACCCTACGATGATGTTCGTTTCAGAAAATATTTATCCGAATTATTAAAGTTGGTTGAAGGCTTCTTAGCTCAAAACGTTTATGAAAAAAACCCGCTTCACCAGGCCACATATTTGATGGATGCGGTTGGAAAAAAGAAGATGACTGCACTCTACAACAGTACAATGAAAACGGCTAGAAGGTTATCAATTCAACAAAAACATAGGCCTGCAAGTTATTATTATTATCAATACCAAATAGAGAAAAACTTTTATGAATTAACTGGTTTTGATATTAAAAGAACTCAAAAAACAAATGAAGAAGAAATTATTCAAAATCTAGACTATTTTTATTTAGCTGAAAAGCTAAGACTTCTTTGTTCTGTAATGAGTAGGCAATATATTGTTTCAACAGAATACGAGTTGTTGTTTATAGAAGAGATAATAAACTATATTAAAAAATATAAGTTTGAAGATGTTCCCGCAATTAGTATTTATTATCAAATTTATTTAACTCAAATAGAATCTGAGCATGAAGAACATTACTTTAAACTTAAGAATCTTTTAGGAAAAAACAGTCATTTGTTTCCAAAAAACCAAGCAAATGACATGTATTATTATGCAATGAATTATTGTATTAGGAGAGCCAATAAAGGAAATCAGAATTTTTTATCTGAATTGTTTATTTTATACCAGGAATTAATTGAAAAAAGACTCATCTTTAATGATGAAGGGAAGCTTTCTCCTTGGACATTCAAAAATATAGTTGTTGCTGCACTGAGGTTAGGTGAATATAAATGGGCCGAGGATTTTGTTAATCAATTTAGTGAAAATATTCCAGAGCAGTTTAGGGATAATGCAGTCACGTATAATCTTGCTCAAGTGTACTTCTATCAAAAAAGATTTAACGAGGTAGCGTCTCTTTTACAAACTGTTGAATATGAAGATTTCACATATAATTTAGGATCTAAAGCTATGTTACTTGCAACTTATTATGAAACGGATGAGTTGGAACCACTTCACTCTTTATTTGGAAGTTTTAGGACATTTTTAAACAGACAAAAGAGTTTTCCAAAAGACCGGAGGGATAGCTATTTGAACCTTATCAAATTTACAAAAAAGCTTACGAATGTCACATCAGATGGCGGTAAATCAATAAAGAAAATTAGACAAGAAGTAGAAGTCACAAAAAACATTGCCAGTATTGGCTGGCTACGCGAAAAAATAGCAGAATTAGAAGACTAAAAAGTTGAGAGAGGAAGAGATTCCTCTCCCAATTGTCTTTTCAGCGTTTTTTTGACGTTCATCCCCATTGATCCTGCTAGAAACTCCACTAAACCAAACACTAGGAAAACCGAAAAACATTCCTTAATTTGTGAACTCAATGCCAACTGAGGTGTTGAAAAAGATACCACGCAAGCATCAAAAAGTTTGGATCCAACACTTATAAAATTAGGGATCGACTTGGTGTGACTAGGGCGGGCCTCAGGCCAGGTGCAAACCAGGTCTCTCTTCGTGAGACAAGGGGATTACCGATCCACATTAGCGACCCTATTCATGTTCTATTGGGGGTCCAAAACTATCCCTGATACTTGTGTGGTTTTTTTATAAAGATGAAAAGTGGCACCTTTTACCTTTAAATATCCGGCGGAATAATATTCCGGAAATGGCCATTCATTTGAGCTTTCTCACGAATTCTCTCCATGTTTTTGACAGCAGGCAATAGCTGATTTAAATGGTTCAGCATAAACTGTTGTCGCTCATTAGCATCCACCAAACACAAGAGATCATATTCCTGTTGCAGGGAAAATCCAACGTGGTGTCCCCAATCATAGGTATTGAATAGAGTCGTATCAGTAGGTAGGTCTTTTTCTATCTGGAGCATATCAAAAAGTTCCCTGATGTATCCCAGGATTTTTTCGTTTGTCAGGAAAGATTCCTCTTTTTGATAATCAATGAATTCCACGTCGGCTCCCGCATACAACTTCTCGGCTAAGGGGTTAAAAAGCTCCTTGACGGCAAACAAACCAATGCCTTGTGTTTTGACGTCCATTTCTCCGGAAACATATTGTTTAGAAATCTTCTCCAACCGGACTTGGGTCCCAATTTCCCGCATTTTACCATTGATATAGGCAGGTATGCCAAAGGTAATCTTGGCATCTTTGCACTCTTGGATCAATTGCTGATACCTGGGTTCAAAAATATGCAAGTTCAATTGTTCGCCGGGAAAAACGACAATTTGTAAAGGAAATAATGGCAAAACCTGGCTCATATTATCTATTTGTTTCCTGGACAATCCAGTGTATGGTAGCCCATGTTATTCTGGAAGAAATTTATTTTTTCAATCAACAATAAATGCTTATATTGGGGTCGTTTAAACAGCGCATTTCAAAGATAATTCACATTTTGTTGAAAAACTAACAAATGCTGCCGAGAAGGATTTCCATCTGCCCTTTTTCCTTTTTTCTTCTGGTTCTTTTTTTTTCAAAAGTATATGAGTTTTTTTGGATTTTTTAGTTTGATCTTGCGCAATAAGATCTTGATAACCAATATATTACCTTAAAGTCATTTAGACATGATCAAAAAAGTTTCATCCCTGCTCTGTTTCTCCTTAATTTTGGCCATCGGTCTACAATTCACCTCCTGTAACCGCGAAAATCGGGCCCAAAAAATGCCGGAGAGTGTCAATGCCTATGTCTATGGTTATACTTCCGGAATTGTTTCCAGAACAACCTCTATACGTGTTCAATTTGCAAGTATGGTGGCCAGTCCTGAACAGATCGGACAGTCAGCTTCCGGCATAATCAGCTTCTCCCCTACCGTTGATGGAGAAGCCATCTGGGAGAATGAACATACCCTGATCTTTGAACCTAAAGACCCACTACTTTCCGGGACACTCTACGTGGCAAAAGTACAACTTAGCAAGGTTTTTGACAACCTTCCAGCTGATGCCAAAAGCTTCGAATTTGATTTCAGAACACGAGATCAATTCATGGAGGTTTCCATTGATGGCTTTAATGCTCCCAATCCCAAAGACCTGCGCAAACAAGAACTAAGGGGTACCCTACGCACCGTCGATTTTGCCGATGAAGCTATTGTGGAAGGCAGCCTTTCGGCAAAACAGCAGGGAAAAGAGTTGCCGCTGGAGTGGACGCATGATGGCGGTGGGACCATCCATAGTTTTGTAGTCACAGCTATTGACCGTGGAGAAAAACCTTCTGCTGTAGAATTGAGCTGGAATGGTAAGGCCTTGGATATTGGCATAAGTGATAACAAAACCGTAGAAGTCCCCTCATTGTCTGATTTCAAAGTCACCGATGCCCGGATTATACAGGAACAGGAACAATACATTCTCATTAGTTTTTCTGATCCGCTGCAAGAATCTCAGAATCCAGATGGGCTCATCTCCCTTACCGGCTACAGTGGTAATTTTCGCTTTATCATTGATGGCAATCAATTGCGGGCATACCCCTCCGGGCGGCTTACTGGAGAGCAACAACTCAACATCAATATCGGCATAAAAAATGCCAACAATTCTTCTATGGGCAATCCTAGTAAATGGGTGCTCACCTTTGAATCTCGTAAGCCAGAGGTCCGACTCGTTGGACGAGGAGTAGTTATGCCTAATTCTGACGGTCTGGTATTTCCCTTTGAAGCCATAGCACTCAATGCCGTGCAAGTTGAAGTATTTAAAATATACAATAATAACATCCTGCAGTTTTTGCAAAGCAATCGCCTGAATGGCAACAATTCTCTTCGTCAGGTAGGCCGCATTGTCATGCAAAAGATGATCCCCTTACAAAACCTGAATCCCAATGCTAATACCGGTGATTGGAACCGCTACGCATTGGACCTCAAGCAATTGATCGATGCCGACAAGGAAGCCATCTATCAGGTCAGGATCGGTTATATGCCTGAATACGCCAATTATTTCTGCGCCAATAGAGATGAAAAGGCAACAAACGTTTCACTGACCACCACTGAATCCCAGGTCGATGAAGATGGTGAGCCAACCAGTATTATGGAATATTGGTATGGCCCAGATGGCTATTATGAAAATTACAATTGGTCACAACGGGAGGATCCCTGTTACTCAGCCTATTATAATTCAGATCGTTTTATTAGTCGCAATGTTATCGCCTCCAATCTCGGTATCATTGCTAAGGGGGGAAAGGACAACAACTTCTTTGTGACTGTTGCTGATTTGCGCACGACAGATCCAGTTGCCGGGGCAAACTTGCAATTTTACGATTATCAGCAGCAGCTCATTACTGAAGTTCAAACCGATGCAAAAGGCATGGCAGAAGTAGTTCTAAACCGGAAGCCATTTGTATTAATAGCCAATCAGGGCGACCAGCGGGGGTACCTCAAATTACAGAATGGTTATTCCTTGTCACTAAGTCGTTTTGATGTCGCCGGGGTTGTCGCAAAAAAAGGATTGAAAGGTTACTTTTATGGGGAGCGTGGCGTATGGCGGCCAGGTGATTCCATCTTTATGCATTTTATCTTGGAAGACAAGCTCAATAAATTACCCCCCAATTATCCGATAACCTTTGAGATAACCGACCCTCGTGGTCAGAAACACCTAAGCCGGACCACTTCCGAAAATGTCGAAAACCTTTATCCACTTCATTTTGTGACCCCATTTGATGCTCCCACTGGCCCATGGATGGCCAAAGTGATGGCAGGAGGAGCCACTTTTGAACAGGTTATCCGCGTGGAAACCATCAAACCTAACCGGCTAAAAATAGAATTGGATTTTGGTAAAGACATGCTGAGTTCGGCAGATGAACCAATCAACGCTACCCTGCGTTCAAGCTGGTTGCACGGTGCACCGGCTGCCAATCTGGAGGCCAAGGTGGAAGTTGAAGTACAGGCCGTAAATACCGCCTTTGAGAAATACAAAGATTTCGAGTTTGATGATCCCGCAAGAAGAGCTGACTCCGAACCGAAAACCATTTTTGATGGCCCACTCAATGAACAGGGTGTAGCCAATGTCAAGGCCAGCTTAACCAGCAGCAAACTCTTGCCAGGCAAACTACAGGCCAGCTTTAAAACCCGGGTTTTTGAAAAGGGAGGCGATTTCAGCACAGATAATGTGACCATGCCCTATTCTCCATTTTCCATATATGCTGGGGTGCACCTCCCTCAAAGTCCTTATGGAGAAAAACGGCTGGATCTCGAAAAAGAAGAAAAGATAGCCTTTGTCGCTGTTGACGAAAAAGGACAGGGGCAAGCAAACCGCAACCTAAAAATAGGCCTTTACAAAGTGGAATGGCGCTGGTGGTGGGATCAGGGTTATGATCAAGCTAGCCGATACAACTCAAGCAATCATTACGATGCTACTGAAACGACCAATGTCACCACAAATAACCGTGGTGAAGCCAGTTGGAACTTAAAAATTACGGAATGGGGTCGTTATCTGATTCGGGTATGTGATGCGCAAAGCGGACATTGTTCTGGTGATTATTTCTATGCAGGTTATCCCTGGTATGAAGATGATGGCGAAGGCCGGGAAGCTGCGGCTGTCCTCAATTTCTCATCTGATAAGACCAAATATTCCGTAGGTGAAACCGTTGAGTTAAATATCCCAACGGCTGAAAAAGGACGGGCACTGATCACTCTTGAAAACGGTACCAAAGTCATCCAATCCTTTTGGTCAGAAGCCGTAAAAGGTGAAAATAAAGTAAAATTTACCACAACGGCTGATATGAAACCCACCGTTTATGCCCATGTGTCTTTTCTTCAACCTCATGCCCAGGTAGAGAATGACTTACCCATTCGCATGTATGGCGTTATCCCAATAGAGGTAGAAGATCCCGCCACTCACCTGGCACCAATTGCAAAAATGCCAGAAGAATTGGCTCCCGAAGCTACCTTTACCCTAGAAGTAAGTGAAAAAGAAGGCAGGCCGATGGCCTACACCATTTCCGTAGTGGATGAGGGGCTGCTTGGGTTAACCCGTTTTAAAACACCTAATCCCTGGAATACCTTCTATGCACGGGAAGCATTGGGTGTACGCACCTGGGACATGTATGATCAGGTGTTGGGAGCTTATGGTGCTGAATTGGAGCGCGTATTGAGTATCGGCGGCGACGGAGAGTTAATTGGCCCTAAGAAGGAAGACCAAGCCAACCGATTCAAACCGGTAGTCAGGCACCTTGGTCCATTTTATCTCAAAAAAGGCGGTAAAGCCAAACACGAAATTACCTTACCCAATTATGTGGGTGCCGTGCGGGCTATGGTTGTTGCAAACAATAATACGGGTGCTTATGGTGCCTGGGACAAATCCGTGCCGGTTAAGAAACCACTCATGGTCTTGGCTACCCTACCCCGGGTGCTGGGTCCAGGTGAAACCTTGAGTCTACCGGTCAACGTGTTTGCCATGGACAAAAAGGTGCGACAGGCAAACATTCGGGTGGAAGAAAAGAGCGGATTGGTCCATTTTGAAGGAAATGCCACTCAAACGCTCAATTTTTCCCAACCAGGAGATAAACTCGCCAATTTCAGATTTACTGTTGGTGAAAAGGCGGGTATTGCCCGTTTTGTGGTTCATGCGGAAGGCAGCGGTGAAAAAGCCAGTCAGGAAATCGAAATTCAGATTAGAAACCCCAACCCAGTGGTTACCAGGGTAGAAGAGAAAGTGCTTCAACAAAATGAAGAATGGGCGACTAGTTTTACCACTTTTGGCATGGAAGGTACTAATGAGGGCATTCTAGAGGTTTCTAATATTCCGCCCATCAATTTGGGACAACGATTAAACTATCTGCTCAACTATCCGTATGGCTGCCTGGAGCAAACGTTGTCAAGTGGGTTCCCACAGCTTTATGTTGGTCGCCTGCTCGAATTGGATGAAAATCAAAAAGAAAATGTTCCCAAAAATATTGAAGCAACGATCAATCGGTTGAAGTTATTCCAGACGTCCCTTGGTGGTTTTGCTTACTGGCCTGGCAATACGGATATCAACCATTGGTCCACCACTTATGCCGGTCATTTCTTACTGGAAGCTAAAGCTTTGGGCTATACGTTACCTCCCGGTATGCTGGAAAAGTGGATCCAATTCCAAAAGAAAGTGGCCAAGATGTGGTCCGGCGAACAATTGGATTACGGCTTTTATTCCCGCCGTGGTTATGAATTGGATCAGGCTTATCGCTTATATACGCTAGCATTGGCGGGTAAACCCGAAATGGGGGCGATGAACCGATTGAGGGAAAGAAAAAATCTGCAATTATCTAGCAAATGGAGATTGGCTGCCGCTTATGCCGTTGCCGGGAAAAAAGAAATTGCCGAGCAGATTATCAACCAACTTAGTACGGAAGTGGAGGCCTATCAGGAATTGGCGGATACCTACGGTTCTGACCTCCGGGACCGGGCCATGATTTTAGAGACATTGATCATACTAGGAAAACAGAATGAGGCCGCTACCCTTGTCAAATACATTTCTGAGCAATTGAGCAATACGCAGTGGCACAGCACACAAACGTTATCTTATGCTCTGCTTGCTATTGGGAAATTTGTTGGCGAAAGTGGATCGGCGAAAAAATTGCAATTTGCGTACCAGGTGGGCAGTGGCCAGACCTTTAATGCCGGTTCGCCCTATCCTGTCATGCAAATCGCCTTAGCAGTAGACACAGATGGAATCCGGCAATTTAAGGTGAAGAACCCTAATAATTCGGTATTGTTTGCCCGATTGATTCTACGCGGCCAACCAGTGGCGGGACAAGAGAAGCCACAAGAAAATAACCTCAAAATGGCAGTTACCTATCAAAGTCTGGAGGGTAAACCCCTAAATCCGGCAAATCTGCCTCAGGGTACTGATTTTATTGCCGCAGTAACCGTCACTCATCCAGGCATTAGGGCCATACCTTATAAGGAAATGGCACTGCAACAGATATTCCCTTCAGGCTGGGAAGTGGCCAATACCCGTATGGACAATGTAGATTATTTCAAAGAAAAAAATACACCGGACTATCGTGACTTCCGTGATGACCGGGTCAATACTTTCTTTGACATCTTTGCCAATCAAAAACAGGTGTATTATGTGCAATTGAATGCAGCTTATCAAGGTCGTTTCTATTTGCCGGCAGTATCCTGTGAAGCGATGTATGATCATTCCATTAACGCACAAACAGCCGGGCAATGGGTGGAGGTCGGACCTCCGTCAGCTATTTGATGTTGAGGCTACCTTTATGGTTGCTGACTTATTATGGAACAGGAATTATAACGAAGCAGAGGTGTTAGAGAAAAATTGATCTCTCTGATACCTTTGCTCCGCTATTAACGCTGCATCCTAATTATGCAATCTTCTTATAATTTTTCCACTTCTACCGGCTCGCCGAGTATAATACGACCCTTTTCATTGCGGGTCACCCTGGCACAAGCCAATTTGGGATCATGCTCAAAGAAGAGTAAATAATCGTTTTCTATGGCTTCTTTTAGCAGCCTGGCCTTTTCTTGTAAGGTAAGCAAGGGTTGGACATCATAACTCATCACATAGGGCAGGCCGATGTGATAGGAGGAGGGGATCAAATCTGCACAATAGACCAAGGTTTGTTGGCCCAAATCTAGTAAAAGCATCATCATTGCTTCGGTATGCCCATACACAAACCGTATTCGGATACCTGGCAACCACTGATAATCGGCCTCACTAACTGGAATATTTTGGAGCACTCCTGCCTCTCTAAGTGGCACAAAATTTTCTTTTAAAAAAGAGGCTTTTTCTCTAGGGTTTGGAGTAAAGGCCCAATTGTAATGGCGTTCATTTGTCCAGTAAGTCGCATTGGGAAAAGTTGGCACCAATTGCTGGTCTTCGTTAAAGCTGACAGCGCCTCCGGCATGATCAAAATGCAGGTGTGTCAAAAACACGTCGGTAATATCCTCAGGCAAAAAACCTTTCACTGCTAAGGATTTCAACAAATTTGCTTCTCCATGTGGCTCAAAATGTGAACGAAATTTGGCATCCTGTTTATCTCCGAGACCTGTATCAACGAGTATTTTTCGGTCCTCAGTTTCAACTAACATACAACGCATGGCCCAGGTGCACATATTTTTTTCGTCTGGTGAATTTAACCTTGACCATAATTGTTTAGGGACAACGCCAAACATGGCTCCGCCGTCCAGCTTAAAAAAGCCAGTATCAATGATGTGAATTTTCATGAATTGTATTTAAAATCCGATTTTTGACTTGCTTTTACTCCATTCTTTACGCATGGCAGCCATTCGTATCGCAGTTATCGCTGCTTCTACGCCCTTATTGCCATGTTTTCCACCAGCACGATCCAGTGCCTGTGTTTCGTCGTTAGGCGTCAACACACCATAGATAAAAGGTTTACCGGTGGCAATCCCCAGATTAGTAAGTCCTGTAGCTACTGCATGATTGATGTATTCGTTGTGAGTCGTTTCACCCTTGATGACACATCCCAGACAAATTACGGCATCCGGATTGTGGTAAGCCGCCATAATTTTTGCAGCCGTTGGCAATTCAAAAGCACCGGGAACCTGTGCTGTGAAAATTGCATCCTCTTTAGCACCGTGTTTAATGAGCGTCTCCCGACAACCTTCGTAAAGAGCATGGGTAATATTGGCATTCCAATCTGAAACGATGATGCCAAATCTCATTTCCTCAGCAGACGGGATATGTTCCTCCTTGTATTCGGAAAGGTTTTTTAATACGCTAGCCATAAATTTATGATTTTGTAGGCGTTATATTTCGATTTCAGAACATAGGAAGTTGACGTCCAAATATGCCCTGACGGAAAATAGAAACACCTGAATTATCTATTACTTACAAAAAAAAAGGTAAGATGGTTGTCATCTTACCTTTTTGTTCTTTGGTTATTACCAATGACATCTTTCAGTTTGTTAAAGCTGATTAGTTGTCAAAATATTTTGCTTATCCTTTCTGTGATACACGAATCAGGTATTTTTCAATATCTGCAGCATAAGGTGATTTAGGAAAATTGTCCTTAACCTTTTGGTAAGCCGCTTTGGCTTTGCTAAAATCACCCTGCTTTTCATGTAGCATGCCCAATTTTTTCAGATAATAGGCAGAAAGCAGTTCATTATCGCTAGCGTTGGCTGCTTTATCATAATAACTAAGCGCTGTGGCAAAGTCTCCGGATTCAGAATAGGCATCACCCAATGCACCATTTTTCATAACCGGTGTGATTTCACCTGCTGGAGAATAATCCTTCAGGTATTCAATGGCTGCATCAAATTTTCCCAGATTGAGGTAGGAAATACCAGCGTAATAATTGGCTAGGTTGCCTGCTGTGGTACCGCCATAGGTACTGGCAATATCTAAAAACCCGCTGTATGCTCCTCCCGGATTGGTAAGTGCTAACGCAAAAGAATCCCGTTCAAACTGAAGCTGAGCTTGAAACATTTGCTCAATAGCTTCTCTTTCTTTAGGTGCTTGATAGAAGTTTTTATACACAAACCATCCACCTACCAGAATCACTATGGCTGCCAAAGCACCCATGATCAATTTCTGATTGTCTTCAAAAAAGTCCTGCGCCTGGTCCCGTACTTCTACAATATCAACCAGTGTCTCGTCCGCCTTCTTCTGTTTTTTTATTCTTCTTGCCATTGTCTTTTCGCAGTTATTATTTCCAAAATTTCTTTTACAAAAGGTCAAAATTCCCTATTTCTAAGGCAGGGTTCCTTTTTGGCCCCGCAAAAATAAAGAAAGTTTTGTTTCTATTGTCCTTTTCGACAAAAAAAAGCGGTAAGTAGAGGTAAAGCCCCCCACTTACCGGCAAATATATCTTTAGATATAGCCTAATCCTTGATAAAAGGATAGTCCTTTTGCATATAATTATCTTCGTAAAGTCCAGAAGGATCAGGAAAATCTGAGTTTTCCGCAAAGGTCACGGCTTCCTCAATTTCGGCTTTGACTTTTTCTTTGATTTTATTAATCTCCTGACTGGTAGCGATCTTATTTGCAATGATGCCTTTCTCCGTTACCTTGATCGGATCTTTTTCTTTATAGGATTCGACTTCTTCTTTGGTGCGATATTTTGCTGGGTCAGAAACGGAGTGGCCCTTATAACGATAAGTTTGAATTTCCAGAAAGTAAGGCCCTTTACCCGCACGGATGTGTTTTGCAGCTTTAGCCACAGCTTCATGTACTGACTCGGGAGACATGCCATCTACCTGCTCGCTAGGCATATCATATCCCAGTCCAAGTTTATAGATATCGGCCACGTTTGTGGTTCGTCCAACAGAAGTGCCCATAGCGTAACCGTTATTCTCACAAATATACAATACCGGCAATTTCCAGCTCATGGCCATGTTGAAAGATTCGTGCAAAGCACCCTGTCGGGCGGCACCATCTCCAAACATCGTTACACATAGGTTATCTGTACCCTTATATTTTTCTGCAAAGCCAATACCTGTTCCAATTGGAATTTGTGCGCCCACAATACCATTTCCGCCAAAATATTTATTCTCTGCAAAGAAAAAGTGCATGGATCCACCTTTTCCCTTGACGATCCCCGTTTTTTTACCGTACAATTCCGCCATAGCCGCCTTGGCCGAAACACCTCTTCCAAGAGCAATACCATGCTGACGGTAAGCCGTTACAATAGCATCACCAGGTTTAAGGGCAGATTCAATCCCGGCAGACACGGCTTCCTGACCGATGTACACATGACAAAAACCGCGTATTTTTTGCTGTCCGTAAGCCATTAAAGCACGTTCCTCGAACCGGCGAATTCTCAACATCAATTCGTACCAGTTAAGGTAGGTTTCTTTATTATACTTTGGTTTGTTGGTTTTCTTCCTGGTTGCTTTTTTCTTGTTTTCTACAGCTGTATCCATGCTAATCTTAAATTTTTAGCGAATTTTCGCAATGATTTGAGTCTCGTTTCCCTAAAGATAATGCAAATTTTTGGCAGTCTAAAAGGAACTTCTAATAAATACCCGGTTCCCTCTCTATACCCATTAACAAACTAATCGAGGGCTGGTTTGAAAGAGGGCAAAGAAAACGTTTTTTAGGCTTATCAAAAAAAAATTAACGTTCTTTGATACTTTTCGTTTTCCACTGGCCGCCATGCACCTACGCAGTAGCTTCGGGCGCAAGCATAAGAATTAAATAACAAAATCATACATTTGCAACAAAACAGACTCCAATTTGCAGCTGAACCGACTCATACTGACTAATTTCAAAAATTACGAATTTGAACAATTGAATTTCCATTCCGGATTAAATTGTATCGTAGGTATGAACGGCATGGGTAAAACCAATTTGCTGGATGCAATCTATTACGCCTGCATGGGTAAAAGCTATTTTGGCATCAACGATCGAGATATTGTCAGGCACGAAACCGATTTTTTTCGTCTTGAAGCTCATTTTGAACGTCTTGAAAAAGCAGAAAGCATTGTTGTCAAGGTAATGCCTAGAAAAAAAAAGGTACTAGAACGCAATGATCTCCCCTACGCAAAAATTTCCGAACATGTCGGCTTGTTACCCGTAGTCATCATTGTCCCAGATGATACCCTTATTGCTACCGAAGGCAGTGAAGTAAGAAGACGCTTTTTAGACAATACGCTTTCGCAAATTGACCAGCAATACCTCAAAACACTCCTTAAATACAACCATATCCTTAAACAGCGTAATGCCGCCCTAAAACAATTTGGAGAACACCGGAAAGCAGATCCTGCTTTACTTAAAATTTATAATGATCAATTGCTTGAGCCTGGAGAAACCCTACACCAGAAACGAGCCGCTTTTATCGCTGAATTTGGTCCTGAACTTGCTAAAACCTATCTCATCATCTCAGGAGAAAAGGAAAAGGTAAGCTGCAAATACCAATCCGCACTAACTGACCAAAAATTTGGAGATTTATTGTCGGCAGCTCAAGAAAAGGATCTCATTCTTCAACGGACCACCATTGGACCACACCGGGATGACCTTAATTTTCAAATCCAGGGCCGCGCACTAAAACGGTTTGCTTCCCAGGGACAATTGAAATCATTTATCTTATCTTTGAAGCTAGCCCAGTACAGTGTGTTAAAAATGAAAAAAAAAATGGCTCCAATCCTACTCCTTGACGATATTTTTGATAAATTAGACAATGAAAGAATAAAACATCTTATTCAACTCCTTATAAAAGGGGATTTTGGTCAAATATTCATTACTGATACCCACAAAGACCGAGTGAGTGAGATAGTCACACAATCCGGTGCAGACAATCAACAGTTTTTTATAGAATCCGGTACTGTTCAATCCATACAGTAGTTATCCCATTGAGCAAAATTTCAGTCCACACTTTTAGAGCAAAAAATTGGTTCTTTGCCAATGTTTTGCATTAATCCGACGACGGGATTATACAAACAAAGATTATCATTTGACTTAACAAGCAGCTATAAAACAACAGGTATGAACTCTAACGAACTAAGCCTAAAAGATGCGCTGAAAAACATGGTAGAATACTACCGGTTAAATGCCAGACTCAATCAAACTAAAATCCAAAATGCATGGGCTAGCACCATGGGGACCAGCATTGCCAAGTACACCAAAGAAATTAAGTTGCGAAAAAACAAACTCTACATCACCATTACCGCAGCTCCGCTACGACAGGAATTATCCTTTGGGAAAGACAAAATTAAGAAGATTCTGAACGAGGAACTAGGAGAGCATTGTATTGATGAGGTGATCATTCGCTAATAAAATGAGCGGGGGAAGGTTTTCAGTAAACCCTCCCCCGCTCGTCACCTAAACTAGGTTCGAAATTAGACCTTGTCTTTTCCAGGAGTCATTTTGCCAGTTTTCCCTTTTGCTGAACCAGCATTTTTGCCACCCTTCTTTTTACCTTTAGTTTTCATAGCCAATTCTACCGCTTTATAGGTATTCACTACACCACCCGTCACACTTAATTCTTTAAAGTTGACCGTTTCTTCCGTTCCAGGTTTGTTAACTTTTCCCTGATGTGGCGTCACAGACTGCATGATAATGTCTTTGGTTTGTTTAGCCGTCAAATCCGGAAAGTAAGAACGGAGCAATCCTGCAAGTCCAGCCACCATAGGTGAGGCCATACTTGTGCCTTGCAAATTCTCATAATGATTGTCGGGTGTGGTAGAATAGATCTCTACACCAGGAGCAAAAACATCGACATAGGTAGAGCTATAGTTTGAAAATTCCGCAGTGATAGAAGCATCATTTTTCCAGCTATTAGCACCTACTTCAATCCAGTTATCGGCGTATTTGGGTCCAAATAATCCCCGCTTTTTATACTTGTCATTGGGGAAATTATCATCCGTAAAAATTTCCGCGTTGTCATTGCCTGAACCATGCACCAATAAAACATCATGTTTGGCAGCATATCGCACAGCTTCATCAACTGCTTGTTTATAAGGAGAAGCTCCTTTTCCAAAACTCATGTTGATCACCGAAGCCCCGTTGTCAACGGCATAACGAATAGCATTTGCGACATCTTTATCTCTCTCATCACCGTCAGGAACTGTCCGGACCGACATAATTCGAATATTGTTAGCGACACCCGACATGCCAATATTGTTGTTGCGAATTGCGCCAATAATACCTGCTACGTGGGTTCCGTGTCTTGCATCTGGCCCTTCAACGTTGTTATTGCCGTAGTAACGGTCGTTTGGATTTGTTACATCGTCGCCAACGATATGTCGGGCATCAAATTCAGGATTGTAGTGATATTCAACCTGGTTGTTGAAATGTTCGCTAATTTCTTTCAATTCACGAACAATAGCACCGAAGGACTCGCCCTGAGCCAGAATGCCTGTGACGGCATTGGCCACCTGCATCAGCATCGCATCATCCGATTTGAATTTGGCAACATCCTGTTCCGTAATTTCATCATAATCCTTACCAATTGCGTTTCCTAATGCTTTGAAAGCTTCAAAAGTACCGGAATACAACATGGCATTAGAGGCCAACTCTTCCTGTTTGTCAGCGATTACTTTTTCGTACTCCTTATAAGTGTTGTATTCGGCCTTCTCCTTACGAGAAAGTTTGGAAACGTCTTTACCTTCATATTTGGCTTTGTACTTGACGTACAACCGGGTAACCTCAAGGTTTTCGTGCACTAGATTTTCTCCATCTTTTCCGCCAAGGAAATTCCAGCCATGAATATCGTCGATATACCCATTTTTGTCATCATCGATACCATTTCCCGGGATTTCGCCTTTATTTATCCACATAATATCTTTCAGGTCTTCGTGGTCATAATCCACTCCTGAATCCAAAACGGCTACAACTACCGTTTCACCTGATTTGCCTTTCAATAATTCCTGATAGGCTTTTTCTGTACTCATTCCCTGTACACCATCTTGGTTGGGATCCAGATTGAACCAATTTTGTGGTGCTGTTTCCTGAGCCATCAATTGTCCCATCACAAACAATACCAGCAGGGATAAAATCCATCTTAATTTCATTCTCTCAATTTTATAAATTTAAAATTCGCGCTAAATGTCTATTTTTTTGGTCAAAGGTGTAGGGGCAAATGTTGCGAGATATAGGGGGCCAAAGTTACCAAAACAACCTGCTTTTCCAGCTTTTTGAAAAAAACCTTTTCAATCCAGGATAAAAATCGGATTTTTGAGAAAAGTTGTTTTCAACTATTTAGGTGCAAATCAATACAATGCACCGTATAATCTACGTTTTTACAAAAAAATTGTTCAATCAAAAACGAGCTTTGATGAAAAGGTATTGTCTATTCCTGTCGTTTTTCCTGGCAACGCTGGGATTATCTGCCCAACACTTTGAATTGGGCCTAACAGCCGGAGCGACCAACTATTTGGGAGATTTGAGTAAAAACTCCAAGGGTATTGTACTTAAATCTACACGTGCTTATGGGGGGCTATTTGGCAGGTACAATTTTAATAATCTTTTTGCATTACGTTTGGGTGCGAATTATGGTCAGCTGACTGGCTCCGATGATAATGCCAATGATGAAGCGCTAAAATCAAGAAATTTAAGTTTTAAAACCAACCTACTGGAAATAGGTCTGATTGGAGAGCTCAATCTTCCTGGATTTCAGCCCTATAACTACGATCAACCTTTTTCGCCCTACCTTTTTGGCGGTGTTGCTTTTTTCCATTACAACCCTAAAACGGAATACCAGGGTGAAAAGGTGGCCTTGCAGCCACTTGGTACAGAAGGCCAGGGAGCGGATGAACGTCCCGAGGTTTATAAATTGTGGCAATTGTCCATTCCAATGGGTGTAGGTGTAAAATACGCCCTTACCGATATATGGACAATTGGGCTGGAACTGGGTGCACGTCTGGCCTTCACTGATTATCTTGATGATGTAAGTGGTACCTATTACACCTATCCGGATTTACTGGAAGCCAATGGTGAATTGGCAGCGGCTCTGGGTAATCGAACCGGCGAATTTCAAGGCTCCGAGCCCTTAATTGTGCCCACTGGCACCCAAAGAGGCGATAACAATTCCCGGGATTGGTATTTTATGATGGGTTTGACCGTTTCCTACAATTTTATTGACAATGGACTAATTGGTTCCAGAAGGAAAATCCGTAGAAGCAAAAAAGGTTGTAAGACGGATTAATACAGCTCTATCCCAATTTGGCCACCTCGATCATTTTATCTTCAACCGTATGTACTAGTTCCACAAAATGTGGATCTCTTTTAATATCGCGGGTACGGTGGAAAGGAAGATCCACCTTGATGTGCTCAACAAAATGAGAGGGTGCCGATTTTAAAATATAGATATCATCACCCAGGTAGACTGCTTCCGAAATATCGTGGGTTACAAAAACCACTGTAGGATGAAATTTAAGCCAGAGATCGGCCAATAAATCCTGCATCTGCAAGCGGGTATTGATATCCAGAGCACCAAAAGGTTCATCCATCAGCAGAATTTCAGGGTCGGCCAATAAGCTTCTGGCAATAGCTACCCGTTGTAATTGACCTCCAGACAGCGTTGGGTATTGGGCAAATTTATTTTCATGCCCTTTCAAACCAATCAATTCGATCATCTCCATTGCCTTATCTTGGCGTTCCTTCTCACTGATGTTCTGAAACTCCATGGCCAGGCTTACATTTTCCAATACAGTCATCCAGGGCAAAGAAGAATATTGTTGAAAAACCATACCTACTCTTCGGTTATTATCCAGTGGCTTATTCCGAATCAGAATCTCTCCTGAAGTAGGCTTTTGTAAGCCGGCAATGTAACGAAGGATAGTAGATTTACCACTCCCTGACATACCGAGAATTACGACAAATTGCCCTTGGGCAGGTTTATCTTCCACCAAAAAATCCAAATCCTGGATGATGAAAGATTCACCTCCATCATAACTTTGGCTGATTTTTTTCAGCTCAATGATATTATCCTGTTCTGTATCTTTAAATAAAGCCATATTTGCTAATTAACTAATGATTTCCGAAGCCGGAACTCACCATAAATCACAATAATTACTGCTGCAATTAAAACTATAAATGCCAGGCTGTTCAATGCCAAAGGATAGCCCGACCAAACAATCGGAAGAAAAACAGCTGCAACCAATACACCAAACATGGTAAAAATACCATATTCCACCTCCTTAATTCCCATAAGACTTGTTTTGTAATATTTATGTGGGAACAGCCTGCGATCCAGGTAAATAAACAGCCGATCTTGAATAAAACCAATCAATACAATGACAATGAGGATTGCAAAAACTTTTTCCATATCCCCCTGTCGACTTTTCAAAAATATCAAAGCACCAATCCCTCCTTGTCGGTTGACCAATTCCGCAATAATAATGTAGGTCCAGGAAATAGCTGTCAGGACGCGAATATCATCAATGAGTTTGGAAAAAACGGAAGGCATGTACACTTTGCGAATGGTTTGCCAAGTGTTAGCTCCCAGGGTAAAAACGGTTTTCAGGTAAACATCTTCCACCTCATTAATACGCTGTACTACCACTGGAAGCAGATATACCAGGATACCAAAAGCCAGGAAGGCGACTTTCATACGGTCTTCAATTCCAAACCAGATGATAAACAAACCCGTGAGTGCCGTCAATGGCAGGTACCTTAAGGCATCGACTTGTTTACTAAATAATCCTCGGAATAAAGGAAACAAGCCAATGAGAAAACCAATGGGAATACAAAGTAGGATTGCCCAGAAATATCCCTGCAAATTCAACCAAACAGAATGCAGCGTATTACCACTTAAATCGTCAGCACGAATGAGTGAGGGATAGGATTTGACAACACCTAATGGTGTAGGAAGTATCGGATATACCTTTTCAAACTCCGTGGCATCGGCAAAAGCAATAGAATCAGCTCTTGCCAGACTATCCCGGTTGATTTGAGAGGAGGTGGAGTCCAAAGAGGATGGCAGGTGGATATCGTAATCCACAATAGGCCGGTTGACAGCTAATAGTTCTGCTAGTATCCACCACAAAAGAATAAACAAAAAGAACCCGGCAAGGCCGAGTAATAATGATTGAGGCTTGGACAGATCCCCCCTGAGTTTAAACAATGACATAGATTGTTAACCTTTGACTAGGCGGGAAATTAGAACATATTTTTGAAAATATTTCATTTTTTGAATATTTATCCCGCTTTTTGTGCCCAACCTTGGATTGACCGCAAAATTTAACCTGATCTAAAAATAATGAATTTAGTCCGTTTTCACTTTTATTATGCTATTCGTTGGATCAAATATTATTTTGGGGCAAAAACCTGTTATGATGTGCATTCGCCATATTTGAGTCGCTTTACCGAGGAAGTGGTTGAAGATCAACGTTGGTTTTATACCTTTTCAATTGTTGAACCGCTCAGGCAGCAAATGCTGCACAACAGAACACGCATCAAAAGGCTGGATCACGGTGCAGGATCAAAAGTCGATTCAAGTGCCGAACGCACCATTCGCAGCATTGCTCAATCCTCTGCTCTGAGTCCGGCGGAGGGTCGGCTTCTTTTTCGGATCGTCAATTTTTTAAAGCCAACTACCCTACTTGAGTTGGGCACCTCACTGGGGATTTCCACCCTTTACCAGGCAGGAGCGGTTCCGCATGCCCGTATACTTACGGTTGAAGGCTGCCCAGCTACCGCAAGAGTTGCCGATGCCAATTTCCGGCAGATGGGTGCGGCCAATATTACATTGCAACTAAGCACTTTTGCAGATAGCCTGCCTTTGGCGCTCCAAAAACTGGGAAAGCTTGATTTCTTATACCTGGATGGTGACCATCGCAAAACACCCAGTCTGGAATACATCCGCCAATGCCTGCTTTTTGCTCATGAGCAAAGCGTTTTTGTTATTGCTGACATTCATTGGTCGAAAGAAATGGAAGAAGCCTGGGCAGAGATGAAAACATTACCTGAAGTAACCCTTAGTATCGATCTCTTTTCTTTTGGGCTGCTCTTTTTTCGTAAAGAAACCCTTCATCAACAGCATATTAAACTAGTCAGACACCTTTATAAACCCTGGAGGATGGGGTTTTGGGGCTAAGTTCATGCTTTTCGCCTCCAAACATACATCTCTAAGGGGTCAGCAAGAATGATACCTCAATTATTCACTCATTTGTCTACGCAAAAACTCTGTCACATCGCTATGTTTTCCTTGGGTAGCCACATCCAGAGCTGTCGTCCCGTTAGGTAATGAAAGCTTTGCTCTGGCACCTCTTTCTATCAACAATTTTACGATTTCGAGGTGGCCTTCGCTAGCTGCGGCCATGAGTGGTGTATACAGTTCTCCTAAATAAAGATTGGCATCTGCTCCATTATCCAGTAGCAACCTTACCATGTCTAGATGGCCCTCACGGGCGGCCTCTATAATCGCAAACTTACTATCATCACAAGCCCAATTGGGGTCGGTATTGCTAAGCAATGCTCTGGCCTCCCCCATATTTCCTTCATTAGCTGCTTTAAGCAGAGCTTTACACCTTTTCACCTCCTCCATGTGATCAAGATTTCCTTTAAAACTACCCGTTTTGTTTTGATTCTCATTGAATTCTTTAGCCGTATGTTTGCGGAAACCTCTGAGTGGATATTGGCTTTTTCCATTCATATCTTTTCTGCTGAGCCGGCCTTGTAATACTTTCAATACATCGGGCTTGTCTAAATCATATTTTAGGAATACATGATAGACCTCTTCTTGCTTCTCCGGATCCAGCGAGTAATAAGTATTTAGACACTTCATTACCTCTAGTCTTTCTTCCAGGTCTAATCCATCAAAAGAAACCCTGAAATTTTTATCTGGCAAATCAGGGAGATTCTCAAATTTGATGTAAAATTTAATATCACTCAATTCTGATAACATCTCCTGAGCCTCCTCGTCGCCGAGTGCCGCCAGGTCTTTTAATACGTCCAATTTAGCAGTATCTCTGAGGTCAATATTGTCTTCAGTCAAGGTCGTGGTGGTGGAAGTAGAAGTGGAAGTCATGTGCTGCTCCTCTTCAGGTGGTGTGGCAGGCCTAGGATCATCGGGTGCCTCCAGGTCTGCTAATAACTCATTATTCATAGCTTCACCCTGGTTGGAAGGGGGGTCTGCTATGTTATCCGAAGGTAGCGTACCAGAAATAGCAGCAGTAGCCGTTGCCTCCGGCTGATTGATCAGCAACAAGGTCATAAAGACCAGTGGGGCCACAAAAGCATATTTCCAAATATTGTACGGATTTGACTTTTGGGAAGTCATTTTCAAAATTCTATTTTTCAGTAGAGATTGATTGTAATTCGTAGTAATGGTCAGGGGTTTATTTAGGGTCGCCACTTTGAGCAAATTCATTTGGTAGTGCTCTGCTTCAATACCTTCTTGCTGCAACAACAAATGGTCCGTTTGGTATTCAATATTTTTTTCCACTTCCTTGCGCAATTTCCAGACAAATGGATTGAACCAAAGAAAAACCACTGCCAGCTCTGACAATAGCAGGTCTAGCGTATGTCTTTGCTGTACGTGAATTTGCTCATGGGCAAGAATGTGGTTGTAGGTTTCATAGTCATACTTTTCGGGATTAATGAAGATATAGTTGAAAAAAGAGCAAGGCTCAGTCTGATCCGTCATATTGACAATCGTGCCGGTAGTATCCACAATTTTATCGGGATTCCTCCATATTTTTAGCAGGAGATTGGTCATTTGTGCCAGGAGATTGAACCCTAAAATGGCTACACCAAACAAATAGAGGATCATCAACCAGTGGAGCCAATTTTTGTTTTTCAAGTTTAGGGTGCCATACTCCGCTTGTTGGCGATTGGTGGCCAGATCAAGCTCGAAATTATTTGTTGCGGATGGCTCCAAAGTTGACGAAACTTCAACGGTACTGCTTTCTTTAAGTGTCAGATGCTGGGCCATATATCGATCGACCACTCCTTGTTCATTGATCAACTTTGGCAAGACCAAAAACGGCAGCGCCAAGGCCAAAAAAAGACAACTCAACAGATAGATTCTATTCGTTGCAAAAAAGCTCTCTTTTTCCAGGAATAGCTTATAGAATGCTAATAAAACTATGATTACAATTGAGGCTTTCAATAGGAAAAGTAACATAGCTATGACTTTTGAGATTTGATAATTCTGATCAGTTCCTCTTTTTCTTCTTCTGTGAAATCTTCTTTTTTGGCGAAGTGGGCAAACATCTTTTTTAAGGAATTGCCAAAGTACTTCTTCTTGATATCCTCCAAATCATCCTCCCGGTAATCCTCAAATGCTACAGCTGGACTATATTGATGAACATTACCAATCAATTCCGATTTTAAAAATCCTTTTTTCACCAAGATCTTAACAATTGTGGCAATGGTATTATAATGCGGCTTGGGTTCGGGTAAGTCCTCAATAATATCCCGAATAAAAGCCATCTGTTTTTTCCATACAATTTGCATGATTTGCTCTTCTCTTGTTGTTAGTTGTTGCATGACTAATAAGTTTTAATTATCCTCTTACTCGGTTTTGTTCCTCGCTTGATCCATTACTATTGTACTTTTGTTTTTTCAAAGTTGATTTCCCAAACCTCCAGGAGAAGGCCAGGGTCACCTGTCTGCTATCAAAAGTACTATTCCAATCCGCATCAGTCAGTCTGAGGTTATTGATGACCCCATTACCGGTTCTGGTAAACAGGATATCACTGACGGATAGTTTCACCGTTCCTGCACCATCCAGGATTTTCTTTTGCAGGCCAAGATTGACCTGTCCATAAGCTTTCAGCAATAATTGAGCATACACTAAATCACTTCGGTATAAGCCAACAAGGTCACCACTCCAGCCTTTACCCAATTGAAAACTATTGGTAGCGGATAGGTAATAATAGGTCCCACTAGAATTGAGTTGTTCTGTGTATAACGGGCTTTCAAATTTTAAATGGGAAACCTCCACATAACCATTGAGGTTGTACCATTTGGTAATCGGAATACTTCCCTCTACGGAGATACTATAGGTCTGATTGGTCGCAATATTGCCGGGGCGGCTGTAATAAATACCCTCTCTGATTTCCAAGGTTTCGTTGATGCCGTCAAGTGTTTTTGAATAATTCAACGTAGTGGTCAAACGTCCTTTATAGGTATGAGCCAATGAAAAATTATGTGAATATGTAGGCAGCAACCCTGGATTTCCAACGTAAAAAGTAAATCGGTCCAGTGGGCTGACAAATGGGTTCAAATCCTGGAAATAGGGCCGATCTATTCGTTTGCCGTAGGAAAAGGTCAAGACATTATTGGAAATCGAATCCATCTTCCAGGAGGCATAAAAGGTAGGAAATACCGAAGTATATTCTCTGGTAAATGAGGTGTCTGGTTTTTCAATATTGCCCAACTGGTCGCCAGTAAGCTTAGTAGATTCCACCCTTAGGCCCACTTGAATATCTATCGGCCCAAAGGATCGGGCATAATTCACATAACCGGCATTGATCCACTCATCATAGAGGAATCTATTGCTTAAATCATAATCAGGCTCTGTAACCCCACCGATGGTTGTAGAATAAATCGCTTCATTATCCGTCTTGGTAAAGGCGACCTTCAAGCCGGCTTCAAATTTTGATCCATCACTAAAGGGCTTAATATAATCCGTCTTTGCTGCATAGATATCAATGGTTGAAGGCAGTCCACCATTGATCTGATCCTGAAAAGTAAGGTTTTCCTCGTTATCGTAAAGAAAGTTCTTAAAGAGCTGATCAGAACCGGATTTGTAGGTCACATAATCCGCATCTAACGAAATAGAACTACCCAAAGTGTCGATTTTATGATTTAAATAAAGGTTGTACACATTATTATGAAAAGAGCCGTCCGTTGTATTATCGGCTACTACGCGTTGAGTCAATACATCCATAGCATCAGCAACACGAGCAGTATTATCTACACTTCGAACAGATGGACTGGTGTTATATTTATACGAAAGGCCTAACGTGGTCTGATCACTTAAGTAATAATCCATCCCAATTTTAGAGACCAGATATTTACCATTTCTAAGATTGAAAGAATTCTGAGAGAATGAAGAAATCCGCTCATTCGCCTCATTTCTGTAATAGCGATTGATGTATAAATCTTGATAGGAATTCCAGAATCCGCCATAACAATTGGCGTAAATCCCTATCTCATTTTTATTGTAATTTAAATTTAAACTATTGTTGCTCCCCCGGTATTTCCCTTGGCGGAAACTCAAAGAAACATTTCCATTAAACCCTTGCAATTTATTTTTCTTTAAAATAATATTAATCACGCCAGAGTTGCCAGACGCCTCGTATTTAGCGGGTGGATTGGTCATGATTTCTATTTGTTTTACCGATCCGGCCGGAAGAGAACGTAGGTAGCTTTCCAATTCCGAACCTGCAAGGTAAGAAGGCTTGTCATTAATAAAGACGGCCACACCACCGCGGCCTTTTAGAATCAGTGCGCCATTGTTATCCACCGTGATGCCAGGTGCTCTCTCTAACACCTCCAAAGCATCGCTACCGGCATTGGTGCTAAGGGCATCTACGTTGATGACTGTCCGGTCGATTTTCCGTTCTATATAAGGCGTCTTCCCGGTGACGGTGACTTCATCCAATACATTGATCGATTCGGTAAGTACAATTGCAGGGAGGTCAATCCGCGGGATAACGCTGTCAACCGTGAGGGCCTCCCTGTACTGTTCATACCCCAATAGATTGACTTGCAGGATGTAATTTCCGGCGGGAATATGATTGAGCAAATAACTCCCGTCCTGGTCCGTAAATTCTGATTTCACAAAGGTAGAATCTGTTGTATTTAGTAGTGCTACCAATGCCAGGTCTAATCCTTTGTGGTCTTCGTCGACCACTATTCCTGTGATCACATTCGTAGATTGTGCTTGCAGCCCGTAGACATTACAGCATAAAACGAAAAGAAAAACAGCCTGGTGCAGGCCAACTTGTCTTTGGAAAATTTGCATGATATGATTTATTTAAAGTCGGGTGATTACATTTATTGACAAAACAAACCTACTATGTTTTTAGTAGAATTACTAATTTTTTAGTGACTATCTACTAATTTTTTAGTAGCCTGCAATAAATCGACCAAAGTGAAGATTAAAAAACCGTGGGATTATTTTATAGGATAGGCCTTAAAAATGTCATTAAATCATTGAAATACGCAATATTATCACCTTGAATAAATCATTGTTGTCGTTCCATCATCGTATAGGATGAGTTGAAAGCCACCGCTGTTTTCGCTTACTTTTTGTCCCAGCAAATTGTATCGTCCTATTACTGACCTCTCCTCTTGGGAGTCAACCTCCAATACAGCCGTGGGGTTGCCTAGCCTAATCCTCATTTCGTAAGGAAATAGTTGAAAAGACGGGTTGCTATCTTCAAATACCTCCGGCATGCAGGCAATAATAAAATACAGTGTCGTATCATCGGGTGTTACGGTCAAACTTAGAGATCCTTGTCGATCATTGTTCATGTTTAAGTCGTGAAAAGTAGTACCAGTAAGGCTATTTTGTACCACTACCATTGGCGCTGTATTGAAATATATGAAAGGTTTCATGAGCATTATTTACCCAATCCGAGAGTGCTCCGCTAGGCAGGGTTAAAAAAGGATAACCATTACCATCAGTCCCCTGGCCATTCCCCCAATCGTACGGAGAGAAAAAGCCATTGTCATTGCCTGGATTATGAATATAAACATTGTAATAAAACCCATCTACCGGATTTGGAGGATCCATCATGCTCATACTATTCAGGCAGATATCCCGATACCTCATCATGGTGTCGAGTAGTACATCTACTTGCGCGTCGTAATTAAAGTCTTTGTCCCACCAAACGATATAAATACCCCGGGTCATGGTATCACATTCTGTTAAGTCGCCGAAGACATTATTGATGGAATACTGGCCGTGTGTGGGTGAAAAGGAAAAAAGAAATGCACAAAAGATACCCATCGAAGATACATACGCCTCCTTTAGCCGTAAGAGGTCAACCTTTTGACTGCAAGCATCACTTTTTGCTTCAAAAGCTGGCCTCCAGATAAGCCTTGGTTACCGACTCCCTGAGGATCTACGAAAACCAATAGACTTCCGATTGAAAACGAAATCGCTTTTATCAAGTTTGAGTGCAGCGACATCATCAAGGGTCAATAGATTTTCATAAATTTCAGCCCTTTGGTCAACAGGCGTGGCCGCTAATCGAAGGTTATGAGACTTGACAGCCTCTTGGATAGCATTGCGCACGGTACGGGCATTGCCAAAATATTTGTCTCGAAATTCGTAGATATAAGCCAGGTATTTTTTGATGTGTTCTTCCGCTTCGGGGCTTGGTGTCAAACCTTCTTCCGACAACATAAGTAAGGCAATATGGCTCAACTCTTCCGGTTCATAATCATCGAAACGAAGGACTTTGTCAAAACGAGAATTCAGGCCCGGATTGGCTTTTAGAAAAGATTCCATATTGTCGGGATAACCGGCTACAAAAACAAAAAACCTACCCCGATTGTCTTCCATTCTTTTGAGTAAAGTTTGGACCGCTTCATCACCAAAATCACCTCGGTGGCTGCCGGAAGACTGGGTCAGGGCATAAGCTTCGTCTATAAACAATACACCGCCCATAGCCTCTTCAATTTTCTCAGCAGTCTTAGTAGCCGTTTGTCCAACATAGCCTGCCACCAACCCTTGCCGATCAGTTTCCACCATGTGGCCGCGTTCCAATACACCAAGAGCTTTATAAATTTTGGTGAGAATACGAGCGACAGTTGTTTTACCGGTCCCCGGATTACCTACAAATACAGTGTGTAGGTAAAAGCTATTAAGCACATCTTTACTCATTTCGCGATAGTACTTGACCAGACGTACCATCTCGTTGATTTGCATTTTGATTTTGTCCATACCGATCAATCGATTCAATTCATTCATCGATTGCTCTAACAAGTCTTCATCTACAGGGATAAATGGCAATTCCGGACGATCACGCAGTTCAATGCGCGCCACATCCGCTAATTCGATAATAGCCAATTCCTCTTTATTTAATGCCCTGGGGTTGTCTTGTGACATAACACGCAATCCCAGGTTGATTTTAGCCTTTTCAATAAGATCAAAAACAAAACGGGCATTGCCGAAAGTACGGTCACGACTACGGAAGGCATTGACAATATAATCATCAATTTTCAGCCTTGCGTCTTCGAGAAACTTGACTCCTTTTTCAATGCAGGCATAGTCGGCTATACGTGAAAGCTCTTGCGGCAAATAATCAGAAAATTCAAAATAAAGCTTAAAACGGGATTTGAGGCCGGGATTAGAATCCAGAAAGTGTTTCATCTCTTTGGGATAACCAGCAACAATTACGGCCAGGTCACCAGAACCGTTCGACATTTCTTTGACCAAAATTTCGATGACCTCCCGGCCAAAATCTTTGGTATCATCATTGGAGCGTGCCAGGGCATAAGCCTCATCAATAAACAAAACACCGCCTCTTGCCTTTTCAATGGCTTCTTTGACTTTAGGGGCTGTTTGACCAATATATTCACCAACAAGATCTACGCGGTCAACTTCGTGTACATGCCCCTTGGATAACAGACCCATTTTTTTGTAAAGTTGCCCCATCATGCCGGCTACCGTTGTCTTCCCAGTACCCGGATTACCTATGAATACGGAGTGGACATCAATTTCCTCTGATTCGACAAAGCCCTTTTCTTTGCGCAACTGCAAAAACTGAATGTACTTGGCGTGATCACGAACTTTTTGTTTGATTTCATTGAGGCCAATCAGTAAATCCAACCGCTTCATTACTTCTTCAAAAGTGTGCGGTGTATCTTCTTCCGAGCTAAGGACCACTGGTGCTTGGCGGTTAGGCAAAAGCACCCCAGAGATACCCTCTTCAAAGTCATCATCTACGATGAAAGGTATCACAGCCAACAATTTATCCATGAAAATGATTTCGGCAGTATAACGATCCTTTCGCCAGGAACCTTTTACATTAGACCCCCACCCTGCTGTAAAACGGATAAATTCATCTTCCTTTTCAATGCGTTGTAAACGAACTACCTGCCCTTTCAACTCACGGGCATCATTGTAAAATTTGATATACAATTCGCATTGCCAGGATTTGGAAAAATGCAGATTACGCAGGGTTATTTCCGAATAAATATAGCGGGCTTCTTCACTGGAAAATCTCTTATAATAAATTCTATCATCCTCATTAACATCATCGTAGGGACCCTCATACAATTTTAGGGAATGTACTTCCAAATAGGCATTTTCGTCAGATAAGGCTTCTTTTCCGGCATCCTCAATATAAAAGTATTTGGTCGCCACTTTCTCACCTCCTACAGTAGCTTCCCAGAAATAGGTGCCTTTCTTCCAGAAAGCGCCTTCATTTTTATTGCCCCATCCTTCTCGGATATAGACCACGTTATCATATTTGCTCACTTTTCGACGCAAAGATAATTCGCAAACCTCTTTCCGGTTTTTCTTTAAAGAGAAACAACGCAAAACAACCTCTACTTCCCAATCATCAATGTCAAACATCTTATTAAAAAAGGAGAGTTCAGCATAAATGTAGGTTGTTTCATATCGATCAAATACCTGGCGATATTTCTTTTTATTATCAGCCAGCCACTCCGTTGATGCGTATACTTTGAGTTCTCTTAATTTATACTTTTTCAATTCGGGATTTAAGAGTTTCTCATCCATTGTTTGGAAAATTATGGCTCTTTGGTAAAAATTTGTGCTTAGTTCATGTTTGGAGGCCAACCTTTTGGCTGCCTTATAAACCAAAGAAGAAAGTTCTCTATTCTATTTTAATGTAATTTAATCATTTTTTGCAGGGTTAGAAAGATGTTTCTAGGTTTTAATTTTTGTTAACATAAAAAAGATGTGCCCCAATTGTTGGTGTCCCAGCTGTAAATCACATTTTTAATTATAAAAATTCATTAATTAGCAATCATGAGCGGAAAGGCTGCCATTCCCATTGAGCTGAGGATCAGGCATTGATACGTTCCTGCGGGAAAAGTATCAACCGGCAGCGATTCGCGGTGGTGCCCCTGGCTAAGTGTGCCTAAATCTTTGATAAACAGAAGCTGCCCGAAGGAATTATAGATCAGAAATTTCATATCCACAGCCTCGGTAAGTTCAAAATTGGCGTGCACTTGTGAAACAGCAGGATTAGGCCCCAGTTGAAAGGACTTTAATCTATGCCCCAAATCATTCGTGCCTACTATCTCCGTCAATGGAAAGCTTTCCCCATTCGCACGAGCCACCCACAATTCAAAAGGAAAAACTTCATCTTCTTGTAAAAAACCACTAGCAAAAAGGGTTAAAGCTTCTCCCTCAAAAGTCGCTAGATCTGCCTCGTATTGGCGAACAATGGTGGCGTTATTTTCTGCTGGAGTAATATTGAGCAGGGTACTGCCCGAAGAATGGTTGACATAACCGTTGTATTGGCCAAAAGCCATATTATCAAAAAGCACTGTACTCGTTTCTTCTGCCACTACATCCACAAGTGGAGCATCAGGTGAACCTTGATAAAACAGTAGATCTACACCGCTTTCTGATCGTTCACGCCCTTGATCATATACGACCAAATCCAGGGCGTTTTCAGGGTCATCTACAATGCCACTGACCATGAGAATATATGAATCCCCTGTTTCAAAGACGACATCTTCAAAAACTTCCACAGCATTTTCAATAGGCTCACCGGCTAAAGTAACGGCCAGGTCGAGTGGTTCCCTGGCCGGAAAGTCTATAAATGGGAGCGCTTCGTGAAAATCGAATCCTTCTATACTTAGAACTCCATTGATGTATATATCTAGTGTAGGGCCTGGCGCATTATGAATCAATTGGACTCGTGAAATTGGATTGAGGGGGACAACAAGTCCATTGGGAAATGCCATAAACAACCCAAAAGTCGGTTGCCCATCCAAAATACCAGAAGTAAAAACAGTTCCCGCAATGCCATTTAGGCCCTGAATATCTGTATTAAATATGCCCACTAAATCCGAATCATCGTGAATGTGAATTTCGAGGTAATAATTTTCAGATTCCAATGGCAAATATGCCGTAAATACACCATACTCGAGGTCATCAACCAAAAGGCCACCTTCATCGCGAATAGAAATATCAATATTCGGTGTTCCCGGAGCACCATGAAATACGGTTACATCTGTTTTAGCAGGATCTTCCGAAAAAACATGTGCTTGCTCATTGACCACCAACTCAAAGGGAAAATTGGGATCAAAAGGTATCCCATTAGCAATAAGGCTATACAATTTCCCATCCTCAAAAGTTATTGGTCCCAGGTTAAACAAGACGTCCTCAGGGCCATCGCTATTATCAGGAGCTACACCCAATGTAATGGGCGTTCTTGATGCAAAAAATTCAAAAGGTGTTGCTTGCCGAAAAGAGAAATCATCTAAAATGAGGTTCCCCCCCATATATATATCAATGACCTCGGCAGCTGGAAGCGGTGAATTATGGATTAACTGCGCCTGTACAGCTGGAACAAAAGGCAACACCGTGCCATCGGGAAAAGCAGCAAATAGATTAAAAGTCGGTTCGGCAGCTATTGCTCCCGATGCAAAAACAACCGCCGCCAGGCTATCCTCACCGGTCAAATTGATAAAAAATGATCCGGTGAGATTTTCTGTATTTGCAGGCCGGATTTCAAAGACATGAGCTGTTGGATCAACCGATATATTATCAGAGAAATATCCATACGATAAATCAGCCAATAATTCAGTAGTTGTAGCATAATCTGTGACCGAAAAGCTCGGTATATCCAAACCACCATGAAAAAATGAAACGTCAATAGTTGTGGGGTCTTCTGCCGTTATCCGGGCATTTTCATTGATAAATAAATTAAATGGCTGGTCAGGATCGCCCAATATTCCAGTGGCCATGATGGTATAATAATTATCCTCACTAAAGCTTCCGACATCAAAGGAAACCAAGGTGTCTGCGATAGAAGTACTTGGGCTTATAGCTATAGCTAAAGAAATAAGACTGTCCGCCGCTATCGGCAGATAAGGTGTTGCCTGTCGGAATTCAAGGGCTGTTAATTGAGGTAATAAATTTCCATTTAAATAAACATCAATGGGTTGCCCCGAAACACTACCAGGTGTAGGCGAATTGTGAATAAACTGTACTGATGCTACCTGAGCTTGTAAGCCAGATAAAATAAAAAAGACGAGAATAATGAGGTAGAGCTTTTTCATATAAAGGTTTAGATTATTTAGCTTGTTCATAGTGCGGGGGGCTTATTGGGCCTCCATGTAGTCATTTCCACTTAAATCAGGGTAAAGAATAGCAATGAAGGCACAACTTAAGCAAATAACACAAGGCCAAGGAGAAACATGGCAGGGCGTACTTGTATTTGGAGGCTAGCCTCTTGATCTTTTTCAATTTTGCGCTGTCAACTAATGTCACTATCTTCCGCCATTATTTTAGAGAATATAGGTTAGCTGATGGCTTTTGTTCAACTTGATATCCCTTTACTGGTACAAAACATCATAGTAGAGCATAAACCTCACTACTATTTACGACCGCTATTTATACCCTATCCCGTTGCGACTCATCGCAGATATGACCTGGCCCTGGCTCAGCTCAAAAAGGAAATCAAACACGTATTCAAAGGTTACGCCGTTACCAGAAAAAATCTGGATAATTTACTGTGGTTCAAATTTCATCCAAAGTTAAAGTACCAACAAGTCTATCTAAATTTCCGGATAAAAAATGATAATATCAATGGCCCTTTCACGATCGCCAGTTTCGAAATGAAAGGTATGACTTTTATTTTTTTGCCTGCATTGAATAATTATCTTTTTATTGCTAGCAGGGAGACAGATGGAAGTTTAAACATAGAAAAGCAGGCAATCAAAGTGATTCGCCATTTGTTGAAAAGAGTGAAAGAGGATCAAGAAGGAGAATTTAAACCTGACGCCTACTATTCCAGCGACAAAGAGTTTATTACCTCCTTAAAACTCAATGTACATGTTGCTAACGGACCTACCAAATATGGTCAGGAAGGCCCCAATTGGTTATTTAATCGCCAGGAGGGCGAAATGGAATTTAACGGCGCATTGGAAGTTGAGAAGGTAGGTTATGATATCACCAGTCTATATCCGGTGGAATTGGGAAGGGCCTATTACCAGGATACGCTCGTGGAAAAGTTATTTCCCACTTTTTTCCTTCAGGGCAATATTCCGGTGGTGTTGGTTGGCCCAAAAGGGGTAGGCAAACACAGTGTAGTTCACGAAACGGTCAGGCGATATCTCACCGAAAAACATGAGAAAACTCAGGGAAGAGTTCGCCGCATCTGGCATATCGACCCCACCCGTATTATTTCGGGTATGAGTATTGTAGGCATGTGGCAAAAGCGTTTTGAAACCATCCTCGAATATATTCGTTTTCCGGAATCTCCCGAAGCGGCGTCTGATCTGCTTTTGGTTGACAATCCCGTGGCCCTGCTACGCATCGGTAAATCTGCCGATAACAACATGACTTTGAGTGATGTATTACGGCCTTATCTTGAAAAAAGGCAAATGTCATTCATCATGATTGCCACGACAGAAGAGTGGAAAATTCTCCAGGAAAAAAACCGTAGTTTCAGTGATCTATTTCAGGTATTCAGGGTGCAACAACCCAGCCTGGAAACAGCGACTAAAATTGTACTCAAGCAGCGAAAAATACTGGAGATGGACCACGGTTGTGAAATAACCATCAATGCCATCAGCCAGTTGTTCACTATTCAGCGCAATTATTTGAGTCAACAAGCCTTACCTGGCAGTATACTGGGGTTACTTAAACACCTTTCTTCCAAATATCGGTATCGAATGATTGATGCCCCTGAAGTTCGGGAAGAATTCAAACATACAAGCGGGCTTAGCGAGTCCATTTTTGACGAAAGGCGGATCTTTGAAAAAGAAGAAGTCCGGGAATTGATTGGCAGGCAATTAGTGGGACAAAAACCGGCGGTAGAGGCATTGACCAATGCCATTCATCTAATCAAAGCAAAATTGAATGACAAAAACCGCCCGGTAAGTTCATTTTTGTTTATTGGCCCCACAGGTGTAGGAAAAACTCAGGCCGCAAAAATTTTGTCTAACTTTTTAATGGGTCAGGAAGAGTCGCTAATTCGTTTTGACATGAACGAATACATCGATGATAACGCCACCCAACGGTTGATCGGCGATTACTTCAATCCAGAAGGGCAGCTGACCGGTAAAGTGCGCTACCAACCATTTGGGGTGTTGCTGCTTGATGAGATTGAAAAGGCCCACCCAAAGGTTCACGATTTATTGTTGCAGGTGCTCGATGACGGCCGACTGACTGATAGTCTGGGGCGAACCGTAGATTTCACCAATCTGGTGATTATTATGACTTCCAACCTGGGTGCTGAAAAGGTGGGTACTTCTCTGCAAATTGGCAATGCACCTGAAAACAGAAATGCCGTTTTTCGCAAGGCTATCGAACAAAAGTTTAGACCCGAATTCATCAACAGAATTGATCAAATCGTCATTTTTCGGCCACTTGAGCTTGAAAATATACTGGGTATTGCCCGCCTGCAAATCAAAGAATTGCTTAGCAGGGATGGTTTTGTACGAAGAACTACCATTTTGAATATCACCCAAGATGCGCTGGAATGGGTGGCCCGTAGAGGGTATGATCCCAAAATGGGTGGTCGGGCTTTAAAAAGGCAAATAGAGCGGGATTTAACTACACTTTCTGCTGAGCAGCTAATTGCCACCAAAGGAAATAATCCAATCATTTTTGATGTCCTCTTGCACGACAATCAATTGGTGCCCAGAATTACGGATCTGGAGTTTGCGCCCGCCAGTGCTCAGGATTTTTTGCCCAACCTTCCCGATCTGAAAAGTGGCAAAAAGTTTTATGGCCAATTGTTACGGCGAATTGAAGATATAGAAAATCAAATCACAGCAATCGAAATTGGCGATACGGGTGAAATGCTGGCCACTGACGAAGCGACCGCCAACTGGCAGTATTATCATTTTAAAAACCGCCTGGCAGAATTAAAGGAACACATTCAAAATACCATCCTGGGATTCAGTGACCGCTATCACATTGAAGGGCCTGCCCTACCCCTCCGGCTTAAACCCAATGACTTCAATAGTCGTAAAGACTGGTCAAGAGGATTAAAGGAGAGTTTCCGCGACCGCTTTTTCCAGGAGGAAGGCTTAAGAGAAATCAGCAATGCCTATCAGTTTGCTCCAGCCCCTTTTGATAGCCTTTCAACTGAATTCATTAATAACTACCTGGATGTCGCCATCCTGGATTTGCAAAGCAAGGGATTTTTTCGCCGTAAACTCGACCGGGTCAAACTACAGTTTGAATCTTGCATCACTGGAATAGGAGATGAGGAAATTGCCTTCTTGTTGAGCAAATATACTGACCTTTTGCAAGACCTGGATTTGCAACACGAAGTGAAGGAGAAAGAAAAAATGATCATTGTAGAAGGGTATTCTGCAATTCAACTGTTGAAGGAAGAATGTGGCATTCAATTGTTTTATATGGCCCATCAAAATCCGCTCCCTATCAGGGTAAGATTAGACACAGAACGTAAAAGTAGCAAACCCGATCAGTTTCAGGTCATTCGCATCTTTGACAGCAAACAAACATTGATGGACTTGCGAACCGCCTATAGTAATGCTGCCAATATCACTGCCAAAGAATTAAAGCTACTGGTGTACGGCGGATTGACTAATTCCAAAGAAGTAAGTATCCTTAAAATCTGATTTGCAGCTCTTAAACTGAATAAGATTTAACAACCTATATTCACTAAACTTGTTTACAATAGTGATAAAAATTACATTTGCAGCGATATAAAACGCACTGAAAAAAATGGCAAGGATAAAATTTACTTTTGAAGACCCCAAAATTGAGCCTAAAACGGTCAATAACGCAGAAGAAGGATATTCAATTTTGGAGGTTGCTGAGGACAATGATGTACATTTAAGCCACAACTGTGGCGGGGTTTGTGCTTGTAGCACCTGCCATGTCTATGTGGAATCGGGAGAGGATTATCTCGAAGAAATTTCTGACAAAGAGGAAGATTTTATTGACCGTGCTATAAATCCCCGGCTTGAATCCCGCCTAGGTTGCCAATGTGTAATCCTTGAGGAAGATGCCGAAATTGAAATCCAAATTCCGGATCAAAAGAGGATTATTGGCCATGAGCATTAATTTGGAGCCTCTAAAAAATCAGAATAATATTATTTTACGTTTCTTTGACAAACCCGGAAATCTAAAGCCACATTTACATAAGGGTCGTTGTTTAAAGGTTTATCAAAGAAATATTTTTAATCACAAATATTACGGATATGCCGTTTGAGGAATTTGACGATATGCCCATCACCTGGAGCGATCATGAGGATATTGCTATTAAGCTTTACGAACGCTTTGGTGATGACTTTAGCGAAAGCAGGATTTACCGCATTCGATTTACAGAGCTATTGACCTGGATTCTTGAAATCCCCCATTTTGAAGGTAAAAAGGAGGAGAGTAACGAAGGACATCTTGAGCAAATCCAGGCCAAGTGGGTATATGAATGGCGGGATAATCAATAAGTTTGTATGAACCAACTCGAAAAATTCCGGGAAATCCGCACTTTCATCTTTGATGTGGACGGGGTACTTACCAATTCCGAGGTGTTGGTTATGGAAAATGGCCAACTGCTGCGCAAAATGAATATTCGCGACGGATATGCTATCAAAAAAGCCATAAAGGAAGGTTATCGCGTTGCGGTAATTACCGGTGGCAAATCAGAAGGCGTACGTGAAAGATTAAAGGCATTAGGGGTTATTGATATCTATTCAGGAGTAGATGATAAACTAGAGGCCTATGAAGAACTGGTAGACATCTACGATCTGGATGAAGGACAAATCCTCTACATGGGAGATGACCTTCCCGACTATGCCGTACTACGAAGAGTAGGCCTTGCCTGTGTTCCACAAGATGCTGCCCCGGATCTCTTTCGCATAGCTCAGTATGTCTCTCCACGTACTGGAGGGGACGGTTGTGCCCGTGATGTGATAGAAAAAGTGCTTAGATTGAACGAAAAATGGTCTGAAGAATAAGTTTGTGGTACAATTATGTAATTTTGCGATTGCCCTAATCCAATCGCAATATAAATATGGCAGTGCTAAGGCTTATCCGATTTCCCAATTTGCTCATTGTAGCCATTACCCAGGCCATTCTTTATCATCATTTGCTGCTACCCAATTTTCGTGAATTTGGTATCCACCCTAGCCTTTCTCCTCAACTATTTAGCATTTTCATTCTGGTAACCGTATTGCTGACCGCCGGAGGCTACGTGATAAATGATCTGCTGGATTCCGATGCAGATCTGATTAACAAACCCCAAAAGGTGATCATTGATAAGTCCATTTCCCGCCAGAGTGGCGTTTGGCTGTACTTTTGCTCCAACCTGATGGGCTTTTTTCTTGCCCTTTACTTGGCATTTCGGGTAAACTACGTCGCTTTGGTCAATATATTCCCTTTGGCTACTGCAGGTTTATTCTTATACTCCTATATTTTCAAACGCAGACCATTAGTAGGCAATTTTTTGATTTCATTTTATTGTGCAGGGGTGGCCGGTATAATCTGGTTTGCCGAAAGGGAGGGGTTTGCAGATTTATTAAGGATTGCCCCTGAAGTTGGGAAAAAAATCCAGTTGATTTTCATCACTTACCTCTTTTTTGCCTTTCTTTCCACGTTGCTTCGCGAGCTTACCAAAGATATGGAGGATTTTGATGGTGATGCCCAGGTGGGATACCAAACTGCCCCAATTGCTTGGGGTATGGAAGTGACCCGAAAGCTGGCATTGGGTTGTGCATTGTCCCTGTTCATCATGCTCCTCTTTTTTGCTTACCAATTTTATCAACAGTTGGTTCAGCCCTGGTCATTGGCAGTTCTCTTTTTGATCTTGGTCCCACTCGTTGTTGCGATGATTCAATTGTATAAAGCACAAAACAAACAAAATTACCATCAAGTAAGTCAACTAGTCAAATGGATCATGTTCAGTGGTCTGCTGCTATTATTATTTTTGTGAGGTTGAAACGTAAATTATGATATTCTCTGATAAAAAAATTATCCTGGCATCTGCGTCACCGCGTAGGAGTCAATTGTTAAGACAGGCCGGCATAGCCTTTGAAATAAAAATCCCAGAGGTAGAAGAATCTTATCCGGAAGAGCTACCTGTTGAAGAGGTCGCTCCTTTTTTGGCCAAAAAAAAGGCCGAAGCTGCTCGTTCTTTTATCGTAGATAAAGAAATTATCCTGGCGGCTGATAGCGTAGTCATTTTGCATGGCATTATCTATGAAAAACCAGTGGATCGGGCCGATGCCATTCGTATTATTGGCCAGCTTTCCGGACAGGTACATCAGGTGATCACGGGTGTCTGTCTGCTTTCCAAAGAGAAAATGGAGGTGTTTTCAGGTATTTCCAAAGTGCATTTTGATAGACTTAGTCTGGAGGAAATTGAGTATTATGTCGATACCTGCCAGCCTTTCGACAAGGCAGGTGCTTATGCAATTCAGGAATGGATTGGACTTTGTAAAATCTCCAGGATTGAGGGGACTTATGCCAATATTATGGGATTGCCGGTGGATTTGGTGTATCGAAAATTGCAGGATTGGGAGGGAATAGGTGCCAAGAAACCAGCATGAGAAGACTGCGTGCAAAAAATGAGATACAGCAAATAAAACACATTGCATATTTTTTTACATTAGTTAATTATTTATTCATATACCATTCACTAATAAGCTAATATGAGAAGTTTCCTTTACATTTTTTTTGTACTTTTAGTAACTGATTTGGCTGCTCAAAACCATCCGAGTTGTGATGGATTGAGGTACAGATCAGCAGTATTTTCCGAAATAGAATCATCACTGGCCATTAAATATGGTGCAGGAACCACTTACAATGGTGAACAACAAGAGTTATTTTTAGATGTGTATTATCCGGCAGATGATGCAGCTGAATCTCGCCCTGCCATTGTTTTGGCATTTGGCGGCAGTTTTATTTTTGGAGCCAGAGAAGATTTGAAGTGGATGTGTGAGGCTTATGCTCGAATGGGGTACGTGGCTGTGACCATTGATTACCGTTTATATGATGGCCCCTTGCTTCCTTTACCTTCTGCTGCGGCCATGAAGGATGTTGTGGTAAAAACGATTTCTGACATGAAAGCGGCCATCCGTTATCTAAGGGAAGACGCCGATACCGATAACCTATTTAAAATCGATCCTGACTATATCTTTGCCGGGGGAATCTCTGCCGGATCCATTACCGCCTGCCATACCGCTGCATTGGATGAAACCGACAATATCCCGCAGGATTTATTGGATATTGTAGCTGCAAATGGAGGCTTTGAAGGCAATAGCAGCGACAATCATCAATATTCTTCTGAGATTAGAGGACTGGTCAATTATTCAGGTGGGTTACACGATGCACATTGGTTGGATGAAAATGACCCTCCATTTGTCAGCTTCCATGATGATGGAGATGACGTAGTTCCTTATGGTGGCGACTTTGCAACTATTTTTGGCTTTCCCATTATTTATATTGATGGTAGCCAGGTCTTGAATCATGTCGGAGATAGCTTAGGCATTAACAACACCTTATATACCATTGAAAATAGCAATGGCCATGTGAGTTATTTTGGAGATAGTACCGAGGTCGTTTTACAACGTAGTGCCAATTTTTTATATGAAATCATCTGTGGTGAGGTTGTGAATGATATAGATGTGATCAATGAATCTGGTTCGCTGGTTTTATATCCAAATCCAACCAATGGATTGATACAATTTGAATTCGAGGAGAAGGCTAATTATCAAGTGACACTTTTGGATGTATTTGGATCCAAGTTAGGCTCTTGGAATGATCCTACTCAACTTGATCTATCAACCTTCCATGGTGGGATTTATTTTATTGAATTTGAAGATAAAACCTCCAAAACCAAACTTATAAGAAGGGTGGTTTTGGAAAAATAAACATGCTGATTGCATAATAAAAAAGCCGGTAGTGATCTATGCTACTGGCTTTTTTAATTGTAAAAACTTTGTCAATATACTACATCACTGTTGATTGCTTATGCTAAGGGTGTAGACTTACATCTTCAAATAAAATGCTCCCGTCATCGCTATATATTCATCCGTCCAATCTTCTGAATCTGTTTGGCGGATGGCCAACAAGTCTCGCACCAGGGGACGTTCGGTTCTTTCAAACTGTAACAGCAGCCGGTTCACATTCAGGCCAGGGCGAGGCGTGACTTCTGTCATTTTGGTACAATATAAATGGTAGGTTGCAGCCAGTTCCTGAAAACGCAAGCCTTCAATAAAGGGTAAAATAACGCAAAAGCGCCCTTCGGGAGAGAGCAGGTTCCTTGCACTGGTTAGCAGGTCCCCATGAGGAAGTTTTGTGGTATGACGCACATTATTGCGGTCCTGCTGGTTAGAAAAAGTACCCCCAGTAAAAAAAGGAGGGTTACTGACAATAAGGTCATAAATCTCTCTTTTGCCGCGGGAAAATTGCTGAATAGATTCATTAAAAACTGTTAGCCGGTCGGTCCAGGGGGAAGCTTGCATATTTTCTGCGGCTTGCTGACAGGATTCGGGGTGAATCTCCACGGCATGAATTTGTCCTTCCGAGCGCTGCGCCAGGATAATGGCAATAATCCCAGTACCCGTACCGATATCAAGTATCCGGTTGGCATTCTCAACGCCCGTCCAGGCACCCAATAACACACCATCCGTACCAATCTGCATAGGGCAGCGATCTTGTTGAACGGTGAATTGTTTGAAATAAAACGGTTTGGAGACTTTAGATTCCATGAATTTAATAATTCTATTACCAAAACAAAGGGAAGGCAAATTTGTTGCCTTCCCCCCATTGGCACTGGATGGTTTCCAGTATTCAGTTACGGTAGAATCACCAGAGAACTGTTCTATTCTACAATATCATCCAGGTTGCGGATAATAATCTGAGCTTCATTAAAATCTGATATCATACCGGTTACGGTAAATTCACCTGCAGGCACATTATCCGATGCAAAATCTGCTTGTGTCCGGGTAAACATAACGACACTTCCAGAGCTATCCGTTAGTGTCTTAGATCCTGAATAAGTGCCACCTTCCGGTATCGTAACTCCGGAAATTTTCACCAGAGTAGATTCCCATTCTTCCAGATTGTTGATTACCTCCTGTAAGGTAGCCTCTCGTGGAGTGGGCAGGGTACCAATCCCTCCTGAAGTTGCGTTAGCATTGGGGATATTATTGAGCTGCAATAAACCGTTGTATTCCGACAGCTCCATGCCTGAAATAGTGATTTCCAATTCTTCACCCAAGGCAAAGTTATGGTTATCAGCAAAACGAACAACAATCCCGCCACTAGCATCCTGTATGACAAGATTACGTCCGGTCATATTGCCGCTGGCACCATCCGAAATAACCACACCTTTTAGGAATTTATTAGCTGGTGCAGCACCAGCCCCTCCTTCAAATAAATCACGTAGGTCAGCAAGTGATATTTCTTCGGGATCGCCTCCGGTTCCCCCCTCAGCTGTGACATCGTTCAAATTACGAATAATCAATTGAGGGATATTAAACTCGGAAACAATCGCAACTATTTCTGCATTACCGGCTGGCAATGGATTACCGGAAAATGTTGCCGTAGCTGGCGTATAAAGCGTAATCTCATCACTACCATCAGATACCGTCACATTACCGGAATAGGTGCCGCCACCACTAAGGGTTACATCTTTAAGTTGGATCAAGGTAGATTCCCAATTATCCATATTGGCCAAAACCTGGCCGATTGTAGCTTCACGAGGTGTTGGCAATGTACCGTCGCCAACTTTTGAGGCAAGACCATTGGGTACATCATTCACCTGCATCAAACCATTAAATTCCGACAATTCCATACCGGAAATAATTACCTCAATCTCATCGCCCAAGGCAAAGTTATGGAAGGTAGTAAAACGAACCACAATACCATATTCGCCATCCTGGATCACGACATTTCTGCCGGTAATGCTATTACTGCCAATATCTGAGATGACCACTCCCTTAATTTTCCGCTCATCAGGCCCTTGGGTTGCGCCTCCTGTGTATAGGTTGCGGACTTCCTCTATGGAGATTTGTGATTCATTACCACTGCCTGCACCACAACGCGTGTTATTCATTTGTACATCGGCAATATTGCGGATAAACAACTGCAAATCATTGCGAAAAACGCTAAATACCGCAGTCAGGCTTCCATTTCCATTAGGCGTTGGATCACTCGCAAAATCGGCAAAACCGCTATTGCGTAGAATAATGGTCTGCTCATCACAATCTTCGATTAGGTGATTGACAGAAAATTGTGTCACCGCATCCGCATAAGTCGTTCCCGACGACTGCAAAGTAAATTGCACATCTTCCAGTTTAATCAGGGTATTTTGGAGCTCGTCTATCAAGCTACTATTATTCAATTCGTCTAAGGTAATCAACCGGGGAGTCACCTCTTTATCATAAGCACCACCAATCACGTGATCGGGGATCAATACTTCTTCAATTGCATTTTCTGCACTACCATTCAATTGGTACAGACCGTTATAGTCTCCAATAAATAGTCCCTGAACTTTTACATATACCTCCCGACCAATTGGAAAGTCACCAAAGAGACCATTAGTTCTCATTCTTACAGCAATACCTCCTGTGGCATCCTGAATAACGATATTCTGGTAAAAGTTGCCCGATTCATCATCAGCGATGACGATACCAGCGATAACCAGGTCTTCCTCAATCCGGGAAGCATCATTACCAATGGTGTGGAAAGTTTTAATTTCAGCAATCGTGGCATTGGCTTCCAATTTTGGAAGGTCACCTACTGGTGGTTCGTCAAACTCCAGATCCACACAACTGCTTACGCCCAGTATCAGCAGGCAGAAAAAAGGTAAAATCCATTGATTAATGCGCATTATCATTCGTTTGTTGTTTTTAATGTTGTAAAAAGGTTAGGGTTATAAACTAAATGCCAAGCTGATATAATAGGTTCGTCCAAAACTATTGAAATACCGGTTGGGGAATCGATCGACATTTTTATCTTCAAAATCAAAGCGAAATTGTTCATAGCCACCGGTAATAAAATCTTTCTTATCCAAAATATTACTGATGCCAACATTTAAGGCGATATACAAATCATCAATTTTCCATGATTTACCACCAAAAAAGTCTATGGTGAAAGCAGCCGGTGCTTTTTCCTGATCCAGGATTTCATTCCATAAATCAGATTCAGGAGTAACTATTTGATCGATGTATTGAGGATCGTCAACGTAAGAAACGGCTGCATCGGTTCTTCTTTCCGGATAAAAATCAATCCAGATGTCATCGTAGTAATTGAAGTTCAAATTGGCAAACCAGTAATTTTTCGAGCGGTAACTCAATCCTAAAGAATAGGCTGTTTGTGGAGTCCCTGGTACGTTGAAGTTTTTAATGTATACCTTTCTGGAGTTCACAAGTTCACTGGTTTCATTATCCAGAAAGAACGTTACATTTGGTCGGTTGAGATAAATGTATTGTCCTAACGCTGCGACAGCACTCACTTTCAAGCTTGATGTTACGGCAATTTCTCCAGCAATTTCGACACCCATATGACGGGTATCAATATTGTGCATAAAATAGTTTACAAAACCTCCGGAGGTGCCGCCCTGAGTGGCATTGTCCAGATAGAAACTACGGTTGAAAAGCTGATCTTCAAAACGCGTATAATACCCCATCAACCTGACCTTCGCATTGGGTGATTTGAGCTGATAACCACCTTCTATGGAAACAATTTTTTCCTGTTCGAGGAAGGGCGAAACAGAATTTCTGGTCCGGGGAGAAAGGTAAACCTCACGGGTAAAAGGAGCGCGAAGGCCATAGGCTCCATTTAAAATCAGGTAATTACGACCATCAATTTTATAGGTCACTCCTGCTTTTACATTGTAATCAAAGAAATCCGTCTTTTCTGATTCTCCCAATGAATTATTTGGGAATTTCCCGTTGCGTACCAAGCCATTTCGCCAGAATTTCACGCTTGCCACATCACCACCTACGAAAAAATCCAGCTTGCGTAAACTAAGCTGCGCCTGTGCCCAGGCACTACCCTTTCTCAGATGGTTTTCATAGTGATAACCAAAGACATCCCCTTCTTTGAGAATGCGGTTGGGATTATTCAGGTCATTCTGGATAAAATCATTGTCACCCGCTGCATCAAATTCTGCGAATTTATCAATATCAAGGTAAAAATCGGCACCGAGCAAATCTTCGAGTACCTTAAAGTTATCTCCTTTAAAGTATTGGTAAATCAAACCACCATTAAGGGTCAATTTGTCGCTGGCATTGTATTGCATAGCCGTTGAGAAATTGATCCGGTCACTGTCATAGCGGCGATCTTCTATTACATATTGGGCACGAAGGCCACTTACCGTATTGCCTTCAATGCCATTGGCATTTTCAATAGTCCCATAACTGTGACGGTTCACAGCATACATCCTATCCCAATCGAGCTGGAGCCGTTCCGGATTTTCACGCAAGCGTTGTTCTACCAACACAGCCTGCTCATTATCGATATAACTTGGCAAGCGTCGGTAATAATCAGGACGAGGATCCCTGGCATTATACCAGTCCAGAGCAGTACCTCCATTGCGGCCAGTCTGATAAGAAGCGGATGTGGTCATTGTAAAATCATCAGATGGGGTCCAATCGTGACGTAAGATAACCATAGGCTGGTGCGTATTGGCTACCCGGGCATTGCGTTTTTCACCATTCTGATATCCCCAGTTTGGGTTGTAATAATTAGAACCAGAAAGGTCAAAAAGTTCCTGAGTACCAGCGCCTGATTTGCCTCTTTTGATAGGTGCGCCAAAAGCAGTAAGGTTGAGCAGATGTTTATCGCCCAGTTTTCGGTCAACCGACAAAAAATAAGCGTAAGCATCATAAAAGGTGCCAGGAATGTAGGCTTCCTCTGCCCAGCGATGAGAGCCAGAAAGCGTTACTGCCCAGCCATTTGGCATCATTCCTGTAGACCAGGTAGCCATGACGCGGTTGCGGTAGGTGGTATTAGCTGCCGCATAAGACACCCTCAACTGCTTGCGTTGGTAGGAAGCACGTGTATCAATCGAAGAAGCTCCGCCAACACTGGCAATTCCAAAACTCACCGGACTTAATCCTACGCTATTGGTCCGGTTGCGGGTTACATCATTCAATCCACCCCATTGACTCCAATATACCCCTCCACTTTCCAAATCATTGACGGGAATACCATTCATATAAAGGTTGGAATTGAGGTTTTCATACCCTCTGATTCTAAAACGGGCCCTACCAAAAGTAAAGGCTGCCGTGTTGATAAAAACATCTCGAGAAGACGTCAATATTCCGGAAATATTAGGCACTTCATCCTGATCCACATCCTCGGCAGCAAGGGTAATGGTAGGAATAAGGTCCTCGGCAATGACCTCACTGGCCTCAGGAGTTAGCGCCAGGGTACCCATGGATACCGTTGCACCAGCTCCAACACTAATTTCTTTTTCTAGAATAATGTATCCATCTTTACTTACAGCAATAAAGGTTTTATTATTGCCGGAATTCACCTCAAGTTCAAAAGATCCTTTCGCATCAGTTTGAGTGACTTGCAAGCCAATTCTTACTTCTGCTCCTCCAATACCATTCAAACTACTGTCATCTACAACGGTGCCGGTTACAGTAATGGATTGGGCAGAAAGTGTGAGGGAAAATAGTAGAAAAAAGAGTGCATTGACCGTGGGGTTAATACAAAATTTAGCAGTAACGTATTTCATAGACTAGTTTTATGCGGCAAAGTTAACATTTCCTGGGAGATCATTTTTTTTTAAAGGGAAAAATTAACACAATGTTAAAATTGGAATCCGGGACAAAATCGTTTCTTTTGCGTCTATCTTTGCAAAAACAAATTAACCCTCATCTACCAAAAACAAGATCAACAATATGAGAAACAAACTGATTTTCTTGACTTTACTGCTTATTCTGCCTCTTTTAAGCGCTGCTCAGAAAAAGAAACAATACCAAATTGGCGCTATTGGTTTTTATAACTTTGAGAATCTTTTTGATACAGAAGATGATCCTGTTATCAATGATGATGACTTTACGCCACAGGGCGATAATTTATATACCGATGTCATTTACCAGGAAAAACTTAGTCATCTGGCCAGGGTTGTCAGCGAATTAGCTACTGAAAAAACGCCAGATGGAGTTGCCCTTTTAGGGGTAGCTGAAATTGAAAACCGAAAAGTGTTGGAAGATTTTGTGATCCAACCCAAAATAATTGACCGGAACTATCAGATTGTACATTTTGACTCTCCAGACCGAAGAGGGATTGATGTGGCACTATTGTATCAGCCCAAATATTTCAAGGTAATTGAGAGCAAAGCCCTGCCCGTTATGCTTTATAGAGCGGACAGTTCACGCATCTATACCCGCGATATCCTATATGTTGCCGGTGAGTTTAATGGAGAACCGATGCACGTTTTTGTCAACCATTGGCCTTCGCGTCGAGGGGGGCAGGCAGCCTCCCAGCCTTTACGCAATGCTGCTGCCTTTGTTTGCAAACAGGTTTGTGACTCCTTGCTCAATGTAGATCCGCTGGCCAAAATCATGATCATGGGCGACCTAAATGATGACCCGGTGAGCCCTAGTGTCAAAAGTGTACTGGATGCCAAAGGCAAAAAAGAACAAGTCAGAAAAAAAGGATTTTATAATCCTCTCTATACTTACTTTAAAAAAGGTATCGGTACCTTGGCTTATCAGGATGCCTGGAGTTTGTTTGACCAAATCATTGTTTCTAATGGCTTAATCAGCAAACAGGCAGAAGGTTATCACTATTATCAGGCAGTGGTTCACAACCCAAAGTATCTGGTACAAAAAACCGGCCATTTTAAAGGATATCCATTTCGTACCTTTAGCGGAAATGCCTATCTTGGAGGATATAGTGACCACTTTCCGGTATATATCTATGTGATAAAAGAAATAAGTGAGTGAGTATTGATCAATCTCCTTTAGAACTCAATAGCGACTTTCAGTATGCCCTCGACTTGATGGAAAAGGAGGGGCAAAACTTATTTGTTACCGGTCGGGCCGGAACAGGTAAGTCGACGCTTTTGCAATTGTTTAGAAATACAACGCGCAAAAAAACGGTGGTATTGGCCCCTACCGGTATTGCCGCGCTAAATGTACGGGGACAAACGATCCATTCCTTCTTTGGGTTTCCTCCTAAACCTTTGACAAATAAAGACATCAAGAAACGTCGGAATCATAAATTGTACAAAAAAATTGAGGTACTAATTATCGACGAAATATCTATGGTCAGAGCCGACCTGCTAGACAATATTGACTATTTTTTACGTGTCAACTGTGAAAAAAATCTGCCCTTTGGTGGAATACAGGTTGTCTTTTTCGGGGATTTGTTTCAGCTTCCTCCAGTAGTATCCAGCGAGGCAGAATCGGTGCTGTTTACCATGTATTACGAATCGCCCTATTTCTTTTCTGCCAAGGTATTTGACGATGGGTTTGTGATGAATAAGCTGGAATTGCGCAAAGTATACCGTCAGGAAAATAGATATTTCTTGAGATTACTTGACGCCATTCGGGTCAATCAGGTCGATTATGATGACCTGTCAGATCTGAATGAACGTTATCTGCCGGATTTTGAAAGTAAGGATTTTTTCATCACCCTATCGGCTCGTAATGCCAGAGTGGATGCAATCAATCAAAAGAAGATAGCTAGTATCCCAATGCCAGAACAAATTTCTCTGGCAAAAATCACCGGCAATTTCCCTGGCAATCTCTACCCTACTGAGGCAGCCCTCAAACTCAAGCTAAGTGCTCAGGTCATGTTTATTAAAAATGACCCTCAAAAGCGTTTTGTAAATGGAACCATTGGCCAGGTAGTAAAAATGGAAGAGGAAAAAATCACCGTCATGGTGGAAGAACAAGGTAATCGGCAATACATCGAAGTGGAACCAATGGATTGGGAAATCATGCGCTACAACTACAATCCAACAAAGCCCAATGAGATAGAAGCGGAAACTATGGGTACTTTCACTCAATTTCCCCTAAAACTCGCCTGGGCGATCACTATTCACAAATCTCAAGGTAAAACCTTTGACAAAGTGATCATTGATCTGGGTAAAGGTGCCTTTGAAAATGGGCAAACTTATGTAGCCTTAAGTCGGTGTCGGACCCTGGAAGGTATTGTTTTGAAACAACCACTCCGTCCCCAGGATGTAATGACCGATGAAAGGATTGTCGAATTTTATGAGCAGAACTTCTAAGTGCTTCTTTGATAAAGCTCGTATTCAAGCTAAAATCATGAGTTTTATCAAAGAACCATAAAAACTAGGGTCAGTGTTTTGGAAAAAGAGATAAAGTAATTTTATTTGTAGTATTACTCGTATGCAAGGAATAAAATTTTCTGAAACTTCGTAAAACCCGTTTTTATTATGTCAGTATCCAAGAGAAAAAGGAAACAAGTGGCTCGTTCTAAAAAAGATGCCCGTAAATTTATGACTGTTGTATTGGTGGCCACTCTGGTCCTATTGGTCTTGCTCTACTTCATTTACTCCAGGGCTTAAATCCAGGATATTATGGGGTATGATCAACAATTATCCAATCCTCTGTCATTAACTTATCTGTCCAGATTTTGATCGTTCTGGTGCTATCAGAGGTTTGATTAAAAAATTGATTTTTATTGGCTGCCGAAAATACATAGATGCCGGCAGGAGTAGTTTCATTTTCTAACATTTTCAAAGCTGCCTGGCTCCTTAACCAGTAGAAGGAACGGTTTTCCTCCTCCGCTTTAAATTTCAAGCTAAGCGGAGGACCCTTTTCTTCCGAAATGAAATACATTGCTTTTTGCTGTTGTATATCCATTTTTTCTATCGTGGACAGGACCTTAACGGGCAGGCGTTTTGATTCAACAAGAGGATATACTGACAGCCAAAAAATAAGCGCTGGAATCAGTCCACTCAAAACATGGCCGATAATCAGCAAGGGGCGTCGTCCGGAATATAGCCCGATCACGCCTACCAGACTCACCGTCCAATAGGCAAGCGTTACCACCAATCCTGCCCGATAACCCGCTGGACCAAATTCGATAAAGCCTTTCGTCATCAGGTAAAAGCCAAATCCAAAGACGAGAAGCATGTGTAAAATGGCTCCGGTTTTCACCCAATTCCGAAAGGGATATTTGGGATTAGACCAGGCTTGCAACTGTTTGACCGCCAACAAACAAAATCCTACTTGTAAAATGGTTGATTCGGCAAGGATTGCTCCTAAAATCCAGCTTATCAAAACGATAGACAATTCTTCTCCTCTACCTAGCTTTAAAAACAGATCACGAATACCTCCCAGGCAAAATCCGATAATGGGGAATAAGGCCAGCAGTGAAATGAGGAAATATTTTGCATAAGACAATTGAAAAAACCCAATCAATAAACCGGGTTGTTGCCAGGTCAGCAGATTAAGAATATAACCTATGGCCAATCCTGATAAAAGCACTAGCCAGGGCTGTAATTTCAGCAGATTTCGACCTTGTGGATGTTTAATCAACAACCCTATAGAAAAGCTAAGGCTAAGGATGAGTGTGCCCAAAGGCTCCAGCCATAAGGCGAAAAGTAAAAAGAGGTAACAAACCAGCTGCCACAGAAATATCGGCTCCTTCATAAACCGAAGTAAACTAACAATAGCCAGCAACTGAGCGACAAAAACCCAACTGTCCAACGTCGCCAATTTGCCAAGGGTAGGCACCAGGAAAGTAGCAGCAATGAATAGAATAGTTAACAAGGTAGTTTCTTTGCCAAAAATGCGCCAACCAATGCCATAAAAGCCTGCAAGCCCTCCCAGGATAACCAATATTCCAGGTAATCTTTGAAAAAATGGGAAATCTGAGTCCGACATCCAACCTAAAACCAGAGCAGGTATTGAGGTATAAATTCCACTATTGGCGTCATTAATGTTATTGGCTTCCGCGCCATCCCAAATACTCATCACATCGTTCATAACCAACAGGACTAGGGCCAATAAGAAGATAGAGACTGTAAAAAACAGGTAGAAGTTTCGGGATTGCTTCATTTTTTTTCTAAAATGCGAATGAAAAAGTATTATCCGGCGCAAAGATAGCAGTTCAAACATAAGTTTGGCTATTCAATTCAAATTCAGGATTAACCCATAGAGAATTGGTCATTAGGTCCAAGAGGGTTACCCAAATATCTCTCCAGCGAGATGTGCTGATAATCCTTATCTTTGTCAAAATAAAAAGCCAAAGCATGAAAAACTTACTATTTATTGCTGCGCTCTCCTTGCTTGCTGTTGCCTGTCAGCAGGAAAATCAAGTTAGCCAAAACGAATCCTCACCGTTGCAGGTACTAACAACTGCCGATTACCAAGTGGAATACGAGAACCTAAGGCTGTACCCAATCGTTGCAGATCAGGATTTTATTGCGGACAATGAAGGTGTTGGTAAGTATATTAATCTTTCCGGGGCGATGGAGAATTCCCGTTTCCGGATTACCGAAAAAAAACCCTATGGTAGAAGTGATGATCGTGGTGCTGTCAATTCACTGACCATTCAAAATAAATCTCAGGATACGGTTTTTCTGATGACTGGTGATGTGGTACGCGGCGGCAATCAGGACCGCATGATGGCTATGGATATGGTCGTGCCTCCCAGAACGATTACTGACATTCCTGTGTTTTGTGTAGAACATGGTCGTTGGACCTACCAGGAGCCTGAGGAAGGCATGAATGCCGAAGAAGAACGAAACCGCAAAATCTTTGCCTTTACAGGCTACTATCACATTGCCTCCAACGACTTGCGTAAAACGGTTAAGGAAACCGGTGACCAGCAGGCCGTTTGGAATAAAGTGGATGAACTGACCTCCGTTCACAATGCCCAATCAAATACCCAGGCCTATGCAGCTCTGGAACAATCTGAAGCATTCACTAGCAAACGGGACGCTTATCTGGATTATTTCAAAGGGCGTTTTGCTGACAAAAAAGGCGTAGTAGGACTTTTAGCCGTGAGTGGCAATAAAATTTTGGGGGCTGATGTTTTTGGCCATCCGAATTTATTTCAAAAACAATATGAATCTTTATTACATAGCTACATCACAGATGCCCTTTCCAATGGCAAGGAAGTCAATGTCGAAGCTTCCGACCTGGATCGTTACATACAAAATATGTTGACCCATTTTAATCAGGGTAATGGTGATGACCATTTTACTTATCACGGGAAATTGGTGCATTTTACTAATTTATAATTAATAGCTCTCTGCAAGAATGAAATTAAATCTGGATATTGCCTTTCCCAGCAAGCCCGAGTGGATTGAAGCGGTCATGGGAGACTTTAACGCATTTTTACAAGATCACGCAGATTGTGAACGTAAAGCCTCCGCTACAGCCATGAGCCTGGTAGCCAAATACCCCAATCGTATAGAAATAATTCCCGACTTGATAGACACGGCAGTGGAGGAATTGGAACACTTTCAGCAAGTATATGCCATTATGGCCAAACGAGGGGTCCAGCTACTGCATTCCATCCCGGAAGATCCCTATATCAAATCACTCATCAAACGCATTCATTCGGGCATTAAGGAACGTTTTCTCGATCGCTTGTTGCTTGGATCTGTGGTTGAAACCCGTGGTGTTGAACGCTTCCGACTGGTGGAAGAAGCCCTTGAAGATCCCGAATTAAAACGATTCTACAAAATGCTCTGGGTGTCAGAAGCCAAACACGGCCACCTCTATGTCAAAATGGCGCTGAACTATTTCCCAGAAGAAAAAGTCTATGACCGGCTAGCCTGGTGGGTACAACAGGAAGGGGAAGTATTGGACAGTTTGGTGATTCGACCAGCTCTACATTAAATCAGATATCGTCGAGTTCCGGTTTTTTAACAAAACTTTAAATGCGACAGGTGAGTGTGTAAACCGATTCCTTTCGTTGGTGAATAAAGATGTTCGGGCAATAAGTGTCACACAGGCACCATTTCAGCACATCCATTGGGGACGTAAACTTGGGATAAGGTTGGAAATTTAGTAGTTTTACCGGTCAAAATTTACCGACAGGCTGCCAACCTGAGGTCCATTTTTCAGGTCTTATAAAGACCAAATATTGGGCAAAAATTCAAATATGTCAGTTAAAGTTCAGCAACTCAGTAAAATATACGGCGAACAGAAAGCAGTTGATGATATCAGTTTTGAAGCCAAAAAGGGAGAAGTCCTTGGTTTTTTAGGTCCAAATGGAGCTGGCAAAACTACCACGATGAAAATCCTTACCTGCTTCGTTCCCCAATCGGCCGGAAAGGCAGAGGTTTGTGGTTTTGATGTAGAACAAAACCCGCTGGAAGTCAGGAAACAAATCGGCTATTTACCCGAGCACAATCCTTTGTATAAGGATATGTATGTGAAAGAATACCTGCAATTCGTCGCTAGGCTCCACAAGATGAAGGATATCAAGAAACGGGTGAATGAAATGATAGAATTAACGGGGCTGCAACGCGAGCAACACAAACTGATCGGTACCTTATCTAAAGGTTATCGGCAAAGGGTGGGACTAGCACAAGCCATGATCCATGACCCTCAGGTATTGATCCTGGATGAGCCCACTTCAGGACTTGACCCCAACCAACTTGCTGAAATCAGGACTTTGATAAAAAAACTCGGCGAGGAAAAAACGGTCCTTTTTTCCACCCATATTATGCAGGAAGTTCAGGCCATTTGCAACCGGGTACTCATTATTAATAAAGGAAAATTAGTGGCCAACGATCCCATTGAACAACTTCAAAACAGGTTCAAAGGAGAAACCTTATTGACGATAGAATTCAAACAAAAGGTAAAAGAAGAACAACTCAAAGCACTACCCGGCGTAAACCAGGCTAAAGCAATCACTGAAAAACGCTGGCAACTGTCCACCCCTCTTAACCAGGATGTACGGGAGTCTGTCTTCAAATTTGCCGTAAACAACCAGCTAACTTTGCTGGAAATGCACAAGGAAGAACTGAGCGTGGAAGATGTATTCCGCCAATTGACTAAGTAATCAACAGAAATCAGATAACTCATTGCATAGCATAACCGAAAAACGATAAAATTCTCTTGAAAAAATACTTACTAATATTATTTTCGCTATTTAGTCTTGCCCTTTGGGGGCAGTCGGATAGCGTGCTCATTACCAAAAATTTCAAATTCCAGGATGGGGTATATCTGAGTTTTGCAGCCTTCCAAAAGAATCAACCAGATTATAGCTGGGACGAGGCAGAAGGACGTATGGTGACAAATGCAGATACCTACGTGAGCAAAATCGAGTGGTTGAGGGTTACTAACGGCGAGACCAAACGACACCTTCCTTTTCCAAAAGTTTGGGGCGTTTGCATTGGGGGTATTCCTTTTATCAAAACGCCCGTTCAATACCCAGATTATGTTTTGTTTGCAGCCTTGAGGGTACGGGGCAAGCTTTGCTACTTTTCTTATGAAGAAGAGGCTATTGAACAGGTCGTCATATCTGCTTATAACCCATTGACTGGCAGGCCATTCCGCAGTGGAAAGGTTAGCAATAAAGTGTACCACCATCAGGAAAAAATGATAGATTTTGAACAAGGCACCATTGTAGACTTTAATCCGACAAATTTTCTGGATTTGATTAAAGACGACCCCAAACTATCAGCTTCAGTCAGAGATCTGTCTGAAGAAGAAGCGCAGGAAAAGTTATTTAAAAGCTTATTGATTTACGTCGACCGAAATCCTGTTTACGTACTGACAGATAAAACACAATAAAGGAACGGATGCTTAGTATTTTCAGAAAAGAAATCAACACTTTTTTTAGTTCACTCATTGGATATATTGTCATCGGCGTATTTCTGACAATAATGGGTCTGGTTATGTTTGTATTTCCTGATACCAGCATTTTGGAATACAAATTTGCTACGATGGAACAGCTTTTCGAAATGGCCCCTCAGATTTTTTTGTTCCTGATACCGGCCATTACGATGCGCACTTTTGCTGAAGAAAATCAAAGCGGAACCATAGAACTTTTGGCAACCCGGCCACTGTTCGATCTGGAAATCATCCTGGGTAAATACCTGGCTGCATTGGCATTGGTCGTTTTTGCATTGCTGCCCACCCTACTCTATTATTATACCGTTTATCAGCTGGGTGACCCCAAAGGCAACCTGGATTCAGGGGCTATTATTGGTTCTTACATTGGCCTGATGTTTTTGGCTGGAACCTTTGTTTCTATCGGTATTTTTGCCTCATCAATAACCAATAACCAAATTGTAGCCTTTATCCTGGCTGCTTTTTTGTGCTTTTTCTTCTATTGGGGCTTTTTTTACCTTAGTAAACTACCGGTGTTTTTTGGAAAAGTTGACGATGTGGTGCAAATGATTGGCATTGATTACCATTATGATTCCATCAGCAGAGGAATAATTGATAGCCGTGATCTGATTTATTTTATCACGGTAACCTCATTGTTTATTATGATGACGGTCGTTTCTTTAGAACGGCGGAAATGGTGACCTAGCAGGGGCAACCCCTTGTGGTTACCCGATATACCCCCAGGATGCCCCCAAATATGCTCCCGACATGAATAATAAGAGAGCGAATATTTTGAACACCAATCCAAAGGTTAAAATTTTGAATTTTGAGTATTATTGATGATTGTTACACATGGTAAAAAACAAAAATAATAAGAAGATACAATCGCTGCTACAGTTGGCTCTGTTTGTGGGGATTGTCATTTTATTGAATATCCTTGCCAATGCCCGTATTGGAGGAAGTGGCTGGTATACTTTCCTCGATATGACTGAGGAAAAGCGATTTACGCTTACCAAAGGGACAAAAAAGCTGCTAACGGACCTGGATGAAGTGGTTTATGTCAGTGTGTTATTGGAGGGAGAATTTCCTGCTGGTTTTAAACGACTACAATCGGCAACACGGGACATGCTTGATGATTTCCGTACTCAATCGGGCTATATGGAATACGGATTTCAGGATCCCAACGAAGGCACAGTGGAACAGATTAATGAATTCCGGACAAACCTTTCCAAGGACAATATCAATCCAATTAATCTCCGGGTAAAAAGTAAAGAGGGAACCTCAGAAAAGCAGATTTATCCCTATGCCATTTTTTATTACAAGGGGCGAAACCTGGCCGTGAATCTCCTGGAGAATGAAGTCCCTGGAGTTCCTCCGGAGGTAATCCTCAACAATTCGATTGGGTTGCTGGAATACAAATTTGCCAATGCCATACAAAAACTTCAGTACCCTACCAGGCCGGTCGTGGTCTTCAGTTCGGGACATGGAGAACTGGCTCCTTATGAAACTGCTGATCTGGAAAAAACGCTGCGCCAATTTTATGATACTGGTCGAATCGATCTGGATAGTGTGCCTACCCTCAAACAGGATGCCAGTGTTTTTGTTATTGCCAAACCAACGCAGGCTTTTTCTGAGAAAGACAAATTTAAGATCGATCAATACATCATGAATGGCGGTAAAGTACTATGGCTGCTTGACAAAGTCAGGGTCGATCTGGACAGTTTACAGATGCGAAAGGAGTATTATCCTTCGGAATATGATTTGGGATTGGATGACCTGCTATTTCGCTATGGTGCCCGGATCAATCCAGTGTTAGTCCTTGATATGCAATGTACGCGAATCCCTTTGGCAACAGGTGTTGTGGGCAACAAGCCCCAACTCGACTACTTTCGTTACCCTTATCACATAGTGGCCACTCCAAGGAGTAATCATCCCATCGTAAAAAGTATCGGCCCGGTCAATTTGCTCTATCCCAATAATATTGACACCATACAAACCAAAACGCCGGTAAATAAAACGGTGCTGCTGACTTCCTCCCCTAATTCGAGGTTTCAGCGCATTCCAATTGGTATGGATTTTGAGTTTTTGCGTTATGACCTGGATGCCAGCAAGTTTGACAAAGGGCCACAAACAACAGCATTGTTATTAGAGGGCATTTTTCCCTCTCTATACGAAAACCGGGTAGAAGGTAGTATGATCAATACTTTGGAAGAATTGGGAACTCCCTTCCAAACTAAAAGTGCGTCCTCCCGTATGATCGTAGTAGCGGATGGCGATATAGCCAAAAACCGTTTCAATGCACACACGCAGGCTGTTAGCCCGCTGGGTTTTAATGAATTTGAAAAATTTCAGTTTGCCAATAAAGAATTCCTCATCAATACCATTGAATATTTGATGGACGAAAAAGGAGTGATCGAAGCCCGTGGAAAAGAAGTAAAATTACGCCTTTTAGATACCGTTAAAGCGGAAACTGAGGAAGTTAAATGGCAGTTGATCAATATCGTTTTGCCTTTGGGCTTTCTAATACTTTTTGGATTTTTCTATAACTTCCTGCGCAAGCGAAAGTATGCGAAATGATGAAAATTTGCCATTGGTTTTAAAACATTGTAGATTTATAAAGTTATGAATAAAACATTAATATTACTAGCCGTTTTTATTTTGCTAGGTGGCGCCGCTACCTGGCTTGTCTGGTCGAAAGAGGATCCAAAAACTTCTGTAGTCAGTGGCGACCGTAATTTTGCCATAAAGGATCCGACCGAGATTTATAAAATTTTTATTGCTGATCGTAACGGGCAAACAACCACCTTGGAACGAAAAGCAGATTACTGGGTTTTTAATGGCCAGCAAAAAGTTAGGAAAAATGCCATTGAAAATTTATTGGATGCCATCACCAGAATAGAAATGAAATACAAGCCACCAATGGCAGCTGTTAACAACATGGTGAAAAGCCTTGCCACTGAGGGCCTGAAGGTGGAGATTTATTCTAAGGAGAACCAACTGCTAAAATCTTATTATATTGGGGGAGGAACATCTGATGAAAGGGGTACCTACATTATGATGAGTGATGCCGAACAACCCTATGTTGGCCATCTGCCAGGCTGGGAAGGTAACCTCCGGTTCCGTTTCAATTTAAATGGTGATGACTGGCGGGACAGAACTCTTTTTGAGATCGAGGTAGAAGATATTCAGTCTGTTTATTTGGAATACCCAAAACAACGCAATAAATCCTTCAAGCTTGACCGTAAAAACAATGATTTTGAGTTATCGCCCTTTTACGATATCACTCCTGTTGCTAATAAAACCGTCAATCCTGCTCAAATCGAGGCTTACCTGAGCAATTTTGGCCGAATAGTAGCTACAGGTTTTCATAATGATTATGAGAAAAAGGGAGGCGTATTAGACAAGCTTCCGTTTTGTACCCTTGCGCTTACCAATGTAAAAGGAGAAGAAAAGGTGTATCGGTTGTTTCCTATATATAGCAAAGAAGAACTCGATCCCAAAACAGGCGAAGTATTGGCCGAGGCTAATGTGCTCAATTATTATGTGGAAACACAGGATGGGGATTTGTTAACGATACAGTCAAGGATAATCAATAAGGTGCTGTGGGGTTACGAATTTTTCTTTAAATAAACTCCAAAATAATAATACAAAATCCATGAAAACGAGTCCCCTTTTACTGATGATCTTATTCATTTGTCTAGTTTTATTCAGTTCGGCATTTTTGCCCTGGGGATTTTTTGGCCATCGACGAATCAACCGGTTAGCTGTTTTTACCTTACCACAGGAGATGGTCCGTTTTTACAAATACAATATTGAGTACATCACTGAACATGCCGTTGATCCTGACAAACGCCGTTATGCCACCAAACACGAAGCGGTAAGGCATTACATTGATATCGACCATTGGGGAAAATATCCTTTTCCTGAGGTGCCGCGGGATTGGCTCAGTGTATTGGTTAAATACACGACTATCTATGCAATCAATGCCCAGGGAGATACGCTCCGGCTGGAACGGGATACCCGGCCGGAGGTGGAGGCCCAGGATAACTTTCTTTCTTTCCGAGACTCGTTGGTGAGCAAGAGTTGGCTGATAGATAGTGCACAGTATCGAAATTTTTATAGAACCAATATTTTAGCAAACTATTATGAGGACGATTGGATTGTCGATTGTGATAGTTTACAAAAGGTTTTTGGTCAACTGGACTGTCAATCGGCATTTGCCAAGGATCACTTTTCAGAATATGGTATCCTTCCCTACCATTTGCTGCAGATGCAACACAGGCTCACTGAGGCGTTCAGGCGTCGGAATGTCAATAGCATTCTACGATTAAGTGCGGAAATGGGCCACTATATCGGAGACGCTCACGTTCCGCTGCATACTACAGAAAACTACAATGGTCAGCTGACCAACCAGGTAGGTATCCACGGCTTTTGGGAAAGTCGAATTCCAGAGCTTTTTGCTGATGATACCTATGACTTTTTTGTTGGTCATGCAGAATACCTTGACGACCCAGCGAGTTATTTCTGGAATGTAGTATTGGATAGCCACCAGTTAGTGGATAGTGTTCTGCTGATAGAACGGGAATTGAGTCTCACATTTCCTTCAGACCAGCAATATTGTTTTGAGGAACGGCTCGATAATACCATCAGAACTCAATGTACAGCCTATGCTGCCGCTTTCCAGGAACGAATGGCTGGCATGGTAGAAAAAAGAATGCAACAATCCATCCTGGCGGTGGGCTCTTCGTGGTATACAGCCTGGGTGGACGCCGGACAGCCCGATATGAATAACCTACAGCAAAGAGCCTTTTCCCGCGGTGAGTTCGAAGAACAACAGGAACTTGAAAAACAGTTTCAACAAGGGGAAAACAAAGGAAGAACTCACGATTGAGTGCACTGCTCCCAAATTTCTGTCCTAATCAGCCGGTTTTATTGTACCGAACACCATCAACAGGTATTCGTTTTAGATAGAAACTAATCTGAAATGAATACCACAAAAAAAATATTGATTTATCCCACCGATTTATTGATCATCAATCCCGTGGCAGACTATGGTGTACTGCTTGCCAAGAATTTGAACGTCCCCGCCCTTTTGATTGATTTTGAGAATGTTCCAATAATCATGGTTCCGGGTGCAGACATGGGTGCCGTTCTAACAAGTCCAGCACAAATGAATATAGAGGATGTGCGTGCCCAAGCGGACTCCCGGCTGGAAGCTATGCAGAAAATGGCTCAAAAAATCTACGCCCGTACCAATTACGAAGTCGGTATTGGATTCCCGGAAGCTCAACTTCTGGAAAAGGCCCAGGAACAAGAGACCATACTTCTAGTCATCGGTCAAACGTCTGAACTCAACTTTATCAACAAATGGTTTGGGACATTCGAAACCAGGGTAGCCGAACACGCCGATTGTCCCGTACTGGTATTGCCAGAAGACATTTCTTGGACACCAATCAAACATATTTTCTACATCATGGATTTAGAAGAAGACAACCTTGATAGAATACTGATACTGAGCAAGGTAGCAAAAAGACTTGGCGCCTCGATAGAGATTTTAGCCATTAGTGATGATATTGATGAGGAGAAAAATAACGCATTTGAACAAAAGATGCACGATTTGAAACAAGTAGCTCAAAACGATGATATAACCTCTCATTTGAGCAACTATGACCGGTTGGATGAAACAGCTGAGAAATTTATGAAAATGAGTCAGGCCAACTGGTTGGCTTTCCAGAAGAAAGACAGCCATTTTTTGGAACAATTATTTTCCAATAATCAATTCAAAAAGATGATCCTGCAATCGGATTTTCCCGTATTTGTATTTTAGGATTAAAATATATCCAGACATGAACTTTAACAGATATTCCACACTACTTGAAGCAGAACGAAAATTGAAAACCCGTGGATTTGTCCATAGTTTTCTATTGATGGATTCTGGACAAATGAAATCTATTGAGACTGATAAAACATATCAGGCAGAGGAGATGAGAATTGTTGAATACCACCGTTTTGAAGGGAATTCTAATCCATCTGATTTGTCGGTAATTTATGCTATTTATTGTAAGGATGGAAACAAGGGAACTATCGTTTCTACTTATGGTCCTTATGCAGATATGAAGCTGTCTGTGTTTATGGATAAAGTGAAAATAATAGATCCGCAAAACCATAATAATGGTGGTCGATAGGTGCAATAAAAAAGAGCCAGTCTTCATAAAATGAAGACCAGCTCCAAAACACCTAAAACCCATATAAAATCTTATAACCCAAAGGCGTAGAACCTGGTGTCAGAACTTCCTTCATAGAATCCTTCCAACATTACGCCACCGGATTTTCCTTTTAATGCTTTTTCCAGATCATCCACATCCTTTACCGCTTTTCCATCCACTTTAGTGATGATAAAACCTGGCTGAATGTCTGTTTGTTGTCGCAGTTTACCTGGAATCAATTTATCAATTTTAACGCCCCCGGCGATATTCATCTTTTGGGCATCTTTTTTACTGAGTGGTTCGAGTTCTGCGCCTAATGTTTCGAATAAAGCTACCGCCTTCTTTTCAACTAATTCAGTTGTTCCTTCACGATTGCTTAGCATCACTTTTATTTCCTTTTCTTTTCCATTTCTGTTAATAGTCATGGTAATTTCATCACCGGGACGATATCGGGCTATTTCTCCCAATAAATCGGCATTGGTTCTGATATTTGTTCCAGAGACAGTCGTAATTACGTCTCCAGGTTTAATGCCGGCAACCTTGGCTGCACTATTCTCTACCAGGCTATCCACATATACTCCTGAATTAACATCCAGGCCTTTCTCCTTGGCGAAGTTGCCATCAACGGTTCTGATCATTGCACCAAGATAACCTCTTTGAACAATGCCATAAGCCAATAAATCTTCAATTACTTTGCTTACAATACTAACCGGAACAGCAAAACCATAACCGGAATACGCTCCTGTAGGGCTAGCGATAGCGGTATTGATTCCAATTAAATCTCCGTTGAGATTTACCAACGCGCCCCCACTGTTTCCGGGGTTAATAGCTGCGTCTGTTTGTATAAAGCTTTCAATCGCATATTGTTCGCGCAGAATATTAATACTTCTACCCTTGGCACTTACAATTCCAGCCGTTACTGTTGAATTCAGGTTAAAAGGGTTGCCTACTGCCAAGACCCACTCCCCTACTTTCAGTGCTTCAGAATCACCCATTTTCAAAGTAGGTAGATTCTTTTCCTGAATGCGCAACAATGCCAGGTCCGTATTTGGGTCTACCCCAATTACAGAAGCTTTGTAGTTACGGTTATCATGCAGCGTAACTTCGATATCGTCGGCATCGGCAATGACATGATTATTGGTCACTATATAACCTTCTGAATTGATGATTACACCAGAACCGGTCCCTACTATTGGTTGAGGTGTCATATTGCGTCTTTCTCCTTGCCGGCCTTCAGACTCAGGTCCAAAAAATCGTTTAAAAAAATCATCTCCGAAAATGTCAGGCATTTGGCCGTTGCGACGATTGGAAACAACCGGATGTGTTTGGGTCGATTTGATGTGCACAACTGCATCCATTACCTGCCCGGCAGTTCGTGTAAAGTCAAGGGGTACATAATCACCAACTTCATCCTTGGTATACAATACACTGCTGGACGGTGTAGCATCTATATGTTCAATTTTCAAAGCTTTTTGCTGACTCTTATTCAGCCAGGAAAAGCCTCCGATAGTCAAAACACTGACCATTAAAGCGACAAGGGCTGAGATAAAAATATTTTTTTTCATCGTTTCAAAACTGTTTAATTGGTTAAGTAACTTTCCCATAAAACGTCAAAACCCGATTCTGGTTTGATAGGTATGTATTGCATTAACCAAACCTTAACAATATCAAGTCAGTCAAGCCATTTTTTAAGAGACTGTTTTGAGTTTTGTGCAATTTTATATGAATTTGACACCGAACATAAGCATCCACATTTCGTTTTATTTATAGTAACGAAATTTCAAAAAGAGTCAAGTGAATATGTGGAGTCAATTACAGGAAGCGTGGACCAAACTTTCAGAAAAATTATTTGGATGGTTAGATGCCGTAGTTTTAAATCTACCAAATCTTATTATCGCCATTTTGGTGATGACGATCGCTTATTTTTTATCAAAATATGTTAAAAAATACACCAAAAAAATTATCTCAAAAACGACGAGAGACAACACCTTAATAAGTGTTGCTGCAAATGTAGTAACTGCATCGTTTTTGATCCTCATGCTTTTTGTGGTGTTGGGCATTCTCAATCTGGATAAGGCATTGACTTCTCTGTTGGCTGGTGCGGGTGTTATTGGATTGGCTGTTGGATTGGCGTTACAAGACCCTATAGTTAATCTTTTTTCAGGAGTAATGATATCGATAAGGGAGTATTACAAAGAAGGAGATTTGATTGAAACAAATGGGTATTTTGGAAAAATCACCAAAGTGACCCTTCGATCAACCATTCTTCAACAACCCAGTGGACAGGTCGTTATCATTCCCAATAAAGATGTTCTTCAGAATCCATTGGTCAATTACTCACACAGTGGTCGCCGAAGGATTGACCTTGAATGTGGCGTTTCCTATGGCGATGATCTGGAAATGGTTAAGGCATTGGTCAGAAAAACTATTCAGAATCAGGTAGACCACAATGAGCAACTACCTCTTGAAATTTTCTTTAAAGAATTTGGTAGTAGTTCTATCAATTTTGTCCTTAGGTTTTGGCGAAATATTAGCTCTCAAGCTGAATACTTAGCTGCTACAGATGATGCCATTATCGCTATCAAAAAAGCGTTTGATGAACATAATATTACGATTCCTTTCCCCATCCGTACACTCGACTTTGGCATTGTAGGTGGTGAACGATTGGATGAATTATATCCGCTGAAAAAAGTGACCTCTACTAAGTCTAATAGTCTTGATAAGGGACCGGCAAAGGAAAATTAAAAAATAGTGCAATGGAAAAGTTTAAATACAATAAAACGGCTGAAGCCTCAAGTCCGACAATGGACTCCAAAGCCAATATGTTAGAGGAGTTGGGTTCTTTGTATGAGAAATTTGAAACTCGTATAGAGGAACGCTCCGCTAAAAACAGAGCATTACAAGGTGGAAAACCTAATAATGGTCAAATTGAAAGTCTGAACAGGCTAAAATTGCATCGTACCAAAATAAAAAGTATACACGACAAACTGGTCGATACGATTAACCAAGAATGGTTAGACTTTCGTGATGAAGCACAAACGGTTGTCAGAGAGGCACAAACGCTACTTGGAGACCCTCATCCCTCAAGAAAATAAATTGTAAATCATAAAATCTTAAAACAATGGATAACAACAAAGGTAATTCAAACTGGAAATTAATTCTTGGTCTTGCAACTGGCGCAGCCGCTGGTTGGTGGCTCAACTCTACTAAGGGACGTCAATGGCGTAAAAACACGTCAGAAGCCCTCAGTGAAACCGGAACTCAGCTCAATGAGCAGGCAAGAATACAATTGGAAAAAGCCCAATCTTCTTTGGAAACGACGATCGATAAAAGTCGGGAGTACATAGATGAATTGAGCCAAAATGTAAAAGGAAAAATTGACGAATTCAGGCATACCGCCAAGGATAAAGTGGATGATGCTGAAACCTCCTTTGAAAAAGGTGCACAAAAAGCCAAAGCCAAACTCAACAAAAAGGCAACACAAGCAAACAATGCACTTAAAAACTAATAATGTTCTTTCGCAAGATCCATCAAAGGGTTAAAACGAATGGCCATGCATCACTGATGCGATCCTTCCCTCGAATGTCTGCAAGTCATTCGCCTACAGGATTGTTCAGTCATCCCTGTCGGAGTTATTTTTTATAATTTAATTTCGAAATAATCATCTCGATTCTTGCCTGAAAAGGATTACAACCCTTACATCAGCAAGTTTCGGGATGATTCTTATTAGACTTGTTGCAAAAACTTAACGAAAAATGAAGCAGGAAGAAGAAATACTCCAATCTGCTGGCGAAGTTGTTGAATTTGCTCGTCAATACACCAATGATCAATTAAAATTACTGAAGCTGGAACTGGCAGAAAACACTTCTAAACTAATTGCTTCCTTGGCAACATCACTGGCTATTATTTTTATAGGTATGATCGTTGTTTTTTTTCTTACGGTGAGTCTTGCCCTGATTATTGGTACCTGGCTTGATTCTAATGCCGCTGGTTTTGCCCTTGTGGCAGCTGTCTATCTCATAATGGGCATCCTCCTTAATATTTTTAAGAAGAGCCTGCTTACTGAACCTATTCTCACCGTTGTAATCCGACAACTGTTTGATTAATAACTAAAACCATGAGTGTACATAAAATAAATTCACTGGAAGACCTGCAACAAGAGAAGGAAAGACTCAAACTTCGTTCAAAAATTGCCAAGAGCGAAATGACAAATAGTATGGATTTGATGAGTAAACACCTCAAGAATTTTTTGCTATTTAAAGTTGCGATCCCTGCCGGTGTTATTGGGTTAGCTTCTATGGGAATTAAAAAAATGGCAGAGTCCTCCGCTCATCAACAAGAACCAACTGGCAACCAGGAAGACACTGAGGAAAATACAAGCAGTATCCCTTGGAAAAAATTGTTTTTCCGCTACTTACCTTCCCTGCTTACTTTTATCCAGACTGTAGTGATCGCCAAAGACCAGCAATCTGAAAACGAGGCTTCTTCTGGCCAAAATAAGTCCTCCAAACAAAATAACATTCCTCACAAAACAAGCGCTTAAATTATCATGAGTAGGATCAAAGCTATCACCCCGATTACAGCAGAAGTTATGATAGGGCCGGAAGATCACTCAACATAACAAACAGTAGGGCAAAAGAACAACACTCTGGTTATTAAGCATTTACCGAACACTACCCTTCAGTCGTCCGTTTTATTATAAAGTTCTTAACACTTTATTTATTCACTAAACAGAGACGACATGAAAACCTTCCTGAATATTATGGCAGTAATGATGCTAATGGCTTTTGCTCCGGCAGCTACCGAATTACCTTCCCTAACACATGACAATGCCACTGAAGAATATTGTAACAAAAGATTCAATTATTGCCTGCAATATCCTTCTGACTATTTCCTTAAAATGGAAAAATCCGACAATGGTGATGGTATTACGCTAAAAACGCCTGATGAAGCAATTGATCTGCAAGTGACAGGCTCCTATAACGTAATGGACTGGTCTATTAAAGATATTTATTACCATACTTTTGATCAGGACATTCGGGGAGATTTAAATACACAGGTCGTCACCAGTTTATTTGATGATACCTTTTCGGAAGTTACTTTGAAGTCAGGCAATCGCCTGGAGTTTTTCCAAACTTATTTGTTGGATAATGCCTATGTCACTATTAACATCAGTGTTCCTGCAAACACCCCCGAATTGCTGGAACAATTGAGGAAGTCAGTTAATTTATCAGTATCGGTATAAGATTAAATAGGAAACCGGTATCAAATTGCTTTGATACCGGTTTTCCATTATTGGCAATTTTAGCCGCTTTCTAACGATCCATTATTTGGTATTAATGGATCGAAAAATTATACATGCAGGCTACTTCCATAATTTTCTTTGATCATTTGCTGCATATTTTGACGTGCAGAGTATATACGGCTTTTTACAGTTCCGATAGGTATATCCAATTGTTCAGCAATCTCCTGATACTGGTACCCTTTAACAAACATGACAAATGGTACCCGATAAGTCGTTGATAACCTATTCAGGATTTCTTTCAATTCACCCATCATCACTCTGGATTCGGCCGTACCATTAATCGTTTTATTTTCAATGGCAAACAAAAAATCTTCGATAGGTGCTTCAACTTTATTTCTTGTCCGCCTCTTACGATAACCATTAATAAAAGTATTGCGCATAATGGTGGTCATCCAGGCTTTAAAGTTGGTACCCATCATAAACTTGGCACGATGTTTATATGCTCGGCAAGCAGTTTCTTGCATCAGATCATGTGCATTATCCAGATTTCGGGTAAGCTTCATGGCAAAGCCAAAAAGAAGATCGTGGTATTCACTATATTTCTGCTGAAATTCAACATTGTTAAGCATAATTCTCTGATTTTAATTTTTAAATGGGTTGGAATACAGTGTTCATTTGGATTTTGGGTCGGTAAATGTGTCCGGACACTTAATATCTCGGAGTTACTTACTAAGTGAAAAGAATGCTTAAAGGTTTTTTCATGTTTGATTTTTTCGCGTGTTTAAAATTTGTGGAGAACTTTATTACCTTCATATACCTTCTTATATAGCAAACGCCATACCAAAGACATAATTGATTGATAATCAATATTTTAAATCAACACCCTCAAACCACAACTGATTAAATAAAATCAATTAGATTAAATAAAATCAAAAAAAATCAAGCAGAAATTGAATTCATCAAAAAAATAAAAGGCTGACATTGCCCAACAATAGTTGCCGGGTTGGATACAAAACCCGTAACTTTGAACAGGCCTCAACAATAATTAATTAGTTGAACTTTTAATGACTCAACCCATCACCAGTCAGCAATCACTTCGCACATATCTAGAAATTCTGGATATGAACCCACAAGGGATATTATTAATTGATCAATCTGGCAAAATCAAAGGTGCCAACAAGATTGCTGCAAAAGAGTTAGGTTATTCCCCAGATGAGATTGAAAAATTGACAATTTTTGAAGTCAACCCTTTCTATAGCCTGATTTCCTGGCGGCGAATGTGGAAAAGATTATTAGAACAAAAACAAATTGAAGAAGAAACAGAACTGATTGCTCAAAATAATGTCGTTTTTCCCGTTCGAACCATTGCAAAGCTGGCTGAAATCGGGGAAGAAAAGATCTGCTGTTGCTTTATTGAAAATTTACTTGAGACCAACCGCTATAGGGATCTGTTGTCTATCACTTCCGAAATCAGCCGGATTGGAAGCTGGGAAATTGATTTGCTCGCCAACCAGGTGATTTTAACAGAAAGTGCCCTTAAAATACTTGATATTCAAGAGATGGGGGTTCATTATTCTTCAAGGGACCTATTTAAGTGGTTAAAAGAATCTGTTCCCAAAGATGAATTTCAAAATTTGATCCAATTGACCCGTAGTGCAATAGATAAAGGCGCCGAATTCGAAGCTGAATTCAGTCTGCGCTTATTTAACGGGCAAAAGAAACATTTTAATATTGTAGCGGTCGTCCAGTTTAGCGAAAATACAGCCTCCAAACTATATGGTATTGTCCAGGATATTTCCACCATTTCCGCTCGAAGCGAGGATATGTACATGGCGCAATTTACTTTGGATAATGCGCTGGAAATGATCTTCTGGATAAAAAGCGATGCCAGTTTTTCATTCATCAATCAAGCAGTATGCAAAAACCTCGGATACAGTAAGTCTGAATTGATGAAACTTAAAGTTTTTGACATCGCGCCCAAAATGGTGCCTGAAAAACTGGAGACCAGGTGGCAATATGCCCGGCAACTCCAGTCCGTGGAAAGGGAAACACACCTATTGAGTAAAACGGGCAAAATTATTCCTGTAGCAGCCAGCCTCAACTATATCCAATATCAGGATGAAGAATATATTTGCGCCTTTGTTCGCAATATCGAGAATAAAAAGATCAGAGATGAATTAATTCAGTTATCGCAAATCATGTTGAACCAGACCAGTGATATGATCATGTGGATCAATAATGAGGGTTATTTTTTATATGCTAATGAGATCTGCTCTACCATTATGGACTGGGATACAAAAAACCTGGGTCAGTATACGCTCTCGGATATATCCCCCCAATTGGATCAACAAGATTTTGATGAATATTGGCAAAAGCTGAAGGAAGCTAAGGTGCTTATCAATGAATTTTGGATTCCTACTGGTGGGGAACGGAAAGCATTAGTTGAAAACACGACCACTTTTCATACTTTTAATGAGAAAGAATGTGCTTGCGTTGTTTTTAGAGATATTACACACAAAAATCAAAAAGAAAAGGAACTCAATAAAGCCTTCGAAAAGATTAAATCCCTGTCTGCCAAACTGAAAGAAGAAAGGACCTACCTCCAGGAAGAAGTCTCCTATAACCATAACTTCAACACCATTATCACAAAGAGTCCACGCTACAAAAAAATTTTAAGCCAAATGGCCAAGGTGGCAGATACCAGTTCAACAGTGCTTCTACTGGGAGAAACTGGGACGGGAAAAGAATTATTGGCCCGGGCCATCCACAATCTCAGTCCAAGGTCTGACAGAGCTATGGTAAAGGTCAACTGTGCTGCGCTTCCAGAAAACCTGATCGAAAGTGAATTGTTTGGTCATGTGAAAGGTGCTTTTACCGGGGCTTATCAACAAAAAATTGGGCGATTTGAATTGGCTGATGGGTCGACTATTTTTCTGGATGAAATTGGTGAACTCCCGCTTGAACTTCAATCCAAATTGCTGCGGGTGCTTCAAGAAGGTGAATTTGAACAACTGGGTGGCAATAAAACCTTAAAAGTAGATGTTAGAGTTGTAGCGGCCACCAATAGAAATTTGGAAAAACAGGTGAAAGAGGGTAAATTCAGGGAAGATTTGTATTATCGGTTAAATGTATTTCCAATTTATAATATTCCCCTTCGAGAACGTAAAGAAGATATTCCTCCCTTAATCCAACATTTCCTACGAAAGTATAATGACATAACTGGTCGAAAAATTACAAATATCCCCCAAAGTGCTGTTGATCGTTTAACCAAGTATGAATTCCCGGGAAATATCCGTGAGCTCGAAAACCTGATTGAGAGAGCAGTCATTCTCAGTAACGAGAATACGCTGAATCTCGATTCCGTTTTTCCTCAGTTACAGAAAAACAAAAATCTTAATCAACAACAATTCCCTCCTTTGGAAGAACTGGAGCGACAGCATATTATAGAAGCACTCAATCGAACTAACTGGAAAGTTACAGGTCGGCAAAGCGCTTCAGAGTTATTGGAAATAAATGGAAAAACATTAGCTTCACGAATGCGCAAATTGAACATTCGTCGTGAAGACTTTTTGAAATTTTCTTAAATAAAAAATGAACACCGAACAAATTATTATTAGCCCCGTTATTAAAAAAAGCTGATTTTGAACCAACGAGCTCAATATAATGACCTTGGAGGTAAGGATTTGAATGACCTGATTTTAGAAAGCAACAGAATACCGATAGTCTTGGTGTTCACAGCCGATTGGCTTGGGTCTGCCCATATCATGGATACATTTATGGACGACTTCGCTATGGAATATGAAGAAAAGTTGTGTTTTTATCGACAGGATATAGAGCAAGACAATAAAATATCCCTTGAAATTGGAATCCGGCAGTTGCCAACCACTGTAATTTTTCATAAGGGCCATATTGTTCAATATTTTTCGGGAGTCTTGTCAAAAAGAAAAATACGTGAAAAATTAGCTTCTGCTTTGTTGTAGAACTAGCTTGGAAATCAAATTTTTAAATCCTCTACTTCCTCATAAATGCTTCCATTTGGGCTATTTATTATTCCATTCGGACCAGCCTATACTTACTTATAAAAGAGCACTAATTTTGTTACGGGTTCGTTATTAGCGGATCTGAGATTCTTTGGCAACAGTCTTACATTCTGATGTAAACTGCCGTTTTTTTATTTTGATTTATTGGTTCATTGACAAATCTCATCGTCAAAGAACGATTTTTTTTCTCTACCGAACACCAAAGTGGGTCAATCGTTTGATTAATAGAAGGAGCCGCTAGTATTTAGTTAAACAACCTTATATCCAATTCTCAAGCTTGCGAGCTTGTTTGTAGTCCAAGAGCTGGCCTCCAAACATGAAGCTCTAATTCACCAGTTATTTGACAAAGGAATTTTCCCATTGTCAACGCTTACTATTATTTCACTTAAATTAATAGTAATGACAAAACAGGTTGCGACACAAGGTCTTCTTTTGATTAATATTAACACTTTTAGAATTCATACAAAATAAAATAATAACCAAAATTAAAGAGTCATGAAAAAGTACAATCTGATTTTCCTCGCAATTTTTTCGATTAGCTTATTTGCAATTACTGCCTGTGATTCTGACAATACTGCCGAAGAAAAAATGGAAGCAGCACAAGAAAAAATGGAAGAAGCTGGCCAAAAAATAGAAGAGGCCGGAGAAGAGGTAGCTAAAACCTTTAGCAGCGAAAGTGAGGAACTAAAACACGACCTGATAAAAGCTCGTGAAAAAGTCAATAAAAAACTGGCCGAATTACGGGTCAAAAATGAAAATGCTACTGGAGAGGCCAAAAAGGCGCTGGACGAAAAGATCATGACAATGGAAAAATGGAGTAAAGATTTGAGTCAAGAAATGGAAAAAATGAACGACGATTTGGGTGATGATTGGGGGGAATTCAAAACCAATGTACGCCAATCCTTAACCAATCTGGAAAAGGACATGGATGAAATGTTTAATTCCTAGGAAAATTTGAGTGGAAGAAATGGCTCAGAGCATGTTTGGAGGCCAATCTTTGGGCTGCAAAGGATCACTTTTATGATGATACTTCGTTACTTTTTTCGTCCGTACCTCAGGGTATGAACTTCAAATGCTTTTTGATGCTTTGGCATCAAGCCAACCCAGTCATCAAAAAAATGACGCTTTTCGCCTCCAAAGCCGACCTCCAAACAAGCTCT
>BQJU01000009.1 GCA_021604865.1 Saprospiraceae bacterium | reverse complement strand
GGTGGTACTCCACCTTATACCGTAGTCTATTCCGATGGCACTACTGATTTTACGATAAACAATTATGATGGTGGTTCCATCCCGGTTAGCCCAACGGTGGATACGGATTATAGTCCAGTTAGTGTGACGGATGCCAATGGCTGTACTGGCGGTTTGGATGGATTGGTGACGGTGATTGTTAATGACCTGCCCACTTTGAGTATAAATGGCACAGCTTGTTCCATAGACTTGACCACTTACAGTGTAGATTTAACCACCGATGCGGATAACGTTACAGCCTCGCTTGGTACCGTGATTGCCAATGGTGGCGGTTCTTTTACGATTATAGATATTCCCATTGGCAATAGTGTTACCATAACGGCCGAGATTACGGCAAGTGGTTGCCAGGTTCAGCAAGCAGTTAACTCTCCTAATTGTGACTGCCCGGGAATAGATTCACCGATAAGTAATGGAAACCAGAGCGCCTGTCAAGGGAACGATATTCCTGCCCTTACCGTAAGTGTAGGCGAAAATCAAACAGTAGACTGGTACGATGCACCCTCAGGAGGTAACCTTCTGGCTGCCGGAACAACGGCATACGTTCCGTCTGGAGCTGGCCAATATTATGCGGAAGCAAGAGATGTCAATAACGATTGTGTGAGTAGTGTTCGAACCCAATTGACATTGACCATTTTCTCCTTGCCCATACCGACAATCACGGGTGACCTGGAATTTTGTGCAGGGAGTAGTAGCATTTTGGATGCTGGACCTGGATTTGTGGCCTATCAATGGAGCAATGATTCCGATCAGCAAGTCCTGGAAGTATTTGCAGCCGGTGATTATAGTGTTACGGTAACAGATGCCAATGGCTGTATGGGAGTGGATTTAGTGACTGTTATAGTAAATGACGGCCCTCAAGGTGCAAGTCTGAGCGGAGGCGGAACGATCTGCTCCGGTCAATCTGTGGATTTGTTTTTCGCGATTCCAAATGGCACTCCACCATATACCGTTGTCTATTCAGACGGCACGACCGACTTCACGGTAACAAATTATGCCAGCAACGATCCGATTCCTGTCAGTCCGACTGTGACGACAAATTATTCTCCAGTCAGTGTGACGGATGCCAATGGCTGTACGGGTGGGTTTGAAGGCTTTGCCGATGTGATCGTAAACGACGGCCCTAGTAGTTCCACCTTGGAGGGAGGAGGTACAATCTGTAGCGGTCAAAGTATCGATCTGTTTTTCAACATATCTGGCGGTTCTGCCCCTTATACGGTGGTCTACTCAGATGGTACTACTGATTTTACGATAAACAATTATGATGGTGGTTCAATCCTGGTTAGTCCTGAAGTTGATACGGATTATACGCCAATTAGCGTCACAGATGCCAATGGTTGTACTGGAGATTTGAATGGATTGGTGACCGTGTCGGTTAATGATGGCCCTGGAAATACTACACTTAATGGAGGAGGCACTATTTGCGTTGGCCAAAGTGCAAATCTGTTCTTTACTATCCCCGGCGGAACACCACCTTATACGGTAGTCTACTCGGATGGTAGCAATGATTTTACGGTTACAAATTATCAGAGTGGCAGTCCTATCACGGTTAGTCCTTCTTTTACAACGGATTATACGCCCGTCAGTGTCACCGATGCCAATGGCTGTACCGGAGGTCTGGATGGTCTTGCTACTGTTATAGCAGGTCAAGAGGTCGGAAATGTGTTTTTCGATGGCGGTGGAGTTATTTGCCAAGGCGAAAGTGTAGACTTGTTTTTTACGATACCAGGAGGAGCCTCTCCTTACACGGTGGTTTATACTGACGGCAGCACTGACTTTGTGATTGCAGATTATTTGAATGGCACTCCAATTTCTGTCAGTCCTTTGGTTACTACAGAATATACACCCATAAGCATCACCGATGTCAATGGCTGTACGGGAACCGTGGAGGGGCTGGCAACGGTAACCGTTAATGCAGGGGTAGGAAATTCCACGCTCAGTGGTGAAGGGACAATTTGTGTTGGCCAGAGTATAGACTTGTTCTTCAATATCCCTGGAGGAGTCCCGCCTTTCACCGTGATCTACTCAGATGGCACCGATAATTTTACAGTGACAGATTATTTGAGTGATAGCCCCGTTCCTGTTAGCCCTGTTGTCACAACAACTTATACACATGTCAGCGTCACCGATGCCAATGGCTGTCCGGCAATCCTGGATGGGCTGGTGACGGTAACGGTGGTTCAAGGAGTCGGAAATACGCTTTTAGATGGCGGCGGAACTATTTGTGTGGGTCAAAGTGTGGATTTGTTTTTTACCATACCCGAAGGAGTACCGCCTTACACGGTAGTCTACTCAGATGGCAGCAATGAATTTACAGTCACAAATTATCTGAGTGGCGAACCCATCCCCGTCAGTCCTTTGCTTAATACGGATTATACGCCCATCAGTGTCACGGATGCTACCGGTTGTACAGGCATTTTGGATGGACTAGTGATGATAACCGTAAGCGAGGGAGTTGGAAATACACTTTTAGACGGCGGCGGAGTTATTTGTGCAGGCCAGGATATAGACTTGTTCTTTAGTATACCCAGCGGAACACCGCCTTATACCGTGGTCTATAGTGATGGCACCACTGATTTTACCATAAATAATTATGCAAGTGGCGACCCAATTACGATCAGTCCTACTGTAACGACCAGCTATAGCCCTATCAGTGTCATAGATGCTAATGGCTGTACTGGAGGCCTGGATGGTTCGGTGACGGTGACGGTAAACGACGGCCCCGGCAATATTACCCTAGAAGGAGGCGGTCCGATCTGTACCGGTCAAAGTATCGATTTGTTTTTCACGATCCCTGGCGGCACTCCGCCTTATACTATAGTTTACTCAGATGGCACTACTGATTTTACCATAAATAATTATGATGGTGGTTCAATCCTGGTGAGCCCAACGGTGGATACGGACTATACACCCGTTAGTGTGACGGATGCCAATGGCTGTACCGGAGTGTTGAATGGTTTGGTGACGGTAACGGTCAATGACGGACCCGGTAATACCGGCCTGGAGGGTGGCGGTACTATCTGCATCGGTCAAAGTAGTGAGCTGTTCTTTATTATCCCTGCGGGTACGCCTCCTTATACCGTGATCTATAGTGATGGCACCACTGATTTTACCCTAAACAATTACGCCAGTGGTGATCCGATCCTGGTCAGCCCAACGGTGGATACGGATTATAGCCCAGTCAGCGTGACGGATGCCAATGGTTGTACTGGCGGTTTGGATGGACAGGTGACGGTAATAGTGAGTCAAGGGCCTGGCAATACATTTTTAGATGGCGACGGCTCCATCTGCGCTGGCCAAAGTGCGGACTTGTTTTTCACTATACCCGAAGGCATACCCCCATACACAGTTGTCTACTCAGATGGCAGCAATGAATTTACCATTACAAATTATGAAAGCGGGAGTCCTATTACCGTTAATCCGATCATTACTACAGATTATACGCCGGTCAGCGTCACAGATGCTATTGGATGCACGGGCGGCCTGGATGGGCTGGTGACCGTGACGGTGAGCCAGGGATCTATTTTTGAAAGTAATTTCCTGGTCAACCAGTCTTCCTGCCTTGGAGATACCATACATTTTATAGATATTTCTGATCCATCAATAGATATTTCTGATTTCCTATGGGACTTTGGGGATGGCACTACCAGTACAGAAAGAGACCCGATACACGCCTATAAATTAGCAGGAACCTACGATGTTCGTTTAGAAGCCTTTGAAGGTGGGTGTGGAAATATTTCCTTAACAAAACAAGTCGATGTAAACCTGTGTTTTGGTACGATTTCTGGCAATTCTGATTTTTCATACCTCAATATTTATCCCAATCCTTCCGGCGGGAATTTCCGTCTGGATTTAGAGTTGATAGATAAAATGGATGTGCGGATAGAACTATATACTGCAGAAGGTAAAATGATTAATAGCAGGTTCCTAAACGGTAAGGCTTTTGAAGAATCCTATGAGTTATTAACCTCTGGGGTCTATTTTTTCCGGATCCAGACTGCACTTTCGATTAAAACGGCGAAAATTGTGATCGGAAAGTAATCCATTTTCAGGAATCAATGGAAGCCAGTTTGTAACTTGGGAGTTGTTATCAAAAATACAATTCAAAAAAGGTGAGATCAGAAAAGTTTTTTATTGGAAAGATCGCCTTTTTTCTGGCAATCACAGTTCTGTCGGCATGTAATCATACTGACGAAAAACCGGCTTCAACGACGTTTCCGGATGCCATAGCCTGTTGGATGACAACAGGAGATAAAGTCTTTTTATTGGCTAAAATGCCGAATGATCAGATTTTTAGTGAAAAAACAGATCAAAGTCCGGTTATTGAAATAGATAAGGCACAAACGTTTCAGACCATAGACGGTTTTGGCTATACCCTTACCGGTGGAAGTGCCTATTTGATCCACCAGAAATTGAGTGAAGCTCAGCAGGATGAATTGCTCAAAGAACTCTTTCTAAGAGACGAAACAGGCATTGGTGTTAGTTATTTGCGGGTTAGCATTGGCGCCTCCGACCTTGATGAGTTTGTCTATTCTTATGATGATATGCCTGTGAGAAAAACCGATATCGCCCTTCAAGGTTTCAGCCTGGCGTACGACACCCTTTATCTGATTCCCATATTGAAAAAAATCCTTGCGATCAACCCACAACTTGAAATTATGGGCAGTCCGTGGTCCGCTCCAGCCTGGATGAAAACCAACCAGAGTCCTATTGGCGGAAGCCTCAAACCGGAATACTATAAAACATATGCCCGTTATTTTGTAAGATACATTCAGGCTATGGCCAATGCGGACATTCTGATTGATGCGATCACGCTTCAAAATGAACCGGAACATCCCGGCAATAACCCGAGCATGCTGATGACAGCAGAAAATCAGGCGGATTTTGTCAAAAACCACCTCGGGCCGGCCTTTGAGGAAGCTGCGTTAGAGACAAAGATCATTATCTATGACCACAATTGTGATCATCCGGAATATCCCATAACGGTGCTCAATGATCCAGGTGCCAAAAAGTATATTGATGGATCCGCATTCCATCTATACCTTGGCGAAATTGAAGCCTTATCGGAAGTACACACAGCACATCCCGATCGCAACCTCTATTTTACCGAGCAGTGGACTTCCGGAAAAGGCGATTTTGCCGGAGATTTACGCTGGCATGTCAAAAACCTGATCGTAGGCGCTACACGCAACTGGAGCAGAACAGTAATCGAGTGGAATCTCGCCGCCGACCCGGAATTTAATCCGCATACCGATCAGGGCGGCTGTACCCTCTGTCAGGGCGCATTAACCATTGGTGATACGGTGACCCGCAATGTGTCTTATTACATCATTGCCCATGCCTCCAAATTTGTGGAACCGGGTTCAACCAGAATCGCATCCAATATCATCGACGGCTTATACAATGTAGCATTTCTGACCCCTTCCGGGAAAACGGTTCTGATTGTGGTCAATGACAATGAGGAAGAAAAAGCATTTAATATTAAATATGAAGGTCAGATGGTGGGTACGGTACTGCCTGCCGGTGCGGTAGGGACATTTGTGTGGTGAGGTTTCAAACACTAATTTTCTCAGCTAGCTCAGCATCCGGTTAAGGATTTTGGACGCAGAGCTATTAGAGAGGCAAAGACAGGAGAGTAATTACCAAGCAGTGAAAGCCAGTTATTAAGTTTACTACGCTACCATAAGCTATTTCAACCTTTTGATTTTTAGGCGCACCTTTATAGCCACCCACACCAACCACTTCATTTTCATACAATGCAAAATAACCAACCCACGGCAAATGAAAACCAATCTTGGGATAGAATTCCGTAAAGGTATTAAAGACCTCCAGACAAAATTCATGGACCAAATAGGGCTCCATCGACTTGATGTCAGTCGTAATGGGGACCAGTTCTATTTGCCAATCTGTATTCATAGGAAAATCCTTGTTTGGGATTTATTCATTTTAAAACATAAAAATATCTCCAGACAAATTTACACCTTGTTGCTATTTCTCTATATCAACACCAATCGTCTGGTAATACATTTTTCTCCGGTTTTTATTTCCATAAAATAAATACCAGGTGGATGTTCAGAGATATTTATGGTTAGGGTGCCGATTAACTCGGAACTGTAGATTAAATGACCCGTTTTATTGTAAATATTTACAGCACCGGTTAGGATGTTGTTTTTGCATTCTAGCTTAAAAAATCCATTGCCAGGATTGGGGAATATTATTATTTCTGGCACGCTGAATGCTGCGTCTTCAGTGTTTGTAATACCACATTGCTCCCTAATAAGTGTTTCGTCATTACAATTTATGTGATTGTAAGAAAAAGTTGCGTCACCGGGGGGAGCGGCCAGGTAATCACAAATGGCTTGTTTGGAACAATCACTGAGACTATCATTGTCAAGAATGCTCAAATCCCCTAAAATTGTAATTGGGCGGTCCAGTGCAGAAATATCGTTGAGCCTGATGTTTTTCCATAAGGTTAGCTCACCTCCAATAGAATCTAAATTATCTATCCCATCGAGATTTCTTAAGAAGTTATTGTCGGCGATGGATAACTCATTGTGAATTTTTTTTAAAGAATTTAAGCCGGTTAAATCGATAAGAGAGTCATTATTAATAATTTGCAGCCCAAATGACTCAATGGGGTGAGTATTGCTTAAGCCTGCAAAGCTTTGAAGTGACTTATTTTCGACTATTCCTAATACGCCTTTAATATTTGTCAAACTTTCTAAACCGTTTAAGTTTCGCAGGGATTTATTGTTTTGGATATAAAGATGAACGTCGGTATATTGTAAGTTGTTTAAACCTGTAAGATCAATAAGTTTATCGTTATAACTGATCATTGCGTTTGAACTGAAAAAGGTAATGTTTTCTAGTCCTTGCAAATTAATTAATAAAGGATTTTGGTATACATTCAAGCCGCTTAAAGAAGTTAAACCCGAAAGTCCTGTAAGGTTGATTAGAGAAGCATTGTGAAAAATATTTAAAGTCCCTTCTATATACTCCAAATTCTCCAAACCTTCAAATGACTCCAAATTGTAAAAGTCTGATAGGCTAGCCCTTCCGCCAATGGAGGTTAAATTACTAAAATCTTCCAAGCTATTAAGCTCAGGTAGCCAGAGGTCAAAATCTCCTCCTATTGAGTTGAGGTTAGCGAATCCATTTAATTGAACTAAACTAAAGGTGAAAATATGCAAATCTCCTCCAATTTGTGTCAAATTATTGAAGCCATTCAATGAAGTTAAGTTATATGCGTCATCAATTTCAAGACTTCCTCCAATAGATTGTAAGTTGTTTAAACCACAAATGCAGGTTAAAGAGGTAGTTTGTGATAGGGTAAGCCTACCTCCAATTGAGGTGAGTTGGGAAAGCCCATCCAGATTTGTAATGTTTGGCCCAAAAATATATACGTTACTTGGAATATCAGTACAATTAGGGTTTTCAATAGGAAAACTATCGATTGCATTTTGATTATTAAAGGTCAAGGAGGTTGAAGAACAGGGTTGAGCTATGGAGAAAAATGGACTTATCAGTATCATCGCCAGAGCGCAAAAAATTGAACTTTTCATTTTATTGGGTTTTGCGATTAAAAATCCCTTCTTTGGATTATCGGGGTCGAAATATGGATAAACATAAAACTAAGTTACTTTTTTTTCGGTTTTGCAAGGTACCTCAACAGCTTCACCCAGATATTCCATTGCGTTTCTTTTTTCTCGGTAGTGAAGTGATTTTCTATCTTATCAAAAGCATCTTCTATCAGCGCATCATGCAACCACCGGATGACCAATACCCAGGCCAGACTACCTTTGCCGCTGGTTTGCATGTCTATGGTGTGTTTGATTACCGTGGTGTGTTTATCCAGGTCCTTAATTTCAAATTGGTGGAACCCGTCAAACCCTTTTGGCTGAGAAAATTTAAACCGAATAAACGCCCCTGGAATGTATTGTTCAACGCTATACCGAATCGGCCCATGCCCTCCTGTTGCGCCCACTTTCAAGCCTTCCTTAAATTTCATGCGCGGCCATTTGTCAATGGGCCAAATCTGATCGTTTTTACTCGCTAAAGTGCCGAAAAGTTCAGCCACTTTTTCTTTGGGCGAGGGAATTGTTCTGGTATGGATGTTGGTTACTTTCATGATTGAATATTAGGGTGCAATTTAGGCATTTGGGATTACAAATGATTACCACCCAAACATCCACCCCAACAACGCCTCCTCCGCATAAGCATTCTCCCAGCTATTATGATTCACTCCCGCATACTCCGTATATTTCACATTGGCCTTCAAAGCCTGAAGCCGTGCATACATCTTCCGGGAATTTTCCACATCAACCACTCCATCCACATCACCGTGAAACAGCCAGATAGGCACTTTGGCATGTTTCTTTTTATAAGCCTTCACGTCCGCTCCACCACAGACGGCCGCAACCGCAGCAAATAGTCTAGGGAAACGATAATTAGCCTCCAAAGTACCCATGCCACCCATAGAAAGCCCCGTGATGTACACCCGTTTTTTGTCGACCGCCTCCGTTTTAATGATATTTTTGGTCAATTCAATGACTAGTTTCAGTGCTTTCGTGATCGGATAATCATAATTAAAATCTAGCCCCACAGGATAATGACTGCGGTCCACCTTTACCGAAGCCCAATAGTCATCTTCCGGGCATTGGGGCGCAATGACAATACAAGGAAATTGACTGCGATTACCAGCTTCCAAAAATACCTTTACGCCATGTACCAGTTGTTTTTCATTGTCATCGCCTCTTTCGCCCGCGCCATGTAAAAAGAGTACCAGTGGATATTTTTTAGAGGCATCATAATTTTCCGGATAAAGGACTCGATAAGGCAGCCTTTGACCATCCTCACCAATAAATTCCTTTTTCTCAAACAAGGAAAAATCTTGTGCAGAAGTCTGCAAGCTGGTTAATATCATCATTACGATTAAAATTCTGGCCATACGGATAGTAATTATGTTTAAAAACCAGACCGTCTCCATTCTTCAAAGACAGTCTGGCAATCTAAGTTCAGTCTAAACAATCTGACAGCGAAGCGCTATGTTTGGAACACATCTTCCATTGGTCAGGTTTTACCACCATCGCTTTGATCTTGATTTCCGAATAAATTTCAGATTTGTGTTCCAACCATAGTGCGAAGCGGTCTCACCCCAATCACCCCTCCAAATACCCAAATTTCCCCAAATTATAATCCTCAAAAGCCTCAATCAATTCCGCTCTGGAGTTCATCACAAAAGGTCCCTGAGCAGCAATCGGTTCATTGATAGGCGCTCCACCCAATATTAATACTACGGCATTTTCAGACGCTTCAATGGTAAAGTCTTCGCCCTCATTTTTAAACAATACAAAATGGTCGGTCGGTACAATTTCTTCATCATTTACCTTGACGCTTCCTTCCACCACCAGCAAAGCCACATTGTGATTTGCAGGAAAAGAAAATTCGGCCTTGCCTCCTTTATTCAGGCGTGCATTTTGCAGGTTTACAGGTGTAAATGTAGAAGCTGTACCTTTCACGTCTTTGTATTGCCCGGCAATCACTTCAATCACACCACCATTATCCGGCAATTGAAATTTATTGATTCCAGCATTGGTAAGCCCCTGGTATTTTGGTTTTGACATTTTGTCCTTTGCCGGAAGATTTACCCACAGCTGGATCATCTGGAAGTCGCCACCCTTTTTGCTAAATTCCGTTTCGTGGTATTCTTTATGCAAAATCCCCGAAGCAGCAGTCATCCATTGCACGTCTCCTTCGCCAATCACGCCACTATTCCCGGAACTGTCATGGTGGGCCACTTTGCCTTTGTATGCAATGGTCACCGTTTCAAATCCCCGGTGCGGATGTACCCCTACACCTCTGGGTCTATCTGACGGTGGGAAGTAGAACTTAGAATTGTAATCCAGCATAATAAACGGATCCATTCTTTGCATAGACAGGCCATTAACACCCGGAATGAAATTATGCACTCTAAAACCGTCTCCTACATAATGTGGAGGCCGGGGTGCAACCACGCGATCAATATTTTTCTTTTTCATAACATCAAATTTTAATTTATGCTACAAAAATACGGTAGTTCAAACGCCCGTCCATTGATGTATGATAAGAAACAGAATTTAGTCCCCCTTAAAATTTTTTCTAGCCAATTCCTTTCTCACCCGGCTCAAACTTTCAGGTGTAATGCCCAGGTAAGAAGCAATCATCCATTGTGGCACCCGCAAAGTAAGATCGGGATATAGCCCAATAAAGTCCAGATACCTTGTTTCTGCCGTTGCTCCCAGCAACAGGTTTATCCTTTTTTGCAAATGCCGGATATGATTTTGTAGTAACTTCTCATTGTAATGCCGGTAAGAAGCGCTAATCTCCGCAGCAAGATTGTAGAATTCCTGATTGATTAAAATAACACGGGTATCTTCAATCGCATCAATAAAAAGTTCGGAGGGTTCATCAAAATAAGCACTACTCCGGTCACTCATAAACCAATCTTCCGAAGCAAACTGGATAATGTGTTCTTTGCCCGCATCGTCAATGGTATAAGACCGCAGCAATCCCTGCTCTACAAAAAAAGAATGATGACATACTTCCCCTTTGCTCAACAAAAATTGTCCCTTTTCAAAAGTCCTGCTACTCAATACGCCCTGCAATTGATGAAATTCATCATCTGTCAGTCCCGTTTTTGTCTTTAAATATGTTTTGAAATTTTGGAACATTGGATAGGTTTTAGGCGATAGGTTTTAGGGCCATTGGTTACATCACAACTTCTCTGCTTTTACTTGGAATAATTTGAAGAAAAGCATTTCTAATAGCTACCCTTTGAAAGCCTGGCTGATTATCGATGGATTAAAGCATTAAGTGGTCCTTCAGAAATTTAGACAGGATTTACAAGATTTACAGGATGTAAATCAAAAGAAATCTTGTAAATCCCTTTAATCCTGTCAAAAAAAATCCATGAGGCTCCTCCTGTTCCGACTGAAAGAGCAGGGTATATTATTTTTTGTGACAGCGTTCGATGCGAATGGTTCGCCCCTACACCCTCTCACCACATCACTTTCTCACCCCCGAAACTCCACCTTCCGATGCGTTCCATCACAAAACGGCTTATTAGAAGAAGCGCCACAACGACAAAATGCCGTCACTCGATGTTGCTTGGCTTCTTTGCCATCGGGAAATTTGACCGTTATGTTGCCATACACCATCAATGGGCCATTTTGGGTGATTTCCACAATGCGCTCTCCTTCCGTTTCTACTGGCCCTGCTCCGGCATCGGCATTCATATAATAGGAAAGGGCACCAGAAGGACATTTATTCACCTGAGCCATAATGGCTTCTGTATTGGCTCCTTCTGCATTGATCCAAGGGCGGGCTTTGGGATCAAAAACGGTCGGCAAGCCTTTAAAACACATCTCGGAATGGATGCATACATCAGGTTTCCAAACAATGGTCACTTCTCCATTGGAGTACTCTTTTACAGTCTTTTTTGCTTCACTCATAAGGCAGAGGGTATTGTTATGAACTAGAAAACTACACTTTTTTTTGTGAAAAAGTGATTCACATCAAAAGAAAAAATCATCTTAAATAGCGTTAAAATCAGGGCAAAACCCCTATTTTGGTAGTATATTGCAATGTAATTGATGAACTATTTTCATTTTTTAAGCAAAAAAGTGAAAATATTTCTCGGTTTTTTCGTTTATGTAACGGAACAAAATTTGGATACTCGATTTTGTACTGTTAATGAGGAAACAATTTTTTACTGATACTAACTTGGGTTAATGATTAAACCAATGAACGAATTAAACCCTAAACTAAAAGTCAACCTTATGAAGAAGAGAATGCTTTTCTTGTTTTGTACTTTACTTTGGAGTACTTTTTCTATAGCTCAAAATTATTATACCATCATGGTGGGCACCTTCCTGGATGCCAAATCCCAGGACTTTGACCCTATCCGGCCTTTGGGCCTGGTATATGCTTTTCCTTCCAATGGCAATCTTTCACAGGTCTATCTTGGAGGCTTTGATGATAAATCGGAAGCAGATAAGGTGGCAAAATCACTCAAAGAGCGTGGTTATGCCAATGCCTCCGTACAGGAACGCCGCCTGAGTGAGGGCAAAACGGTGACAGTCATCCAAATGGCTACCCGTGATGTCAAGAAACCCATCGAGTGGGAAAAATTTGAAGAAATCGGCAATCTATATGCCATTCTCAATGGCGACCGGGCGAAAATTATGACCGGTATTTTTTCGGATGTCAATTCAGCCAAACAATCGCTGTCCAAAATCCGAAATTCTGGTTATTCCGATGCCTTTGTTAAAAATGTAAACAGCAATCTGCTGGTCAAGGTAGGAGAATTCGAAACCGGCTTGAAAAAACCGTTGATCCCCTTATCCTTTGATCAGCAACCAAGCCAACAGAATAGCCGGATTGTTACCCAACCTAGAACCAGGGATGACATTCCCTCCAGTTTTGACAATTCCGGTTTAACGGCCCGCTCACCATTGGCCCAGCAAACGAACAATGTCAATATTCCGGATGCAGCAACCTCCAAAAAGATGAGCCTGCCCGATATTCGTACTAAAGTGAAGCGCCGTTCAGTTTTGGAATTACAAAAAGTACTCAAAGCTGAAAAGGCTTACACAAGCAGCCTCGACGGTTATTATGGTAAGGGCACAGAGAGTGCTTATAATGAGGTCATAGCCTCTAACCGGGAATTGCAGAAATATGCACACCTGGCAGAAACATTGGAGTCACCTACTCAAACCGGTGCTGGCAATCGGCTACAGACGGCCATCAATGATTTGCCCTTTGACCCGTCAGCGCCAGTGGTGATTGAAAGCACTCAATCTGCAATTGGCAAAGCCTATCAGGCTTATTTGTTATACACCACCCTTGGGGCTGGCAATGAGGTCAACAGTTTGATGAATGATGCCATTAAAGAGGCTTATCGGGGTAAAAAGCTACAAAATCAACCACCTTTTGATTTTAATGCTACTTATGCCTATCAGGATTTGACACAGTTGATTCAGCATTTGTTTTATATCCATGCTGCTCCCGGCAATACTTATGCAGTACCCTGCTGGTTGTACGACCGCCATCCGCGTGAAACGGCAACGGCCCAGGCTTCCTTTGCAGGATATGACAATAACGACCTTAAACTTCAGGCCTGTGATCAATTCCTGGATTGGCCAGAAATCAAAACGCTCCAGGCAATTGCTGCCGACCTCAATGCGGATAGCAAAATCAATACTGGCCGCCTTAGCGCTGATGCTTCTAAAAGGGCACACCTATTTACAAGTCCAAAATCACTAAGTGCAACAGAATTGAAAACCATCGAAGAATGGAATACCGACCTCTGGAATAACCTCAATGCCTGGTCGAGTCGCGATCCCATTCACCAGCGGGTAGTGGTTGCCCTGAAAGTAACCTATTTCCAGTCTCAGGTAAGGCTCGAAGATTATTTCATGAACCAAGGCTTTAGTGCCGATGAGGCCAAAGGATTGTCCCTGGCTACCCTGGAGACCTTAGTTGGCTATTACCTGGACCGATTTGTATAATTTTTTTGGATACCACTTCACTGATCTTCGTCATACCATTATTAATAGATAATTGTTGACGAAGATCAATGGGGTAGGTTTTTCATCTTACCAAATAAACCTCCCCCGCAAGCTGCTGTATCCCGCCCACCACTTCCGAACGGTAGCTAAGCAAATAAATATAAACCCCTGATGGGACCAATAGCCCGTTTTTTTGACCATTCCAGCCATCCTCCAACCTATCCGATTGAAACACAATGCCGCCCCATCGATCAAAAACCCTTAAGGAATACTCCGCCATTTCGCAAGGACCTAGTGGTTGCCACTGATCATTGATGCCGTCATCATTCGGAGAAAATGAGTTCGGTAGGTATATCTGACAAGTGCAGATTAGTGCATCTTCAAAAATGCGGATGCTGTCCCTTACCGTACAATTGCCAATGGTGGCTTCCACCCAGTAAAGACCCGCTTCCTGAATGTTTATTTCGAGGCCGGAAGATTGGTCATTCCATAGGTAACTATCAAAACTGCCGCTCGCCTGCAATACCACATTTTCCACCTCACAGTAAGTTGTGTCTTTACCAAGATAAATCCCCGGACAGATTAGCGAAAAGTGATCAACAAAGACCCAGGCTTCTCCACCGGTTTCTATGATTACAGTGATATAGGTTGCGTTGAATGGCGGCGAAAATTGGAATTCGTGTTTTGTCCAGTCTGCACCCAAATCAAATACGCTAAAGACCAACTCACCGTGCGAAGTAGGGGAGTTGGTCACCCCAATGGAGAGCCTGACTGGGGCATTATTCAAGGCACCGATCTTTTCATGGAATTGAACCGTATAATTTTGTCCAGGGACCAAAGGCTCCGAAAGCTCCAGACCTATGGCATCGGTAATGCCAGCCTTGGCCTTGAGCCCTACAAAGTGAACGCCATTCTGAGCACCACCAAAATTACAGGACGCGGTCATTATATCCAGCTCATTCTTTTCGCCAAAACCTACCACCTGAGGTACCGCATTGGTGAATTCCGCATTTGATAGGTCAATGCCACATTCCAAATTGCTGCCCTCAAAACTTCCATTCAGGATTTGCTGACCGGATAAAGGAAAAGATAACCCGGCAAACACCAGTAAAACAAGCTGTATTTTCATATTCTGTAGATTCTCAAACAGACACGTACTGCAATTTACTACCTATTTTCCAACTTCACAAAAACTGTATCACGGCGATAGAATAACCCATAATCACCAAATTGATGATAAAATAATGCATTGTAGAATAGGTGAAGTTTTTAAAACAATTTGCCATAAAACAGGTGTCGTTCTATTTGTTGCATTGGGGGTAAACAATTTGGGTTTTAAGGTTTTTCTTTAAAATATTGGAAAAATATGGCCTGTAAAAACAAGAACATGCATTTTTGTTGATAAATTATTTGTTGAAAATTTGTTTTTATGAAAACAATTTGTATTTTTGTATGGTCAACAAAATTTAAGCAATATCATGGAACTTCAAGTTTTAATCAGCAAAAAGGGAACAAAAGTAGTCACTGCTACTAATTTGCACCAGGTATTGCAGCTGCCTGAACACCACTATGGGACGACAGTTCGCAAATGGCTGAATGATGTGTATGAGTTTCGCGATGGCATTCGCAAGCCACTAAGGATGCAGGATTTTGCACACCGCAAGACGAATGACAATCCCGTTTTAAAGGATTATTACCTATCGGTGGAATTGGCGAAGTTGATTACCCTCAACTCCAAGAGTAAAGTAAAACAGAAGTATGCCAAATGGCTGTTCTCACTGGAGGATAAGGTTGAAAATGCCGAACTACTAACAAAAGAACAGGTATTGGCCGTACTGGAATTGTCTCGAGCCATGGGATTGGTAAGTTGTCAGGAAGCTTCTGAGCGCCAGCACTTAAAGACTTATGAAGAACGCAACGAAGGTAATTCCAGCTACTGGTGGAAACATCGGGCTGAAGTCTTGGGGTATTCCATTGATAAGGTCAAGGGGAAAATGAAGCAATTGGGTAAATCCATTCACGGAAAATCTCAACGACAAATGTTGATGCAGATTGATAAATACGAAATGATCCGCGCCGGGGTAGTGGACTTATTTATGGGAATGGGTAAGAGTGAACGTTATGCCCGCAACCTGGGAGACCTGGCCAAGATTTTTGCGAACGAACTAGGCGTCGAAATTTTTGACGATCGCGATACCTTGTCCGCATTTGGGCCCCAAGTCAATCCCGATCTAGTACAAGAAGTAAAACAAATGGATACTGGCGGATACTTAAGTGTTTGGCAGTAATAAAATAAGCTTACTTATCAGTGTTTTGGTCTATTCCTGGTCCGCTGCCTGTGAACTTACCTTACTTCCAGGCTGGCGGTACCCTTTTTTAGGCGACGAAGCCCTTAGATGAAGTCGGCTTCATTCCTCATCCTTTCAGACGACGAAACTTTCTTCGGGGTTCTCTCCGGGATTTTCTCCAAAACTTTCTCTGCTCCGGGCCTATGTCAACGATTATAACGACTGACTACAGCGCAAGAGCGTGGCGAAGTCAGCTCCATTTTCCATACTTTATTCCTCATGCTGCATCAAGACTTCCAAAATCGCCTTAGCCGCAACGGAAATCTTCGTACCAGGTCCAAAAATTCCGGCCACCCCCTCTTTATAAAGAAAATCATAATCCTGTGCGGGAATGACCCCGCCCACAACGACCAGTATATCCGGTCGACCAAGTTTTTTCAATTCCTGGATTGTTTCCGGTACCAGCGTTTTATGGCCTGCGGCCAGAGAAGAAATCCCCAGGATGTGAACATCATTTTCCGCTGCCTGTCGAGCTGCTTCTGCCGGTGTTTGAAAGAGCGGGCCAATGTCGACATCAAAACCCAGATCAGCAAAGCTGGTAGCAATGACCTTAGCTCCGCGATCGTGGCCATCCTGCCCGAGTTTGGCAACCATAATCCGGGGGCGTCGCCCTTCCTGTTCAGCAAATTGGTCAGCTAGTGCCTGTGTTGTTTTAAAAGAATCATCCATACTGATTTCACTGGAATATACGCCTGAAATGGCGCGGGTAGTTGCCACAAAACGTCCAAATTGGCGCTCCATAGCATCCGATATTTCTCCTAAAGTAGCCCGTGCTCTGGCCGCCGTTATGGCATGAGCCAAAAGATTTCCTTCTCCGGTTTTTGCACATTGATAAAGCGCCTCCAATGCTGCTTGTACAGCAGCCTCATCTCTTTCTGCTTTAATTTTTTCGAGCAGAGCTATTTGATTTTTTCGAACGCTGGTATTGTCAACTTCCAGAATATCAATGGTCGATGTTTCATCATTCTGAAAGACATTTACGCCCACAATTTGATCCTTGCCCGTATCAATCCGGGCTTGTTTGCGGGCAGCTACTTCTTCTATCCTCATTTTTGGCAGGCCATCCTCAATTGCCTTGGCCATTCCACCTAGTTCTTCAACTTCTTCAATCAATTGCCAGGCACGTCGGGCCAATTGATCCGTCAAATGTTCCACATAATAAGACCCGCCCCATGGATCTACAGCTCGGGTAATATCGGTGTCTGTTTGCAAATACTTTTGAGTATCCCGGGCAATCTTGGCCGAAAAGTCTGTGGGCAGAGCAATAGCCTCGTCCAGGGCATTCGTATGCAAAGATTGTGTGCCGCCCATCACTGCTGCCAAGGCCTCAACCGTTGTACGCGCCACATTATTAAAAGGATCCTGCTCCGTCAGGCTCCAGCCAGAGGTCTGGCAGTGGGTTCGCAAGGCGAGCGATTTGGGATTTTGTGGGTTAAACGCGCTTACAATTTTTGCCCACAGCATTCTACCAGCCCGCATTTTGGCAATCTCCATAAAATGATTCATGCCAATGGCCCAAAAAAAGGAAATCCGGGGAGCAAAGTCATCGATTTTTAAACCTACAGCTAAACCTGCACGCAAATATTCCAGTCCATCAGCCAGCGTATAAGCCAACTCTATATCGGCGGAAGCCCCAGCCTCGTGCATGTGATAACCACTAACACTGATGGAGTTGAAACGAGGCATATATTCAGCAGTATAGGCAAAAATATCGGCAATAATACGCATAGAAGGCCCCGGAGGATAGATATAGGTATTGCGCACCATAAACTCTTTCAGGATATCATTTTGGATGGTACCGTTTAGATATTCCGGTTTAACACCTTGCTCTTCAGCTGCAACAATATAAAAGGCCATGATGGGAATAACAGCCCCATTCATCGTCATAGATACCGACATTTTATCCAGTGGAATCTGATCAAAAAGGATTTTCATATCTTCCACGCTATCAATCGCCACGCCTGCCTTGCCCACATCTCCCTTCACCCGATCATGATCAGAATCGTAGCCGCGATGGGTGGCCAAATCAAAAGCTACCGAAAGCCCCTTTTGTCCTTGTGCCAAATTGCGACGATAAAAAGCATTACTTTTCTCAGCCGTAGAAAAACCCGCATACTGCCGGATCGTCCAGGGCCGAACACTATACATTGAGCTGTATGGCCCACGCAAATAAGGCGGCAATCCTGCTACAAAGTTCAGGTGAGTAAGTCGGGCCACATCTTCAGAGCTATAGTTGGATTTAATGTTAATATGCTCCGGACTCTCCCAGGATCGGGCCTCTTTAGAAGTGTCGACACTTCTTTGTGGTCGCTTGAACTTTATTTCCGAGAAATTAGGACGTGGCATAATTTGTGGTTTACCGATCAACTTGAATAGGGATAAAGATAGAAAAATTGTGCATCTTCGTTCTGCGGTTAGCCCTCTTTAAAGCGAAAAAAGGGATGCCGGATTGATCAATTATGGTATTTAGTTCAACGACCTTTTTGTTTGTATTTCTACCCCTGGTATTGTTGCTACACCTGGCGGTAGGCTCGTTGGGTTGGCGCAATGCTGTACTGCTGACTGCCAGTCTATTCTTTTATGCCTGGGGAGAAGGGCCAGTGGTCTTGGTTATGTTGTTGTCCATTGGCGTTAACCACGTGGCGGGCATAGCGATGAGGGAGGATGCAGAGCCCAAAAGGAGTAAAAGAACCCTGATTATAGCCCTCATTTTTAATTTGTCATTGTTGGCCTTTTTTAAATATGCCAATTTTTTGGTAGACAACCTGAACGTAGTACTAGAAGGCCTGGGGGTTCACTTTATTTACTTGCCCCAAATCCATTTACCCATTGGCATTTCCTTTTTTACCTTTCAGGCCATTTCTTATATCGTGGATGTGTATCGCAAAAAAGTAGCTGCGCAGCCCAACATATATAAGCTGGCTTTATACATATCGTTGTTCCCTCAATTAATTGCAGGCCCCATTGTGCGGTATTTAGACATTCGCAATGCGCTTGAAAAACGACAAGTAACGATAGAGGGTTTATCGAAAGGAGGCCAGCGTTTTATCATTGGGCTGGTCAAAAAAGTATTGATTGCTGATACCCTTGCTTATGTGGCAGATCAGCTTTTCAATGTGCCCGCCACAGCCCTTGGCCCAGGAGCTGCCTGGTTGGGCATCATCTGTTATTCCTTCCAGATTTATTACGATTTCTCAGGTTATTCTGATATGGCTATCGGCTTGGGGCGCATGCTGGGATTCCAATTTTTGGAAAATTTCAACTATCCTTATATCGCCCGTTCATTGAGGGACTTTTGGCGGCGTTGGCATATTTCTTTGTCTACCTGGTTTCGGGACTATCTGTATATCCCGTTGGGCGGCAATCGCGGCTCAAAATATCGGACCTTTTTGAATTTGGGCATCGTGTTTTTTCTATGTGGACTATGGCATGGGGCGAGTTGGAATTTTATCATCTGGGGATTACTGCATGGCGCATTCCTTATTCTGGAACGAACAATCTTTGGCAAAATAATGGATCGATTGCCGGCCTGGTTGCAACATAGCTATCTGTTGCTGGTAGTGGTGATTAGCTGGGTCTTTTTCCGGGCAGAGGACTTGCCACAAGCCTGGGATTACCTTCAGGCTATGGTTGGTGCACAACCTGCTGCAACCTATTATGCCGCATTGTTTTTGAATCAGGAAATCATACTTACATTGTTGATGGCAACTTTTTGGGCATTGCCTATTTACCCGTATTTTGAACAACAAATCCAAGCCAAAAAATGGGTGGTACTGGATGGCGTACGCCTAGTGGGTTTATTAGGCTTGTTTGTGCTGAGTCTGGCAACAGTTATTGCCAGTACCTATCACCCTTTTATTTATTTCCGGTTTTGATAATTAGATTATGAGGAAAAGCTGGCATATCGGTTTTTTGATCTTTTTTAGTCTGTGTCTGGTATATGGAGGCTGGTTATACCTGAGTCATTTTGGTAAATTATTTCATGAAGATCGCTTAAAACGAACCAGTTTATTAATACCTGCAAATGTAAGCACGGCCTATGAAAATGCCTTGACGACAGTCTTATCAGAAGAGAACCATATAACACTAAGCGGATTGTCGAAACTAAAACGTGGTTTATTGGATGTCTCTTTTACCCATAAACTGGAAATTGGTAAGGATGGCTGGCTGTTTTTGCAGGAAGAAATCCGGGGAAGGCAGGTAATCCTCCAATCATTGGGTGCTTTTCGTTATACGCCTTATCGGCTAAAACTCTGGCAGCTCATATTTCTGCAACGCAGTGCTTGGGCTGAAGCAAACGACATGCATTATATGCTGGTATTTGTGCCCAATAAAGCAACCATTTATCCTGAATATCTGCCCTCCCGATATCATAGCGTAGGGGAGGGAACCCGGCAACAATTAAAGACTGTTTTGAAGGATCTTTTTGTGGTAGACCTGACCGATAGCATCCGACAACATAAGTCAACAGGCATATTGTTTCTCAAAAATGATACCCACTGGAATGAAATGGCCGGATTTTTGGCTTATCAATCCTTGATGCGAGCCATGCCCGAAGCTTACCGCACAGAACCGCTTTCATTGGATGATTGTCAAATGTCAATTGATACCAATAGAGGTGGTGATCTGGCCCGCCTGCTACTCGACGAATTGGACCGCTGGGAAATGGCCCCCCACCTGGTCCCACTGGAATCTCATTCTGAGTTTATTGAAACCCGTTCTGGTAGCATTGGTCCTGGCCTAACGCCCAAAGTGTATGTGAATCCTCAAGCCTCCCTGCCTAAAGTACTTTTTGATCACGATTCCTTTTTCAAGGATTTGCGACCTTTCTTTTCTCAGCATTATACAGAATCTGTATTTTTGTGGGGATGGCAGGGTTTTAATGTCGGACTAATTCAACGGGAAAAACCTAGCCTGGTCGTCGATGAATTTGTTGAGCGTTCTTTGATCGGCGATAAACCACGTAATGAATGGGGCATCATTCAAAATTATTGGTCGACTCATTTTGAAGAACTTCCGCTCCTGGCTAGTGTTGAAAATTTGTCTTTTGAAGACATAATCGGGGTTATAAACCACCTGCGTATTCCAAAAGGTAAACTCCCCATAGTGCGCATGACATCAACTATTGAACAAACAGATAAGCTAATTATCGATTATGACGATGAGCGCGGTTATTACCTGCTCCGTGATACCGGAGATGTTTATTATCTGGAATACGAACCTGACCGCATCAAGAAATTATTTGTAGAGCAGGGTAGTGCCTGTCAGGTGCAGGTGGAGGTGAGGTTGTATTAAAACTTAAAACTGGAAAGAGGCGCTTCCTTTCGGAATTACCCCTTTCACGTCGTCGAAAAACTACCAGATTCTTAAAGAATAACCCTCTATTGGCATAGATAATCTATTCCACAAAAGGAAATTCTCGATATAACTTACCCACCCGCCGGCGATTATACACCGGCCCGGTATCATTGCGTATTGCCTGATAGGCGCGTTCAAATAATGTATTTACAAATTCGCTGTTGTCCAGATAGCGGGGCGCATAATTTTGCTGACTAGGTGCCACAAAAACCACTGATGCCGGGCTGGGGCCAAATTTCCTGACTTGGGCGTGTACCGATAATTGCTTTTTCAAGGCAGCAAAATCAAAGGTTCCTTCCCGAACAGGTGCCGTATCAGACGATACCGAACCAAACGAAAGCCGACCTGACCCACCTGGAAAAATATCTAAGGTCCACCCCGTTTCTGTCATCAATGTAAAATAGAGCGTGTCTTCCCCACTCAGGGTCTGGAAATTCTTCCCGCCACGACCGGGATCGCAACTGACAAGGCACAACAATTGTCCAATAGAAAGCAGGAGTACTTTCTGATAATGTGAACGTTTCAATAGCTTTACATTTTGATATTTTAATCAAATTGTTGCGGGTGGTTTCCTTATTTTTGAGATGCAATAGGTATGCATTTTGGTGGGTAGTAGATCAGTTTTTTTTCTGTGGTTTGACGACTTCGGTTTGTACAACCACTAAGAAATCCATTGTATCGCGCAAATTCATTTGTGCCCTCTCAGTACCGAAGACACTAAAAAATGAGCAGCTTCCATACTTCAATTGTAATCGTTACAAATATAATCGTTACAAAAATAATGATTACAAATATAACGATTACAAAAGTTACGATTATAAATATAACGATCCATCCAACCCGATCCTTTGCTCGACCTACCCAAAGGATACGCTTCCCCAAAAACGGAATTCACCCATACCCTTTCACCCACAAATAAATAAATGCAACTCAATGGCCGCGAAAGGTGTTTATTCTTATCAAATACTGTAATTTTGCGGTCTAAATGAGAATTAGGTGATTGAATATTCAAGATTTGTATTAGATAACGGCCTCAGGGTATTGGTGCATCGTGATGAAAGCACTCCTATGGCAGCTGTAAATGTCTTGTATAATGTAGGGGCGCGGGATGAATCGCCGGATAAAACGGGGTTTGCACATTTGTTTGAGCATCTGATGTTTGGCGGCTCGGCTAATGTGCCTGACTTTGATGACCCCATTCAGATGGCAGGGGGCGAGAATAATGCCTTTACCAATAATGATATTACCAATTATTACGATATCCTGCCTGCACAAAATCTGGAAACAGCGCTCTGGTTGGAATCAGACAGAATGCTGAGTCTCAATTTTGATGAACGCGTACTGGAAGTGCAGCGTAAGGTAGTAGTGGAAGAATTTAAGGAGACCTGCTTGAATGAACCCTATGGTGACGTATGGCACCACATTGCTGATATGGCTTATAAGGTACACCCTTACCGCTGGCCAACTATTGGCAAGGTGCCAAAACATGTGGAAGATGCAACGCTACAGGATGTAAAAGATTTTTTCTATAAATATTATCGCCCGAATAATGCCATTCTGGTGGTGGCAGGTAATGTGGAAGAGAAGGAAGTACGGCGGCTTACAGAAAAGTGGTTTGCAGATATTCCGGCAGGTCAGACACCTTTGCGTAATTTGCCACAGGAACCTCCACAAAAAGCATTACAACAACGCATCAATCAAGCCCGGGTACCCTCAGATGCACTTTATCTTGCTTTCCATACGCCAGCACGTAACCACCCTGATTTTTATGCTACCGATCTGCTGTCAGATATTTTGGGCAATGGTTCTTCTTCTCGCCTGTTTCGACGATTGCTGAAGGAACAGCAATTGTTTTCACAAATCGACTGCTATATTACGGGTAGCCTTGATCCAGGACTATTCATCATTGAGGGCAAACCTTCAGCAGGTATCACGCTGGAAGAAGGGGAAGCGGTCATCTGGAAGGAACTGGAAATGCTTCTGGCAGCACCCATCCCGGAACGGGAGTTGCAAAAAATCAAAAACAAAGTAGAGAGCAATCTGGTATTTTCAGAATTGAATGTGTTGAACAAAGCTATTAACCTGGCATTCTTCGAACTGCTGGGAGATGCAGACATTATCAACCGGGAAATTGACCTTTACCGACAAGTGACCAGCGATGACCTCTGGCGGGTAGCAAAGGAAGTATTTACCCATGAAAATTGCTCGGAATTGTATTATAAAACGGAGCTTCCCGTGAAAGAAGTGTTAACGTAAAATAAGGCTGAGCACACCTCGTTAAAAAAGAGATACCTATCCATTTCTCTAATTAATGATGTGAACTCATGAAATACCTATTTTCCTTTTTTCTATGCTTTACTCCTTTTCTGACATTTGCGCAATTCACTGTTGGCATGCAGGCTGGTCTGAACATCAGCACAGTAGCAACCAATGAAGTTTCGGAATTTAATTTAGACCTTGATGATACCTACAAGTCTAAAGTGGGGTATAAAGTAGGCCTATTGGCGGCTTATCATGCTGGCGAAAAACTGGAAATCCAATCTGGATTATTGTACTCATTAAAAGGATATCTCGACGACCAAACGGATGGCGTAGATCGGTTAGAGACCAATAATAATTTGCATTATTTGGTGGTGCCTGTCACATTACAAAGACAGATTATTCGTCCATTATGGCTGCAAGGAGGCATAGAGGCTGGCTACCTGGTAGCATCTAATTCAAAATCCAAATTTAATGATATTAAGGTTGAAGATCCTAATGATAAAGACCTCTGGAAGAAACTTGATCTGGCCCTGAAGGCGGGCCTTACCTGGAAAGTTTCTGACAAAATTCAGCTGAATGCCGATTATCAATGGGGGATACTCAACATTAACCAAGTGGTATTCACGGATATAAATGGAGATCCAATTGAGGGCGATAATCCACGTAGCACCAATCGGGTATTCTCGGCTTCTCTGAGCTATAACTTATTTGGTAGTTAATAGAGCGAACAAGTTAGTTTGGAGGTGGGCCTAACACCTCCAAACTAACAAATGCCCAATCTCCACTCCATCGTTAACCTGATGCCTATTTCAGCACCTCTGCCAATTTCTGCTCCAAAGCCTTTCCACGTAATCCGCGGGCGAGAATTTTACCTTCCTCATCTAATAAAATAGTATGCGGTATTGACCGGACGCCATAGTCTTGTGCTACAGCATTCGACCAGCCTTTCAGATCGCTAATTTGTGGCCAGGGGAGACCATCCTGTTCGATTGCATTTACCCAACGATCTTTAGTTTTGTCAAGGCTGACGCCCAATATTTCAAAACCTTTATCCTTATATTTGTTATACATTTTGAGCACATTGGGGTTCTCCTTCCTGCATGGACCACACCAGCTGGCCCAAAAGTCGACGAGCACTACTTTGCCTCGAAAATCGCTCAGACTGAGGTCTTCTCCTTCTGGGTTTTGTTGCGTAAAATCAGGAGCAATACCTCCAACAGCATAATTTTTTATCTGGTCTACCTCTTGGCGCAGGGTGGCAGCAACTGCCGGATTTTTTTTGCCGTAATTTGTGATGTACAAATTTGCAAAGTAGGGGAAGTTGGCGTGATTTTTCTGTTTCAATGCTCCGATGATACCACTCATCGCTAGTTGGTATACAGGGCGATCAAGGGGGATCTGGTTCAATGCTTTTTCAAGTATTTTTTGATGCATCTCAGGGGTAATTGTTACCGAAGAAAGGGTTGTTGCATAACTTTTAAAAGCTTCGTAAACCCATGGCAGTTGATCATACTCTGCTTCACTGAAATCAACATGTACAAAAAATTCATTGGCAAAATAGTTGAGTTCATCACGGTAATCCTGACCGAAATTCTGAAAACTCAGGTAGGTATTTAATGCAGCAACCCTGCCAAAAAAGGGATTGGCCTTCCGCAAAGAATCCAGTAGTGCGAGCTTTTCGTCATCAAGCGCCTTCAATTTTTCCATAATCGGCTGCTGACGGGCAGCATTTTTTCCGGCCGATTGGTATTGTCGGGAAAGCTGGGACGTTTCGGTTTTCAATTGATTGAGCTGCTCTTTTAAAGCAATATATTGCTCGTTGAGGGCGGACCCGCTGAGTTGAATTTGACGCATATCACTGCAATTTCCACTAATCACGACGTCTTCTTCAGGTCCCAAAAGGATGGGCAATACTGCACTTTCCGTTTGGCCGATATAATAAAATTGAGGATCTGATTTGGGTATCGTAAACTCTGCGGTTTCAGCATTGAATTTAGCTGTTTGGAACTCTATAAATTTAAAACCATCAAAACGATAGAGTTTCAAAGGACCTGTACAACCCGTAATTTTTGCCTTTACAGTAATCTGGTCTTCACTTGTTTTACGCTCCGTGGTGAATGCCATCAGCAAAAAAGCAATCAACACCCAACTTATATTTTTCATATTTATGCTTATTTTTTTCAAAATTACTTGTAAATGGTGGGAAAAACAAAATATAGGCTTCTTTGGTAGGAAATTTAACCCCACTGATCGAAGGATAGGGGATTACTCGTCTAAGGGTTTTCAAAAAGTGCAAACAAAAGCCTAATTTTAAGAGTTCTAAGTACAAATGACATTACTTATGCAATATCGACAAAGATCAGAATTCAATATGGGAGGTAATCCCTCCAGTTCCATAACGGGCGTTATACTCATGGTGTTTTTCCTGATAGCCCTCTTTTATTTAGCACGCATTGTTTTCCAGATTTTATATTTCCTGGCACCAGTGATGCTGATTGCTACTTTGATTATCGATTACAAAGTTGTTTGGAGTTACCTGCAATGGATGGGCCGTTTGTTGAAAAACAATCCCTTATTAGGGGTAGGGGCCATCGTCCTGAATGTGTTGTGTTTTCCATTGATCACTGCTTTTCTCTTAGGTAAGGCACTTCTGAAGCGAAAAGTAAAACAGGTTCGAAATGAAGTAGAACGCAATAAAGAGGGCGAATTTGTAGAATTTGAGGAAATAGTAGATGAGCCACCTTTAATATTACCGGAATTTGAAGAAAAACCTCGGCAAACCAGACGTGCACGGAACAACGATTATGAAGACCTCTTTGATGAGTAAATGATTGATACAAAGGGGATTTATCTAGTCCTGACTATATTACTAGCCGGATTTTATATCTGCAACACCTTGCGTTATCTCTATTGGTGGCGGAGGTTGCCGGAATGGAGCTTACCTACCAAATTTAAGCCACAAACCTTCGTCAGCATTCTCATTCCAGCCCGAAATGAAGCAATCAATATTGCTGCCTGCCTCCAGTCGATCCTTTCCCAAAATTACCCTACACAACTTATAGAAATCATCGTTATTGATGATTTTTCTGACGATTTGACCCCGGAAATTGTACAAGGGTTTAACGATGTACGTATTCGGTATTTGTCCCTTGCCGACTTTGTCCAAGAATCCGACCAACAGGCCTACAAGAAAAAAGCCATTGAAACGGGCATCAACCAGGCAAATGGAAGCCTGATCATTACCACCGATGCAGATTGCCAGTTGCCATACAATTGGCTAGCCTTGTTAGTGAGTTATTATGAAGCCAAAAACCCCGTATTTATTGCTTCTCCCGTAAATTTTACCAGAGAAAATAGTACACTTGAGCGCTTCCAGTCGCTCGACTTTGCGGGCATGATGCTGGTTACCGGTGCAGGCATCCAAGGGAAATTTATGCATCTATGCAATGGAGCCAATCTGGCATATCCTAAAAAGGTATTCCAGGAAGTCGATGGCTTTGCAGGAATAGATAACCTGGCTTCAGGAGATGATATGCTGCTACTACAAAAAGTAGCCCATCGTTATCCCAACCGTATTGGGTTTGTCAAAAGTGCTGAGGCGACGGCATTGACCTCTCCTATGCCTGATTGGCGTAGTTTTCTGAGCCAACGCTTGCGCTGGGCCAGTAAGTCCACCGCTTACCGCGAATGGCGCATTACCTTAACCTTGGCTTTGGTCTTTGCCTTTTGTATCAATATCATATTCAGCTTAGTCTCCGTATTTTGGTGGGGCAGTTTTGGGTTGGCATTGTTTCTTGGCCAGTTATTTCTCAAGACTTTGGTGGATTTTGTTATGCTTCGCCGAGCCACCGATTTTTTTGAGAGACAAGATTTGATGCGTGGCTACTTTATCGCTCAGATTTATCATATCGCTTATATTGCGATTATTGGTTTACTGGCCAACATGCAACAAAACTATGTATGGAAAGGCCGCCGGGTAAAGTGAATATGTGAAACTCTGTTAAGCTACAGGTGTACTTAGTTAAATATCGTTAATGTGATAGGGGATTCAATCCTGCAAACCATCCTTTAGTCGAAAAAAGGTTCATTTTATTAGCGGGTGGATTAATTTGCAAGAAAGGAAGGTATGGAAAAAATGATTTTTAAGAATACTCAATTCCTCACCTGATTCATAAAAGAACCTATTACATCGCATTTCAAAATCCTATTTAAAATGAAAAACACATTCTTTATCATTCTGGCATTGGTCGTTTCAGCTACTAGTTTGTCGGCCCAAAGAGAAGAAACATTATTTAGCAGAAATAGTGCCTGGTTGTCTGGCATCTGGGGATCGGCAATGTATGATTACAATTATTTTGATAATGATTGGGGCATGGTTAAAGGCGGCTCCTTTGGTGTTGAATTTGGTCGATCAATATTACTGGGATATGGCAATTATCGCTTGAAAGATGATATACGGTTGGCGGGTAATGGGGACCAATTTGATATGAAATACAAAGGATTATTGATAGGGTTTACGCCAAATTCTTACAAGATAGTACACCCCAAAATCAGCATTTTCACTGGAAGTGGGAAAGTTAGCTTGCAAGACTCAAATGCTGATCGTGTATTTGTATTCCAACCATCTGCTGGTATAGAAGTCAATATTTTTAAATGGTTCCGTATGGGGTTGGAAGGCGGATATCGCTTTGTAAGCAATGTAGATTTGGCCAATTATAGCAATGAAGACTTCTCTGCTCCCTTTGCTCAATTGGAACTGAGGTTTGGCTTGTCCTGGGGAGATTAATCGGAATCAATTAAAATCACTTCCTTGAGTGATAACGATCATCACAACCGATCAGGAAAAGGTTTACTTTTGTTCTTAAATAAAATCTTAGGTGATGAATAGTATACTAGTCCCAACTGACTTTTCCACTTGTGCAGGTTATGCAGTGCATGCAGCTATGCAATTGGCAAAGAAAACTAAATCGGCCGTACACCTTTATCATACCCTCAGCCCGACCAAGGATGATTCTGATCAGCAACAGGCTTATGAGCATGCTGAAACCAATTTGCATGCTGTCAAAACACAGCACCCTGATATCGATATTTTTATCAAGATAGAGAAAGGGCCATTAGTAGACAATTTGGGAAAGTATACAGCGCATCACACTATTGATATGATTATTATGGGATCTCAGGGAGCTAGTAACAGGTCCCTTTTTTATTTGGGATCAAATACTCAGAAAGTCATTCGAGAGGTGCATTGTCCGGTTCTGGTGATTAAGAAACCATTGTCAAAGGTTGACTTTTCCAAAGTAGCTTTTGCCTCTTCTTTCAATTGGGATGACAGACCTGCCTTTGAAAAATTTAAGGATTTTGTGAAACACTTCATTCCCGAAATTCACCTCCTGGCCATTCAAACTACTAGCCTTTTTGATGCACCAGCGATAGTTACCCTGGAAGCCATGGAGGAATTTAAAAAATTGGCGCAGCCGCTTGCCTGTCACATCCACCTCAAACGGGAAGGAAATGTAGATACTGGGATTCTCGATTTTGTGCACGCTAATGACATCCAGCTCATCGGCATTTCCAATGTGCATCGCCATCCAGTCAAGCGGATCTTTTCAGGGAGTAATGTGGAAGCCCTGGTCAACCATGCAGAGGTACCAGTGCTGAGTATTGATTATTTGCGTTCTTAGACAAGTCTCTTACCACCTGATCAGCCACTAAAGATGCACACTGCGCGGCCTCGCTCTGCCATAGCGGCTACGCGAAGGCGAAGGTGGGCCTTCAGTCGGAATGGTTTTTTTGCTTCGTCCGTAGGATGAAGACGCCTCATTATTTAATGCTCCAAATTTTAAACCTACTTCCAAGGATCAAACAAAAGCCTTGATTAGCATAACGAACAGGCTCTAAGAATCATTATTTCATAAAAAGAGGCGATGCCAGCCCCTGGCACCACCTCTGGGGAATAGGTTAAGCATTGAGAGCATAATGCTTACCTTACATCGGTATTAATTTAGGAGCATCCAGTGCCTCCATGTAATTAATGCAGAGAAGTGATCCCATTAATTCTTCAAAAGTCTCCCACTATACAACTGGCCATCAATTTTGATTTTATACCAGTATATTCCAGCTGATAAACTGCTAGCCGGTTGCCAGGTCCAGCTATTTGCACCAGCTGATAAAGTAGCTTGATAGTTGTCCATGCGCTGCCCCAAGCTGTTGGTGATTTCGATTTGGACATTACTTTTTTTGCTCAGGTTAAAATATAAGGTGGTTTGGTTCGAAAATGGGTTGGGTACCAACAAAGGTGTTGAGCTTACTGTAGGAGTCTGGGTATTATTAGCAGGTAAAACTCCGTCTCTTCTTCCACTACCTTCTTCGCCATTACAATTCGTACAATCACCGTCGAGGTCACCGATTTTAATGCCTAGGAAATTGACGTTGTTTTGATCGACTTCTAAGTTGGTAAATTCATGTACTTGTTCTACTTCCGGCAAAGGCTCAAAAGGAATGCCAATGGCTAGAGAATTATAGCTTTCAGGAACAAAAAATCTCCAGGGAGTACTATTGGCAATGGGCGTTCCATTGAAGAAACCTTCGATATGGATTTGATCCCAGACGGAAATTGATTCATTCCCGTTGGCATCGGCGGCAAATAATTCGCGCCAGGTTTGCAAACGTTCTACATCCAGGATATGATCCTCTAAACGATCTAGGTCATCTTGCGTTATCCCGCAAGCAATATTGCCCTCTTTTTCTGCCCTTACAGTATAGTTGCCTCCGCTGGGGACCTCACATTTGTACTGCCCTAATTCATCGGTCATAATTTGGCATGCTATCTGACCAGTCTCTGTATCTGTAATGATGATGTTAACCTCGCTGATACGATCCGCTTGAGCATCATCACACATTTGCGGTCCTACAGCGCTTACCGTTCCTGCAATCATGATTGGGGCTTCTTCACACAAATCACCAAGGGCACCAGCATATTCATAAGTACAGTCTCCGCAGGTTACGGATACGGTGTACTCTCTACCAAAGTACTCCGCAAATTCATTATCGTTACGGCGAGGAAGACTTGGGCGCGGATTTTCGCAATCATTGGGTAGTACGCCTGGAATACCTTCCCAGAAAATGCAGCAGTTGGGATCATATTCTCCGATGGGCTCTCCATCGCGAAGTACGCTGACAAATACAATCCCATTTTCACGGCAGATTTCTACTATTTCAATATTGCAAGGGTTCATGGGAGGCTCCTCACAATTTTTTGAAATGACACAAGTTCCTTCAAAATCTGGTGTATCTCCGGCAACGTATCCAAAACTTAATGGCTCAATCTCCGGTATCTCCAAAACCATTGTAAAAATGACTGCACCATCAGGAATCGCTATAAATTCTCCGTCTGATTCGAAAATGTAAATGATTCTATCATTTGCTAACAAAAAAGGAGAATCGATAGCACCACCTGTATACTGATTGGCGTCTCTAAATGCGGGAATTTCACTATCAATTATATCGCTACCATCATAATCCTGACCTGGGGCAAATTGTACAGAGGCCTGAAAGTAGGTAAACTCCATAATCCCGTTAGTATTTGTAGCATTCAAGATTACTGGAGTAAAAATCTGATTTTCTCGTACTTCGGGTTCCCCAAAAGAAATACAGATATTGTTACATTCATTTTGCGCCGTTAGCACACTAGAAAAGCTCAACATACAAGCAACAAGCAGCCCGCTCACGCCCGACAATCGGTGTAAGTATTTCATAAAGCATTAAAGTTTTGTCTTATTGGTTCATCTTATTTTTGAACCATTAAGAAGTTTGTTAAATAGTTAATCTATCTAACCTATTCTGCTTTTGAAAAAAAGGTAATGGGGGAAGGGGAATTTTTTTGAAGAAAATTAGAAGGAAGGACTCAGCGTTGGAGCATGAGCTGCAAAAGAAAGGGAATGTCCCCAAAAAGGATTTTCATTTTTTGCCATATTGAGCAACCTTAAAGATTGACCCAATTCACTCCAACGCTCCCAACAATTCCACCGCCTCCTCATGAAAATCTGCGGAGGAGGCATTGGCCAATTGCTGTAATAAATTGATGCATTCCTCCCGATTTCCTTGATGCAGGTGGATTAGAGCTGTATACCATCGGGCCTGGTCTCCATAGAGTGGATCGTCTTTTTCTATAAGTGGAGTATAACTTTGTAGCGCTTGGTCATATTGCTGCAATTCTTGTTGGCAAAGGCCAATGGCTAACCTGATTTTAGTGTTGTTAGGTGCTTGTGTAAGGATGTTTTGGAATAGCGTTAATGCGTTTGCAAAATCGCCTTGTTTATAAGCAGCTCCTGCGGAAAGTAAACCCGGATTTGCTGCCTGATCCCTGCTGCCGAAGTTAAGCGCATAGGCCTGATAATGTTGCTGGTACAATATTTCGTTCTTGGGAGCTCTTCCCAAAAACCACCAGCCAAGTATAGCCAGTAAAAGGAGCAGGAAAAATAAGATCAAGGAGCGTTGAATCAGCTTGTACTGTTTCATTTGTTTCAATTGCAATTGATGAACTTCACTGATTCTTGCCTTCATCTGCTGGTCTCCCAGATCGTCGATTTGCTGCAATAGCTCCTTTCGGATGCCTAATTCTTTGGCCAACTCGGTGTCCGTGTCCAGTTGTTCTTGAAATGCTCGCAACGATTCACCTTGCAAACGTCCCAGCAAATAATCGTCAATTTGATCTTCACTCATTACTTAGGGTTTCGTCAAAAGAGTTGTTCCTGATCAATTATTTCCAAAATATGTTTTATAAAAAGGCTGCTCCAGTACCAAATTCCTCATTTTTTTCATACAACCGGATTTTTTATTTTTAGCGACCTGTTCGTTGGATAGGCCCATCAATTCAGCAATATTTTTCATCCTCATCCGGTCATAATAATAGTAAATCAGGATCTCCCGACACTTTTCTCCCAACTGCTGCATTACTTTGTCCAAAACCTCTTTCCTTTCGATTTTTAACAAGCCATCCAATTGTAAATCCTCTGCTGATTCTAATGGCGGCACACTTTCCCACTCAGTGGTGTCCTTTTTTTTGTTCAATTGTTTCAACCACAAATTCCGACAGATAGAAAAAAGATAAGCTTCTACTTTGACCGTTTCTTCAATTTTTCCCTGCCGAACCAGCTTATAAAAAGCAAGCAAACCTTCCTGGAAAACATCCTCAGCATCCGCAAAATGGCCGCTGTTTTTTTTGATAAACCGCCAAACTGACTGGAAGGTACGCTGGTGTAAATAGCTTATGGCGCCATCTACCTCTTTGTTGGAGGAAGATTTTAGTTGGTGAATGATATCCGCATCAGGGATTGACCGCATATTTTAGTGCTATTAAACTATTATGCTTTTGAATGAAAAGGTAACTAACGGCCAGGCTTTTTGTTAAAAACCCATTATCTTGGTTACCTTTTATACGCGAAGGTAATGATTTAGAGAATTAGATATTTTTATGCCCTACATTATTTGCGAAACAACTCTATTCTACGAGTCACGTTAAAATCAAAGCTATGAATTTGTTGAAAAAACACGCTTTTGTTCTACTTGTATTAGGTACCTTTTTTATCCCGGCAAAGATATTTGCTACTTCTGCGCCAGCACTGACGGTAGAAGTAAAACGGCCAAAAGTGGTCCGTACCAATTGGCTTAATCCAATGACCGGTATCCTTTTTCCCAACGAATGCATTGATGCAGCGAATAGTGAAAATCAGGTGTTGATACTGGTGCGGGTACGCTTTGTCGTTGATGATATTTCTGCCTATCCACCTATATATGTAGACGCTGATTTTGGTGGGGTTTACAGTGGCATCAGGGGGCCTATTCAAAATTCGGAATTACAACCAGTTACCATTGATACCTTCAACCTATACGAAGCCATCTACCAATACCACCTTAATGTAGACCCAATCTGTACTTCTACGAGGATCAATTTTAATTCAAGTTATGCGCTAAAAATGTTGACCGGACCAGGTCAGTATAGTGTATATCCTATACAAGATTATAGTGGAGCAGGAGAACCCTTTGACGAGAATGTTTTTGAAGAAACGAGCCCACAGACTTCTTATCCTCCTGATTACACGGAAATAAAGGAAATTTGTTGTGCTTATTCTGGCGTTGGCTTTCGCCTGGAGGCTCCGGAAAACAGTCATGTACTAGGGAATAGAATGGGGGAAAGGACTGCTGTGGTTTCGGATTTCTCCGTTTCTGAATCGGTAGAGACGGTTCAGGTCTTTCCCAATCCTTTTTCAAAAAACCTGACGATTCATCCTATTCAATCAGCGCTAATTAAGACCAACATCCGGGTCTACCACCTCAGCGGTGAACTAATGCAATGCATTGATCTTCCGATAGGAGATATTGATGCACGGGAGATTTCAACGGCAAACTGGCCTGCCGGTATTTATTATCTGCGGATGGAAGGGAGAGAGAGAGCAGAAACTTTGAAATTGATTAAAATAGATAACTAAGTATTGACAGAAAAAAACATCATTCGTTCCCTCTTCTTTCTGATCATCTGTGGGGTTGCGGTCACCGGTTGGGCGCAGTCTAGTGATGAACAGCAGCGCGATTCTCTATACGCAAAGGGGCAAACTTACCTGGGCAAGCTCGACATGCTGGAACATTCTGATAGCATCATTTACTATCTTCAAAAAGCTATTCCTTATTTTCAGCAATCCCAACATTGGGATGATTATGTAGGGTGTCTCAACTGGATTGCTTCGGCTCATTTTAATAATGGAGATTTTTCGGAAGGACGGGAAGTGGCAGGTAAAGCCGGTAAAATTGCGCTGGCTCGATTGGGAGAAGCAAGTACGGAATATTTTGATGCCCTGTCTATCCTCGCCGTTTTATACGATGTAGAGGGTGGGTATGATCAGTCGATCCGACTCAATCGAAGGGTGATCGCACTGAGTAGACAATACGGCGGTGAAGAAAGTGAACTGTGGAATGTGTATTTAAATTTGGGATACACCTACAAGATCCTGGGAGACTACGATCAGGCACTTTTTTATTTTCATAGAGCAGAGGCGGTTTGGCAGGACCTGGAACAATACGCTACAGACTATGATTATGCCTCCATCCTGTTTAATCTTGCCGAGTGTTTCCAACAAAAGGCGCAGTGGGGCGCAGCAGCAGCACATTATCAGCAAAGCCTGAGGTTACTCAAGGGTATAAAATCACGCTCCGAATACATTGACCAAATTGTAATGGATTGCCTGAATGGCTTGGCTGCAGTATCCCTAGGGAAGAACCAGAGGGATAGTGTATTGCATTATACCTGGCAGGCAATCCAGCTACAAGCCCAGGGCCATACCTTGGCCAGGGCCCACCTCTGTTATAGCCTGCGTAGCCAATGGTTCACAACACAGGGCGATTTTGCGGCTGCCTTGAGCAATATGAAAAAGGCGGAGAAAGTGGTGAGCAACACTTTTGACGGTTATGACCAGCATCCGGAGATTGCAAAAATTGAGCTGCATTTGGCCAATATTTACTTTGAACAAAAAGAATATGGCACGGCGATGGACCATTATCAAAAGGCGTTGGCGAGTAATACCCTTGACTTGGATACGCTTACGACGGCGCCTCAGTTCGACCTGACTCAATTTATCAATCCACTGGTAGGGTTGGACATTTTGGCGGGTATTGCAAAGACTCAATATATACGCTTTGTTCAACAACCAACCCAAGTTCAGGAACTCAACAAAGCTTATGAAACGCATTTTTTGATTGCCAAATTGATCACCGCCATCCGGCAGGAATACCTGGCCGATGGTTCAAAAAATGCATTGGCTCAAAAGGTATTGCCAATCTATGAACAGGCCATTGAAGTGGCACTAGCTCAATATGAAAACAGTAATGATCAAAGCTTTCTGGAGGCCGCTTTTTCTTTTGCTGAACGTAATAAAGCCATCCTCCTTTACGAAAACCAAAAAGAAAACCTGGCAAGGCATACCGCCGGAATTCCGGATAGTTTGTTACAAACAGCAGCGGACCTGCGTTTTGAATTAAATCGAATGAAAAGACAGATCGCTGAAGCCAAACAAAAAAAAGGCGAGTTTGCCCCGGCAAGCATTAAACAGTGGCAATCCCAATATTTTGAGTTGAAGGAAACGCATCAGAAGCTTATTGATCGATTTGAAAAACAATATCCGGAATATTATCACTACAAATTTGCTCAACAATCGGCCAGCATCAGGGACATTCGCGAAAGATTGCCCGATAAGCAAACCGCTTTTCTAGAATACCTGGTAGGCGAAAAAAGCGCCTATGCTTTCCTCATTACCCAGGATCAACTGCAGGCCTTTCAGTTAGGCTCCCGTGATACACTAGTACTTTTGGTGAACGATCTGAGAACCTTGATCACCAGACCTCCGAATAGCGAAAGTTTTGGTGACAATTTCCGAAAATTTGGTACACTGGCTACTCGACTGTATCAATTATTATTAGAAAAACCGCTGGCTACACCCGATCATAAAATAGATCGCCTGCTTATTGTTCCGGATGATATCCTTTGTTATTTACCCTTTGAGACATTACTTGAGAGCACCCCGGATTGGAACCATCCCGGTTATTCGCCAAATCAACTGGAATACTTGGTGGAAGCCTATGCCTTCAGCTATCATTATTCTGCAGCTTTGTACCTTCAGCCTGAAGTTGCCAGGACGTCCAATTCCAAAATTGCCTTTCTGGGCATGGCCCCGTCTTTTAAGAAGAACCGATTGATGGCAAGCCGGGCCTGCGACCCGGAGGCCTTGTACAGTTTGATGTGTAGCCAGGACGAAGTGAGGTCAATTCAGGCCATGATGAAAGGAGAAATAGCATTAGGCGAACAAGCCAATAAATCACTCTTTTATGAATTGGCCGCTCAAAGCAATATCATCCATTTGGCTACTCATGCCTGTATTGATCCTGAGAACCCGGAATTGAACAGCATCTATTTCGCCGATGATTTTTTGTCCAATTATGATCTTTCAGCGCTAAACCTAAATGCGGATTTAGTAGTACTAAGTGCCTGTAATACAGGTGTTGGTCGCTTGGTAAAGGGAGAGGGCATTATGAGTCTCACCAGAGGTTTTTTTCTTGCTGGTAGCAGAAGTGTGCTCACTAGTTTATGGGCAGTGGATGATTGCGCGACCTCCGCAATTATGTCTGGATTTTATAAAAACCTGGTAGCTGGCCACTCAAAGGATATCGCTCTCCGACAAGCAAAGCTTAGTTTTCTGGAACAAGCAGATAAGGTAAACACCCATCCCTATTATTGGGCTGCTTTTGTGCAACTGGGCAATTTTGAAGCGCTTGATTTGGCTAACTCAAAAAATCATTACCCATTGACTATCATGGGCATCATTGGGTTATTAGGCATTTTGGGATTCTTGTTAATGCGCAAGAAAATATATGCTTAAGCCTCTAATTACCCTGCAACAAGGAAACCAACCATCCTGATAGCGCCCTGGCCCCCTCATCATTCAAATGCCCATCGTCCATCCAGTGCTTAGGATTGTCGAGTATATCAGCTGGTGGAATCCAAACCTCTCCATATTGGCGGTAGGTGGCTAGTTCCATGGGTTCCCTTAGTGGCCATCCATATTCCGGAAGGTAAAGAAAGTAGAGCTGAATACCGTGAGTTGCCACCAATTGAGCAATCTTTTTGAGATAAGCACGTGGGAACCGCATGTGGAAATCACGCCCCCCTTCCTTGAGCTTGCGTTCCGCCCGGATAATTCGCTCAGCCTTTTTTTGTCGTAGAAAAGTGCTATCCGCCAACCTCTGAGAAGAGCCATAACCATAAGATCGATAGTCAGCAGGATATGCTTCTGGATGGTTGTTTAACCATTTTCTTTGATGGTATTCAAAGCGCGTTCTAACTCCCAAATAAAGATCTTTAATCAAGTCAGGATTGAACAACATAACAGGTTGGAATACATCTTCCCTTTCTGCTAAATAGGGAAATACTGGATGGCTATACCGATTTTCATCCTCACGGACTTCCAGGACTAAAGTTTTTGGGTTTTTATGCTTCAGCAAATCCTTTAGTAACACCAAACTAAGATTGCGCCCCAGTCGGCAGTATCCCAGGGTAAGTACAGCTATGGAATCATTGGTTTTTTTTAGGAGACTGTCTTCCAGCAATTGATCCATAGGCCCATGAATCGTGCGGGAGGAGCCAATAAAAGCAATATCTACTGGTTTGGGATTGCGAAAAAGCCGATTGTATACCCAGGAACCGTGCCCGGCGCAATCCTCCTGTAAATAATGATAAACAAAAGATCGGTCGATCGGTATCCAAATAAGAAAGATGATCCCGATTAGGAGGGGTGCCAAAAAGACGAAAAGTCGGCGTATGAAATTTTTTATACTCAAAAGCTGAAAATAAAAGGCACTATTTTTTCTTCTTTTTACTCGATTTGGCTTTAGGATTAAATTCCAGGCATTTCCGTATCCAAAATTCCAGGTCATCATCACTGTCAAATCCTTCAGGAGCCACCATGATATAGCCCTTCATCGGTCGGCCACCGTGAATCATGGGTTCTGCTCCAAGTTTATTCGATAGTGTTGCCTCCTCTTCCGGATCAGTTCGGGCCATCAGGCCTCCTTTGTAAATGCCAATACACAATTTATCATCGACCATAAACCCCAAGCCGCCCATCATCTTTTTTTCTTCAGGGGTTACCTTTTTTTCGGCAAAAAACTGCCGCATGCGATCTGCTAAATGTTCATCAATAGCCATGAAATTGATTTAGTTAAAACAGTTCTAGTTCTTCAACTTTGTTTCGTCTTCTTGGATTTGTTTTTCCAATTCTTGCTTGAAATTTTGGGCACGTGTCAATTGACCATCAAGTTTTTCCTGTTCCGTCGTATCAGCTTCCTGCTTGTGTTTTTCAATTTCTTTAATTCGCTCCAGCACTTCGTGGAACTTTTCCTTTTTCTTTTCAATGGAACCAGCGAGGATGGCCCGATCAAAAAGGATATCTTCAGGACTACTTTCTGGCTCCAGGGCGTTTAGGTCCGAAATGATTTGTTTTTTCGGGATAAAAACCTGTTTATTGACCTGCCGCTGATTCATGAAAGCCGGAGAAACAATCTCTATCTTGGCTTCGTGTAATACGTCCAATACCTTTTCATTAAGCATCGATTGGTGGGTCAGCAAACGCTCGTTATCTTTCGAACAGCCACTTATCTGATAAACAACCGAAAAATCTCCTAGTTCAGTAATATACACAAAGGTGTCCACCAATTTAGCTCGATCAGCAGCATCGAGCAGGCATGCTGCAATTTGGGTATGTGGGACATCGTAACCCAGAGATACCGTCGTGGTAATCAATGGCTTCTTTTCCGGAGTAACCTCTAAAGGATTATTGGCTAAAAAGAGATTGGGGAGGTTGATTAAATTCCGCTTTGGCGTCTGGATCTCTACATAAAATAGTCCGCGTTTACTGACTTTTCCGGAGAAGTCATTAATTTTTATAAAATCCCCGGGTTTGAAACTTTTTGCCGAACGAAGTTGAAGACTGGCTAGTGCGTTACCCAGTATAGATGTGGCACTAAGTGCAATGGCGGAACTGATAATGATGCCGAGTATGCCAAGCACTTCCAACTTGATGGGAACATTATCTTCGCTGACCGGAACAGCTAGGATGATACCACCAATGCCTACAAAGATTATTGCAGCCAATACCAATTGCCGGACTAAAGAGTAATCTTCACCCTTCAATTGTCGGCGTAGAAAATAACGAGTCAGAAGAAAAATGCCTGCAACAATCAGGATGGTAACACCAAAAATTTTAGGACTGGACATTTTATTGGGCGTTAGGTTTTAAACTCAATTACTGTAAAATTAAGATTTTTCCCGGTTTATAAACAACGCTCATAAAACCAAAAAGGCGGCACCCCCCCTTCAGAGGCACCGCAAAATACTTCACGATATCAGTATTGTTTTCCCGTGGGGGCACTTTGTGTTATTGCAACGCCATGCCCCCCGGTAGGAGAAACTGCGATTAGGTTGTTGGCTCCAGCGCAAAGGCCGCCAGGAAATTGGCATCAAAATGATCCAGCACTACATTACCATCGGTGTGTAGGCCGTCGACATAGAGGTATTCCGCGAAAGCGGCCTTGGTACAGTGACCAAGCATACTTCCCACATTGAATGCGCCATGGAAATAACCGTCGGCAGTGTCGATAGGACTCAATGGGCCCTCATGCAAATTATACTTGGCAGTATCGTTAATCACGGAACCTCGATCGGTAGCCGGGGTAGGATTACCCTTGCCACGGTTGACCGTGAACCGGAATACACCAAAGTCATTTGGCTGGCTGGCCTTAAAACGTAGGTTGACATCTGAAGTGGCTTTGCTGACATATTTTACAAATCCACATTCAGAGGAGGAAATATTACCATCAACGGTCACATCTTCGACCAGAGCGGTACACTTTTGATTGTCTATGCGCACACGCATCCGGAAAGGTGTAAATGATCCGGGGAAAACGGGATTAAAAAACTCGACCGGGGCAGCCACAGAACCGCTGCCACCATTTACACGATAGAAATCCTTTGCCACGGTCTGCAACGTTCCTGCACTGTTGAATACTTCCAGTTTGAATTCATACAACCCGTCACCTTTTAAGGTATCAGAGTTGAAAGAAGCCGTTACGGTCTCCGCATCTTCCCATACTGCATTGGGTTCAATAGAAGTAGCAAAATAGGGAGGAATAAGGTATTTGCCATCAGGCTGCGGGCCCATATCATAATATTTGCGATCAAAATCGGTACCCGCTGCATTGGGAACCAGGTAGGATTTCCTCAAAGAAACCCCATTCAATGGCGTCCAGACTTTATCACCAGCGCTGGAATTGAGTAATTTGTCGGTAGCCGTTCGGCGGTATGACCAAAGGAATTTAGATATGGTATGGCCTGGACCTGTGCCATTACCAAACATAACCCGGAAATGAAGCCCCCGGGCAAATGGGCGAACTTTAGTACCATTCAACCCAAAACTGGCCAATTCATTGGTGCGAAATGCTGTCAAGCCGATGGTGTTGAATAATTTACCCTGGATATTAGTGAAGGCATTGGTTTGTTGGATATCCGCTACGCTTGCATGATTTCCGATCGTCTGCACCCAGGCAATCGAGCCGGCAAGTACAGGCGGACAGCCAGGCTTTACGGAGGGGTGGTTACTGTAGAGGGTCACTTCCTTTCCACAAGTGTAATTCCAGTGGGTATAACAGGCAATATGTGGCCGATAGATAGTAGTGGGGGTGCCGTTAATGGACTTTTCCGCCCAAAAATAGAGGTCTGGTTTATCTCCAAATAACTGGTAAGAGATATTGGTGTCAAAACGACCCTGGCTGTCTGTCACCACTGTCTTGATTTCGTCACAGCGGTAGAAATAAGGCCAGAAAATGGGATAAAAACAAAGGTATGGATGGAAAATCACAAAATTTTCGGCAATTGCCGTTCTTACCAGATCCAGATTGGGAGAAGCCAGTTGTAACCGGATATCGGCATTGATCGCAGGAAGTTTTTTTCTTTGGATTATATTGCTGGTGGCAGTCAGATTGATATTCGCTATGTTGACATTGGGTTGGAGGTTTGAAAAAGGCCTTAATTCAGGAATCGGGCCAATTTCTACTGGTGGAGGACCTGGAGGCTCGGGCCATCTGATTTCCTCTTCGTAAAATATTTCGCGGAATTTGTAAATGATATTATCTGGAATCTGTTTGATGATCCAGTAGATTCGATCTACTTCACAAATGTGAACTTTGGCATTACAAATGGGTTTCAACTCCCAATTGCCATCGATCAAAAACCACTTGACCAGACGCCCTTTAACCCGACAAATGACCCACCACCATACCTTGCTCAAACTTTCGGGAATGGGTAGTATATCGATCTGCTGGTCCAGATTGCGGCGAATGATGGGTTCATAAGCCCTGATTTTTTCGAGGTATTCAATGCTTGGCTCTGCTATACGCTGGATTTTACCGGATTCCGGAGCAATAAAAATGCGCGCATCAGCCAATTGCTCTTCCGGTAAACTCAAATGAGCATTTTTACCATCAAATTTGCCTTCCTCTAATAAATTGCCGTCTCGGTCGTAGGCGAGTATCCGCAATTCAATTTTTTCTGGTGTTTCTTTCTCGAAGTTAATCGGGAATGAAAAACCACTCTTCTTTTTACTTGCCATGTTTCATATAAGTTTTTTGGGAATGATTGAATGTCTATTTATGTGTGGGGTATCGACCTTGTTACTAGGCCGGATAATTTTTTTTGTAGTCGGGCTGCAAACCTGTATTGGCAATAAAAGTCGCCTGCATAACAGTTTGATTGACTAAAAAGGATTAAAATTGGGAAGACTGGAAGATGGAGGAACTGGAAGGAATGGGGACTTCGATTGTCAAATTTTTGAAATGCTCTGATAAAGATGCTTCCAATCGTTCCATTTTTTTAAAAAAACAAATTCAAAACCATGCGGATTAGTATGACCATTGCAGGATTTGCCTGCTTATTCCTTATTGCCTGTCAAAAACAGAAAGTTAATACCAACCAGTCTGCCGGGTGTTCAACGGAGCTTACCAGGGAGAACATTTATGATAAAGAAAACAAACGTTACCTCTGGGCTGGGGAGGATAGTTCAACTCATTTTAATATTACCGATTGGGCGCTAAATGAATGCCAGTTATACGATTATGGCTACCAACGGGAAACAATTTCTGCGCTGATTGAACCGGAGTATAAACCCATCAATGAAGTAGCTAATGATTATCAGGATAATGAAAAAATCATTTATGTACAGGGGAACGGCTTTGTCAAGGTTTACCCCTATATTTTGATGCGGTTTCATGAAGTGATCAATGAATACGTTGACGGAGAACCGGTAATGATTGCATACTGTTATTTGGCCGACCTGGCGGCTGTATATACCCGGGTTTATTGTGATAAAGAATTCACTTTCGCTGTTTCCGGCTATACTTATGCCGATGAAAATGTATGGAATGGTCTCCAGGCCTTCGTATTATGGGATCGAGAAACGGAAAGCCTATGGTGGCCGCTGATTGATGCGGGGGTATCTGGAGCTATGAAAGGTGAATTGCTCAAAAAACACAATGAGGACCGTTGGGGGTACTCAACCTGGGGCGAAGCCAAGACTATTTTTCCGGAGGCCCTGGTGTTACAGATCAATCAAAATTGGCAACCACCAATCAATCTCCCGCATTACACTTGCGAGGATTTGCCTTGCTGTAATTAGTGCAAAAGTCAGCGTATAAGTAGATATTGTGTTTGCCAAAACAGGATTTCCTAATGGCGAAGTCGGCCGCATTCCTCTCTAGCCCGAATTCCCCCCTTGTACACTCAACCAAATCAATACACACAAAGACGCCAGGACCAGCCAGAAGCGGATGTCCCGGTAAAAAGAATTCGTTTTCTCAGATAGCATGACTATTAATTTACAGCCAAATAAAAAAATCAACAGCAGGCACATCATAGGTTGTCGTTTTCATGGGATGATTGAGCGCATTTTACACACCCCCTCCAGACATGAACCCCACCCGATACCAACTGCGGTTACAGGAGAGTTAAAATCAAAAAGGGTGCCAGAAATTCTAGTTGGTTCTGTTTCGTCTTAGGATGGCCTGATTAATGCGTTTGACGAGCGAAGGGCCCTCGTAAATCAAGCCAGTATAGATTTGTACCAGAGAGGCACCGGCTTCCAGCTTTTCTATTGCATCTTCCGGAGAGGCTATTCCACCTACGCCGATGATGAACAATTGGCCATTAGCCTTATCATTTAAATAACGAATAATTTCGGTAGAACGCTGTTTGACGGGGTATCCGCTTAGGCCTCCATTGCCAATAGCTTCAACCTGATCGGGTGGCGTGAGTAGTCCTTCCCGGCTGATGGTTGTATTGGTTGCAATGATGCCTGCAATACGGGTCGATTGGACAATTTCGAGGATTTCATCCAATTGGCTTTCGGTCAGGTCGGGGGCAATTTTGAGTAGAATAGGCTTGCTTTTTGCTTTAGCTTTATTGAGGGTCTGAAGTTGACTCAGCAAGCGAGTCAGTGGTTCTCTATCCTGGAGGGCACGAAGATTGGGGGTATTGGGCGAACTAACATTGACCACAAAGTAGTCTACATAAGGAAAAAGGGCTTCAAAACAGGCAGCGTAATCCTCATTGGCCTGTTCATTAGGAGTAGTTTTGTTTTTGCCGATATTGCCACCAATTATGAGGCCTGGGAGCTTTCCTTGTTTGAGGCGATTCACCAGTGCATCTACCCCTTCATTATTGAATCCCATTCGGTTGATGACGGCTTCGTCCTGTGGCAGTCTAAAGAGGCGGGGCTGGACATTTCCTGCCTGGCCTTTAGGAGTAACCGTGCCGAGTTCAATAAAACCAAAACCCAGCGCAGACATGGCCTTGAAATGTTTGCCGTCTTTGTCAAAACCTGCGGCCAAACCCACCGGATTGGAAAACTGAAGTCCCATCATTTCACGTTTGAGCAACGGATGGTCTACCCGGTACCAACGGCGAAACCAACCATTCAAAAAAGGAATGGAAAGTAAAGTTTTTAGTAAAACAAGAGTGAGATGGTGTGCCTTCTCTGGAGAAAGGGTAAAGAAGAGTGGCTTGAGCAGAAGTTTGTACACAGTTCGATTTTTCGCAAAAAAAGCCAGGTAGCTCATGGCTACCCAGCCCAAATCATAATCCCAAAAACTAATCTTATGATATCAGATTTTCCTGAGAAAACCCTATACATGTCATTTTATTAGGCTTCTTCTTCCGCTTTTACAAGCAGTTGAAATCCGTTACCGTGAATATTGACGATTTCAATGTTTTCGTCTTGCTTTAAGTATTTGCGTAATTTGGTAACAAAGACGTCCATGCTGCGTGCCGTGAAGTAATTGTCTTCACCCCAAATTTTAGTCAAGGCTTCGGAACGTGGAAGTATATCGTTCATATACATTGCAAACATACGTAAAAGTTGGGCTTCTTTAGGAGAAAGTTTGGATTTTTCTTCATCCGAGCTCCCTAAATCGTAGGTAAGAATGCGAAGTGGATAATTAAAGTGATATTTTCCGATGTTGAATTCCTTGATTTCATCCCTGGGATCTGCTTTTTGCTGACTCCGTTTCAGGATAGCCTGAATGCGGTAGAGTAGCTCTTCGGAGTTAAATGGCTTGGTGATATAATCATCCGCGCCAATTTTAAAACCCTGAAGCACATCGTCTTTCATGGTCTTTGCCGTTAGAAAAATGATGGGCATTTCCATATCCTTTTCACGGATCTCCTTAGCCAGGGTGAATCCGTCTTTTTTAGGCATCATCACATCGAATATACACAAATCATATTGTCCTCTATTATAACTTTCCAGGCCCTGAGCACCATCGGTGGCTAGGGTAACATCATAATCGTGCATTTCTAAATAAGACTTTAATACATCCCCAAAGTTCTGATCATCTTCTACTAATAGGATTTTGTCATTTGCCATAATAGATAGTTTTACTTGTTTCCCGCCAAAATCTCCGGGCCAAAATTTTGAAGATTTAGGTTAGGGATGATATTAAGGGTTAATGTTTTGTTTCTACCTGATATGGAAAAAACAGCACGAAACTACTGCCTTTCCCCGGTTCACTTTTCACGTCAATTTCACCTTTGTGGGCAGTCATCATGGCCTTTACATAACTCAACCCTAGACCAAAGCCTTTTACATCGTGTAAGTTGCCGGTATGTACCCGGTAAAATTTATCAAATATATGTTTGCGCGCTTCCTTGCTCATGCCAATTCCACGGTCCTTTACTATAACTTCAACACCGTTGGGTAGATTGCGCGTGTGTACAGAAATTTCAGGTTTTTCCGGAGAATACTTGTTTGCATTGTCTAGTAAATTGTTAATTACATTAGAAATATGCGTCATATCACCCTCTACTACCGGATTACCTGCTTCCAGTTCCGCACTGACTATTCCATCTTTCCTTTCCACTTGAAGGCTGATATTTTCCACGGCGTGTTCTATGATGTCGTGCACATTGACCGGAGAAAGTTTCAGGGAGTACTCCCGTTTATCAATTCGGGCCATCTGTAATACTTTTTCTACCTGGTTGTTCATGCGCTTGTTTTCCTGCTTGATGATGCTAGCAAAACGCTGCACTTTTTGCAAATTACCGGAGACCATCGGACTGGTAATTGAATCAGCAGCCAGGGAAATCGTTGCAATTGGCGTTTTGAATTCATGCGTCATGTTGTTGATGAAGTCGGTCTTCATCTCTGATAGTTTTTTCTGTTGGAAAATTACATTGATGGTATAGGCAAAACAGAAAAGGATGACTGCTGTAAAGAGGATGGTTCCCAAAAAATTTAACCAAAGGGAACTCCACACTACACTGGTTTTAGAAGGGAAATGGATCATCAACAAGCCAGGCGATGTTTGATCTTCAGGGAATAAGTGAACCTGGTAATCGGATCCATACAATTGTTTAAAGCCGGATTGTCCGTCCTCCGGTTGTGGTTCTTCCACTACATAATGGTTGTCAACAATGACAAAAGTTTTGCGGCGCTTAGAAAATATGCCGTAATTAAAATCTGTATTGATACCCTGATTGCCAAGTTCCTGACGTAGGGCATTATCCAGTTGGTCTAACTTAATGCGTTCTTCCAGCGGCACAAAATCATTGCGCGTATTGTACATCATTAGCCGCTGCATTTTTTCGTCTCGCTTTCGCAAACAATTAGTACAATACCCAAAATCCAAAACGTCAGCCATCAAACGGTCTAAAGCACCTGGTTTTCCGGCTACCTGTTTAAAAGAGAAGTCGACCTTGCCGGCATTGACATTGTTGCTGCCTGCCAGACCTTGAAGGTCACCGCTTAGATAACTAATAGAATAACCATTTCCATGCAAGTGGAAAGCCTCCCGTTTTTCATTATACTCCAAACGGTTAACTACAGAATTAAGAGCATTGAAAACGTTTTTGTCAAACTTTTCTTCGTTGACTTTCATCGACGTTTGTATCAAGCTCATCTGTAGCCAAACTACCCCAATTACTGCTAGGCTCATCAGCCCTATGATTGCCCAAATAGCTTTCTTATTCATCGATATTATCGTGCAAGTTTTGGAATTATTGTTTACACTGTGAACCTTACAAAATTAGGTATTAACAGAACGCAAGAGGATACTTTAACAGACTTTTAACTTTGGTGTACTTTATTCATCCAACTTGTTACTAAATACTTACCAATTGTTAAAAACAAAATACGTAACCTCGCACTTTGCAACAAATTTTGCCATTATAACGAAAAAAAGACAGTTATAGTTTGGACAAGACCCAACCAGGTATGCTTATAGAAGACAGATCGTATTGGCCAAACCGGTCAGATCGTTTCACGTTCAGTGGTGATAGAGACCGGTTTGACAAAGCGCCTCATTCCTCATTCCTGTTTTCACTCCTCTTCTCCTTCCTTAACGACTTTCAAGCTCAAGTCAAGGCTAAGCGCAGAATGGGTAAGGGCTCCTACGGAAATGAAATCTACGCCCGTTTTGGCAATGCGACGTATGGTATGGATATTGATACCTCCAGAAGCTTCGGTTTGGAAGCGGCCATTGATGGTAGCGAGGGCTTCTTTGAGCAGCGTCAGTTCAAAGTTGTCGAGCATAATGCGGGTTACCTTGCCTACGTCCAACACTTCGTGAAGTTCAACCAGGTTGCGCACCTCAATGGTGACCGAAAGGTTGAGTTGATTGGCTTTTTGATAGGCTTCTACTTGTTCTATCGCTTGCCGAATACCACCACAGGCATCAATGTGGTTGTCTTTGATCATGATCCAGTCGTATAGGCCATCGCGGTAATTTTCGCAACCGCCCAAACGAACGGCCCATTTTTCCAGAAACCGGATGGTAGGAATCGTTTTGCGGGTATCCAAAATTCGGACAGGAAGATCTTCAACCTCAAATTTGAATCGATTGCTGAGGGTTGCAATACCACTCATACGTTGCATCGTGTTGAGTGCTACACGTTCGGCTTTGAGCAATGCCAGTGTATTACATTCCACCTCAAAAATAATATCCCCGATGTTGATATCACTGCCATCCACGATATTGATGTCAACCTGGGCTTGTGGGTCCACCTTTTGAAATATCCGCTTGGCCACTTCTACGCCGGCGATCACTCCAGGATCTTTGACCAATAGGCGGGCACGACTACGAGAACCCACCGGAATGCAGGCCAATGAGGTATGATCGCCACTGCGCACATCTTCCTCAAGAGCACGGGTAATGAAATTGTCAATCAGGCTATCCAGATCTGGCAGTTGTGTATTTCCCATATTTGGTTTTTAGTTGAATATTTGAATTGTACGATCATAAAATCGACCCTTTGCAAAAAAGGAGTGCAAAGATAAGGAAATTCAATGGTATTAATACCAAACAAGCTCCAGGAACACAGACCTGGAAGCCAGGAGAAAGTTGTTTTCTAGCTTCCAGGCATGCTTCCAAACAAGCTCTATACGATACTATTTAAAACATCACACCAAGACGCAATACTATGGCCCCAACGGTGCCTTTAGAATCTTCCCTTCTATCGTCGGTAGGTAAAGGATAAAATTCAGTACCGCTGTCATCTGTGGCGTCGGTAAATCCGACCTGGAAACCAATGCCACCAATCAAACTGGTATTTTCTGAGACGGTGTATTCGATGCCAGCATTTATGCCCCAGGATAGATTGAGCAGGTTGACTTCCTTTCTAATATTGTATTTTTCTTCGTCTTCCCCGGTTTTGCCCGGATCCTTGATGGTTCCTCTCGCTTGGGTTCTAAAGCCAAAGACCAAATTGGGCTCCATAAAATAGCGGATATAACCGAATTCACGGGTGCGCATTTTTAAACCGACAGGAATTTCGAGGTACTGAATGTCGTATTTTAGTTTGGTATCAGCAGATAAACTTTTGAGGGGATCAGGCAAGTCGGTTTTTTTCCAATAGGAACCGGGGAAATCATAAAGCAGGGTTCCGCCGGAATTGAAATGAAAACCGATTCCGCTGGTAAACGCATAGTTTTCCGCGAAATAATATTCTCCTACCATACCCAGTTTAATGCCAAGGTTTGTTCCACTGGTGTTGATGCGTGAAGAGTTGGAGGCCATCCACGAAAATGCGGGGCTAAGTTGAAATCCAAAGCGAATAGATTCCTGTGCACTCGCAATTAAGGATATGCTCATTAAAAAGGCAGAGATGGCAACAATTTTTTTCATTATTCAACAGTTTTGTGTGTGACAATATTACGAACACTTGATCATGCAAACGTTTAACTTTGACGCAAATTTATAGGTTGGTCACGAAAATCCCGCTTTTTCAGGAAATGAGTTACAAAAAAGCTACTATTTACAACGTCCTTTTGGCAATTTCGTTCTTCAGTTGCCAAACAGAAGACCAGAAATATATTCCGGATGTATCCGACATTGTTGTAGATGTTAAGGTACGTCGCTTTGAAAAAGACCTTTTTTCTTTGGATACCAGTACGCTTGAGACGGGCCTGACACAGTTAGAAGGCCTCTATCCTGTTTTTGATCCTTTGTATTTTGGACAAATTCTCGGCCTCGACGGTGAGCGCATCAAACCTGAAGAAGAAACAGCTTATATCAAAGGTTTCATCACGCATCCACCAATACAGCAACTTTACGATACCTGTATGGTGTTGTACAGCAATATGGATGAGGAACAGGCCGAATTCGCTCAGGCATTCCGGTTTTTAAAGCATTATTTTCCAGAACTTCCTACACCCGATATTACGACTTTCATTTCAGAATACACACTGGCGGCATTTATCTATGGAGAAAATTCGTTGGCAGTAGGGCTGGATTTTTTCCTAGGTACGGCCTATCCCTACCAGGCGATCAACCCCGCCAATCCGGCTTTTTCTGAATATATGTCCCGAACATTTACCAAGGAGCACCTGGTATCAAAAACAATGCAGGTATTGGTTGAAGACCTGTTGGGGGAACCTTCTGGAGAGCGATTGCTCGATCTGATGATGCACAATGGGAAAAAACTTTATATCCTGGACCAGTTGTTGCCCTATACCCAGGATAGCATTAAAGTGGAGGTGACCAGCAAACAAATGAAGTGGCTGAATGATAATGAACTGGAAATGTGGGCTTATTTGCTCGGGGAAAATCTACTCTATTCAACGGAGTGGCAAAAAATTCGCAAGCTAGTGGATTATAGTCCAAACTCACCGGGCATGCCTGATGAAGCTCCGGGGCGAACAGCCAATTGGTTGGGCTGGCAGATTATTAAAAAATACATGAGAAACTATCCGGAAACACGATTGCGGGATCTGATTGAATTACGTGATGCTCAGCAAATATTGGAAAAATCTCGCTATAAACCCCGGCGATAAATACCCTTTTTGAAGGATAAGTAGCGAAAACAAACGCTTTTATCGACCCTAATGCCAGGAAAGTGTTAAATTTGAGGCCAATTTAATTTTGAAAAACTAGAATAATGGCGGAAAGAGTAATACCTGTAGTTGATTTGTCCAAATTCGTAAATGGAAATGAAGAAGAAAGACAGGCCTTTGTTGATAAACTGGGCAATGCTTTCCACGAAATAGGATTTGTGGGAGTTGTCAATCATGGGATTTCTAATGAACTAATCCATGGCTTTTACGATGCATCTAATGCTTTTTTCCAGTTGCCAAACTGGATTAAGAGTAATTATGAAATTAAGGGCATGGCAGGCCAGCGGGGGTATACTTCATTTGGCAAAGAACACGCGAAGCAATCTCAAGTGGCTGATTTGAAAGAATTTTTTCAAATTGGACAGGAAGTGACGGATGATGACCCAATCCAGGATTATTATCCGGATAATGTTAAAGTAAAAGAAAAACCCGAATTCACCGATTTGGGGATCAAACTATACAAGGCTTTTGAAAAGGCTGGTGGCGAGTTGTTACGAGCTATAGCGCTTCATCTGGGGTTGCAAGAGGATTATTTTGATGCAAAAATCCACAATGGAAATAGCATCCTACGCTCTATTTATTACCCACCCATAACTCAGGAGCCGGAATCTGCTATTCGTGCGGAACAACACGAGGATATTAATTTAATCACGTTGTTGGTTGGTGCATCTGCTGGAGGTTTGCAATTGTTGAACAAGGAGGACAAATGGGTCGATATTACCCCTGAAGAAGATGAGATTGTGATCAATGTAGGGGATATGTTGCAGCGTCTAACCAATAATTACCTGAAATCAACGACACATCGGGTCGTCAATCCACCCAAAGAGATGTGGCACCAACCACGCCTATCTATCCCATTTTTCCTGCATCCAAGAAGCAATATGGATCTAAGCAGTCTGGAAAGTTGTGTAACTGCAGAGCGGCCATTGGTTTATGAGCCAATTACAGCAGGAGATTATCTGGATGAGCGCCTTCGTGAGATTGGATTGAAAAAATAATCACCTAAACCAATTAAACCTTCGGGTTGGTGATTGATCTGAATAAGAGCAAGTTTAGAGGCTAATCCAAGTTTTGGCTTCCCAAGCATGCTCGTAAAATGTTTTACCCTTAAATCGTGCGTCAGAGATGAAAAAGGCGTAATTTTACACCAATAAATTTATTGATTATGGAAACCATATTATTATTCAACTTTTTCGGGCCGGAGATGATTGTGATTTTCTTTGCAATCCTACTACTGTTTGGAGGTAAGAAAATTCCAGAACTGATGCGTGGCATTGGCAAGGGAATCCGTGAATTCAATACTGCCAGATCTACCATTGAAAGTGAATTGAAAGAAGGGATGAATGAAACAGAACGCAAAGAGGCAGAAAAAAAGCGGGAAAAGACAGCAGAGTAGTTTTTTTGCCCACAAACAGGCTTCCTACGAATAAAGCCCCGCGAGTTTTGCTCACGAGGCTTTATGTATTTTATAAAACTATTTTATTTTCTTCCTTTAAATAGCCCACCTAGAAATTTTAATCCCATTCCTGCCACATCGTCTACGATACTACCGTCTCCATCACTATCGAGGAAGCTAGTCACCAAACCCATCGTTGGATTTTTAGCTTGCTGAGATTGTACAGTTCCTGAAAGCAATGAGGCTATACCACCTACATCCAACCCTTGCTGGCGTTTGGTTTGTCCCAATGCGCCCATGATCACAGGCGCGAGCATGGTCATCAAACTTCCTGTTTGGGAAGAATCAAGGCCGCTCATTTGGCTAATCATATTGACTGCACCACCCTGACGATCACCCAGGATATGTTTGACTATACCAGATCCATTGAGCATTTTGGAGTTGCTGGTTTGAGTATTACCTCCCAACATGCCCATGACATCGTTGAGAATGCTACCGTCATGGTCACGCTCAAGGGCATTGTTCAGCGATTGGGCTCCTTCGGGCGATGCTGCATTTTTGGCAAGTGCACCCATTAGGGTGGTCATGATACCGGAAGTTGCGGCTGCCGTTTGTTGTTTGTCCGCCCCACCAAGTTGTTGGCTCAATTGCTCAACGAGGTTATCGGATATTTGTCCTTGTAATAGATTCATTAAGTCCATAGAAATGATTTTTTTTTAGTTTAGGAAGGTTTTTTCCGAATAATACATGTTTAAAACTATATTTTTAGACGGAGAGATTCAAAAAAGGACACAAAAAAAATACAGGACCTCGTGAAAAGCCCTGTATTTGATAGCAATTTTGGGGATTATGACTAGTTAACCAATCTGTAATTTGTTGTATAGGGACGGACTTTTGGGCTTTGTGGCGTTATACTTGTATGTGATTACAGATCGTTCCGGAAAATAAATTATTTTTTTTGACCACTGAATTTCAAAGAACCAACAATAGTGTTGCCATGCCCCTTGTACAACAACTCTAATCATTAAAGGCAGCGGTAGGGAACCGACTTACCGGTTTCCCTGTCCGCTGCTGGTTCAAACTACTCTCTCAATGGTTCGTGCATCTTAGTGCTCCATAATGCACTTATATATCTTTTACCTTGACGTTCATTACAGGATATAGCATGTTCAGGTGATTATCGGTCAGGAGGGGGAGCACGTAACTGTTGCTACGTACTTTTTCCCTGAATAATCGCCATTAAACCCACTTTCCTTTTGCTTCGGAAAGGGAGTTTGGCCACAAGGGCCGCTAACAAATTTTTATAAGGAAGTTTTCTCTTAGTGATGACAGCTCTAAACGTGTGATGGTTTCATTGGTCTATTGGGCTTAAAGCATCAGAACTGCACCAATATGTTTTAGAAAAAATGTAAGCCTATCGTCATGCGGGAAGTTATCGGTTAAAAATTATTTAATAAGTGTAAATGATCTGTACCGATAGACGAGGGTTTTGAGTTGTTGAATAAAAAATTCTATATAGAAACGGGCGTGGTTTACAGATTATTATATCCTGATGAACTTTTTTTTAAAAATTTAAAAATGCTAGAATGGAATTCTGGATAAGATTAGAATGATGGCGGTGAAAGGATGGAAGGTAATAGAAAAATGGAATAGCTGGAACCCTCCCACCTTTTGAAAAGATCTGAAATCACACGCTCACAATATCATCCACTTCACCTCATCGAAACCTTAGCAATGGGAATTCGAACCGACTTATTTGCCTTGCGTGATTTGCGATCAGTTTTAGCCGCTACTTCTTCCATCGGAACAGTGGAAAATTTATTTTGCATACCCTCCAGCGTTTCCTTTTTACGTAGGGTATAGTGCACGTATAAGTATTCAACTGCAGGTAAGGAGTAGGGTAAAGAGGTTTGGCTTACTGCCTGAAGTTCACTAATGTCAGAGGGGGTAAGGGGTGCAACCGGAGTGTACATTTGCTCCTCCCTGTCCAATTCTGTTCGGGCCTTATAGACTCTCAGTTCTTGTCCAGATTCGAGTATCCGACTGGTTAGATCGTTCCAGGCCATCAGTTGGTGCACAGTACACCCAAATTCTGTTGCCAGCTCTTCCAATTGTTCTCCCTCTTCTACGATCAACAGATGGTAGGGATAGGATTCAGAATTAGATCCTTGAGAAACAAGAACCGTGGTGTAATACTGATCAAATACCTGCTGATCGGAACTCCGGATATCCAGGTAATTTTGAAACGAAGGCATCACCCGCTGGGGTAGGGTCACAAAGCTTCCTCCTTTAGTTTCCGGAACATAGTCGTTTTCGTATGCTGGATTCAAGGTTTTGATGACATTCAGAGATAGACCAGTGATTTGAGCCAGCCGATAAAAGCTGATATAATGATCAATACGGACAGCATCCGTAATCTGCAAATCCAGTTCTGGATATAAAGGTTGTAAGTTATGGGCTTCAAAATATTTTGCGAGGTAAGATGCTGCAATGAAAGCTGGAACATAATTGCGGGTTTCACGAGGCAGGTACTTCCGCAACTTCCAGAAATCTTTACTGCGAGCGCGTTTTATGGCACGCCTTACCCGGCCAGGGCCAGAATTATAAGCTGCCAGGGCCAGTGCCCAGTCGCCAAAATATTCATATTGGTGGCGCAAATATTCAATGGCAGCCAATGTCGATTTTTGCGGATCACACCGTTCATCCACCTGGCTATCAATACGCAATCCATAAGCTCTACCTGTATCGGGCATAAACTGCCACAATCCGACAGCTCCGGCCCAGGAGACAGCACGTGGGTTGAGGGCAGACTCCACGACAGATAAATATTTTAACTCCTCGGGTAATCCATGCTCTCTCAGGTATTTTTCAAATATCGGAAAATAGACTACAGTACGACCTAAAATGATTTCGGCGCTCTTACGGTTGCGCACTACATAGCCTCTGATGTAGGCCTTGACCACACTTTCGTAGCGAGGTTCTACGATAAATCCCTCCATGTTTTTAAGCCGGAGTTCTACTTCTTCGTCCCTGTATTCAGGAACGGTACTGCTAGGATTGTTGGCTAATGCTAAGGAGCATAGACCAGTACAAAAGCAAAAAAATAAAATAAAACAACAAGTTAGCGACAACTGAGGCTTTTTTACCTTCATACCGATTTACGGTTTGGTTAATCTTCAAAGGTAGGAAATGATTGTCTATCCCAGGCGAAAAGCGGGAGGAAGTTTTCCACATTAGTACAGAGAGGGGGATACCTTTTGAACTTTTAGAGCTTATTTGGTGGGACCCTTGGGTGGTAGACCGAAGTATTAACAAAGGTCTACCACCCGGGGCGGAGGGGGGCTATCCGTTTTTATTGTTGCAACTTAAACCGGACTGGCAAGTTAAACTGCACCCGTACCGGACGCCCCTGCTGTTTGCCGGGACTCCACTTCATGCCTTGTTCGATCATCAGGTTAACCACCCGCAATGATTCATTGCCGCAACCCCCTCCGATATCGCGGGCCAGATTGATATTACTAATTGACCCGTTCTTTTCTACTACAAACTGAACCACAACCGTCCCTTCAATATTATTCTCCCGGGCCATGGTGGGGTAATTGATGTGTTTGGATATAAAAGCCAACAGTTTACTTTCTGCACACGCTTTTTTCTCCTGCATACTCATCGATAACTCCTCGCAACCTGGGAAACGAGGCATTTCCTGTACAAATTTGACAATATCCTCTACCGTTTCCTCTTGCCGTGGTAGGGGTAATGGCTTATCAGGTACCACGGGTGCTACCGGTTCTGGCGCAAAGACTTCTGTATCTATATCAATACTGGTATCGGTAAAGTCTGGCGTTTCATCATCGAGGATTTCCTCTGGTGGTACTTCTTCAATTATTGGCGGTGGTGGAGGCGGAGGAGGCGGTGGCGGTGGCGGTGTACGAGGCATGTCAAGCTCAATCAAACCTACTTCAAAATCTAAATTTCCTGCAAAATTATCAACCGGTTCATAAGTCGTCCAGGCCAGACAAAGCACAGAGAGCGCGAGGGTAAAAGCCAACCCTACCTTAAAAAATAGATTACTCAGCCTAAACACATCAAATACCGGGTATTTTTTTTGGAAGGGAATGATCCTTGCTGTCGGCGACGGTTTCTCCCGACCCTTTCTATTCAAAAAAAATCGGAATAAAAAGATGATCCCGCCTATACATAAGGCCATAGCTCCAACCGTCAGCAGCAGAGTAGTGCCACTGATGTTTGCGTTTAAAACATCCATGATCTGAAAGTTTAAATGATGGAAAATTTTGGTTTGGCCAAACCTTTGTTGAATAGATGTAGAAAGGTGAAATTTTGGTGTGTAGGGAGAAGATTGCAGGCATTTTCCTTTCAATCACACTAGCGTTACTTCAGGGAATTTGAACGTTTATTTTCCTGAACCAACTCTATTAAATGGCCTATCTGATTGTATTGATTTTGACGTCTGTAATGGAACGTTTCGCTTATTTTTGGTTTAAACTTGGGACGCCATTATCATCCTTCGGCCCTAATACAAAATACATCCCAATGTCGGCATTGTTTTCAGTAAACTGTGAATGGTATTTGCAATGAAAACGATCCTGAATCAATTCGAAAGTGGTGGTAGATATATTGACTTTACCCACGGCACCATTGGTTTCCATACGAGATGCGATGTTGACCGTATCGCCCCATATATCGTAAGCAAATTTTTTGATGCCCACAATGCCGGCTACTAGTGGACCGGTATGGATACCAAGACGCGCTTCGAAATAAGGGTGCTGATGCAATTTTTTTTCTACGGCGTTGGCTTTCAGGAACTCCTGGATTTCCAGGGCTGCACTTACAACGCGCATCGCTTCATCGCTGTCATCACTGGATATTCCACCTACACACAAATAGGCGTCTCCAACGGTTTTGATTTTTTCCAGGCCATATTTGTCGATAATTTCGTCGAAGGCCCGAAAGGCGAAATCAATTTTTGCGACCAGATCTTCTGGTTCGAGCTGCTCAGCGATGCGGGAAAAGTTTTTAAAATCAGAAAACATAACGGTGACCAGCTCATGGCGCTTGGCTTTGGCAAAGCCATGGGTTTTGAGCTCATTGGCTGTTTCAGCAGGTAGGATATTGAGTAGGAGTTCCTCAGATTTTTGTTTTTCTTTTTCCAGTTCCTGAGTGCGTGCTTTGACGATACCTTCCAATTCCTTTTCTCTTTTTTTAATCAGGATGATCCGATAGCGCATGATGGCCCAGATTGAACCAAGGATTAACAATACACAAAGGATACGAAAAGGCCAGGTATTGTAATAAGCTTCTGAGATGTGGATTGGAATGGCCAGCTCCTGCTTGCTCCATTCAGATTGTCCGGCGCGTGCTTTGACCCGAAAGGTGTAATTACCGGCAGGAATATTGTTGTAGCGGACGGAATTGATCGTATTGGGGGAAGACCAGGTATTTTCAAAACCTTCCAGCATAAAACTGTAGGTATTTTGTGAAGGATTGCGATAATCAGCCAGCGTAAAGGAAAAAGTAAATAATTTGTCCTGGTAGGTTAAATAAATATCTTCTTGATTTTTTAATCCGAAATTTTGAACACTCAGGCTATCTATGCCTCCATCAAGCCGGGTAAATGAGGTTAACAATAAGACGGCTTCCTGTTGGTGATCTTTATGGGTTTTGAAATGATCTCCTGGAAAGAAGGCATTGACTCCATTGAGGCCACCAAAATACATGCGTTCATTGGCCGCTTTGTAAAATGAAATGCGGTTGAATTCATTGGCGGAAAGCCCATCCTCAACAAAAAAATTGCTTACTTCTTTTGGTGAAGGACAAAACCGACTAAGGCCGTTGTCTGTACTCACCCACATACAGGTATCTCCTTCGGATAACAACCCATTGATAAAACTATTGGGCAGGCCATCTTTGGTGGTAAAGGTTTCTATTTGTTCATTCTTTAGATCAAGTCGATTTAATCCATTGGCGGAAGCCAGCCATAAATAGCCAAATTTATCCTCGTATGCGGCATTGATACGATTGTGAGTAAGTTGTATTGGGCTATCCTCATCCGCACTGTAATGAGCCAGACGGCCCTTGTTTTTATCTACTTTAAATACGCCATTGCTTATCGTGGATATCCAGATATTAGGACTGTCTTTCCGCTGAAACAAGTGGCTGATCCTCCCTGCAAGGCTATCCCATTGGCCCTGCGTATCTTCAAAGGCACGTAGGTTTTTAGTATCCGTATTGTAAATGTAAAGCCAATGTTGATAGCCAAACCATAATTCCTGGTCCTGATCAACCAATACTACCCCCAGGTCGACGTTGGGTTTGGAAAAAATGGTGTCGACTTTTAAGGTTGTCAAATCTATACGCAACCCATTGCCTGTCCAGATAGCTCCTCGGTGGTACTGGATACCAAAGGGAAAGTTGAAATAATCATTGGAAGGAAATAATGGCCGTATCGCATTGGTGACCGGATCGAGCAAATGGATGGAATTGTAATAACTCATATAAATACGGCCTAGCTCGTCTTCGGTAATGCCACGGGTACTACAATAAACGTCGCTACAGTATTCACTTCCTCCGCTTAAATATTGAAGAAACAAGTCGTCAGATTTTACAATTTTGATCATCCCAAAATCAGAGGCTACCCAAATTACGCCAGTTTGATCAAGAAAAAATTGACGATAAATGCAGGTGTTTTTTACCGTTTGCCGAATCGTATTGTCATAATTGGTAACCTTTTTGGAAAGTGCATTATAATGAAGAAGAATGCCCCGGCCACCGATCCAGATATCTCCATGGTCCTCTATTAGAAATGCTGTAGCCACAAATGGGTTGCTTAATACCTGGTTGATCGGGTGGGGCCGGAAAACCGCTTGATCCGGGAGGTATTCAAAAATCTTTCCATTTGCAGTCAACATCCACAAGTGACCATCAATTTCCTGCAATTGAATAATTCTAAGAGAAGAGCGATCTGCGCTTTCAAGAGGAATAGCCTGTTTACTGATCACATTATGCTGGCGGTCGAGTTGCCACAATTCATTTTCAAATGCCCCGATAAAAAAAGACCCATTCCATTCAATGATTGGGCGTTTAGGGTATTGACCATCAGGCTGTAGGACTTCTTCTAATTGCCCATCAGGGTGAAGAATCTGGATATTTGTATTGCCTGACTTTTCGTTATAAACAGCCATCCAAGACTGCTTGTGACTATCGATATATAGATTGTAGGGTACCTGTGATTCCCGCCTTACAAGATCGCCTTGTTTGATCTGGACGACTTGGCTTTTTTTGTTTTGCGGATTGAACAGGGTAAGGAAATCCGGATTAGCTAGCCAAATCTGGTTGGATTTGTCGATGGACATATCAGATATCACATCATAGGGAATAGCGTGAAGGGGATCCTGGCTATTAAACTGAATAAAGTTATAGCCATCAAAGCGATTTAGTCCATTGATGGTGGCTGCCCAAATGAACCCGTTGGTATCCTGCTGGATTTTAAAAACGTTCCGATGGCTTAGGCCTTCATCAAAATCATAGACTTTGATATGAATATCGTCTGATTGTCCCAACATGGGGACAACAAACAGGAATGGCATGAAAAAAAGTAGAATTTGGAGGTTTTTCATAAGGGTCTGACTGCAAACTTTTCGGAAAAGTAAGCAATTTCGGTTTGGAAATGAAAATTGATGTGAATTGGGTGTTTACTTACCTTATAAAACATTAAATAAAATAATATTTGTTTTAAAATATTTGAATATTAAACTTTTTTGTTTAAATTTGAATGCTAAAGCCTTTTTAAACAAACAAAAAAATAAAATGAAAGCCTTAAAAATTGTTGGTATTGTCCTGGGAGTATTGATTGCCATTTTGCTAATCATGGGTGCTATTGCTCCCAAGAAGATGATGGTGGAACGGTCTATGGCAATGAATGCGCCAATTGATTTGGTGTTTAATACAGTTAATGATTTAAGTACCTGGGAGTCCTGGTCTCCTTGGAAAGAAATGGATGCTACAATGAAGGTTGTTATGGGCGAAACATCTACTGGTAATGGAGCATCTTATACCTGGACCGCTGAAGAAGCCGGCAATGGAAAAATGACCATTACTTCAAGTACACCGACTACTGCTATCGAAACGAAAGTTGATTTTGAAGGTATGGGATCATCTGATGGGATGTTTAAATTTGAAGAGCTTGAAAAAGGAACCAATGTTACCTGGGGTTTTGAAGGTAGTGTTCCCTTTCCAATGAATGCATTTTTACTTTTCCAGGATGCAGAAGGTGCTATTGGCAAAGATTTTGATCGTGGATTGGAATTATTGAAAGCTTATGTGGAAGCCAAAGCTGAAGAAGGAGCCAACGCCACTTTTGATATCGAACAAATAGATTTACCGGAGCGCTTTTATGTAGGCATTCGGGCAACGATACCTATGGATGAAATTACAGATCAGTATGCAACCAACTTCCCCAAGATCTTTGAAGCTCTGGGTGGGTATGGCATCGAGATGGCAGGTATGCCCAGCGGCCTTTATTATACATGGGATGAAGCTAAACAGGAAACAGATATGATCACAGCTATTCCTACTACAAAAAAAGTAGAAGTGGATGCTTATACCACTGTGGAGTTGCCGGCAGGTAAAGGATTGTTGATCAACTATTATGGTCCTTATGAAAATCTCGGCGCTGCCCATATAGCCATGGACGAGTACATTAAAGAAAATAACTTAACCTTTAGCCCACCGGCAATTGAAGAATACGTCACGGATCCTCAGTCGGAGCCAGATCCGAATAAGTGGTTAACTAAAGTGGTTTATCACCTTAATTAGGAGGTGTAAGAATGAAAAGAAAGGCCTCTGGATTCATGGTCCAGGGGCCTTTTAAAAAGCGCGCACACAACAATATACTTACAAAAACTTCTCTCTGATGAATATTATCCCTCCTGACTTGTTGTGGAAAGGGACTATCGAAGATTTATTTCCTGAATTCCTGGCATTTTTCTTTCCCAAGCAATTTGCTTTGGTTGACTTTGAAGCGGGCTTTGAATTTCTTGACAAGGAATTGCAACAATTATCTTCAGAAACGGCTAGTCAAAAGCGGGTGGCGGATAAGTTGATAAAAATACGTCTTCATTCCGGGCACATTTGGCATATTTTGGTCCATGTCGAAATACAGGGCTATAAGGACAAACATTTCTCTCAACGTGTTTACGAGTATTTTTATCGTATTCGGGACCGTTATAAATTACCAGTAACGACATTAGTAGTATTGACCGACAATAACCCTGAATTTAGACCAAAAGTCTATAAAGAAAAAGTCTGGGGAACAGAACTTCGATTTAAGTTCAATAGCTACAAATTGTTAGACCATGACATCACAATATTTCAAAATCAATCAAACCCGTTTGCAGCTGTAATGGAAACAGCAAGAATAGCTTTGGACCGGAAAAAACTCTCTGATAAAAAGTTGCTGGATTTAAAGATGGGCATTTTGAAAAGATTACTCGAAAGAGGGTTAGAGAGACCTAAAATTAGACTGGTAATGAACTTTTTACGATTCTATGTTCGTTTTGAGAATAAGGAAAATTTTAATAAATTTGAAGAGGTTTATTCAAGCTTTCAAAAAAAAGATCAAGGTATGGGACTTGAAGAATTAGTGTTTAATTATTTTAAAGAGCAGGGATTAGAGGAAGGCCTAAAGGAAGGCCTAGAAAAAGGTCTGGAACAAGGTCTGGAACAAGGTCTGGAACAAGGTCTAGAACAAGGTCTAGAACAAGGTCTAGAACAAGGTAAAAAAGAAATTATTATCAATGCCCATGAAGAAGGTCTGCCTTTTGAGGTGATTGCCCGAATTACCAAATTATCAGAAAATCAAATTCAGAAAATTATTGATACTTGGCAGCAAAACAAGTCTAATCATTAAACATTATTGGTTAATGTCAAACCCTTTATTGCTCTAAAATAACCACCTTCGTAGAATAAAGCTTTCCGTTTTATCCACAAAAGTAAAGCGCTTCTTTTTCAGCTTTCCTTTATTTTAGTTACTTTGATCCGCGAAGGAATATTTGCGGAATACTAAGTTGAATGTATGACTAATAACGTGCTGATCGCTGAACTAGAGCGACATATCGAAAAATATTTTGAGGAAAGCATTCCTGCAGATTATGTGTATCACGATTTGTACCACACCCAATCTGTTGTTCAATCCGCTTTGGATATTGCCCGGGGGTATAATTTAAGCGAGCAGGAGTTGGAGGTATTACAAATTGCAGCCTGGTTTCATGATGTTGGCTATACCGAGGGGCAAGAAGGTCATGAAAAACGAGGATGTGAAAAAGCACGAGAATTTTTGTGTAAATATCAATACCCTGAAGCATCTGTCAAATTGGTTGAAGGTTGTATTTTGGCAACAAAGATTCCGCAAAGCCCCCGCCATTTAATCGAGGAAATTTTGTGTGATGCTGATCTTAGTCATCTTGGAATGGATCAGTATTGGGATCGTTGCGGACGAGTGCGACAGGAAATGTTGCTCATACATGGTGTTGTCATGTCTGAACAAGAATGGGTGGATTTTGAAATGGGATTTATGACTCGCCATCGGTACCATACTGAAGCGGGCCGTAAATTGTACGAAAAACAAAAGGAAAAACACGTTCGTCAATTATATAAACGAAAACTTCGCTTAAATCCGGGCATTTCGGAGGAAAGCATGGAATTTCCAGTACCCATTAAAGCAAAAAAGAAAAAAAAGAAGAAAGACAAAGAAGACGATATCCCTAAGGGATTGGAATTGAAGCAGCTCAACCTGGGGCGCGGTGTGGAAACCATGTATCGAACGACCTATCGAACTCATGTCAACCTCAGCTCTATTGCGGATAACAAGGCAAATATTATGCTGAGTATTAATGCCATTATTATTTCCATCATCGTGGCTAATCTCGTGCCGAGGTTAGAGACCAATACAAAATTGATTATCCCGACTCTCGTTTTGTTAGCGGTTTGCCTGGTTGCATTGGTATTCGCCATTTTGGCAACCCAACCCAAGGTAACCGAAGGTGTATTTACCAGAGAAGATATTGAAAACAAACGGTCCAATCTGTTGTTTTTTGGCAACTTTTACAACATGAATCTGAAGGATTTCGAATGGGGCATGACGGAAATGATCAAAGATAGTGACTTTCTGTATAGCTCTATGACCAGGGATATCTACTACCTTGGGGTGGTATTGGCCAAGAAATATTGGTACCTACGCATTTGTTACAGCGTGTTTATGTACGGATTGATTTTTGCCGTTTGTTTGTTCGCGCTGGCTTTTTTGATTTAGAGTATGTCTAAACATGCACTTAATTTAAGCCTGATTCAACAATTGAGCAAAGAGCATGTTTAAATAGCTTCATAGACATTTTAAAATTGTAGTTCATTCATTAAAACGTCCACGAAATGATATCGAAATCAATGGAAAAGGCCCTGAATCAACAAATAACGCTGGAAGCCTATGCTTCTTACCTATACCTGTCTATGGCTTCCTGGTGCCATCGGGAAGGATTGGAAGGCTGCGCCAAGTTCATGCACCGCCAGTCGGATGAAGAACGTCAGCACATGCTACGGATATTTTATTACATCAGCCAAATAGATGGTTATGCTTTGGCTCCTGAGGTAAAACAACCACCCCATGAATTTAAGTCAGTTGGGAAGTTGTTTGAGGCAGTCTATGCACATGAGCAAAAAGTGACCCAGTCTATTAATGAACTGATTGCTCAAAGCTATAAAGAAAAGGACCATACTACGCATAATTTTCTGCAATGGTATGTTGAAGAACAACGCGAAGAAGAAGCGCTGATGCGGACCATCCTTGATAAAATAAAATTGATTGGCGATAGTCCCCAAAGCCTTTATTTTATTGATATGGAAGTGGAAAAAATTAATAAGCAACAGGAAAGCGCAGAACCAGCGACAGAAGGGTAAATAAGACCAAAGCACCCGACCACAAATGGTATACCTCATTTGTGTCCGGATGTCTTTGGATGAACAGTCGGGTTTTATCTTAAATAGTTAGGGGTTATTGTAAAACCAATTTTGAAGTAAAATATTTATCTCCCTGTGAAACACTAATGATCAAGGTGCCTTTTGCGCTGGAGCTTAGGTCGAATTGCTCATCGTAATTTCCATTAAAATCTTTTTTTACCGAACGGAATATTTCCTTTCCAACTTCATTACTTACGATTACAGTAATAGGTTTAGGTGCTGCTGAAAAGGTCAATTTGAAAATGCCTTCCGTTGGATTGGGACTGACTTTGAAGTTTTCTAACTGAAGTGTGGCTGAAGATGGAGAGGGAGCTAAATTTGGAACTAATTCCTCGGGGATTTTGCTTTCTTCCTCATCCAATTTAAACTTGATAGGAAACTTGAATACCACATCTACTACTTTGCCTCTTTGCTTTCCAGGAATCCAATCCGGCATGGAATTGACTATCCGTAAAACTTCTTTGTCAATAGATGGATGGATACTTCTCACAATTTCCGACTCCGTGATTTTGCCCATTTTATCAATGACAAAACTGACAATTGATGTTCCCTCAAAACCGGCATCTTTAGCCTCTTTTGGATATTTGACATTGTTCATGATATATTCCAACAGCTTTTTATCAGCACATTTTTTACCTTCAAAAAGGTCTAGGTTTTCGTCACAACCTGGGAAACGTGGCATCTCTTCCACCACCTTAAATATCTCTCCCTTGGATTCAGCTTTGGCAGGCTCCGATTCATCAATTTTGAATTTCACCGGTAAGTTCATTTCTACTTTTGCCACCTTTCCGTCCTTTTTGCCGGGTATCCACTTGGGCATCAAATTGACTACACGTAGTACTTCTTCATCGCAGCCACCTCCCAAACTTCTCACAATGGTAGGCTCTACAATGCTACCATCAACATCCACCTGGAATTGGACGACTGCAATACCCTGAATATTTGCGTCCTTGGCAGCTTTGGGATATTTTACATTGGTGTATACATATTCCAACAATCGTTTGGTCGAACAATTCTGGCGCGTTTCGGGATTGGTTTCCGCTTCACAGCCTGGAAAACGGGGTAGCTCTACATCTCCTCCTGCCGAAGATATCATTGAGAGGTCACTTATTGCCGGAGTAAGGTTTGTTGCCTCCAAGTTGTTTGTTTCAGACGGGCTTAGCGCTACTGCCGATTCACTATTACTTGCAAAAATGGCAAGCATCAGTAAAAGGATTGGAGCCAAAATCAGGTATTTATAGCGAGCATTATAGGTTGATCTATTCTTGGTCATCATAAAAATTCTTTTTTTAAGTTGTGAATGAATAAGGTGATTTACTATGGCAATCTGAAGTCCGGATTGAGATTGCCGTATCAACATTTGGCCGTAATGTTTGCGATTAGTGGTGCGCAGAACTGTAGCGTCGGCGATGTATTCATGCACCACGCGTAAGGACCGGCGATAGAGGTAGATGAGTGGGTTACACCACATCAAAATACTGGCCAATTCCATCAGCAGCACGTCAAGAGAATGCCAGCCATGAATATGGGCAAGTTCGTGTTTCGTAATTTGGTATTGATCCTCAGTATCTGTTTCCACCAGCTGACTTTTGAATAGATAGCGGAAAAATGAAAAGGGCAAATGGCGTTTATTGGTAATAACTAAGGTATAATCCCGAGCTCGTTTTTTCTCGGCATTGTCGTATAAGGTGTACAACTGCCATAGTCCATATAGAAAGCGAACACTGGTGAGAATTAACCCTAATATATAAATGTACCCTAAAATAAAGGTCAAACTGAAGGTCTGATCCTGGGGGGCAGCAACCGTATTTACTACATTGTCCGGAACTTGTATAGGAGCCAGCCAATTGACAAAGGAAGGTTGGGGCTGGTTTAGATGCATAAAGTCCGGCAGCTCGATCAGAGGTAAAAAAGCACCCAACAAAAGGGTGGCAAGCAAGTACCAGCGGTTGAGTTGAAAAAAAGTTTCCCGACTCAATACCAGGATATAAACCAAGTAGAATACCAACCAGCAAAGGCTTGATTCCAGTAAATAGTTTAGCATAATGGCGAATTTTGAGTCATTTATTTACGTTAAGTGTTATATGGTGCAAAATCATTGTTCGCTCTATTGTTGTCAACGGTAGGTTTTAAGGCAACGACAAGAAGACCAGCAAACAAGGCTACGCTCCAAACCCCCTCACTCCTCCTCCAGCCGATCCAATAGTTGGGATAATTCCTTGGCACTAAGGTCCTCCTCCTTGACCAGAAAAGAGACCAGCCGATTCATAGAACCATCAAAATAGTCAGATGCTATTTTCCGGAGGGTTTGGCCACTGTATGCTTCTTTGCTGATCAGCGGGAAATATTCGTAGGTCCTTCCATAGGCTTTATGGCCCAATACACCCTTCTCTTCCAGGTTGCGGACAAAAGTAGACACCGTGCTGTGCGGCGGTTTACTGAGCCCAAGCTCTTGTTCTATATGGGTGCGGATATCACTTACCGTACATCTCCCAAATTGCCAAATGATTTGCATGATTTCTTCTTCCGCTTTGGTTAGTCTGGTCATAATCGCTGAGATTTTGGACAGTTTTATAGTATTTCACAAAGTTAAACTAGTTTTTATAGTTAAGCAACTGTTTTTATAGATTTATGACTAAAAATATAGTTATAGGGCGATTTTTATAGTTTAGATGCGACTTTTTTTGTTTTTGGCGGGCGAGAGAATTTTTTTTATTACCATTCCCCAATCGTAATTCCTTAATCCCATCGGTATTGCTTATTATTGGTGCTGAATTTTATTATCTACCTAGAAATCAAAGCTAATATGCTCACAAGACTGATCTTTCTGCTCTCTATGGCAGGGCTTGCAAATGGTGTGAATGCGCAATTACAATCACCGGATGATTTTTTGCCTCATCGCTGGGGTGAAACCTTTACGCCCCATCATTTGCTGGTGGATTATGTACAGCATGTGGCAAACAATAGCCCTAATGTACAGCTGATAGAATATGGCATGACCAACGAGAAGCGGCCTTTATTGTTAGCGGTGGTCTCTTCGCCGGAAAACCTGGCAAATTTGGAAAGCATCCGCGAAAATAATTTGCGTAAGACGGGGTTGCTGTCTGGACAAACGGACCCAAGTATGGACAAGGCAATCGTGTGGTTGAGTTATAGTGTGCATGGCAATGAGGCGGCAGGATCGGAAAGTTCGATGATGGTGCTGTACGAACTGGCAGATTCTAAAAATGCAAAAACTCAGGATTGGCTAAAAAATACCATTGTCATTATTGATCCAGCGCTCAATCCGGATGGTTATTCGCGCTATTCACATTGGTATCGGGGGATGTCAAACATGATTCCCGATCCAAATCCGTCAGTCCGGGAGCATAACGAACCCTGGCCAGGGGGTAGGGTGAACCACTACCTTTTTGACTTGAACCGCGACTGGGCCTGGCAAACACAGGTGGAGTCTCAGCAGCGTATAAAAGTATACCAGCAATGGATGCCGCACATTCACGCCGATCTGCATGAGCAGTATTACCATAATCCCTATTATTTTGCACCGGCGGCTCAACCTTATCATGAGTACATCACTGATTGGCAGGGAGATTTTCAAATAGAAATCGGAAAAAACCACGCCAAATATTTTGATCAAGAAGGTTGGTTGTATTTCACTCGGGAGGTATTTGATCTGCTATATCCTAGTTATGGGGATACCTATCCAATATTTAATGGATCCATAGGTATGACTTATGAACAGGGCGGGCATAGTCGTGGTGGTCGGGCAATTCTATTGGAAAATGAAGACACCCTAAAGTTGATGGATCGGGTGATGCACCATAAAACTACTGCATTATCTACTGTTGAAATAGCGTCATTAAATGCCAAAAGGTTGGTGCAGAATTTTGAACAGTATTTTGCCAATTCCAGCACGAATCCTCTTGGAGAATACAAGGCGTACATCATTAAGGGAACCAATAATAAAGACCGAATGAAGGCCTTGTGTACCCTTTTGGATAAAAATAAAATTCAATATGGACAGGCCAAAACGGTGGTCAATGCCAAAGCCTATTCCTATGATAATGGAAAGGAAAAAACGGTGAAAGTAGAAGCGGGTGATCTGGTGGTCAGTGCTTACCAGCCACTATCGGTTTTGACACAAGTATTATTTGATCCTGAAGTGGACCTAATAGACTCACTGACTTACGATATCACCGCATGGTCCTTGCCTTACGCCTATGGGTTGGAGGCTTATGCCAGCAAACAAAAAATTGATATCAGCCCGGGTTATGCTTTTGATCGGGTACCTGCAATGTCGGCTGATCAGGAGGCCTATGCCTATCTTGGGTCCTGGGCCTCAATACAGAATGCAGCCTTTCTAAGTGCCTTGCTCCAAGAAGGGGTGAAAACACGTTATGCCAGTAATTCATTTACCCTTGACGGGAAAAATTACCCGGCGGGAACACTGGTGATTACACGTGCCGACAACCGGCGATTAACAAATTTTGATCAGACCGTAATCAGGGTTGCAGAAAAACAGAATCAAATGCTGGTCGCAGCCAAAACCGGATTTGTAGAGGAAGGCAATGACTTTGGTTCGGATGCAGTAAAGTTGATCAAAACGCCAAAAGTAGCCCTGTTGTCGGGAGAGGATACTGACCCCAACGGTTTTGGACAGGTATGGTACTATTTTGAACAAGTGTTGGGCTATCCTGTACACATATTTGATGCCGACCGGATTGCACGGGTTGATCTTAGTGAATTTAATATCCTGATTTTACCAGAAGGACGTTATCGCTTAAACGAAGCAGTACGGAAACAATTAAGTCAATGGTTGTACGCCGGTGGTAAGCTGATTGCCCTTGGCGAAGCGAATTCCAGCCTGGCAGATCAGGAAGGCTTTAAATTGACGGAATACGCTACGGAAGAAGACAAAAAAGCCGCAGAAAATAAAAGTGAACAGGAAGTATTGGATGGCCGACTGGATGACTATGCCGGACAGGAACGTCGCTATATTTCAACCTCCAACCCAGGTGCTCTATTTAAGCTCAATCTCGACACCACCCATCCTTTAGCTTTTGGTTTGGGAGATAACTATTTCTCTTTAAAAACGAATACATTACATTACCAACTGCTGAAAGGAGCGTGGAATGTAGGTACCATCGGCGAAGAGCCGGTTGTGTCAGGGTTTGTTGGTGCCAAAGCCCTCAGAGATTTGAAAAATACAGTAGTTATGGCAGTGGAAGACAAGGGGCGCGGCGAGATAATCTATCTAATAGACAACCCACTATTCCGGGGCTTTTGGGAAAATGGTAAATTGCTGTTTGCTAATGCTCTATTTATGGTAGGGAATTGAATATAGCTTGCTTGGCTGTCAGAACGTCCAGGCTCAGCCTGGACGTTCTGACAGCCGCAAAGCGATCTTATCTTAATTCTTCAATTTCCCACTCTCCGCATCTTTTTTTAGATCCTCATTGGCATAAATGGCTACCTCCACGCGGCGGTTGGACTGGCGACCAGCTTCGGTATCATTCGTTTCCAAAGGTTGGCTTTCCCCATAACCTACAGTATTTAGACGAGTTACCCTTACCCCCTGTTGAGTCAGGTAGTCAGAAACGGTTTGAGCTCGCTTTCTGGATAGCGTAAGGTTGTATTCTTCCGTACCTTTGCTATCGGTATGACCCTCAATGAGAATATCGGTATCTTCGTATTTTTTGAGAGTAGCAGCCAGTTCCTGTAGGTTTGCCTTTGTCGTAGAGGTCAACGCATAAGAATCAAATCCAAACATCAGGCCTGAGTCAAATGTCACCAGGATACCTTCGCCTACTCTTTCCACTTCCGCACCTTCCAGGTCTTGCTCAATTTCCTTGGCCTGTTTATCCATATATCTTCCTATCAGCGCACCCGCAGTACCACCAATGGCGGCTCCAATAATAGCGCCCACCGCCGTATTCCCTGATTTTTTACCAATGACACCACCAATGACGCCACCGGCAGCTCCACCGATAACACCACCTTTAGCAGCTTTGCTGGCATTACAGCCAGTTATTAATAACACACTGGCCATCAGTGCCAGACCTAATGCGAAATTTGCATGTATTTTCATGATTGATATTTTTATTAAAAAGCTACAAACACGAATAATGTTCGGATCGGATAGCAAAAAAACAGTCTGGTGGCTTAACGATTTATTAAAGATAGTCAGTCTGTTAGCTTAATCCTTAAGGAATTGTCATCAATTTGGCAATCCAAAAACAATAATCTTTGAGGAATAAACCTTAAAGTGATACTTTTGATCAACTCTATAGTTTACCAACAAAACCATATTCAATTAGTATGAAAATAACTCGTTTACTTCCATTTCTTTTGCTAATGGCGCAGTTAGGCTTTTCCCAAAGTATCGACGAGCGAATAGCACCTACCCGTCAACCACTAAGTGAGGTGGAATTAGTCCTGATGCCAAATTTAAATAATGCGGCATTGCTACAGGCTGAGCTAGAAAGGCGCGGTCCCGGCATCGCCCCACGCTTTGCAGAAACCTTTGAGGTGGATATCAGCCCACAGACCCATGGAAATTGGGAGGTTTCCTCCAATGGAAATGCTGTCTGGCGCTTAAGGGTTCTTTCGGCCAATGCCTATTCTCTCAATTTGGGTTTTGATCAATACTTGATGCCTCGCGGTGGTAGCCTGATCGTCTATTCGCCCAACCAGAAGCGAGTGATGGGACCATTTACGCCTGCCGATAATGAAGAACACGAAGAATTATGGACACCCATTTTTGATGGTGAACAACTGGTCATCGAAGTGCAGCTGCCTGCTGACAAGCGGGAAGAATTGCAACTTCACCTTAAATCCATCAACCACGACTTTATCGGGTTTTCCACTATGGCACTTTCTGGTTCTTGCAACCTTGATGTCATTTGTGGCGAGGCTGACGGCTGGGGTATTGTGGAGCATTACCGGGATATCATCCAGTCGGTAGCAGTGATTGGTTTGAATGGTGGAACATTTTGTACCGGTTTTTTGGTGAATAATGCCCGTCAGGATTGTACCCCTTATTTCATGACTGCTAATCATTGCGGCATTAATGCGAATACTGCGGCCTCATTAGTTGCTTATTGGAACTACGAAAACAGCACCTGTCGTCAACCCAATTCAGGAGCCAGCGGTGGCAATGGAGATGGCTCTCTTGCTGATTTTAATACAGGAGCCATTTTTCGAGCAGGTTATACCCCTTCTGACTTCACGCTGGTCGAATTGGATGACCCGGTTTCGGAAACGGCAGATGCCTTTTTTGCCGGATGGACAGCTATAGATACCGCTCCTTTGGATACGGTTATTTGTGTTCACCATCCAAGTACACATGAGAAACGCATTAGCTTTGAGTTCGATCAAACAGAAATTGGCAGTTATGGTGGCGGCGGTTCAAACAATGATCACATCACCGTACCAGATTGGGATATCGGAACCACAGAAGGAGGGTCTTCAGGATCACCTTTGTTCAACAGAGAAAAGCAAGTCGTGGGCCAACTTCATGGTGGATTGGCCGCTTGCGGTAATAATGAATATGATTCTTACGGCTGGTTCGCAATTTCCTGGGAAGGGGGCGGAACCCCGCAAAGCCGACTGAAGGATTGGCTTGATCCTGATCAAACAGGCATCATTGAATTAGCAGGACGGGATCAATTATTGTGTAATTATTATGTTTTGGCTAGTAATGCAAGTCAGACAGTTTGTGCTCCGGATATTGTAGTTTACAATTTAGAGATCAGTGAAAATTTTGTAGCGGATGTGGATCTTAGCCTCGTCGGTCTGCCTACCGGATTGAATGCTACTTTTGCAGATAACCCCGTAGCTCCAGGTGGTACCACTACCTTGACCATAAGCAACACTGGTGCAGTGCCGGGGGGGAGTAATAACCTTAGTCTCATCGGTACCGATGGATCAGAAACCGCCAATTCCATTCTCAACTTAACCATTTATAGCGGTGTGCCAACGGCTACCAGCCTTGTTACGCCCACTGATGGTGAGGAAGGTTTATTCTTATCGCCTACGCTGGCATGGGCAGGACAAAATGATGCGACAAGTTATACTGTCCAGCTGGCAACGACCCCTGATTTCACCAATATTATTGCCGCTGGAAACAACCTTAATCAAACGTCTTTCTCTGGGTTAACATTGGAAACTGAAACGGTTTATTATTGGCGGGTACATGGTAACAATATTTGTGGCGAGGGGCAATGGTCAACCACATTTTCTTTTACTACTGGTGCCATTACTTGCGCATCATTGGGCGCAGGTGATTTGCCACAAACCATTGAAACGGATAATGCGCCGGATGTTATTTCTACAATAGAAGTGAATCTCCCCGGTTTTGTCTCCGATGTTCAGGTCTTGGATCTAAGTATTTTCCATTCTTTTGTGGGCGATGTTACCGTAACGCTGACTTCCCCGGAAGGAACAGTAGCTACGCTATTTGCACGCCCAGGTAACCCAGAGAGTTTTTATGGTTGTAACGGCGATAATCTAGAATTAAGCTTTTCCGATAGCGCCCCTAATACTGCCGATGATCTGGAGAATTCCTGTGGTGATTCTCCTGCTATTGGCGGAGCATTTCAGCCGGTGGATGCATTGGCTAGCTTTATTGGTGAAACAGCTGCCGGCCTCTGGACACTCACGGTAAGTGATGCTGTTGATGATGATGGTGGTAGTGTGGAAAACTGGGATCTCGCTCTATGCGTATCCATACCGGATGAAGTAATTATCATTTCTCCTACCAGCAATTTTGAGATGTGTGCTGCTACGGAGGTAAATTTTGATGTATTGATAGGTACGGGATTTGAAGGCGATGTTACGCTTTCTGCCTCTGGCCTGCCTGTAGGAACAATGGTCAATTTTAATGACAACCCGGTAGCTCCTGGTGCTACAGTTACCGTCACGGTTAGTGGATTAATAGATCCGGGTAGCTATGTACTCAACCTAATGGGAACGGATGGAATTAATAACACCGCTATAAATCTTGACTTTGAGGTGACTAGCACTCCTGATGCGGCTGTTCCAACAAATCCGGCCAATGGATCTGCTGATATTCCAAACGGTCTTACGCTACAATGGGGAGATGTAGATGGGGTTGAGGCGTACACCGTTGTGGTCGCATCGGATCCTGATTTTACCAATATTGTGGTTACCAATACCCAAGCAGCTACTTTCTACAACCTGAGTGGGCTGGAATTTGGTACCACCTATTTCTGGCGGGTTGATGTCAGTGGAGAATGTGGGGATACGGAAGGCGTAGAGGTATTTAGTTTTACAACGCTGCCTGACTTAACATTCGCGATAAATCCAACGGGAGAGACTGCCTGTTCAGCAGAAGTAGTGGATGCCTCCATTCAAGTAGGCCCCGGCTTTACTGGCCCGGCAACCATTACCTTCACCGCTGGCCCTGGTGGCCCACCAACAGTGGCTTATGATGTAGATCCGACACAGATAATGCCTAACTCTACCGTTGGGGTTACCTTTAGTGATCTGTTTAACCTTAACACGGGATTTAATAGCGTGACCTTTACTATTTCTGACGGAACCTATGAGGCGACGACCACCTTCTCGATCATTGTGGAGAATACGCCCACTTTACCTAACCTGACTTTCCCGGCAGACGGTTCCATTTTTCCAAATAATCCCGATATTACGTTTCTTTGGGATGCTGTTGATGGGGCAACCAGCTATCTATTTGAAATAGCTACGGATCTTAATTTTGCCAATATCGTTGAAAGTGTTAACACAACGGGCACTTTCTATTCTGCGGAAAATATTGAAGAGGAAGGTACTTATTTTTGGCGCGTTACTGCCTTGAATAATTGTGGAGGAGCTACTGCGGCTCCGCTCAATTTCGTGTACGATATTACTAATCAAACCAGTGAGTTGAATGGAAAGACGATCAATATAATGCCCAATCCAACTCGAGGACAACTGCAAATATTACTCAGCAATGGCGCGGGCAACGATTTAAAGGTTGATTTGTTTAGTATTGATGGGCGACAATTACAACAACATGAATTTGAAAATGGCCAACTCAATATGCAGCTTAATTTGACCAATTATCCTGCAGGTGTATACCTGCTGCGCATGACAGAAGGCAAAGCTAGTGTTAGCCAACGGATTGTGTTGCAATAAAATTGAGACAACGCTACTACGATAAAATGCTCGTAAAGAGCAAAACCCGACCGGAAGTGTGCCCTTCGCACTTTCGGTTTTTTATTTTGGCCGTTAAATAGAGGGTTTCAGCGGCATCTTTATTAGCTTTGTCCAAAACCAAAAATTATGATTCGCGCAAATGATCCAAAGATCAAATCTTGGGTAAATATCCCAGAAAATAGTGATTTCCCCATTCAAAATTTACCGTTCGGCGTTTTTAAAACCAAGGATAAATCGCCCCGGTTATGCACAGCCATAGGCGATCAGGTAGCAGATTTGGCCGTGCTTGCTGAAGATGGTTTTTTTGATGATCTCGATATTGATAAAAGTGTTTTTTCTCAGCCATATTTGAATGATTTTATGGCGTTGGGCAAAACAAAAACAGGAGCCGTTCGCAACCGCCTTTCCGAAATACTGGATGATGATCTGGAAGAATGGGATGCCAAGGAGTTGGCTGACTTTTTCCTGCACCCTCAAAAGGAGGTAGAAATGCTGCTGCCCGTAAAGGTTGGTGATTATACCGATTTTTATTCCAGCATTGAACACGCAACAAATGTCGGCATCATGTTTCGTGATCCGGAAAATGCCCTGTTACCCAACTGGCGCCACTTACCCGTTGGTTATCACGGTCGGGCTTCTTCAATTGTCGTTTCGGGAACCCCTATCCATCGACCGAAAGGGCAGACGATCCCACAAGGTGCAGACCAACCCGTATTTGGCCCCAGCCGATTGCTGGATTTTGAATTGGAAATGGGATTTGTGATTGGAAAGTCTACCGACCTGGGGCAATCAGTTTCTACTGATGAAGCTGAAGACTACATTTTTGGAATGGTATTGTTTAACGACTGGTCAGCTAGGGATATCCAAAAGTGGGAATACGTGCCATTAGGTCCATTTTTGGGCAAAAGCTTTGCCTCCACTATTTCACCCTGGGTAGTGTCTCTGGAAGCGATGGAACCGTTTCGTAGCCCAGGCCCTACACAAAAGCCTGAAGTATTACCTTATCTGCAATATTCAGGAAAAAAGAATTACGACATCAACCTGGAAGTCGATATTCTTACGGGAAAAGGTACTCAGAAAACGATTACCCAATCTAATTTTAAATACATGTATTGGAACATGGCCCAACAATTGGCCCACCATACGGTTAATGGATGTAACCTGAATGTTGGAGATATGTGTGCCTCTGGAACCATTAGCGGACCTACACCAGACTCCTACGGCTCTATGCTGGAAATTAGCTGGAGAGGCTCCAAACCTTTTGCTATTTCTGAAGATGAGGAACGTAAATTTATTGAAGATGGCGATACTGTTATCCTGCGTGGCTGGTGTGAAAAAGACGGCACGCGCATAGGTTTTGGTGAATGTAAGGGTGAAATTTTACCGGTGAAATAACCACAGAACAAAATATATCGACTTATGGTCTTTCCAATCCCAAACCGAAAGAAAATTGTTTGCAGCTTATATTTGCTATTTATCGGATTGATCTTTACACCAGCTTTTGCACAGTCAGGTATTCAGAAAGCGATTGATGCCTTGGCTCGTGACCCTGATCTGGCGCATGCTAGTTTGGGCATTTGCGTGATCGATGTGGAAAGTGGGCAAGTTATTGCCAGCCATGATGATCAGCGTAGCATGATTCCGGCCTCTAACCTCAAGGTATTGACTACTGCGACGGCCATCGGACTGCTGGGGTCAGATTATCAATTTAAAACGGAATTGCGGTATTCAGGTTCCATTGATGCCAATGGCGTGCTCAATGGCGATATTTTTATCGTTGGTTATGGCGATCCGACTTTGGGTTCGGACCAAATGGAAGGAGCTGATGATCTTTCAGCGGTGATGGCAAAATTTCGGATGGCTATTCAGCAAAAAGGAATAAGACGTATTAATGGGCACATCGTTGGGGAAGATAGCTATTTTACCTCTACCGTTAATGGCCCCAATTGGCATTGGATAGATCTGGGCAATTATTATGGGGCCGGTATTTGGGGATTGAATATTCATGAAAACCTGTATTATCTGCATTTTCAAAAAAGCAACAAGCTTGGCAGTACCCCTGCTGTGGCATCGGTTGAACCTTCGATACCGGAATTGAGGTTTTACAACGAGGTTAGCTCAGCCAGGGCAGGTAGTGGCGACAATGCTTATATCTATGGAGCGCCCTTTAGCTATGAGCGATACCTGCGTGGTACCATTCCTGTCGGTCAGGGACGTTTTACGATCAAAGGATCGATGCCTGATCCACCACTATTTGCAGCAAGGGAATTAGAAGCCTGCCTGCAATCTGTAGGCATTCTCACTAATGAACCTTCTTTGTCGGGGCGTCAGTTCAGAATGAGGGGACAAAAGATGGGCAGTGCCAATGTTTTGCTCACCCATTATTCGCCAAAACTGGCCGCGATTGTTGAACGCACCAATATCAAAAGTGTCAATCTGTATTGTGAAGTCATGCTGCGTACCCTGGGCAAGGAAAAAGGGGAAGAAGGAAGTATTGACGAAGGCCTGAAAGTGATTCGGAATTTTTGGACGGATAGAGGACTTAATTTTAATGGCATCTTTCTGGAAGATGGTAGCGGACTCTCCGCCAACAATGTTGTAACTGCCAATTTTATGGCTAGCCTCATGCGGAAAATAGCACTGGATAAGCAGCTCTTTCAGCCCATTTATAACTCTTTGCCCATTGCAGGGAAGAGTGGAGGGATGCAGTATTTATTGAAAGGTACTGCCGCTGATGGTAAAGTCCGGGCCAAAACAGGAACCTTGGGTAAGGTGCGTACTTTTACGGGTTATGGAACTAGCAGGGCAGGTAAATTGTTGGCTTTTTGTATGATGGCCAACTATTACGAAGGCTCCAGTGGAGCGATCCGTCAGAAACTGGCAGGAGTGATGCGAACGCTATGTGAATAACTTCCTTGTTGAATTGGAAGTGAAACATTAACTTTACCCTATTATACGCAAACAATATACTGCGGGATTGATAAAAATATCATAGAATAACAAGACCAAAACCTACATGAAAATCTACATTAGCTCAATAATTTTCGCGCTCAGTTTATTCCTGCTTGGAAGTGGCTGCTCTACCGAAACGGCTAACTCAGACCAACCCTCGCAGCAAAATACAACCGTTGATAACTCGGAAGCAAAATCGAACGGTAATGGTGAACCGGCAAAAAATAAAGGAGAAGATTTTTTTGAAGACTATGTTCATCAAAACCGCCTGATTTGGCAAAAACCGGATCTGGTACTGGAATATCTTGGTGACCTGGAAGGCAAAACAGTTGCGGATATTGGTGCCGGTACCGGCTTCTTCACCCTGCGCCTGGTGCCTAGTGCAGGCAAAGTCATTGCCACCGATATTGATCCTCGTTTTATTGCCTACCTCGATAGTGTGAAGGTGCTGGAACTACCGGAAAATCTCCAGAAACGCCTGGAAACCCGCCTCGTAAAAACTGATGACCCCATGCTGAAGGCAGGAGAGGCCGATGTGGTCATCATCGTAAACACTTTTATGTATATTAAGGACCGTACAGATTATCTGGCAAAACTAAAAAGAGCCATAAAATCGGGAGGAAAATTATTGATCATCGATTTCAAGAAAAAGCGAACCCCCATTGGTCCTCCTATTGATCTTAGAGTGCCCCTTTTTACTGTTGAAGAAGAAATGTATGAAGCCGGTTACCGACAAGTAACTACTGATGATACTTCTTTGGATTACCAATATATCGTGATGGCCGAAAAATGAAGCAGCGGGACTTGTCGTAGAATAAGCAGCTTAATGTTAGGGGGGGAGAAAAGACCTGTAGGGTTGAGAAGGTTTAGGGCAGCAGTTTTAGATTAAAACCGGAGTAGCTCTTTCCAGATCGTACATTTTTTCCAATCCTTCCAGGGAAAACAGGTTTAGAAAGGTTTAGCAGGTTTAGAGGCAGAGGTAGTTTAGACCGGAGTAGCACTTTCCAAACCGTACATTCCTTCCAATCCTTCGATGGAAACAGGTTTAGAGCGGTTTTGAAGGTTTAGGATTAGGCCGGAACAGCTCTTTCCAATCCTTCCGCAAATACAATAAAAATGCAGAGTCTAACCTCTGTCAACACAACGATTGGAAGTCTGATAGCGCAGTGATCTGACAGTCCAGGTTCAGCCGGGACGATCTGACAGTGAAACGATCTGACCTCTACAAAACCCTATACCCATGTTAAAAATCAACTGCCTTCTGGTTTTTATCGCTAGCCTTTTTTTGTTGACTCAGGGGTGCAAAGGTACTTTTAATGCACTTGGTGATGAATTAGGTGATGGTATTCGTACCCATTCTGATACGATTGGCCAGGAGTTGATCAAAGGATTGTCTTCCGGATTAGACGATAGTCTCAACCAGCAAAAACTGCGGAGATTAATCAACCTCTTGGTAAAAGATGCCGCATTAACGCTGGATAGCAGCCTTCAAAATCTACCCATCGATTCTTTGAGCAATAAGCTCATTGCCAGTCTACAGCATAATTTATCAGATCCCGGGTTTCGGGATAGTTTATCGAACCTAATCAATTTTCTTGTTAAGGGGGTAGGCACCACTGTCCGATCAGAATTTGGGATGGTAATGGATAGTTTGCTGCTGCAACTTACCGAAGAAGAAACACGGCTTAAAATAGAAATTTTCAGAGAAGAATTATTGGGTGCAAAAACAACCGCAGCTATTCGGGCGCTTTTGCAGGAAAGCCTGGCCGACTTATTGCCTGATAGTGCCATCGCCCACCTTAGGTATGAACTCTTAGGTCCTCAAACCAATGAGTCGATCCGGGCAATTGTCGATTCAGCCATGACCACCGTTATTTCCCGGGTGAATAAAGACCTTAATCCCGCCTTGCAGAAAAATGTCAGCTTCATCCAGAAACATGCCCTCAATATCATTATTGTACTGGCACTTCTGGCCATGGGCATCATTGCCTTTATTTGGTATACCCGCAGAAAATACCTGAAGCTTACCTCACTACTGGCTTCCCAAATCTTTGAGATGACCGACCAAAGTGCCTATGACGACTTGACTGCCAGGATTAAGAAGTCAGCAATAGCATCCAGTCTGGAACCTACCCTGAGGGAAGTACTTTCCGAAAATGGTATCCTGGGTAAGGATGCCTGGGAGTCTCATAAAGGTAAGACAAAGGAAATATAAGGGGTCAGCTGTGAACCTTTTCTCAATCCATCACTTCCATTACCTCCCGCAAAATCAACTTTTTCCGTTCCGGGCCGGTGGAGATCATGGTAACCGGCACTTTGAGTTGATCTTCAAGGGTGGTCAGGAAAGATTTTACAGCTTCAGGTAATTCCTCGTAGGTGCTGATGCCATCCAGTGATTGCTGCCAGCCGGGGAAAGATTCGTAGACCGGTTCGATATCAATATCACAAATATCATAAGGCAACTTTTTGGAAGTTTCCCCATTGTAGCGATAGTGGGTGGCCGCTTTTATTTCACTAAAATTATTGAGGACATCGATCTTGGTGACCACCAAACGAGACACACCATTGAGCATGATGGTATACATCAACTGTGGCAGGTCGATCCAGCCACAGCGTCTTGGCCGGCCGGTAGTGGCACCAAACTCAGAACCTTCTTTGCGCAATAATTCGCCGGTTTCGTCTTCCAGTTCAGTAGGGAAGGGGCCCGATCCTACGCGGGTACAGTAAGCTTTGGTGATGCCTATAACTTCGCCGATTTGGGCAGGAGCAATGCCGAGGCCGGTACACACACCTGCTGTGATCGTATTGGAAGAAGTCACATAAGGATAGGTTCCATAGTCAATATCAAGCATAGAGCCCTGAGCGCCTTCAGCAAGTATTTGACGGCCATTGGTTATCGCCTCATTGATGTAATATTCTCCATCGACCTTTTTAAGGGCTTTGAGTGCCTTGATCGCCTCAAACCACTTGATCTCTTCGGCCTCCAGGTCAAAGTCTACTTCCGGATACATCCGGAGCAGATTGAGGTGTTTATTTTTAAGGCTTTCGTATTTTTCTTTAAAGTTGGCTTGCTCCAGGTCACCAACACGCAAACCGTTGCGGCCGGTTTTATCCATATAGGTAGGGCCTATACCTTTGAGCGTTGAACCGATCTTTTCATGGCCCTTCGCATTTTCTGAAGCAGCATCCAGATAACGGTGAGTGGGTATGATCAGGTGGGCTTTACGCGCTACCAGCAGGCGTTCTGCAAAGTTGACACCCATATTGCGAATGCCTTCAATTTCGTTGGCCAGCGTGATGGGGTCTATAACCACGCCATTGCCAATGAGGTTGATGATATTCTCCCGGAAGATGCCGGAAGGTACGGTGTGCAAAACGAACTTTTTCCCATCGAATTTGAGGGTATGTCCGGCATTGGGGCCACCCTGAAACCTGGCCACAATATCGTATGCGGTTGCGAGATAATCTACAATTTTTCCTTTGCCCTCATCTCCCCATTGCAATCCGAGTAAAACATCTACTGCCATTCCAAATTTGTTTTTCAGTCAATAATTATGAAAACCTAATCGACTACTTTGCGTCCATTAGGTTTTCTTTATCTATTTAAGGTCTATTTTCATTCATTTGCCGAAAAGTATTGCACGCTGTTTCGTGAAAAACGGCTAGTCCAGCGTTTTACTTTTCGTTCTAGGGCAGGCGCCATCGCATTGTCCGTATAGATTCAGCGAGTGGTGCGTAATATTGAATTTTAATAAATCGCCCATCATATCTTTAATTTGTTGAATGCGGGGATCGCAAAATTCCAAAACTTTGCCACAATCTACGCAAATCAGATGATCGTGTTGCTTATAACCATAAGATTTTTCGTATTGCGCGAGATTTTTTCCAAACTGATGTTTTTTTACCAGGTCACAGTTAACCAGTAATTCCAGGGTATTGTAGACCGTTGCGCGGCTCACCCGGTAGTTCTGATTTTTCATGTGAATATACAAGGCTTCCGCATCAAAATGGTCGGTCCGTTTGTATATTTCCTCGAGGATCGCATAACGCTCCGGTGTTTTTCGAAATCCATTTTTTTCTAAGTGGGCCGAAAAAATGTTTTTCACTTCCTTGATAATATCCTCTTTAGTTCGTTGTGCCAGCATAATTTTTTGGTTAGTGCAGGCTATAAAAAACCTGCTTATTCTATTCTGGAAACAGATGAAACGTTCTCCAGGTTTTGCAATGCCCGAATTGCGATGGTCAACTGATCCGTATTTGCGACCAAAAGGCTGACTTTTCCTTCAAAATAGCCTTCATCACCCGCAATGGAAAAAGAGCGGATGTTTAGTCCCAATAAGGTGGATATCTGGTGGGTCAATCGTTCAATGACTCCTGGCCCATCATCAATACCAATTATTTGTAAATCCGCCACAAAGGTCGAATCTGTAGTCAATATCCATTCCGCTTTCATTAGCCGGTAGCCGTAATTAACCATCATATTGGTGGCATTGGGACAGTTGGCGCGGTGTATTTTCAAGCCCGCATTGCTGGTCAGGAAGGCAAAAATCGGATCGCCTTGTACCGGATTGCAACAAGCCGCAAAAGAAAATTCAAATTGCTCGGCTGGTTCTCCATTGATCAATAGTCGCGGTTTGGCTTTGCCTTTACGAGGTCTTTTGACTTCCGTCGGAACGGGTTCCAGAATTTCTACTTCCTCTGGAATTTCTACTAACTTACCACCTTCCGGACGAAAATGTTTGAAGATTTCGTTGATGGAGGTCTCCTCCTTGGTTAAATCATAATAGAAATCAATCCGTGAAGTGTAGCCAAAATATTTAACCACTTTATCAATGGCATCCTCAAAATCCACCTTGACGTGTTTGAATTTGCGCTCCAGGGCTTCCTTGCCAAATTCCCCTTTTTTACGGCGCTCGTCTTTCATCGCCGAGCGTATTTTTGAGCGCGCCCGACCAGTCACCACCATCTTGAGCCAATCTTCAGTGGGTTTCTGATTTTTGTTGGTTTTAATCTGAACCTGATCTCCGTTTTGCAATTTGTACCCCATCGGAACCAATCGGTTATTGACCTTGATCGAAGCACAGTAATAACCTATATCGGTATGGATGTTGAACGCAAAGTCCAATGCGGTGGCGCCTTTCGGTAAAATTTTCATATCGCCCTTGGGAGTATAGGCATAGACTTCTTCGTTGAAGAGGTTATTTGCCCGGAAATCACCCAGAAATTCTACTGCATCACTATGTGGGTCCTCCAATATTTCACGCACACTATCCAGCCAGCGCTCGTAAACATCAGGTTGGTTGTTGATGCCCTTGTATTTCCAGTGTGCAGCAAACCCCCGTTCAGCAATTTCATTCATACGATCGGTACGGATTTGCACCTCCACAAAACGACCTTTGGGGCCAACCACTGTGGTATGCAGGGATTCGTAACCGTTGGATTTTGGAGTTGTGATCCAATCCTTAAGCCGCTCAGGAATAGGCGTATGTACATCTGTGACAATAGAATAAACTTGCCAACAAAATAGTTTTTCCTTTTCAGGTGGGACATTCAGAATAATGCGAACAGCAAAAAGATCGTAAATTTCCTCAAAAGGAACCCCCTTGAATTTTATTTTATTCCAAATGGAATAGATGGACTTGGGCCGGCCAATGACATAGTAGTCAACCCCCAATTCCGCCAGTTGTTCTTTCAATGGGTTAATAAATTCCTGAATATATTCCTCTCTGGAGCGTTTGGTCTCCGCTAGCTTTTTGGCGATGTCGCGGTAGTTTTCCGGATCGGTAATTTTCATACATAAATCCAGAAATTCCGTTTTGAAGGTGTATAAACCCAGCCGGTGAGCCAGCGGTGCGTAGATGTAGCTGGTTTCTGCTGCAATCTTTAGTTGTTTATGGCGGGGCATAGCTCCCAGCGTCCGCATGTTGTGAAGGCGGTCGGCCATTTTTATCAAAACAACCCGTACATCGTCTACTAGTGTACTGAGTACTTTTTTGAAATTCTCGGCTTGCGGGCTCTCTGCATTGTATGCGCTATCCAATTTGGTCAAACCATCTACAATGCGGGCAACCCGGGTGCCAAATTGTTTACTGATATCAGCCAGACTTACCTCCGTATCTTCTACCACATCGTGCAACAATGCACAAACAATGGCCGTCGGACCAAGTCCGATCTCTTCGGCACAAATAGTCGCCACGGCAATCGGGTGCATGATGTATGGTTCGCCCGATTTCCTGCGCTGCTTACTGTGTGCTTCTACTGCAAGTTCATAGGCCATCCTGATCATTTTTTGATCTTTGTCATCCATATCGGACTTAATAGCCTTGAGCAACTTGCGGTACTCTCGCTGAATCAGCTGCTTTTCTTCTTCTTTTATTGCTAATACCTCCGGCATAATACCCGTTTTCTTTACTTTGAATTGAAGGCCTGATTTTACTCCAATTGCTTAATTTTATTACACCTTGACCTGAAATTTGTTTAAAATCCGGGTGACCTATACAAAGCTAGTAAAATTTAATGGCAAATATTGCTATTAAAATACAATTGTATTCTATAGCTTTGGTTTAATAGTTCTTTACCTGCTTTGATGTTTTCCTTATACTTTTTTCCGGTCAGGCATGCAGTTTTCTTGAAAAAGATTATATCTTTGCGTGGCTTTTCAAAAAAGCAATCTTTTAGACCAACTAAGATCTCTTTTTCGAAGAAATGTCTTCGATTGTTTTTGCGGGTGTGGCGAAATTGGTAGACGCGCTAGACTTAGGATCTAGTGCCGCAAGGCTTGGGGGTTCGAGTCCCTCCACCCGCACATAGTAAGGTTGAGAGCGAGAAGTTTATCCCGATTTAGAAAAACTTCGAGTGAAGCGAAGGGCGTTTTTCTAAACCGGGAAACCCCTCCACCTGCACGCCTACTTAAGTTGGGATCAAAACCAGCCCAGGTAATTTTATTTTCGAGCTGTGCTTGCCTGGGCTCCCCGGGATAAATGCCGACCGGCTCGCCAACATTCAGATAATTCAAAAATCTATAATATTATGCCAAAAGTTGTCAGAGAAGATGTTGACAATTTAAATTCCGTTTTAACGGTCACTTTAGAAAAGAAGGATTACGAACCCAAATACGTTTCCGAACTAGACAAATATCGGAAACAGGCCCAAATGAAAGGCTTTCGCAAAGGGAAGACGCCCATTTCCGTTATCAAAAAAATGTATGGAAAAGCAGTGCTGGCGGATGTAATCAATGAATTGTTGCAGGAAGAGCTCAATAATCATTTAACCAATGAAAAGCTCGATATTCTAGGGCAACCGATTCCTGCTGAAACGCAGGAGAAGATTGATTTTGACTTAAAAGATCTTCAGGATTATGAATTCAAGTTTGATCTGGGATTAGCACCCAAGTTTGATATCAAAGGCATTGATGCTGATGATGTTTACGAATTCTATAAAGTAAACATCACGGATGATATGATTAATGAGGATCTGGAGGCTGGGCTGCAACGCACAGGAGAACGGATCAACCCGGAAGACGATATTCAGGAAAAAGACTTTATCCGGTTGGAAGGCACTGAACTGGAAAATGGCCAACCTAAGGAAGATGGCCTGGTCAAGGAAATTAGTGTACTGGTCGAGCGGCTCAATGACAAGTTGAAAGCTGATATATTGAGCAAAAAATTAGGCGATCGCTTTGTTGATAATGTATTTAAATTAGAAAAGGATACGACCGAAAGTTATGTACGCAAAAACTTGCTGCAACTGGAGGAAAGTGATGAGCGTGAAGTGAATGATGAGTTTGATTTTGAAATTACCGAGGTGAGTCGGGTTGTTCCAGCCGAATTGAACCAGGAGTTTTTTGACAAATTTTTTGGTGAAGGAGTCGTTAGTTCTGAAGCCGAAGCTCGGGAGAAGACCAAAGAACATATCCAAAAACACTTCGATAACCAAGCTGATGCCTTATTGTTTCGCGATTTTCAAGAGCGCCTGCTTGAAGAAAATGTCCTTGAATTTCCGAAAGAATTCCTGAAGCGCTGGATGCTTGTAGCTAACGAAAATGCAACGGCAGAACTAATAGAATCGGAGTACGATAGTTTCCAGAAAAATCTTCAATGGACATTAATCCGTTCCAAATTGATTAAAGAATTTGATCTGGATGTGAAGGAAGAAGAGTTGCGTGAAGGATTTGCCAATCAAATCATGGGGTATTTGGGCAATTCTCCCTATGCTACTCATGATCTGGTGCAATCCATGGTGGAACGCTCCATGTCAGACGAAAATAGCCTGCGCCGGATGTATGACGAGATGATGACTGATAAATTGCACACCGTTATCAAAGACAAAGTAACGGTTAATGATAAAGTTATTGAGGTGGAGGCATTCAAAGAAATTGCACAGCAAGCTCGGGATGCTGCCGAATCAGAGCGTAACAAGGTAGTTTTGGAAGAAGAATAAATCCGGAAAAGCCAATAGCTGCCCTTTTTAGGATGGTAGTTGAAATAAAATCCTTCTGTTTCAACTACCTAAGGCTTCATGTGTTATTATTCCGTATACAATTATACCGGCGAAGCGTAATCGAGGAAAATAGATTTTCCAAACTGGTTATCTGAAAACTATGCGTTGTCGTGTATGTAATTAACATTTAAACAGGAATTACATGTTTCACAAAGATGAATTTATGAAGTATGCTACCCGTCACATGGGGATGAGCAGCATGCATCTGGAAAAGTACGCCGAAAAAAATATGGCGACCATGCCTAACATTCAGGCATTTACCCCAAATGTAATTGAAGAGCGCCAGATGAATATCGTCGGATTGGACGTATTCTCTCGTTTGATGATGGACCGCATCATTTTTATGGGCATTCCTGTCAATGACTATGTAGCTAATGTGATCCAGGCACAAATGCTTTTTCTGGAATCTACTGACCCCAAGCGCGATATTCAGATGTTTATCAATAGCCCGGGTGGTTCTGTAATTTCAGGACTGGGTATTTACGACACCATGCAATATGTATCACCTGATATTGGGACCATTTGTACAGGACTGGCAGCTTCTATGGGTGCTGTGTTATTGACCGCTGGCACTAAAGGCAAACGTACGGTACTTTACCACAGCCGCGTGATGATCCACCAACCACTTGGAGGTATGCAGGGCCAGGTATCTGATATGGAGATTTATTACACACTTGTTAAGGAGCAGCAGAAAGAACTCTACGACATTCTTTCTCACCATACAGGACAGCCTTATGAAAAAATAGAAAAAGATTGCGACCGGGACAATTGGATGACCGCCGAAGAGGCAAAGGAATATGGACTGGTTGATGAAGTACTTGATCGTAGTAATCCAAAGAAAGACAGCTAAAGTAAGCTGTATTACCGGAATATTTATGGATCTATAGCAGTAGAAGGCTGAGTTTCTCTATCTTTGTGAAACTCAGCCTTTATCATGCTAGTATTATTATTAAAGAATAATTCAAATGCGACGAAGTAAGCAAAATTACCGTTGTTCCTTTTGCGGTAGAGATAAATCAGAAGCCTTGATCCTGATTGCAGGCATTGAGGGGCATATCTGTGAGGTATGTGTGGAACAAGCAGGTGAAATCATCCAGGAAGAGTTGTTTGGTGGAAAAAAGACAGAAAATACGCCTGACCAAAAATTTATGCTGCCGGATACCATCACGCCCCGGGAAATTAAAGCACACCTTGACCAATATATTATCGGGCAAAACGAAGCAAAAAAAATTCTGTCAGTTGCCGTTTACAACCATTACAAACGTCTCAGACAACCCAATCAGGGAGAAGTCGAGATTGAAAAGTCAAATATCCTGTTTGTAGGGCAAACCGGTACTGGTAAAACCCTACTTGCCAAAACGATCGCCAAGTTTCTCAATGTTCCTTTTGCTATTGTGGATGCAACCGTATTCACCGAGGCTGGTTATGTTGGTGAAGATGTAGAAAGTATCCTCAGTCGCCTGTTGCAGGTTTGTGATTATGATGTTGCTGCTGCTGAAAAAGGGATCGTGTATGTGGACGAGATTGATAAAATTGCCCGCAAAAGTGACAATCCTTCTATCACCCGCGACGTGTCAGGTGAAGGGGTACAACAGGGCATGCTTAAAATGCTGGAAGGTACCGATGTCAACGTTCCGCCACAGGGAGGACGTAAACATCCGGAACAAAAACTGGTGAAAGTTAATACCGAAAATATCCTCTTTATTTGTGGTGGTGCATTTGACGGGATCGAAAAAGATATCGCCCGTCGTGTAAATACACAGGTCATCGGGTATAAATCTGAAGATAAAATGGCAGGTATCGACCGCGATAACCTGCTACAATACATTACCCATCAGGACCTAAAACGTTTTGGCCTTATTCCTGAACTGATCGGCCGTTTACCTGTACTGACTTACCTTGAACCATTGGATTTGGATTCGCTCAAACTCATCCTGACCGAACCTAAAAATTCACTGGTCAAACAGTATAAAAAATTGTTCGATATCGAAGATATTGAATTGTCTATTACAGATGAAGCACTGACCTTTATCGCCGAGAAAGCATTGGAATATAAACTTGGTGCTCGTGGCCTTCGCTCTATCTGTGAAGCCATTATGACCGATGCTATGTTTGACTTGCCTTCCCAGAAAAATATCAAACACTTCGAGGTGACACTCGATTATGCTATGGAGAAAATAAACCACTCCAAGCTTAGCAGATTGAAAGCCGCATAATTACCAAAGGAAAGATTTTTAAAACGCCTCGCAAAAGAATTTTTGCGGGGCGTTTGTTGTTTGAGCCCAATGAAAATCGACCCTGTCGGGCAAACTCAAAATTTTCACATAGAAAAAAGATGCAAATTCAAGGTAATTCATTAACTTGTCTAAAATATACGCTAAATGTTGTTTATACATTAATTGTCAAAACAGAACACATTTATACCAATTTCTTAACCAGCTAAAGACTTAACATTATGAATTCCATTCTCAGTTTAGGTAGATACCTTTTTGCGATCCCATTTGCAATATTTGGGTTGATGCACCTGGCTATGGCGGCTAACTTTGCACCCCTAGTACCTATCCCCGGAGGGTTGATTTGGGTATATATTACCGGTATTGGCTTAATCGCAGCCACAGTTAGCATTATTATTGGGAAGTACGATAAATTAGCGGCCACTCTACTCGGCTTAATGTTGCTTATTTTTGTGCTTTCTGTTCATTTACCCGGTGTAATGGAAGGAGGAGAAGCACAAATGAAGTCGATGCCCAATTTTCTCAAAGATTTGGCTTTAGCTGGTGCTGCATGGATGTACGCAGGAGGAGCTGTGGCTAAAGATGCTTCAGTGGTTGGCTAACTAACTCAATTAAATAAACAGAACATCAGCGTCTGGTCTATTAAGGTCAGGCGCTTTTTTTTACCTTTAGCGCATTATTGGAAACATAGCTTTGCAACTCATAAGTTGCTTTCAATTCCGACAAAACGGAGCCTTTCATGCGTTATTTTATCGAATTGGCTTACAATGGGGCAAATTATTTCGGATGGCAACGCCAGCCCCGACAAGTCAGTGTACAATCTACACTGGAAGACGCTTTTTCTACCATTCTGGCCACAACTACGGGGATTACAGGCTGCGGTCGTACAGACACAGGCGTACATGCTAAACAATATTTTGCGCATTTTGATTTTGTTGGAGAACTTCCGGAATCTTTTGAGCGCCGGCTAAATAAATTCCTACCACAGGATATAGTGATATATCGAATTTTTGAAGTGTCTCCCGAAGCTCATGCCCGTTTTGATGCTTACCATCGTGCTTATGAATATCACCTTGATTTCCATAAAAATCCTTTTGGATTACAAACCAGTTATTATTTTCCTTTTGCCAAACAACCCAATATTGACTTGATGCAGGAAGCAGCATCTTGTTTGCTTCAGTATGATGAATTTTTCCCATTTTGTAAGAGCAATACCGATGTTAAAACGATGAATTGTACCCTCAAACGGGCAGAATGGGTAAAAGAGGAAGGTGGACAAAAACTGATTTTCCATATCGCTGCCAACCGGTTCCTGCGGGGAATGGTGCGTTTGATTGTAGGGATGTGCCTTAATGTAGGATTGGAAAAACTTTCTTTGGAGGAGGTAAAAGCGGCCATGGATCATCAAACTCGTTTACAGCCTAGTCTCAGCGTGCCTCCTCAGGGTTTATATTTGAAGGATATTCGCTATCCGTAGGTTGGGAGAATATAGTGAGGTGGTGATGAGGTCGACCATTTGTCCATTTTCCAAGAATAATCCCCCTATTTCCTTGCAGATGATTAGTATACTAACTATGTTTGCACTAACTAATAAATTTATTATGATTGATGAACCCTTGACCACTTCAGAAATATCAGGATTTATCCTGGAGCGTACGGCCAAGCGGATGAAGCAGTTTTTTCAACAACAATTGTCAGCAGCTGACGCGGATGTTACCATTGACCAGTGGATTGTTCTACAATCCTTGCAAGAGGAAGACGGCCTGAGTCAGTTGGCCATTGCCAATGCAACATTTAAAGATGCCCCTACAGTTACGCGTATTATAGATTTGTTGTGTAAAAAGAAACTCACACGCCGCGAACCGGATACCAACGACCGCCGCCGGTTCAATATTCGCCTTACCACTGCCGGGCACCAAAAGATTGCAGCAGTGATGCCCGTCATCCGGCAGGCCCGAAAACAAGCCTGGGGAGGACTCAACGAAACGGAAATCGACCAGCTGGTCAGTACTTTGAATCAGGTTTTTGAGAATATTAATATGCAGTCCTAAACCACCAAATTATGCACTACTATCAATTAGGCGAAGTGCCGGCCAAGCGCCACACTCAGTTCCGCAAAGCAGATGGAACACTTTACCACGAGGAGCTTTTTTCGACCGAAGGGTTTAGCGACCTTTATGCTTTATTGTACCACTGCAACGCGCCTACTCAAATTATTCAGGTCGACGATCCGATTTCAGTTGCTCCTGAAATTGTACATGACAAACAGCTCAAACACCGCAGCCTGATGGGTTTTCAGGTGGCACCGGAGGATGATTACCTCAAAAGCCGCAAACCGGTCTTGGTCAATGATGATTGTAAGATTATTCTAGCGGCCCCGCGAAAGAGTATGTCGGATTACTTTTTTAAGAATGCCGATGCTGATGAAGTCATTTTTATCCACGAAGGAGAAGGAACCCTACGAACCATGTATGGCAATATCCCCTTTTCCTATGGTGATTATTTGGTGATTCCACGAGGTACTATTTATCAACTTCACTTTGAGGGAGCTGATAACCGATTGTTTATTGTAGAATCTACGAGTCCGATTGTGACACCGAATCGTTATCGAAACAAATTTGGGCAGTTGTTAGAACACGCACCTTTTTGTGAACGGGATATCCGCAAACCGCAGGATTTGGAAACACATGATGAGCAGGGCAAATTTCTCTTTTATATCAAAAAGCAGGATCAGGTTTATCCCTATTATTACCTCAATCACCCATTTGATTTGGTAGGCTGGGATGGCTATGCTTATCCTTATGCGTTTTCTATTCACAATTTCGAGCCGATTACCGGAAGGGTACATCAACCGCCACCAGTGCATCAGACTTTTGCCGCCCGGAATTTTGTGATTTGCTCCTTTGTGCCACGTTTATTCGATTACCATCCATTGGCAATACCAGCTCCCTACAACCATTCCAATATTGACAGCGATGAGGTGCTCTATTATGTGGATGGTGACTTTATGAGCCGCAAACATGTAGAACGGGGAATGATCACCTTACATCCCGGTGGTATTCCACATGGACCACATCCCGGAACGGTAGAGAAAAGTATTGGCGCCAAAGAAACCCATGAACTGGCAGTAATGGTCGACACTTTCCGACCATTGAAATTGACTACTCATGCCGTTAATATTGAAGACAAAGATTATTACAAAAGCTGGTTGACCTAATAAGAACCGACTCAAAAATATAAAACATAAATCATGGAAGCATTAACCAAGGATAAAACCACGACTCAACAAGATCTTTTTCCCATTAATGGAACAGACTACATCGAATTTTATGTTGGCAACGCCAAACAAGCAGCTCATTTTTACCAAACGGCCTTTGGTTTTAATATAGTAGCCTACCGGGGCCCGGAAACGGGCTCAAGAGACACCGTTTCTTATGTCTTGCAACAAGGAAAAATCCGTTTTGTATTGACCAATGCACTTAGCCCTGATCATGACATTTCCCGTCATGTATTAGTCCACGGTGATGGCGTAAAGGTCCTGGCCTTATGGGTGGATGATGCAGAATATGCCTTTAATACCGCCGTAGCTAATGGAGCCAAAGCAGCTCAAAAACTTCAGGTACACAAAGACGAACATGGCCAGGTCAGAACAGCATCTATCCATACTTACGGAGAAACCATTCATACTTTTGTAGAACGCAAAGATTATCACGGCGCTTTTTTTCCTGGTTTTGAAGCCAGAAAAAGCCAGATGGAGATTCAACCGATAGGATTAAAGTATATTGACCATTGTGTGGGCAATGTTGAACTGGGTATGATGGACAAATGGGTAGAATTTTACCAGAAGGTGATGGGATTTAATCTGCTGGTGACATTTGATGATAAAGACATTTCTACCAAATATACCGCATTGATGAGCAAGGTGGTGTCTAATGGCAATGGGTATATCAAATTCCCTATCAACGAGCCTGCTGATGGAGTCAAAAAATCGCAGATTGAAGAATACCTGGATTTTTACCGCAGTGCCGGCGTGCAGCATATTGCCATTGCCACAGATGACATCATTCATACGGTTGATGAGTTGCGCCGTCGTGGCATCGATTTTCTGCGCGTACCGGATACCTATTATGAAACGGTAATGGATAGAGTAGGGGAGATCAAAGAAGACCTCAAAGAATTACAGCGATTAAATATCCTGATTGATCGGGATGAAGAAGGATATTTACTTCAAATATTTACGAAGCCGGTCCAGGATAGACCAACCGTTTTTTATGAGATCATTCAGCGTGAAGGTGCCCGTTCATTTGGTAAGGGCAATTTCAAGGCATTGTTCGAAGCAATCGAACGCGAGCAGGAATTACGCGGAACGCTGTAATTAGGTGTCAGGGGTCAGGTGCGAGGTGTCAGGTGTGCTGAAAGCGTAGCGATCTGACCCCTGACCCCTGACTCCTGAAACCTGACTCCTGAAACCTGAAACCTGCCCCCTGCCCCCTGGCTCCTCACTTCTTCTTCGTTTCAATCAAAATCACACCATTACCTCCCTGTACGCCATAAAATGCCAGAGAAGGGCCATCTTTCACCACCCTGACGGAATTGATATCGGTGGAGGTTACCATTTGAGTCAGGTTGTTGATATCATGGCCAGCAGGCACACCGTCCAGCACATAAAGCGGTTCAATGTTACTATTGATAGAATTGACATTTCCTGCAATACTGACAGAATAATTACCCTCCCGACCGCTAACCCTGACACCAGGAAGCCGCCTCACATAATCAACTAAGGTCATATTGGATTCCAGACCTTCTACCGAATTGCTGCTAGCCTTTTTGCTGACCTTATTGGCCTGTCCATCTTTTGAAACATTCTGGGAGGAACCACATGCTGCCAAAAGGAGACCGAGTATCATAACTGAAAAATAGAGTAGGTTTTTCATGATTTTTTATTCCAAATTAAACTTTTTTTAGGTTAGACCATCACTTCTAGCGGTTTATGATTTTCGCAATACTGTTTTTTATTATTTTTTGCTTTTCTTTGAATTCAATAGAATTGTTGCGCATTGGGGTGACTGAACGCCCTCAGGGTGCAGCAAATGATAAGGTCATCATTTCAAGGCAGCTATTGTGCTGCTAACCGAGGCGCGAAGATCGCGGATAGCCATAGCTACCCAAGTGATGAGCAACGAAGGGTAGCAGCATAAGAGCAACTTCAGATGGGGAAGTTATTATTCGCCGCACCCTAAATGGGCATCCAAGCGAGGGAACGCGACAGCGGTGGGAAGCCTTAACCTCGTCAAGACCCCTGCGAAACAACTCTAATAAGCCTTAACCAATAGATTTACCAATAGAGTTGCAAACATGCTCTGAGCTGTTTGCAGGTTAATATTTTTGACTGCAGACATAATCATAAATAGACCATCAAACCCATGATGCAATGTATTTAATTGGATATGATATTGGTAGCTCCTCTGTCAAAGCAGCATTGGTGGATGCCATAACGGGTGAAACCGTTACCGTAATACAACGCCCGGAGCAGGAGATGGCCATGCAGGCACCACAGCCTGGCTGGGCACAGCAGGATCCAGCAATGTGGTGGCAATACGTATGTGAAGCCACTACTGTATTACTGCACAAAAGTGGTGTGGTAGCCACTGATATTCGCGCTATTGGCATTGCCTATCAGATGCATGGCCTGGTGATAGTTGACAAAAACCACGAGGCGTTGCGCCCTTCCATTATCTGGTGTGACAGTCGCGCTGTCGAAATTGGCGACCGGGCTTTCCAGGAACTGGGGGCAAATTACTGCCTGTCACATTTGCTCAACTCTCCAGGCAATTTTACGGCCTCCAAACTAAAATGGGTCAAAGAAAATGAACCGGACCTATACCAACGCATTCATAAGATCATGTTGCCCGGCGACTATATCGCCATGCGGCTGACAGGAGAAATCTTTTCAACTATTTCCGGACTTTCGGAAGGCATATTCTGGGATTTTAAAAAGGAGAATATATCTACCGAATTGTTGGACTACTATGGCATTGATGCCGAATATATGCCCAGCCTGCGGCCTACTTTTTCAGAACAAGGCAATGTCAGCGCTGCCGCTGCCGCTGCAACTGGATTGCCCGTAGGAATACCGGTAACCTATCGTGCCGGTGATCAACCAAATAATGCCATGGCGTTGGGCGCCTTACAACCTGGAGAAGTAGCTGGAACAGGCGGAACTTCAGGGGTCATATATGGAGTGGTAGACCGGCCATTATACGACCCTGCCTCCAGAGTCAATGGTTTTGCTCATGTCAATCATACCGAAGCGGCCAATCGTATTGGCATCCTATTGTGTATTAATGGAGCCGGCAGTCAATACAGTTGGATACACCATCAGCTGGCACAGGACGGGATCAGTTATAATGATATGGAGCAATTGGCTGCTAAAATTCCGATTGGTAGTGACGGCTTGACTATGCTACCTTTTGGCAATGGGGCGGAAAGAGTATTGGAAAACCTTAATCTGGGTGCTCAACTTTTTAACCTGCAGTTTAACCGCCACCGCCGAGAGCATATATACCGGGCGGCTTTGGAAGGCATTGCTTTTGCTTTTGTATACGGCGCCAAAATATTAGAGGAAATGGGGCTGAATATGACCAAAATGCGTGTAGGTAATGACAACTTATTCCGATCAGCTATTTTCTCCAGTACCATCGCAACGCTGCTCAATACCCGTATTGAAATTGTAGAAACTACCGGTGCTGTTGGTGCTGCCCGTGCTGCCGGAGTAGGCGTAGGGCTTTACAAAAACCCTGAAGAAGCTGTAGGGCAATTAAAAGTGGAACGGGTTTTTGAAGCGGAAAAAGAACCTGCAACCTATCAGGAGGTTTACGATCGCTGGCATCAGGAATTGCAAAACAGGATGCATCATTTTCGGAGATAATTTTTAAAGCTTGTTTGCAGCCCGATGGTTGGCCTCTAAACAAGCTCAAAGTACAACATAATTAAACACAGATATTATGGCTCAAAAGAACAATACAATTGTGACAGGTGATCAGGAATATTTTCCTGGAATCGGCAGAATTGCATTTGAAGGACGCGACTCCGACAATCCCCTGGCTTTTAAATTTTATGATGAAAATAAGGTAGTTGGTGGTAAAACCATGAAAGCCTACTTCAAGTTTGCCGTAGCATATTGGCATACCCTGTGTAATGTCGGTGGCGATCCTTTTGGGCCAGGAACCAAACAGTTTCCCTGGGCCAAGTCTACCGATCCGGTACAACAAGCTAAAGATAAAATGGATGCTGCATTCGAATTTATCACAAAAATGGGCATTCCCTACTTTTGCTTCCACGATTTTGATCTGGTAGATGAGGGGCCTAGTATTGCCGAATCTGAGCGTCGGTTGCAAGCTATCGGTGACTACGCCAAGGATAAAATGGCCGCTTCGGGCGTAAAACTGCTGTGGGGGACAGCCAACCTTTTTAGCCATCCCCGCTATATGAATGGTGGAGCGACCAATCCCAATTTTGACGTAGTAGCTCGTGCGGGGGCACAAGTGAAAAATGCCTTGGATATTACCATGGCACTGGATGGTGAAAACTATGTGTTCTGGGGTGGTCGTGAGGGATATATGTCCTTGCTCAATACCGATATGAAACGGGAACTCGACCACATGGCTCGTTTTTTACACATGGCCAAAGATTATGCCCGCAGTAAAGGTTTTAAAGGTACCTTCTTTATCGAGCCCAAACCTATGGAACCTTCCAAACACCAATACGATTTTGATGCGGCTACAGTAACAGCTTTTCTTCGTGAATACGATTTGATGGACGATTTCAAACTCAATATCGAAGTCAACCACGCAACCCTTGCTCAGCATACTTTTCAGCATGAATTGCAGGTAGCGGCCAATGCTGGCTTGTTGGGTAGCATTGATGCCAATCGTGGGGATTATCAAAATGGATGGGATACCGATCAATTTCCCAACAATGTTATGGAATTGACAGAAGCCATGTTGGTGATTCTCGAATCTGGTGGTATACAAGGAGGTGGAGTCAACTTTGATGCCAAAACGCGCAGAAATTCTACCGACCTGGAGGATTTATTCCACGCCCATATTGGTGGTATGGATTGTTTTGCCCGTGCCTTGCTTGCTGCCCAGGATATCCTTGATAAATCACCTTATCGGAAAATGCGGAAAACCCGTTATGCCAGTTTTGACCAGGGCCCAGGACAAGATTTTGAAAATGGCAAACTGACCCTCGAAACATTGTCTGACTACGCCAAAAAACACGGAGAACCGCAACAAATCAGTGCACAGCAAGAACGCTATGAAAATGTGATTAACCAGTATATTTAGCCGGATAAGTCTTTTTTAATCGAGTGTTTTTATTAAATTTATCAAAAACACCCGATCATGAAAAAAGAAATCACACTAATCCTATTCCTTGGGGTAAGCACCCTTTTATCTGCTACCAACATCCAGGTCGAAAATGTGCGCATGATTTACCGACCTGAACTGGGTATGGCTCCGTCCATTCAGTTTGACCTCTCTTGGGATAATGCCTGGCACAATGACCGCAACCACGATGCTGCCTGGGTATTTTTTAAATACAATTTGCGCCATTTTAAGATTACGCAATCTGGCCATAGGATATTGGATCAACAACCAACAGGTATCCCTGATGCTAAGCTAGAAGTGGCAAAAGATGGGATGGGATTGTTTGTTTATCCCGACAAAAACTACCGGGGGCGGGTGCATTATCGGCTTCAGGTACAGCTTGATATGACAGATTTCATAGAGGATCGTCAGCAATTAAAAAAGGTCCATGCTTTTGCTCTTGAAATGGTCTATATTCCTGCTGGCCCCTTTACCCTGGGCGATCCGGATTCGCTTGCTCATCAATTTTCTTCCTTTTACCGCTCGGATGCACAGGGCCAGATGGAAGGCCTTTATCATATTGATTCGGAAAAGCAGATTGATGTCGGCCCGGAAAAGGATAAGTTATATTATCAGGTTAAGCGACCGATTTATAACGGTGATCAGAAAGGGCCGGTTCCAGCGGAATTTCCGAAAGGATACAATGCTTTTTACATTATGAAATACGAGTTGCAACAAGGGCAATACGCTGATTTTCTCAACCGGATTTATAGCGGAGATACCTATGTGCGGGCCGGCATTGCGGGGGTGGATTATGATAAAAACAAAGGCACAATTGTCCTTGAAGAGGGCATCTATAAAGCAGGTAGTCCCACGCGGCCCATGAATTTTGTCAGTTGGGAAGACGGGATAGCGTATACAGATTGGGCAGGATTGCGGCCACTGACGGAATTGGAATATACCAAAGCTGCTCGTGGTCCGGAAAAACCGATTGCCGGTGGTTTTGTTTGGGGGACTGCCAATTATGATCGCATAGCACGTTTTGTCAATCCCGAAGGGGAACTTGTCATGGCTAACGGTTGGGATGAAAGCCAGCTGACAGATGCTACCCGGCCGGTATTCGGTGCTTCCTACTACTGGGTAATGGACCTCAGTGGTAGTGTCTGGGAAAAAGTCATCACGATCGGCAATGAGTTAGGGCGGCAGTTTAAAGGTTCTCATGGTGATGGTCGACTGAGCTTTGGGCAGGCAGATAACGAAGATTGGCCAAAGAGTAATGATGAGGTGGGAGGCTACGGTTATCGGGGTGGCGGTTATTATGAAATTGGTACCTATTACGACTATTTTAACCCGCATAGCCCGGTGGCTTACCGAACTTATGGCTCCTGGTCGGGTGGGCCGAGGTCAATTGCTTATGGATTTCGGGCTGGAAGGAGTGTGGATTGAGATTGATCAAAGCCGACCTCCAAACAAGCTCTAACAGAATGGGGTATTTTAGTCAAGCTTGGTACAAGCTTGTTGCCGGTCGAGCATCCTTTTTTAGCAATTTAAAAAATCTTAATTTTAATTCATCTCCGTAATAAGCATTGATTTGTCTACTTTTAAATTTTAGAAAATCAAACCATATACGTATGCAAAATATCTTCAATAGATTTAAAGTATGGCTGGAAGCCAATTGTTCGTCCCTATTGGAAGACCTGGGGGAAGGCGCTTCAGAAAAGGACTTCAAACATCTGGAAAACCTAATTGGCGCCACATTACCCGAAGATTTTAAGGCGATTTATCGGGTGCATAACGGACAAGTCTATGGAGAGGCCGGTTTACTGGATAGCCAGGAATGGTTGTCGTTGGAAGCCATCGAGGAAGAATGGAAAAACTGGAAAGGTCAGCATGATGAGGGAGCATTTAAAGACAAAAAACCAGTAGCCGATCCAGAAGTCAAACCCGATTGGTGGAACCCACTTTGGATACCCTTTACCTATGACGGTGGTGGCAACCACTACTGTATCGACCTTGATCCTACTTCTGATGGAACGCGAGGGCAGGTTATTACTTTGTGGGAAGAAGGAGAAGAACGTATGGTGCTGGCCGACTCCTTTTCTGCCTGGTGGGATGAATATGTCGGAGAATTGGAAGCTGGAGAGTACGTCTATTCTGAACTATATGATGCCATTGTACATAAAGAAGATTTGTAGGAAGAGAGGTCAGCTTGTTTCTAACCTCTCTTCTCTATCAGCTGCAGGCCGTCTGGAAGTAAAGCAATCCGACTTCTGACAGTCAAGGCAAAGTCGAGACAATCTGACCTCTCACCTCTGATAGCGCAGCGATCTCTTGCTTACTTCTTCTCTTTAGTTGGATAAGATTGCCACAAAACATTCATGATATACCATTTCCCATCCATCTTAGCCAGGTGGAAAAAGTCGACACCCCAGGCAGCATTGACGCGGGCACAAGCCGTTTTGTCCAGCACATCAAGGACCTTGATTTCCCGTGGAGAATTTTCGTCTGCTTGATCTCCTTTTGCGTTCCATTTTGAAGCTAGATCAACCAGTTGTTGGAAGGACATATCGTAAGGTCCTTTAAATTCTGAAGCGCCATCGGGAAGCCAGAAACCCCGCTTTTTCAGATCGGGATGTACGCTTTTATAGATACGGGTGGTATCTACGTCATAAAGCCCCATAACGTAATCCATAACGGCTTCCTCAATTAGGGTGATATCGTTTTTTACAACAGACATGACCTTGGCTTGCCCTTTTTCGGAAGCCTTTACAATAGTTTGTGCTTGGAGGCCAAAACAGCCAAAAATTAGAATAGTCGGAATGATTAATAATCTTTTCATAGTTAAATATGGTTTAAATTAGCTAGAAAGATAGTGTATTTACAGGATTAGCACAAATGACTATTTTCAAATAGGTGATAAATAGGGGGCAAGGGCATGATGCACCATCACTATATAGAATAAAACAAACAGACTTATGAAAACGATCTTATTGCTTATCCAGATTTTTTTAGTAGCGGCGATTTTACCTTCGCAAGCACAGGATGAAAGAAAGCTAGCTCCTTTTGATGCCGTTTCAGTAACGGGAAATATTGAAGTGATCCTTAAAAAAGGCACTGAAGAAAAGGCTGTAATAGAAACCTGGGGCATTGATGAAGACGATGTGAATGTCTTTGTAAAAAAGGACGTATTGAAACTACAATTGTTGAAATCCATTTTTGATAGAGACGAAAAAGTAACGATCCGTATTACTTACACAAATTTACGGGCTATCAAAGCAAATGCAGGCGCACGGTTGTACAGTGACGAGCCCATTACAGGCGATAAATTAGCGGTAAAAGCTACCAGTGGTGCCGTAGTAGATCTGGACCTGGACCTGAATGCACTGGATGCAAGTGTTACGGAGGGAGGGATTTTAAAGCTGGCAGGTAGTGTGAATAACCAGACCGTTTCAGCAGGTACCGGGGGCCAGTACAATGGCATTGACCTGGAATGTACCCGTACTTATGTACGTGCAAGTACCGGTGGACAAGCAACGGTAGTGGCAACAGAGAGCATCGATGCTTCCGCCAATACCGGTGGTTCAATTGAATATCGGGGCAACCCAGATGAACGCAGTACCAAGACCTTACTGGCTGGTGAAATCAGGCGTTTATAACTGACTTTTAATCCTTCATTTTTGGTTGTTATGAAGCTGAAATCAGTACCAATATAACCAAAAATGAAGGATCACTATTCCGCTTACCGAAGAATCCTTTCCGCCCGTATTTTAAATGGGTAGATTCATCTAAAAAATCTTTCTTTTTAACTGTAAATGCGTTTATTTTGTATGCTGATTGAACAAAATACACCATGTCTGATAATGCCTACAGCATAGCCGTTCTTCCCTTTGTCAATATGACTTCCGATCCGGAAAATGAATACTTCAGTGATGGCGTAACAGAAGAGATTATCAATGCCTTAACCCGTATTGAGGGACTTCAGGTTACGGCCAGGACTTCTTCTTTTGCTTTCAAAGGTAAAAACAGAGATATTCGCGAAATTGGCCAGGAATTGGGCGTAGAGACGGTATTGGAGGGGAGTGTCCGAAAAGCAGGCAATCGAGTCCGTATTACCGCTCAATTGATCAAAGTAAAGGACGGGTATCATCTATGGTCGGAAAACTACGACCGCCACCTAGAAGATATTTTTTCCCTACAAGATGAAATATCGCTGAAGATTGCTCATAAATGTCACAACTATCCGACGCACCCCCACTTTCTCAATCACCAATTAAAAACGCCAACCGCTAATATGGACGCCTATCAGATTTACCTGAAAGGGCGTTATTATAGTAACAAATGGGCAGAGGAAGATTTTCGGATAGCGATCGAACTATACGAGGAAGCCATTGACCTGGCACCTGACTTTGCCTTGCCTTATGCCGGTATGGCTGGCCTTTATACAGCAATGGGAGCCCTGGCTATGATCAGCAATCAGGAAGCTTCTGAAAAGGCTCGTTTTTTTATCAAGAAGGCCCTGACTATTGATGATCAACGCGCAGAATGTTTGATGGCCCTTTCCGGTATCATGTTTTGGTATGAATGGGAATTTGCCAAAGCTATGGATCTGTTGGAAGAGGCGCTGTCTATTGTACCTGGCAATGCAGAAGCAATGGGCTTTCTGGGACTTTACAAAGCCTTTTCAGGCAAATTGCCAGAAGGCAAACGAGAACTGGAACGTGCGCTGAAAGCCGACCCTTATTCCCTACAATTACATTTTGCAAAGTGTGTCATTTATCAAATTGAGGAAGACTTCGAAGGCATGTACCAGGAAGCGGATTTGGTCTTACAATTGCATCCAAAATTCTGGCGCGGTGTATTATTTAAAGCGCATGCGGCATATTTTCAGGAAAAGTACGATGAGGCGATTCGGCATTTTGAAACCATCTACTTCAATGAACAGCCTGGGGTCATTGTTACTGCTGCAGGTGGCCTGGCATGTTGCTACCTTAAGATGGGGGATCTGGAACGATCGGAAAAATACATTAACCAAGTATTACAAGCATTTAAAAATGATATAGCCTTTCCTTGTGCGGCATATTGTCTGGTTATGTATTATCAGGAAAAAAACCAAGCGGAGGTAGCAATTGCATATTTAAAGCAAGGTATAGCCAAAAAAGTTAGCGATTTTGTTTTTCTTCCGCATGATCCAACTTTTCGGCCTTTGTGGCAGCATCCCGAATTTTTCGAACTGGCGGAAAACATCAAACGCCGGGGAGAACGCAAGCAATTGGGGTTAGTAGTGGAAAATAAAACCCGCTACGCTACCTCAAACTTACAAGAGGAAGATGCCTGTATTATTGATGAGCGGTTGATGGCATACATGCAGGAGGAAAAACCCTTTCTGGATAATCAACTCTGCCTTCCTCAATTGGCCGAAGAACTTGGAATAAACACCAATTATCTGTCGCAGGTAATCAATGAAAGACACGGCAAAAATTTTGTTGAGTTTATCAATGAATACCGGGTAGCTGCACTGAAATCAAAACTCGAAAACCCCGATAATCGCCAGTTTACAATATTGTCGCTGGCATTTGATTGTGGATTCAATTCCAAAACTACCTTTAATACGGCCTTCAAAAAAATTACCGGACTGACCCCTTCTCAATACCTAAAAAAAGTTGGGTGATTTCATTGGGCTTTTTCCAGAGCCAGATTCGCCAGTTTCTCCCATTGCTCTTTTTCAGAAAAAGGAATCAAAAACCAGGCTTTCATCGGCGGTTTTTGTTTAAAAGGACTTAGATAGCTCCAGGTGTCAATACCAAAAGCCTCGGGATCAAAATCTTTGCCGAGTTTGAACCCCATCTGCTCCTTATGATAAAAAGCAAATACTTTTCCTTTACATTTCAGTCCTGGTGATGACATCATTTTGCCGCGGGCTACACCTATCTGGCTACTCAACCGGTCGGCAATAAAATCGAAATAAGCTTCTGAGTCAGTCATATCGTTGTGGTTAATAATCAAATGTTGGCCTCTAAACATGCGCTCACGCCATACAATCCAGGAAATACCGGTTAACCGGCCATCCGACCTGCCAATATTGCATCAGTTGATCCAATAGATCTTCGCGTGTGAGGTAATCTGCAGTTAGCTGAGTTTGGAAATAGAATTGTTTGTTGGCAAGGAAAGGGTAGGCGTCTGCCTTTTCTTTTAACTCCGCAGGTAGCCGTCGCATTTGTTCTCCTTTCAGGATGCCGTATTTTTTCACAAATTCAGGATTGGTAATCAGGCGCTGAAATTTCTCCGGATCGGCAAGCAGGCAGGCGCGGATTTTTTCCAACTGAACCTTGTCGGGTTGAAAACAACCGATCATTATCCCCACCATATCTGCTGCCAGGCGGACAAAAAAGCCAGGAATGCTCTTGTCTTTTCGTCCACCATAAGAAATAAAGGCAGTACGGTGTAAATTATAGGGCGTTTTATCTTTGGCAAAGCGGATATCCCGGTTGATCCTCAAAATCGTATCCTGAGGTTTGATCTGCAGGTCGGGATCATATTCCTGAATACGCCCGATTAGTGCTTCGATAAATTGTTCAAAAGGTTCCTTTATTTCCCGCTGATAGCGAGCTTTATTTTCATGGAACCATTCCTTGTGGTTGTTTTTAGATAATTCGACAAAAAAATGAGCATAATCTTTGGAAAAATAAGCCATAGAGATTGATGATTTATTAATTTCTTTAGAAAAAGATTGGATGGATGAGTGCAGGAGGGCGCTCATCCATCCACATTGTCCTATTTCTACTTCATAGAATGGAAAGCCACACGGTTTCCCTCAGAATCCATAAAGATAGCCATAAACCCATTTTCACCGATCGAGGTTTTAGGCATCACCACTTTCCCTCCTGCGGATTCTACCCGGTCCAGTGGGTTGGTTAGGTCTTCCCCTCCATTTAAGTAAACGAGTGAACCTTCAGCATGGGGTTTGTTGCCATTTCCGTAAGTGATACACCCTCCAACGCCATTGTTGTCGGTAGGGAAAAAACCCATTTGCAAATCACCGTTTTCAAAATAAGATAATTCAGTATCCAGAACTTCCTGATAAAATTTAACGGCTCTTTGAAAATTATTAGCTGGTAATTCAAACCAATTAATTGCATTTGCCATGTTTCCTTGTTTTTGGTAAATAATAATGATCTGGTTACAAAATTAGGGTTCACAACTCTTAATTGCCGGCCATTATTTCGAAAAATGTAAGTTTCAAAATCGTATATTGGGCTAAGAATTGCTGCCATGATACGAAAAACCTACCTATTTCATTTGATTCAATCCCTTAATAGAACAGAACTGAGGTATTTTAAATTGTTAGCAAAAACAGTAAGAAAGAATAGTAATTACCTCAAATTGTTTCAGGAAATACGGACACAGGATCATTATGATGAAACTTTAATAAAAGTAAATTTCAAAAAAGAAAGATTCATCCAGCATTTTCATTTAACCAAGCGTTATTTGGAACAATTGGTGATGAAGGCACTGCGCAATTACCACGGGCAGCGTTCTCAGTCCCTCCGTTTGTCCAATCAAATACAAAATATTGAACTGTTTTACCGGCGGGGGCTTTATGCACATGCTCAATTGGAAGTGAACAGAGCCCTTAAACTCGCTCGTCAATATGAGTCTGATAGTCGCATTCACGACTTATTGGCCTGGCAACGAAAACTGATCCAGGTGGAACACCCCAGTGATTTTGAAGGTTTGCGTGATATCGTAAAAGAACAACGGGAAGTGATCAGCAGACTTAATCAAGAAAATGAATTGTGGCATCAATTATTGGGCATAGCTCCTGAAGATCCTCCTGAACAGCCAACGCCTTCTTTGCAACTGAGAATATTAAAGGCCAACCTTTTGTATTTGAGTAGGGTGAGGACCGGAGCCCCGGAATCCGGAGAAAAGGCAATGGTTCATTTATTAACCGAATTGGAGCACCATCCACATCGTTTACAAGAAGAACCTGGTTTATGGGCTGCAACTGCCAATAATTTGCTTGGCTCATTAATTTTTCGGAAAAATTTTGCGGAGGCAGAAATGCTGATCGAAAAGGCACATCAATTTTATCAAGAAATAGACAGACATGATGAACCCATGTTGAAGCTGATATTACGCACCTTCAACATGGAATTGGAAATTTATAGGGATACTCAAAATTTTGACCAGGCTGATCGCGCTATTGCTCGAATACTCAAATTTCTGGAAGGGGATCAGGCTGCCGCAGTTCCCGTTTCTTATCTCCTGTCGTTTTGGTTTCAGTTTGCCAGTTTGTACTTCATGCGGTCACAATTAGATCAAGCACTTCATTGGATCAACCAAATTCTTAACTACAATTTTGGCGATACCCGAATAGATCTGCAAAAACATAGCCGCTGGCTAAATCTGATGATCCACCTGGAACTGAAAAACTACTTCGTGTTACGCTATTATGTAGACAGTACCCGACGATTTATAGACAAATGGGAGAAAATCACACCTTATGAAACAACATTGCTCCAGTTCTTTTCACGCATCAGCCATTTGCCCGAAGGCGAGTTTAAAACGGCATTTAGACACTTGCAGGAGAGTTTATTTACCAATACCGAAATACCCAAAATGGAGCTCGGCTATGTCAATTTTCAAGCTTGGATCAACAATAAACTTCAATGATGCCTAGATTTAATCAGCTATGTTTAGCTTACAATAGGTTGACTATCGCACTTGTCTAAGCGCATGTTTGGAGGCCAGCCTTTCGCTTGCGCCGAAGCTTTCTCCGGGCGTCTGCGCCATGCTCCTTCGCCGTAGCTTCGCGAAGGCAGCGTAGGAGCATTGGCTGTAAAGGATCCCTTTTTCGATGATACTTTCCCGACCTAGCGGTTTCCCTTCGGCGGGACAGGCTGTTACTTTCCTTGTCCGTACTTCAAGGGAGGGTATGAACTTCAAAAAAGCCTTGCTTCATCAAAAGATGGATACTTTTCGCTACAAAAGCCGACCTCTAAACAAGCGCTAAGAAAGAGATTTTTTTTTACTTTTGCAGAATATATTAAAACAACTTCACAGCCTAAAAAAGGACAGATGAAGTGGGCCCATAGGTTAACGTTCTTTCTACTCTGTTGCAACCATTTATTGTTTTCACAAGCTGTTGTACTGCTTAGTGAAGGCCAGCCTGTGGCAAAAGGTGAAATCCATTTTTCAATAAGTCAGTTAAAAGAAGCCTCTTTTCCCCTCAATGGGCAGTGGGCCTTTTATGCAAATCAATTATTGAATCCCGATCAGCTACCTGCTCCCACTACTTATGCTCAATTTCCGGAACTGTGGAATAGTTTGCAAAAAAAAGGATACGATATTGCGCCAATTGGTTATGCTACGTACCATTTGAAAATTTATTTTGATAGTATTCCTCCGAGATTGGCATTGAGCATACCCGATTTCTATTCGGCCTATCGACTTTGGATCAATGGAGAAATTTTTGCCCAAAATGGTGAAGTGGGAGATAGCAGGGCTTCCTCTATACCTTATTGGCTTCCGATCACCAAAATGTTAATCGATCGCAGCCAAGAACTGGATCTGGTATTACAGATATCTAATTTTGATCATGCCAGAGGAGGGCCACTTGATCCCATTTTTATTGGCACAAATGAGCGATTACTCAGAGAAAAAGAAATAAATCAAAATTTAACCTTCGCCCTGTTCTGTGTCTTGATCATGTGTGGTGTTTTTTTGTTAGGACTATATCCACTTCGAAACATGGATACGGCAGCACTTACTTTTGCGGCTTTTTGCCTGGCCCATAGTTATCGCATTATCGGTTCAGAAGATTATTTGTTGCATACTGTTTTACCGGCTTTACCTTATTGGATAGCTTTAAAATTAGAATATATTTCCCTTTATATCAGCATCATTATCGCTTGGGAATATGGTTACCAGTTGTTTCCTGGTACTATATCCAAAAGAATCATGCACCCCGTTCAGTATACCTATGTGGTTTTGTGTTTGATTACCATTTTTTCTCCTGCTCATATCTTTACCCACTTTGTTTTTGTCAACCATGCACTTTTGGTGTTAAGTGTGGTTACAGGCATTTATCTTTCAATTGGAGCTGTATTAATACATTTTAGAAGAAACTTTAATTTTTCAATCGGATTTTTAATGCTCGTCTTCCTGATGATTATATCAATAGGGGATTCGATGGGGTTGTGGCATTCTAATTATTGGGTAGTCCTTTTTTTATATGCTAACTTTTTATTTTTTCAATACCGCCACCTTTCGCAGCGTTTTGCCTATTCTTTCAAAAAAGCGGTCGAAGCCGCCGATGCTGCTAGTCAGGTCAAATCGGAATTTTTAGCGACCATGAGCCACGAGATTCGAACGCCACTTAACGGCGTCATTGGAATGACTGGCTTGTTGTCTCAAACACCATTGACAAATGAACAGAAACTTTTTGTGGATAGCATTAAGTCTAGTGGTGATAACTTACTGATCATTATCAATGATATCCTCGACTTGTCAAAAATAGAAGCGGGCTCAATGAATCTTAACCTCGCGCCTTTTGATCCAGAAAAGGTCGTTCGTGAAATTTTTCAGCTTTTGGAGCCCAAGGCTATAGCCAAAGAGCTGAAACTCCTTATTGAAATCAATGCGGATGTACCAAAGCAAGTAATCGGTGATGTGATCAGGGTTCGACAAATTTTGCTCAACCTGGTAGGCAATGCAATTAAATTTACTGAACGGGGAGAAATTAAAATAGAGGTGTCCGTATTGTCCCTGACCAACCAAAAGGTTAACCTGAAGTGGAGCGTGAGTGATACCGGTATTGGCATCAGTAAGGCTATCATTCCAAATTTGTTTGAACCCTTTTCTCAAGCCGATGGTTCTACCAGCCGTAAATATGAAGGAACCGGACTAGGGCTCTCGATTTCCCGAAAATTGGCAGCCCTTATGGGGGGAAGTATAGAAGTAGACAGCCAGGAAGGAAAAGGCTCTACCTTTTCAGTGGAATTACCTTTTGACATTGTCTCTTTTTCAATAATGCATGAAGAGGAAAACAAACAAACACCACCGGGCTTGGATGCAGGATTGGCCAAAAAGTATCCACTCCAGATCTTAATTGTAGAAGACCACCTGATTAACCAAAAACTTATTAGCATTTTATTGCATAAAATGGGGTATGAAACCGATGTAGCCAATAACGGCCTTGAAGCATTGGAAAAAGTGGAACACAAACCGTACGACCTTATTTTTATGGATATCCAGATGCCGGAAATGGATGGTTTTATGGCTACTCGCAAAATTCGTAATTGGGGCAATTTATCATGTCAGCCCATTATTGTCGCTATTACGGCGAATGCACTTCATGGTGACCGGGAGAAATGTCTGGAGGTGGGTATGAATGATTATCTGTCAAAACCGCTACATCCCGAACAAGTGGCTGAAATAATCCGTACCTGGGGTAGTAAAAGACAGGAAAACTGAGCTAACAAGAACAATACCACCACGAACCGCTTTCCTGGTCCAACTGAAGCAGATAATCCGAAATAGCCGAACCTCCTTCATGCCTGGTTTTACCTTCCTCCAACACCGGACTTTTCAATTCTTTATCCTCCTCCAGTTTATGTGCTAAGGCCAATCTTTGCAACAAATGTTGCCAATCTTCTATTTGAGTATTCCATTTAGGGTAACGGATCAACAACATATTCGGCGTACTTTTTTATCTTGTAGCAAGAAAAATAATAAGCTAATGAAAATTAAAACAATCTTAATCGCCTTAGGTTTGCTAAGTGGGTCCATTGCTTATACTCAGGACAGTCTGGTTAATGACCCAACATCTACTTTCGAAATTTTCCTGAACCAAGATAATGCTTTTGGTTTTTATCCAACAGTATCGGGAAGTTTTAAACTACGCGATAATATCAGCTTCTCTTTTTATGGTATTTTTTGGACCAACCCTTCCTTTGGCAATCCTTTTGATGGCACAGATACCTGGCTAGAAACTGGCATTGGCCTGCGGTACCTGACCCTGGGAAAACATTTAACGGTCAATCCATTTGTGGGCGTCACGCATGGCAAGGTTTTATCCGATAATTTTGAAGCCATCCTTGGCGAAGGTATTGTGCCGGGCATTCTTGTCAATTTCCTGGACAAGCGTTTTGAGGCAGAGGGCTTTTTTTCCTATTACAAAGCCCTCAAATCTAAAGGCCGCGACTCTGGTGATTACCTGCTATATTGGCTTTTGCCAGGAGTAGTGCTAAACCCTCATGTTTCTCTAGGGATACACTTTGAAGGATATAACCAGGTTCGAATAGCAGAAGGAGAGGCCAATGTCCGGTATCAAAAGTTTGGAGGCTATGTCAAATTTACCGTCAGAGAAAAATATTCTTTTCGTTTTTCCGCAGGTACAAATACCGCTGAAAATTCGACCTATGCAAAGAACTTTTACAAGTTGACAGTTGGCATTTTATTAACGGAATGAAATAGACTCCTCTGACGATTGTAGCAACGCGATTTTTTGCGGTGTCAAGTCCTGAAATAGCTGGGGAATAGCCGTATAAATGGCTATGCAGAAAATCCTTGCAAATACTGGATTTAAGGTTAAGTTAAACTGCTCTAATCCGGGGAAAATTTTGTATCTTTGCAGCTATGGATACAATTAATGAGAAAGCGCAGTCAGAGGCGCAAAATGGCGATTACAACGCAAGTAATATTACGGCCCTGGAAGGATTAGAAGCAGTAAGGAAACGCCCGGGGATGTACATTGGAAGCACGGATTTTAAAGGCTTACATCACTTGGTTTGGGAGGTAATTGATAACTCGATTGACGAACATCTGGCAGGTCATTGTGACCAGATTGATGTATTCATTCTACCCGACAATTCTATCAAGGTTAAAGACAACGGTCGAGGCATTCCTACAGGCATGCACGAGAAGCTGCAAAAGTCGGCGCTGGAAGTGGTTATGACGGTGCTACACGCAGGGGGTAAATTTGACAAAAACACCTACAAAGTATCAGGCGGATTGCACGGGGTAGGTGTTTCCTGTGTGAATGCTTTGTCTTCCCACTTGAAAGCAGAAGTTCACCGTGAAGGCAAGATATTTGAGCAGGAATACAAAATCGGTAAACCGCAAGGTGAGGTAAAGGAAACAGGGAAGTCTACGGATACCGGGACTATTATTACCTTTACTCCTGACTCCGATATCTTCGAAACGCTGGAGTACAAATACGATATGCTGGCCACACGCATGAAGGAAATGTCCTTTTTGAATAAAGGGCTGACCTTGACGCTGACCGATGAACGGGACAAGGATGAAAAAGGCGACTTCCGCCATGAATCATTTTTCTCTGAAGGTGGATTGAAAGAGTTTGTCACCTTTCTTGACGCTGCCCGGCAAAAGCTGATTCAGGAGCCCATCTATGTAACAGGCAAAGAAGAAAATGTAGAGGTAGAGGTAGCCATGCAGTACAACACTTCTTTCTCGGAAAACATTTATGCCTTTGTCAACAATATTAATACCCGGGATGGAGGTACCCACGTTAATGGTTTTCGTAGGGCCGTAAATCGCGTATTCACCAAATATGGAGAGGACAACGGGTTTTTCAAAAAATTAAAGTTCAAAATTTCCGGTGAAGATTTCCGGGAAGGATTGACAGCCGTCGTTTCGGTTAAGGTGCCCGAACCACAATTTAAGGGACAGACCAAAGGCGAACTGGGTAATTCGGAAGTGACCGGTATTGTTTCTCGTTGTGTGGGAGAAATTCTGGGGCATTACCTCGAAGAACATCCCAATGATGCCAGACGCATCATGGATAAGGTGATTCTGGCAGCTACTGCCCGTCATGCCGCCCGCAAAGCCCGCGAAATGGTGCAGCGCAAAAACGTGCTCACCGGTAGCGGTTTGCCGGGTAAATTGGCAGATTGCTCTTCTAAAGACCCGGCAGCTTCAGAGATATTCCTCGTGGAGGGTGATTCGGCAGGTGGAACAGCCAAACAAGGTCGCGATCGTAACTTCCAGGCGATTCTGCCCCTCAGAGGTAAAATTCTGAATGTGGAAAAAGCCATGGAACACAAAATTTACGAAAACGAAGAAATCAAGAATATCTTTACTGCCCTGGGGGTTAAAATTGAAGAGACGGAATCAGGCGGCCGCCAGCTCAATATCGAAAAGTTGCGGTACCACAAGATCGTGATCATGTGTGACGCCGACGTAGATGGTAGCCACATTGTAACCTTAATCCTGACCTTTTTCTTCCGCTATATGAGGCTACTGGCAGAACGCGGCTATATTTATATCGCAGCGCCACCACTTTATATGGTGAAAAAAGGCAAACAATTCCGTTATTGCTGGACCGAAGAGGAACGCCAGGAAGCCATTGCTACCTATTCCAAGGGCGAAAATGATAGTGGAATCAAAGTACAACGCTATAAGGGATTGGGAGAGATGAACGCCGAACAATTGTGGGAAACTACCATGGATCCGGCCGAACGTATTCTGCGTCAGGTATCCATCGATGATGCCCGCGAAGCTGATCGCGTTTTCTCCATGCTGATGGGGGATGAAGTGCCTCCTCGTCGTGCCTTTATCGAAGCTAATGCGAAGTACGCCAACGTAGATATTTAACGACTACTTTATTAGGATAAAAGAAAAGGTCACTTCAACAGCGGAGTGGCCTTTTCTTGTTTAAAGACAAACCTTATGATGCATAAGCTTTTTTTCTTCAGCCTAATCTTTTTCATTATGCAAACCATTAGCCACGCGCAACAAAAACGCCTGCGGGATTATGGCGTAGAAATCGGCATTTTATCACCGGGAAAATTCAATGCCATCACCGATGTTGCCGGGGTAAAAGTCGGTCAGGTAAGTCTCGTTGAAGGCGATAGCGTCCGAACTGGAGTGACGGCCATTTTGCCGCATGATGGTAATGTTTTTCAGGAAAAAGTACCAGCAGCCATTTATATCGGCAATGGATTCGGAAAACTTGCAGGTTACAGCCAGGTGGAAGAGCTGGGGAATATTGAAACACCCATTATTTTGACCAATACACTGAGTGTTCCAACCGCTTCGAATGCATTGATTACTTATACCCTTTCCTTGCCAGACAACGAGGATGTTCGCTCCGTAAATGCAGTAGTAGGGGAAACCAACGATGGCTGGCTCAATGATATTCGTGGCCGTCATGTCACCGAAGAACACGTATTAAAAGCGATCAGCTCGGCACAGAGCGGTAGGGTAGAAGAGGGCAATGTTGGTGCAGGAACCGGAACCGTTTGTTTTGGTTATAAAGGTGGAATTGGAACGGCATCCCGGGTATTGCCGGCTTCTCTAGGTGGATTTACCGTAGGTGTGTTGGTGCAAAGCAACTTTGGAGGTGTGCTTGAAATAAATGGTGCGCCGATAGCCAAAGAACTCAATAATTATCCCTTCAAAAATCACTTGCAAAAGGATGGCGATGGTTCCTGCATGATGGTTGTCCTGACTGATGCTCCACTTTCGGCACGGAATTTAAAACGACTAGCTAAACGAGCAATAATGGGAATGGCCAAGACAGGAGGCATCGCGTCCAATGGTAGCGGAGATTATGTGATTGCTGCTTCTACTGCTAAAGATCTACGCATTCCCTACCAACAAGAAGCCATGTTTGATGAAGCCAAAGTGCTCCGTAACGACAATATGTCTCCACTTTTCCTGGCAACAATTGAGGCAACGGAAGAGGCTGTATTAAATTCCCTGTTTTGTGCAGAAAGCATGAGTGGAATTAACGGACATACCATTGAAAGTTTACCTATTAAACAAATTATACCGCTTTTACAAAAATACAATACAATCAAATTGTTTAAAAAATAAAAACAACTAATTTTTTGTTTGTTTCGTGTGGATTTTGTATCTTGTCTTCACAAATAAAGCACTATAAATTTTGAAGCCACCTGACACCTAAATCTTAAAAAAATGGAATATAACCGAGTAGGCTTGTCCATGCCTGCTAGTAGCTCCAAAAGGCGGTCTTACCAGTACATGGCCTTTTTTTAAGGTTTTTGCAAAAGGAGAATAATGAGCGGCTAAAAGGTCGTGTTAAGTAGCCTTACAATTTTATCAAAAGAAAGTCCATTTCGGTTGAAAAATGATCGCTCATTTGGACTCAGGTGGCCATTGAGGATAGACGGTTTGTACAATTGATTTTGCAGGAGTAGTTGTTTGCCTTTATCCTTCATGTTAACCGCAAGGAACTGTTTCAATGCAGTTTTTAAATCTGGTTCTGTCCGGATTAAATAAGCAGCAAACAGGGTTTCCCGCAGGTTATCCGGGACACCTCCGCCATGCAGCATTTGTATCGCCAACCGCACATTAGCAGCATCAGGGTGTAGTAGCAATTTATCTAATGCTTCCACCTGTTCTTCTTGTGGGTGGCTCCACAAATACCGCTTTTCTTGTTTGTTGAGGAAGTGATTCAGGCGTTTTTCATTGATGAGGGCTACCCCTTGAATTGGAATGGGAAAAGTAAAAGCTATTTTTCCGGGGATTGGAAACCCCAATAATATATGAGAGGTTGCTGCTTGTGGTTCCGTACTATACCCAATGCCTTGGGCTTGTAAGCGTTGGGCTAAGGATTGGGAATCAAAGGCGGTATGGCCAGCCAGGCAGATTTGTTGAATGTTCTTTTTTGAAATAGGGTGGCTAAACCGCTTCAACAAATATTCCCGGCAAAGATCATGAACCGGGCCCAGGTAGAAATTGAGGGCATATTGCCATTTTTCAGAATCAAAAGTTGCCAGCAGTTCTTTTTCTTTTCCTTGAAAAAGCGCAAAAAATGCAGGGTGTAATTCTTTGGGCAGTTTAATCGTCTTGGCTACCTGTTTGAATTGTAACAAATTCTCAAACTTTCTAACAGGCATTAATCCGCTTAAATCTTGCAATTGATCCAATGGGATCAACTTTTTAGCAGGGCATTTTACCGGATTATTTTTCAATTTCAGGCTCTGCAAGGAGTCATTTAATCGACCAAAAGTGGTGGGTAGTTGGTCAATGCGATTATATTCTAGCGAGAGCGCACGCAGTCGGGAAAGATGAGTCAGGGCATTGGGCCACTGGCTTAGTCGGTTGCGGCTGAGATCGAGATATTTTAACCGTGTAGGTAAGGTGGGCAGTTCGGTGAGTTGGTTACCTGCCAGGTTGAGGCGTTCCAACTGGGACATTTTATCGAGATCCGGCAAGTGACTGAGGCTGTTATTACTGAGATCTAGCTGGTCTAAAGCCAGACAACCAGCCAGCTGTTTATTGATTTTTTCAATACCATTATGGCTAAAATCGAGCACTTTTAACCAACTGAACCCCGAGATGAAATTGGGTATGGTTTTGCAGCGGTTTTTTGCCACTAACAGTCTTTGTAAAGTCGGGCAGTTTTGTAGGGTTTGAGGTAATGATTTTAACCGGTTTTCCCGGACATCCAGGATATTGAGGTTTGACCAGGATTCCATCATGTCAGGGAGGGAAGTGAGTCGGTTTTTCGATAGCCTGCATACTTCCAACTGTCGGCATTTTTCCATGGATCGCGGTAGGCGTTTTATTTGATTGCCTTCCAGGTTCAGTTCCTTCAGTTGTTGTAGATGGCCTATTTCCCTGGGCATATTGGTGATCTGATTATCAGCCAATTGTAGTCGTTCCAGATTTTTTAGTTCTTTGAAACTTTTGGGGATTTCACTCAATGCATTGCCCGATAAATCCAACTGCTGTAACTGTGGCATAGCTGATAATGCCTCAGGCCAGGTATGGAGGTTGTTGCCGGATAAATTGAGCTTTTTTAAACTATTTAAACGATAAATTTGCGCTGGAATAAGGCTAATTTGGTTGTTTTTCAAAATTAATTCTTCCAGCAAGGGTAGTTGTAGGATAGCTTCAGGAAATTGTTCCAGCTGGGAATCTATTACGGACAGTATCTGCAAGTTGGGAAACAAATGCAAATTTGCCTGCAACCTATCTTCCTGCTGCTGACTCAGGAATAGCTCCCTCACCTCCAGGCGCTGTGCTGGCGGAATCTGGAGGTTATAATAACGCTGTCTGCCTGAAGGAGGATGGTACATTGGTAATGATTCTTATACTTCACCAATTCGGATGCCCATTTGCTGCATCAGGAGCGTAGCATTAAAACTTTTGCTCACTCCTTTTTTTATCGTATAGTCAAAATAGAGCTTTCCATCTCGAATTTCTACTTCGATGCATAGGTTTTCTACGGCGCCGTTGGCAGTAGCTTCCAACTGACCCAGTTCCAAATCATGGGTAGCGATGATGCCGCCCCCTTCACTGCGAATCAATTGCTGGATCAATGCTTTAGAGCCGGTATGCCGGTCAACAGAATTGGTGCCTTTCAGGATTTCATCCAGGAGGAAAAATACCGGACGTTCCTGGTGTTCCCCCCTATAGGCAACCTCTACCGCCTCTATGATAAATTTAAGCCTTTTGAGTTCTGCATAAAAGGAAGAAGTGCTTTCGTGCAAGGCATCCTGGGTGCGCATGCTGGTGAAAACCTGGATTTGTGGTAGGGCCATTTTTTTTGCACATACAGGAGCACCGGCCAATGCCAGCACAGCATTCAGGCCCACCGTACGTAAAAAAGTGCTTTTTCCCGCCATATTTGAACCGGTAACCAGCTTGATATGACCACGCACCGGCAGCTCGATGTCATTACTCACCCTTTGGGAAACATGAATCAAAGGGTGCCCCAGTTGTACTGCTTCAATGAGCAATTTTTCGTGCAGTGTGGGGAAAGTCCAGCTTGGGTGGTTAAAAGATAAATTGGCCAAACTGCTCAATGCTTCCAATTCAGCCAGACTGGCAAACCACTGTGGGAGTCGTTCTTTTTCAGTATGCCGCCATTTTTCCAGTCGATACACCCATTGTAAGTCCCATAATCCAATGAGGTTAAGGAAAACGGCAAAGATATTAAACCGTACATTGAGTTGACTGATGATATAGGAGAGGCGGTTGATGCTTGACGATGCCGCTTTTTTACCCATGAACGCAGCATGCAATCGTTGAAGCAAACCCGATTGAAAGGTGGGTTGCTCCAAATGCTGAATGAGTCGAGCGTAGGTATTGAGCATATCGCCGGCTTTGGCCGTACGGGAATGGGTTTTGTCAACAGCTTCCATTGTTTTGCGGATAATCAAGACTACAGGAATCATCCACAATAGAAAGATGGTCCAATTAAAATAAAATATCCACAACAAGATGCCACAGATAACCCATATCGGAGCAAGGTAAAGGGCTGCTGTTAATCCTTTTTTCCCCAGGACTATATTTTCATCGGTCAGCCAAAGCCGCAAAGCCCGGAGATGAGCAGGTGAATCTTTGCAATCTAGACCTAGCGCTCGAAAATCCTGTCGCCAGTCTGCACGTTTGCTCAATTCTTCAATAGCTTCCTGGCGGGCCATAATCAGGGGACTGGTAGCAGGTGCTTTGAAATATTTAGCCAATAAGGCTTGTCCGATACCTGTCGTAGCCCGGTTGATGTATTGAAAAAGTGACCAGGGACCAAAAATATCCAGATCGAGTGTATAAGGATGTTCGGGCTCAACGTATTCACCACCATCGGCAAATGCCTGATATTGATGATCAAGGGCATCGCGTTCCTGTTGATTGATTTGGGTCAGGCTTTCATGATGTTTGGCCTGGCTTTCCAGTGTAAGATGCCATTGTACAAAACGGTAAAATAAAAATAGAAAAAGCACCATACTACCCAAGCCTATTCCCCAATGAATGGTCCACAAGAGAGAGATTAGGCCAACAGCACCTAAAAAGGTAAAAAGGCGAACCAGAGAGTAAAACTCATAGCGCTTGCGTAGTTTTTCGGCGATAGCTGAAAAGCGAGAAATTCGTTCTTCGTAATATGTAGTTAGTTGTTGGTCGGTCATATAGAGCAATAAGTTAGACACTTTGACAGATTACACGATCCGTCAAAAAAGAAATTGGACCGCAATTTACTATTTTTGGTTCTGATTTATGAATTGGAACGCCTTGCATGAAGAAAGACCGCACATTTGTAGTCGTATAGAAAATACTGTGTTCTATGAACAACCCGATTGTTAATAAAACCTATTCTTTTGTCCGGAGCTTGTACCGGGAATATTTGCCGGCTGGCTATTGGGAGTTCCAACTCGATTTGAGTATGGAAATGAAAAACCGCTTGATCACCCTTGGACTAATCCGCCGTTTGCCTGATGAAGAAATGGAAATTCTGGCTTTAGCTGCTATGTTACACAATACCGGATGCATCGAAGGGCAATATGGCGGAAAAGAAGTGAGTATGACGATTGCTGATACTTTTCTAAGGGAAATGAATTATCAGCCTGAACTTATCGGGAAGGTTATGCAATGTATCAGCGCGACGGAATCTGCACATCCATTGCATAATAAGTTACAAAAAATGATCCGACAAGTACAAGTCGGAATTATGCAAATGCAAAACCAGTATGAAATGCCGGAAGTGGGAGATTTATGGCCTTAAAACAGGTTACAGTTTTAAATTCAAACCAATCTCAATACGACGAGTATTGGGGTGTTCCAGGAATTTTAAATTGGAATGGAAACTGCTGATGCCCAGATTGTAGCGCAATTTTAAACTACCCCGATCACTGATTTTACAGCCAAAAGCGGTTGAAAATCCACCATCAACGCCAAATTCCATTTCATCGGGTCGGGTACTCGTATATTCAAAAGGATTATCAACCAGGCGGTTGACCAGAATGCTAAAATAAGGGCCGCCTTCAATAAAATAATCTTCACCTAATTGAAAACCGGCATATAAAGGAGTGGTAATATGATAAGTCTTTACTAAGTTCTGCATTGAAAAATTCGGGCTTTCTGAATTTTTGCCCAATAACAGATCCGCGCCAAAAAATATACTCTTTTTGGTCGGCAATTGTTTTGAAAAGCAGTATGATTTAAATGGACATTTAATACCTGAAGGAATCTTTTTCAACTGTAGATCAAGTGTTTGACCCACTGTCCATTGGCAAAACGATAAGAAAAGGAAAAAGATAAATGGTATTTTCATACTTTTAACTACTGTAGCTGCTGGTAAAATAACTGATTCGGCAAATTAATTATTGCAAAAAAACTGATATTTTTGTTTTACCGGTTTAGAAAACCTCACAAAAGTAGTGCTTACCTCATAAAGACGATTTTTGCCCCACAAGTCACTTTTTTTCTTGAACTTCATTATTTTAAAAAACCTAAAACCTTAATTTGTTCGTGTAATAACGTATAAATACATGAAAGGTTACACATCATGCGCTTACTTTTATTTGTCAGCAAGATTTGTTTAATGCTAAACTTCTGCATTACAGCTGATTTTTTTACCTTGCAGTACAAAGACACCGTTACTTTTTCAAAAAGTTGGGTCTAAATAAGCAGAATCAATTTATTAAACTAAAAAAATTACTAATATGTCCTTGCAAGACAAATACAGAGCAGTTCTCGATCTAGGATTGGAGTATGAGGCCAAAGATGGCTATGTCGAAGAGTTAGACGGTTTTCTGAAACTAGGTGGAACTGTCGAAACCCAATACCAAAAAGATCAGATGTGGGACAAGATTAAAGAAATTGCAGGTGATAATCCTTCAGATCTGGAGGCAGATATCAAAGTATCCAATACGGAATACTACCACAAACACACGGTAGCTAAAGGGGAAACCCTCGGTAAAATTGCCAAGCATTATTATGATGATGCTATGAAATACAAAGCAATTTTTGCCGCCAACACGGATATCCTGAAAGATCCTAACTTGATCTATCCTGACCAGGTATTAACCATTCCTTTTGCTTAAGCAATAAGGGGTTTAATATCCATCGGTAAACCGGTATCAAAGCAATTTGGTACCGGTTTGTCGTTTAATAGGCAGGTATTCCTTTGCACCACATCACCCTCCCAACACCTCCTGCAAAATCAAATGCGCCTTTATCTCCGGTAAATTTTCAATATGCAGTTGATAGTATTCCAGAATATGCCGAAGCAAAACCCGGCGTTCTTCTCTGGATAGTTGGATGGTGTGGCACTGTTGAAATTGACAATTGAGCAATTGGTCCAGCAGTTGACTTTGCCGCTCTTCAAGGAAATACATGTGCGCAGGTGGTTGTTTTACAAACACACCTTCCTGCATATCGAAATAGGGTGTCGTCTTATCCTGATGACCGCCGGGGATAAAGCCCAGAAAAACACTCAACTCCAACAAAAAATGCAAGTGAAGATTGGCGATGCTATTGGTTGTGGCATCAAGAAATAGAAAACTATCAAATAAAAAATTGAATAGTTCCCGGTTTTCTTCGGACTCCCGGAGTGTTTTGCGGGCCACTTCCGCCATAAACAAACCCACAGCTCCTTTGCGAACATCAAAGGGAATCGATTGATAGACCCTACTGGATTTAATCTCTTTGATCCGATTCAAACTGCGGTCATCCCGGTTGTAGGCAACCAAGTCTACCAGGGTCATTACTTGCAGCAGACTGGCTTGTACCTTGGCTTTTTTACTGCGCACCCCATTGATGATATACTTGCGCAGTCCACATTCCTCAGTGTAGATATCTACGATTAAGCTAGTCTCACCGTATTTTAAGGTCTTGAAAACAATTCCCCGCGTTTTTATCAGCATGTCTGAGGGCATTCTTTGTGTTGGATAAAGATACGATATTTTGAATGTTAGTGATTTGTCACCGTTTAGATGTTCAGATGTCGGTTTTTTGCCTGTTGGAACAAGTAAATGTCAAATATTGTATTAACATAAGTTAAAATAAATATAGCCATTGACATGTCGGGTAATATTCATTAAATTGGATTTTTCCTTTTTGTATGACAAATACGCTTTATTTAGATTTGAGGCATGTAAAAAGGACCTGTAGTATCAAATTAAACAAAACTTCCCTGCACTTATCGCGCTTTTTATTATTCATCAATAAATCGTATTTATGAAAAACTTCTATCGTTTCTCTGAGTGGCGTGTTATGCACACACACGTTAGTTATTACCGTTACTTCTGATGCTGATCCCCTTGCTTACCTGGACCCAAAAAGATAAATGGGTAGTATACCCCAGAGTGGTGGACTTTGATGCCGGACCTTCCTACCAAGCCATCAATTTTTCCAACCCGTCTGCCAATTTGACTACTCCCTACATTGCAGAAAACAACCTCGTTTTTTCTGCACGGCTCAATCTATATACCATGAAGCATTTACTGCTTTATTTGGCGGGTATCCTATTCTCCATAACTCTATCTGCTCAAAATTTAATTCCCAACCCCAGTTTTGAGGAACATACCGATTGTCCAACAGTACTCAATACACAATGCTATTGATCTGGCTCCACCCTGGACAACACCCACTTTCTCCACAGACTATTTCCATGTTTGTGGAGATTATGCTACAGGGGTTCCAGAAAATACTGGCTTTGAATATCCACACTCGGGAGATGCCTATGCAGGATATAATTTTTTTGGAGGGCCAACGTCAGCCCCACCAAACGGAGCAGAATACCTGGAAGTACCTTTGATTTCCGCTCTGGAAAAAGACTCATTCTATCTGTTGGAGTTATTTGTTTCACTAAATGACGATTTTGTTCAGGCTACCGATGAATTCAGTATTTTGTTTACCGATACCTTTTTTTATGATCCGACCCAAACCAGTACGCCGAGTCTGATCATTTATGCCGATCCGCAGCTGACCAATGAGCCGGGTAATTTTATCACTAATCAGGATGGCTGGACACCCCTGCGCTGGGTGTATCAGGCCCGGGGAGGGGAAGCTTATATGACGATGGGGGTTTTTCGGTCTCCTTTTGAAATCAACTGGATACAAATAGCACCTTGGGGAGGAGTGGCCACTTACTATTACATTGACGATGTCAGCCTGGAAAAGCTACCCTATCCGCTGGCTACTCTGGGCTTGCAGGACACCATCCTGTGTGCATTGCCCTTTGAAGTTACCCCGGCCGCCAGTGGTTTACACAATGGTTATCTTTGGAACACCGGTGATACCACCCAAAGTATTACCGTCACGGAGCCGGGCATTTACATTCTGGAAGCTTATTATCAGGAATTTCTCATTCGGGATACGGCGGTCGTTCAGTATTTGCCACCTGAAAATTTTGACCTGGGGCCTGACCTGCATTTCTGTCCGCAGGAATTGCCTTATGCCTTTTCTGCTCCGGCGGGTTTGGATATTTACCGGTGGAATACCGGTGACAGTACGGCCCAGGTGCAGATTGATGCTCCGGGCTGGTATATTCTGGAGGTGGATTATGCGTGTGGTACGGCCATTGACAGCATCTTTGTGGAAGTAGAGGACTGGGAAGTGCTGGATTTAGGGCCGGATACCCTGTTTTGTGGTCCTATTCCTACTGATTTTCAGCTACAGGCGCCGACAAGCTATACTACCTATGCCTGGAATACCGGTGCCACCACGGCCCAAATCCCGGTGCAGCAACCGGGCTGGTATGGGTTAACTGCTGAGCATCTGTGCAGTACCCAAAGCGATTCCATCCTGATCCGGCAGCAGGATATTTTATCGTTGCAATTACCGACTGATACGATGCTTTGTGAGGTAGCGGATCTGGTATTGACTGCCGGTCCTGGTTTTGATCAGTATATATGGAGTACCGGCAGTACAGCTGCTACGATTGCTCCGGTGACTTTTGGTACTTACAGCGTGACGGCCACCTATGCCTGTGGCACGGAAAGCCAAACGATCAGCATCATTCAGGCACCGGAACTGCTGCTTAGCCTGCCCAATCAGCTGGAGGTGTCACTTGGTGATGTTGTTACCCTGCAGCCCACGGTATCAGGTGGCCAGGGATTGATATATCAATGGCAACCGGCTGAAGGTTTGAGTTGCACCGATTGTCCCAACCCACAGCTGCTGGCAGGCGGAGCAGCCGATGTTTATACTTTAACGGTTTTGGACCAGTTCGGCTGTGAAGCTCAGGCTGAAGTCCGACTGCTCATCCGCAGCCACGAGCGCATTTTTGTACCCAATGCCTTTAGCCCCAATGGGGATGGCATCAATGATTATTTGAATGTTTTCACCGGCCCCGAAGTGAAATCCGGTCTCCATCTGCAAATTTATGACCGCTGGGGGGGAATGGTATTTCAAAGTGATGACCTTCCAGCCAACCACTTTGGCAAAGGCTGGGATGGAACAGCCAGAGGAAAACCTCTGTCATCCGGCATTTATGTCTGGCAATTAGAGGCCGAACTGATTAATGGAAAAAAGATCGCAAAATCGGGAGAGGTGATGTTGGTGCGGTGAGGGATGAAATCATTTCGGGAAAAATGTATGGGTTGAAAGGACTTGGGCTTTGGTGTTGAGGTAAATCGTTACATTTATAATCGTTACAAAAGTTATCATTACTTTTATAATCATTATATTTGTTATCATTATTTTTATAACGATTACTTTTGTTATCATTACATTTGTTACGATTACTTTTGTCACGACCTACCCTCATTTAAGGCAAATCTCAGCATTTTGTCAAATCCATGCACGCCTCACAAAAATTGTCCTATTCAGGCACATTTTTTTTCTCAAAAAATCAAAATTCATGGAACTCGAATTCAAAAAAATCTATTCATAATAGTGCAAGCTTAAGCCAAAGAAAAGATCCCCTTTCAGATGATGGAAACCATATTATTTTTTGTTCGACTATCGAATTGTATGTTAATTAAGAATTAAATTTCGTCATTTGGTCGAAAAAATACTAGAATTCATCTTGAAGACTTGGTTTTTGCAACCTTTCTAGCTTACCTTTGTCTTTATAAATAGTACACGTTATTAATTCATTGATGGTGATTTAGACGTGGACAAAAAGAAAAGAAACCCGAAATCATTTTTATACCTGACTGTTAAAAAAAATCGAAGGATGAAACAATTTTTAACCCTGCTGGTAGCAGTAACCTTGTTATTGCCACTATCAGCAAACAATCACCCCGAGGCCATGGAGCCTTGCTGCAATGGATCACCAGATTCAAGCATTACAAACAGCCTTACCAGCGAAGAGACAACTAGTGCGGTAGCCCTGAAGATGATGACCCTACTGAACGGACAATGGGAGAACATGGTGTATCCATTTGAAGTACAGAACGATGGCAATAAGATGCCTTTGGAAGGCGCATTTCTGCGTTACGAATTCCGTGCTGATGGAAGTTATGTAAAGACTTTAGGTTGTAAGAGTTCTCGCATCAATAGTTCCGGTAGCTGGAGTGTATCCAATGACGGAAATCACCTCTTGCTGTACGAAGATTGTGACAAAGCACCACTCAAAGCTAAAATCAAGTACATTGAGCTGGATGAGCTGGTACTGGAGCAGGCCTTGGTTAGTGGTGAACCACAATTCTGTACCGGTAAAAAAGATTTCTTTTTTGCCAAGCGTTAAAATAGGAATGAATACTCTAAAGATAAAAAACCGGTATCGAAGCAATTTGGTACCGGTTTTTTGTTTTCTAGCAGATCAATTAACTACTGATTAAAATTGGTAGCTACGGCTAAAAAATCCAATCGTCATCCAGCTTCTCCTCCTGCTTAAAGTGCGATTTGGTATAAGTGCGCTGTTTTTGGCGGTCCAGCACCAAACGGGCCAGACCGATATTGGCAGGCTCCGGGGCAAATGGTGCGAGCGCATCGTTGACTTTACGTTCGTTGATATCCAACCGGTACATCAGGCTTAATAGGTATTCCAGGCGGTACTCGATCATATAGGCAATCTGATCGGAGAGAATACGGAACAAGTCTTCCTCAGTTAAGATTTTTTCACCCTTCAATTCCACTTCAAAATCCCGGATGACCAATTCTGTTGTATCTGCAAATTCTTTTGGGTCCATACGGACAAGGATTTTATGGTTTTTTGACCCGTCAAAGAAGATCATTTTAAATAGAAATAGGCTTTTTGGAACCTTTTCGCTGCAAAACTCGTATTTCTTTTTCAAAATAAGGAATGAACTTGCTTAAAGTATGCAGCGAATGCTTTGTACCCGGTTAAGTGAGAATACTTTAGACAACTTCTACAAGAAAATATAAACATGTTTTTATCTTTGCGCACTTATTTGCGCGAGGAAAAACCAAAGGATATGTCCCAACAGAACGAACAGTTTAAGAAAGTCGTGGCTCACTGCAAGGAATACGGATTCATTTTCCAGTCGAGTGAAGTCTATGACGGATTGAGTGCAGCATACGATTATGGCCCCTATGGAGTAGAATTGAAAAACAACATCAAAGAATATTGGTGGCGTTCGATGGTGCAAATGCACGAGAATATTGTGGGTATTGATGCAGCTATATTCATGCATCCTAAAACCTGGAAGGCTTCCGGTCACGTTGATGCTTTTAATGATCCACTAATTGACAATAAGGATAACAACCGCCGTTTTCGGGCAGATCAGTTGATAGAAGGTTATGCGGAAAAGCTTCAAGAGAAGATTGATAAGGAGGTAATCAAAGCCCGCAAACGATTTAAGGATAACTTTGACGAGACCAAATTTTTGGCAGAAAGCCCCAGAGTGGTTGGTTATCGTGAGCAGATCAAAACGGTCATGGATCGTTTTATCAAAGCTACCGGCGATGGTGATATGGTGGAGTTAAAAGCCATTATTGAAGATTACGAGATTGCTGACCCGGAAACGGGCTCCCGGAATTGGACCGATGTTCGCCAGTTTAACCTGATGTTTTCCACTCAGCTTGGAAATATTGCCGGTGAAGAAGGCAAACTGTACCTGCGCCCTGAAACAGCACAAGGAATTTTTGTCAATTTCCTGAACGTACAAAAATCTACCCGCCAAAAGATCCCATTTGGTATTGCCCAGATTGGTAAGGCCTTTCGGAACGAGATTGTGGCCCGGCAGTTCATTTTCCGCATGCGGGAATTCGAACAGATGGAAATGCAATTTTTTGTTCGTCCGGGTTCCGAGATGCAATGGTACAAATACTGGAAAGAATCGCGCATGAAATGGCACGAGGCCATTGGGACACCTGCTGAAAAACTGCGCTTCCACGACCACGACAACCTGGCACACTACGCCAATGCTGCTGTGGATATTGAATTTGAATTTCCCTTTGGATTTAAAGAGCTGGAAGGTATTCACTCTCGCACGGATTTTGATCTCACCAGCCATCAGGAACTCTCCGGCAAAAAACTACAGTATTTTGATCCGGAACTAAATGAAAATTACGTGCCTTATGTAGTGGAGACTTCTATTGGTTGCGATCGGATGTTTCTGGCCCTGATCAGCAACGCTCTGCAGGAAGAAACACTGACCAGCACCAGTGGCAAGGAAAGTACCCGGGAAGTACTCAAGATACACCCCGCCCTGGCACCGGTGAAAGTTGCCGTGTTACCACTCAAACGCAATGAGGATGGATTGGTCAATATGGCCAAAGATATATTCAAACAATTGAGCTTTTCCTTCAATTGTCAATACGATGATACCGGTTCTATCGGTAAGCTATACCGCCGTCAGGATGCTATTGGCACCCCATTCTGTGTGACGGTCGATTTTGAATCGCTGGATGATAATACCGTCACTATTCGCGACCGCGACACACTGGAGCAGGAACGGGTTCCGATCGAAAAAATTGAAGCTATTGTGCGGGACCGGGTGAATATGAAGCAGTTGTTCTCGTAATCGCCAATTTAATTGGCTGATCCCTTAGGGCATGTTTGGAGCCCAGAAATTTACTTTATGGCTGCTCCAAACACGCCCTAAAACCTTTTTCCTCTTCCCTACATCTTATAATCTACCGTCTTCTGAATCACTTCCTCCTGTGGTAGTTCTTCACCACCTCGGCTTCTGACTTGGGGAACGGCAATTTCTTCTGATTCAGGAATAGGCAGGAAGAGGGCCGAATTGTGATCAAACCAGTCGATTAATTCATCAATGGTAATGACTCTGGCACAAGGTCCGGGGTGGTCATCCAGGCGATCCAGTCCAAGTACATCGGCTCCGATGAATTGTCCAAGTTGGAAATAAGATTCCCATTGCACTGGATCAAAAAACTGATCTGAAGTAGGTTCATGGGGAAAATCTGGATGGTAAAGTTTGTATTTATAGGTCCCGAATTTGAGCCCATCAGAAGGTTTGAGGTCGGGGCGACCCTCCGGTGCCGTCACCGTAGATTTGACATACACAAAGGTGCCGATTTTTTTATCTTTAAAATGGGTCACTTCTTCTACCCCGTTTTTATCTACTTTTTCCCACAACTGGTAGATGTCAGCGATGGCAAACCTCTTTTGAGAATAGCCGCTGGAAGGGAAAGGCCGAAGTATGGTTTCAGGCGTATTATCGGGACGAAAGCGGAGATCAAATCCCAATTCATTCCGGGCGCGGATGGTTAGATTGGTCAAATCTCCAAAGTTGAAACCCGGATCTGCACCAGCATCAATGGCAACAATCAAGCGACATTTGCGTCGAAGCAACTCCATTACTCCCAGGTTTTCGATGTGACCACCATCAGAAATATTGATCATTTTATTGTCGAGTCCAATCCAGGAAAGCAATTCATAAAAGAAGTAGAAGGGCCACCAAACCACTGGATAGGTGGTTTGTAGTTTCTTCGGATTCCATATCCAATATCCGAGGCGCAAGTTAAAGATAGTCGTCAAAATACTGAGCAGCCTGTTGGAATACAATCCCATCCCCGGGTTGACAGCCGCTGCAGAGATGGTGACCGCCGCCGGGAGGGTTATCGTGTTGTAACCGATGGTATCTTTTGTGGGCACATAACCGGTGAGCTTGGCCCCACAATACAACGGGGACAACTGGAAATAATCACTGGATTTTGTGCCAGCAAAATTGGGATCTTTGGACGATTGCAAATTCAGGCAGGTATTTACAATAGGGTATGGAGCCACATGACCGTTAGGTGTTTCTTCTCCGATTTTTGCCAGATCTTTTAACGCTATGTTTTTATATTGGCCGGCAAAATGCAAAAACGTATCCGAAAGCTGTTTTCGATAGAAGCGATGAAAACTGGTGGAATTGGGGTTGGTAAACATCCCGAGAATAATCAGCAAAAAGCCAAAACCGATATAAGGCAAAAGCGTGCCTAGTTCCGGTAGTGTTGCCGATTTGATACTCAAAAAATAGAAAATGGTGATGGCACCTAATGAAAGCCCGACAACGATAGCTTCCATGGCAGTAAACCAGGCCGAGACCGTTAGGTTAAAATTCAAAGCTATATTAAAAAGGTAATGAACGATAAACAAAACCAGCAAGGCGATGGTCCCATTTTCAAAGAGCCAATTAACCCTAGTTGTAAAAATTGAAGGGTTGGCTCCTTCTACATTTTCAAAACCTATTGTATCTTTGACGAAAAGGTAAATTCCACTGATTAGAATTACCAAGATTGCAGGACTAATTAAGCTCATCAAAAAGCTGATGAGGTATCCGATAATCAGAATAAATTGATTCCAGATTTTTAACCATCCGGTACCTGGGAAAAGATATTCTCCGCGTGTGCGCATATAAGCAATGTGCTTTTTGGAAAATAAATTCTCGTAACTCCCGGATTGGCGCAGACTTCCCTGGATGTAGGCACCGGTATACCCCCCACCGGATACGGTCGAAAGATAATCTGCCTGCTCCAGTATATTGAATTTGTTGAGCGTTTTGAGAAAGCCCAGATTGATCGTTGCAGAGCGTATTCCACCCCCCGATAGCGCAATGCCAAATCGATTTTCAGAGAGTTTTTCAGCGGCTTCGTTGTTAAAAAGTTTTTTTCGGCGGGCTCGGAGGAATTCATCTTCAAAATCAATTACTTGTGGGCAGCTTAGGGTTTTTTTCTCCATGAGGTGTATTTTTTGTAGGTGCTAATATACTTTTTTCAATAGGCACTTGCACTGATTTTCAAAAAAGTAAATTTATTTTTTTTCAAAAAAGTGCTAATGAAAGGCATCCTTTTAAAAAAGATCACGTATACCTCGACAAAACCGATTGGAGAGTATAACTATTCCCTATCTACTTTTTCTCCAACGCAATGGCCACCCATGGCCTTATTGAGCTTTTTGGCAGGTTTGTTTGTATCTTGTGACTTCGAGCGTGTTTGGAGGTATAGCATTAGTAGTGAAAAAGGCTGAATTTGGGTTCGAGCACATTTCCATACCCTATTATGGGTTGTGGAATAGTCTATTTTGGCATAGACAATGTTTAGATCAAATGTAGATGATATTATGCTCGTCCTGACCTTATATCTGGGTTGTAAATTTTGCCTATATGACTATCCTCAAACAGACGATTAACACCTGATGGACCTGGCGTTTTCATACTTATTTGTATAAACTAGGCATTGAATAAACAACAAAATAGATATTCATGAATTCCTTCAAAACACCGATTAACAAAAAAAACAGCTACACTCCTCTTCCCAAAGGGGGACTGTATGTTTTTTTACTACTTGGGAGTCTGCTCTTCTCCCTTACGATTAGCGCCCAGCGCAATTTGACCTTGTTTGGCCTACCTGAAGTGATGCAAACCAGCAATATTAGCCCTGCATTTTTTCCTAGTGCCAAATTGACGGTCGGCTTGCCTGGTTTGTCTAATGTCAACTATCTGCGAAGCAATAATAGTTTTTCTGCCAAGGATCTGGGATTAAAAGGTTTCTTCCCATTTGGGGGAGACCCCAATTATGCGATGGCACTGTCAAATACAAATCCCATGAACGATGCTTTTCTAGACGCTACTGTTGAGCTTTTTAATGCAGGATACCGTTTAGATAGACATTTCTTTCGGATATCTCTGACAGACCATGTGGAAGGGTTGGCTCAATATCCTTTTGGTTATTTGGATATGAAAGCGGATAACCAAAAAGGCGCTCTGGTTCGAAGCAAAACCTACGATTTGAGTGGGATGAATATTAATTATAATCATTATCGGGCATTAGGCTTGGGCTATGCTTTTCAATATAATGAACGCTTGTCAATTGGTGCCCGCTTTAGTCTCCTCACAGGGTTAGAGCACCTCTCCACCACCAATTCCGGACTCATGCTGCGACTTCCTGCTGAAGCCGGCGGTATTTTGGTAGCCAATAATATGACATTTTGGGCTTCAGGACTGGATCTGTATGATGGCGCCAGGAATATCCCCCTTTTTGTAGAAGGAAACTACGGATTTAGCATGGATATAGGCGCGGAGTATCAGGTAAACGAAAGAATTCGGGTATTTGGTAGTGTTGTTAATATCGGTTATCTGAAATATAATATCCATAATGATATTTATAACTTCAATAGCACCGACATCGATCCGGAGAGTACGGATGATTTTGTAGGAGATCTCGAAGATGAAATTTTTGATCGGCTGATTGATAATCCGGTAAGAAGGTTTCATCCTTACTATAGAGAATTGACACCGCAGGTATACGCGGGAGGACATTACGCTGTGGATGGCCATCAAAAAATCGGCTTTTTGTTAAACCTTCGCAAATACCGCGATTACACCAGTTATCTGGATTTTGGCCTTGCAGCTTCTTATAGCAATCGGGTCAATCCATGGCTTACCCTTACAGGCAATTATGCCTTGTACAACAAGAATTTCATCAACCTTGGATTTGGTGCATCTGCCGAATTAGGGCCCTGTCAGGTATACCTTGCTACGGATAATGTTATTTCGTTATTTACGCCTTCTTCAACCAAAAATACGCACTTCAATGTCGGCGTAAACTTCGTTTTTGGTAGAATGGAAAGACCCGATCCTACAAAAGACATTGCCGAAAATAAGATGGAAGATCCAGCAGATACTACCTCGGCTCCAATTGTGGAATTGGAACCACCACCAATGTTAGATCACAGTGGCCTGGTGAGTAAGCCTTCTGATGCCCGCTATTTTCTGTTGAAAGTAAAAGCAAAAGATAAGGCAACTGACGAAATTGTGGATGCCACTTATGTAGATATTTATAGAATTGGTTTAGGCAATAAAAAAGAACTGGTTCGCACCAATCGCTATGGAACTGGTGAGTTTATGTTGCGTATGGATAAAAGTGAAGAACCACATGAGTTGTATCTGAGATGTTATGGTTATGAACCGGTTACCTTCCCATTTTACCCAACGGGTACCAGTTTTGACCAAACCTTTGTTTTGGATTATAAGGAAGGAGAGATTCCACTGTCTGCAAGTGTAGAACCTGAAGTGGACACCATTGTTGAAGAAGAAATTGTAGAAGAAATGCCTGCTGAACCAATTGTAGAGGTAGAAGATTCAGATGCTGTCTCTGCTGATGGTAAGAAAAAGGAACGCATAGATTTTGGCCCTCACCGGTTGACACAGCGTACCAGTCTACGTCAGGGGCCCAGCTCTTCAGCTACCAGTATGGACCGCCTGGATGATGGTGATCGTGTCATTGTCCTTGAAAAAACAAATGATTCCTGGTGGAAAGTAGAATACAATAAGCGCTCTGGTTGGGTAAAAGCGGCATTATTAACACCGTCGTTTTGATCAAAAGATTGATATAAGTCCGGAATTTGTTTCTGAAGGAAGAACAAATTCCGGACAACATAAAGATTTAGGAGAAAGCTAATTCTTGAGCCACCGGATAGTCAGTTCAATTCATTGCTGACACCGGTGGTTTTATTAAATTTATACCAGATCCTTTAACCTGACAGCCGTACCGTAGGCAAGAATTTCCGACATTCCCTGCATCACACTTGCCGTAGTAAATCGTACATTAATGATTGCATCGGCTTCTAATTCTTCCGCATCAGCTATCATGCGATTGATGGCTTGCTCACGAGCGCTGGCCATTAGATTGGTATATTCCGAGATTTCACCTCCACCAATACTTTTAAAAACCGCCGAAATATCCCGGCCAATGTTGCGCGCCCGTACCGTACTACCACGGGCAATATCCAAAATTTCTTCAATTTCCCGGCCTGGAATATAGTCTATGGTTGTTATGATCATCATTAAATGTTTAGTAAAAGAAATCTTTAGCTCAAAGCGAATGCCTTCCCTTAAAAATGGGGAATATTAATCCTTCGATTTTTGTGGCTTAGTAGGGACTATTTTTACTTTACCATAATTCACCTTACTATTTTTATAGGTATCTTTTAATTTTTGCATCAGGAAATCTGTCATTTTAGTATACAGATGCAAGCGGGTCGGACCACCAAAAATACCGTGATTGCGGTTGGGATAAAAATAGGTGTCGTATTGTTTATTGGCAGCTATCAAAGCATTGGCCATTTCAGCGGTATTCTGGAAATGCACATTATCATCACCCATACCATGTACCAGCAAATAGTTCCCTTCTAGCTGATCAGCAAAATAAACGGGAGAGTTATTCCGATAACCATCCGGATTTTCCTTTGAAGTACGCATAAAACGTTCCGTATAGATCGTATCGTACCATTTCCAGTTAGTTACTGGTGAAACAGCGATGGCGGCCTTGAATACATCATTACCTTTAAACAGTGCCAGGGACGACATATAACCTCCATAACTCCAACCAAAAATGCCAATTCTATTGGGGTCGGTATAAGATAATCCAGCCATATATTTTCCGGCTTCGATTTGATCAATGGTCTCGTATTTCCCGAGTTGGAGGTAGGTCATTTTTTTGAACTCCTCTCCTCTGGCACCTGTTCCGCGGTTGTCCACACAGGCTACCACAAAACCTTGTTGAGCCAACATCTGGAACCACCAGTAGTTTTGCCCCATCCAGCCATCAGTTGCCTCCTGGCTGCCAGGACCACCATAGACAAACATCAATACCGGATAGTTGCCATTGGGATTATAATTTTTCGGTTTGATCATCCAACCATTGAGTTTCACCTCTTCGCTAGTGGTAAAGTCAAAAAATTCTACATCGCTTACGCCGTATTGTTGTTGGATGGCCTTCAGACCATCATTGGTCTCGATGTTGCGGATTAGCTTTCCTTGTTTGTTATATACGGCAAAGGCATTAGGCGTATTTGCGGTAGAATGGTTGAGTACAAAATAATCAAAGGTACTGCTGAATTGAGCAATATTCCAGCCCTTTTCTGCAGCCAGTTTTTGCATGCGTTTCCCCTTCAGGCTAGCAGATTGTACCTGGCGTTCCGTCGGTGAATCTTGGGCTGCCTGGTAATAAACAAGGCCCTCTTTTTCATCAATTCCATAAAGGTCTGTTACATCCCATTGGCCCTGGGTTATGGCCTGTACCTCTTTACCCTTCATATCGTAAAGATAGATGTGGTGCCAACCGCTCTTTTCACTGGTCCATAAAAAATGCTGGCCATCTTTTAAAAAGGTAAGGTTGTTAAGAACATCTTCGCTGATGTAATATTTATTGGTTTCTTTGAGCAAAGTCGAGGTTTTGCCATTAGCGACATTGGCCAGCAATACCTCTATTTCATTCTGATGGCGATTCAAACGTATTATGCCAAGTTGGTCAGAACTGGTGGTCCATTTGATGCGTGGAATGTAATGATCCTCGCTCAAGGTGGTTGCCATCTGAGTGGTCTTACCAGATTTCAGGTCAAATACATGAACCGTAACCGTGGCGTTTTTTTCTCCTACTTTGGGGTATTTGAAAGTAACATATTCCGGATACAAATCATCATGGAAGTTGGTTAGGGTAAATTCCGGGACCTGACTTTCGTCAAAACGAATAAAAGCCAGGCTAGCACCATTGGGCGACCAGTCAAAAGCCTGATCTTTGCCAAACTCTTCTTCGTATACCCAATCTGCCAATCCATTGATAATCTTATTGGTCTCGCCGTCAGTGGTTACCTGCACCACCTGGTCAGAAGCCAGGTCTTTGTAATAAAGGTTATTTTGATACACAAAAGCTACCTTGTCAGCATCAGGGCTAAAGGAGCCCAACTGAATTTTTCCTTCTTTAAAAACCGTGCTCAGTTGGCCACTTTTACGGTCATAAACAAAGTACTTGGCCCGATAAGAATGCCGGTAAATAGACTCCATTTCCGATGTGATCAACATCTTTGACTCATCCTCGCTAAAACTATATCCGTTCAGCCGTCCGTTAAAGTCGGAATTATCAGTAAGTGTAGTGGCATCCAGAATGACCGCCGTTTCCGCACCCGTAGTGAGATCGTACTGTTTAATGGTATTGCCTTCCAGACGGGTATAGTGTTTGCCGTCATTTTGAAAATTAAAACCCGGAACATAATTCGGCATAAACTTGTATTCTTGCCAGATTTCTTCCAGGGTAATCTGTTGCTGGCCAAGGGAAAGAGCCGTCCAGGCCACACATAAGGTAAATATAAAAAATACTCTTTTCATCTGTTAGATTTGGTTTTACTGATAAATTGCTCAAGAATACTCTTCGAGCAGAAAAGTGTAGATACTTTAGGATAAAGATAAGGAACCAAAATTACTTCGACAGCTCCTTAAGGCGATTTTGTATGGCATGCAACTTATCTCGCTTTTGAATGACTGTGGGTTCGGCCGCTCGTACTTCACAGTCGAGTACCGTGCATCGTTCACATGTCTTGTTGACCTGCCGAACCTGAATGCTGGGATCACCTAGAAAATGTACTTTATTTCTCAATTCATCATTGATCAATAAACCAATGGTGACACTCACATTACGATTGGGTTCGGGATAAGCTGGGCGGGCAATGGTGAGACATAAGTATTCGTCATCGGTACCGATATATTGGGAATGTTGGGCACGGACAATCGTATTCATAAAAGTACCTTCCTGCTGCATATTGTGCAGATCTTTAAGCAAAGAAAGGGATACCCAGCGGCGGCAATAATGTTCGAAAAGGCCATTGCCATGTGGCTGGTGTCGACGGCTAAGGTGCAATTCCTTGTCAATGTCAAAGGCGTTGTTGGAAGGGTTGTGAATAAATCGCAGGAAGAAAATTTTTGATAAACCGAAAAATTGGGGCAACACATTGGTCAATCGATGGAAAAACATTTCTGGTGTAGCCTCGTAATTTTGCATGATGCTAAGAAATGCCTCCCCATCCCATTTTTTCTTTTGAAAAAACTGGCGCATATCGGCCAAAAAGGGATCGAGTGGCAGGTGCAGCGCTACCGAAAAATAGATAGCCTTGGAATGGTTGAGTACTTCTTCAAATACCTGGCTGCGAAGAATAGAGGAAGTTTTGGCCCGCTCTTTTAAACCCATAAAGCTGAAACCCAATTCTTTGCCAAACTGAAATGCTTTTTGCATAGGGGTCAGAGAGCCATTTAGCAATAATTGTTTTTTCTCAGGTAGATAAATCGACCTTAAATTCGCTAGTTCGGGATATTGGTCTATGCCATTTTCCACAATTTCGTAGTCAAAACGGTCTTCCAAAAGCATTTTTAGCTTCTTTTCAGAAATTGGCCGTTGGATGGGAATGTCATACTGTTCCGTAAAACGCTGAACGGCTGCCTCGATATCAGCAAAATAATTATGGTGCAATTCCAGATAGGAACGCAGGGCTCCAAAATAGAAGTTCTCTTCGCGTAGGGCATAATTCCTGGATAATTCAAGCAAAGTAGAGATGAAAGCACCCACTCGAACAGGGGCATTGGCAATGATATCTACAACTTTTGCCAGCTCAATTCCAAATAAATCGAGTGGTAACTCATTGAGGAAATTGGACTGTAATAATTCACTTACTGGCTGTAGGCTTTTGTCAAGTTCCAGAGAAATGAGCCCTTCATAAGTTACCCCCAATACCTTCGCCAGGGATTCGACCTTATCATTTTTCGGAAATTTTTTCCCTTTTTCAATTTCATTAAGGTAGGAGATAGACATGCCCGTTTCTCTCGCCAAATCGGCAAAAGAGAGATGGTGTTCCTGTCTCAGATGTTTGACCTTCAGGCCAAAAATAATCCGTTCGTTCTGTGTTTTTGCACTCATCAATGGCTAAATTACGAGAATCAAGCGAAATTTCGCAACAAATTAGCTCCACACCGCCTCAGGATGTCCCAATTTGATCAAATAGAATAATTTTTCCGATATTCGTGGGGATAATTTATTGAAGAATTGGATGGCAAACGTTCTCACTTTCCATCGGCCACCATGCGCCTACGCTGCCTTCGCGAAGCTACGGCGAAGCAAGGAGCTGAGTTCTGTGCCAAAGGCTACGGCCGCATGCCGTCGTCGAAGCTTTGGCGCAGACGCCCGGTGAACGGCGATGCAAAGCCGACCTCCAAACAAGTTTGTAAACAAAACCATTCAGACCCATGCGAATAACCTTCACCATCCTCTTCTCCCTTATGAGTTTATCCTCAATTATAGCCCAATCCTTTGTCAGTGTACAAGACAAACAATTTTTCCTACAGGATCAACCCTATTATTTTTTAGGCACCAACTTTTGGTATGGCATGCAATTGGCCTCTAAAGGACCGGGAGGTGACCGGGATCGGTTATTGATGGAACTGGATGCATTACAAGCTTTAGGTGTTACTAATTTACGCATCATGGGAGCAGGGGAGGGGCCCGATAGTGAAAACTGGCGCATGCGGCCGGCTCTGATGACGGCACCTGGTCATTATAATGCCGATTTATTGGACGGGTTGGATTTTCTGCTTTCGGAAATGGGTAAACGGCAAATGAAAGCAGTGGTTTGCTTGGGCAATTTTTGGCCTTGGTCAGGTGGTTTTGCACAGTATTATGCCTGGAGCAAAGAAAAGGCCATTCCATATCCGCCCCCGGCTGAAGGTGGCAACTGGCTGGGATATATGTTGTTTACTTCCCGGTTTTATAAAAACAAACCTTCCCGTAAAGCCTATTGGGATCACATTCGTTTTATTGTCAACCGGGTAAATAATTACACGGGGTTGACGTATCGGGATGATCCTACTATTATGGCCTGGCAACTGGCCAATGAGCCGCGCGGTATGACCCGCTCTCGGGTCTATCGTCGCTGGATTGAAGATAGTGCAAAACTTATCAAATCCCTGGATGCAAACCATTTGGTAACCGTTGGTAGCGAAGGCAATACCTCTACTCCTACGGGCAACAATTTTATCAAGGACCACAGTAGTAAAGACATTGATTATACCACTATTCATATATGGGTGCAAAACTGGAGCTGGTACAACCCCGAAAAGCCAGAGCAAACTTATCCAAAGGCATTGGGAAAAGCTCAGCAGTATTTGTCTGATCATCTAAAACTGGCAACTTCGCTCAATAAACCACTTGTTTTGGAAGAATTCGGCATCAGCCGTGATCATGATGATCATGATGCAACCTCGACAGTCAACTGGCGAGATCAATATTATGAGGCCATGTTTGAAACCATTTATCAGTACAGCCGCCAGCCTGATAACCCAATGGCTGGTTGCAACTTCTGGGCGTGGGCAGGAAAAGGGCGACCCCGGATTCCCAAAGCTATCTGGCAACCAGGGGATGATTGGATCGGCGACCCTCCTCATGAATATCAGGGCTGGTATTCAGTATACGATACAGACTCAACAACGCTGAAAATCATTAGGAAATATGCGGAAATGATGAAATTCATTGATTAATTAGAGTAATTAATTTGAAATATAATTGATTAATGTTGCAACTTTAATGTTTAAACATTATCTTTGTATTGTTGTTTGCATAGAGAAAGATTTTGCCATGAAAATAAAAGACGCCATACACCAAAAAAAACCATTTAGAAACGAATACCACGAAGTCGCGGTCAATTTGATATATACCCTTAATTGGCTGAACGATCAGATGAGTCGAATGTTTCGGCCCTATGGTCTGACGATGAAACAATACAATGTTCTGCGTATCCTGCAAGGTGCTGGTCAACCATTGAGTACTTCGGTTATCCGTGAGCGATTGCTGGATAAAATGTCAGATACCTCCCGGATTGTGGATCGGTTGTACAAAAAAGGATTAGTGGCAAGAGATACTTGCCCTAACGATAAACGCCTGGTAGATGTTTACCTGAGCGAACAAGGCAAAGAGATATTGGAAAAGATGTGCGAATTGGAAGGAGAATTAGATCTTCTTCTTTCCGAAATCAATAGAGAAGAAGCCAAACAGTTAAGTCAACTGTTAGACAAAATACGAAAATAATTTTTTTAATTTAATCAAAGTTGCAACATTAATGGTGTAACCTTGTTCTTAATCACATTCACTTTTTTTAAACAATTAAATATACCATGAAATCATTAAGTCTCATTTTTGCCCTTGCACTCCTTGGTTTTGCTTTCACTACGCCTACTAGTGAAACAACTGTTTACAAAGCCGATCTTTCTGAAAGTGTAATCAATTGGAAAGCCTATAAAGTAACCGGCTCACATACAGGAACTGTATCCTTGAAATCCGGTAACCTGGAATATACCGATGGCAAACTATCCGGCGGCTCTTTCGATATGGATATGGCCAAATTGATGGTTACCGACCTGGAAGGGGAATGGAAAACCAAGCTGGAGGGACACCTGAAGTCTGAAGACTTTTTTGGTGTTGAAAAGTATCCTACTGCAAAATTTGTGATTACTCAGGTTGTATCTCGTGGTACTCCTGGTGACTACAAAATTGTTGGTAATCTGACCATTAAGGAAAAGACTCAAGAAATTCGTTTTCTCTCAAAAGTAAATGAAGAAGAAGGTAAAATCACTGCTTCTGGTGAAACGACTATCGACCGTTCAAGATATGATATCCGTTACGGTTCAGGAAGCTTTTTTGAAAACCTTGGTGACAAAACCATCTACGACGAATTTGAATTATCTATCAATCTGGTAGCTAAGAAATAACAAAGGATTTTTAAATAGATTAGGAGTCATTCTTTACTTGGGGTGACTCCTATTTTTTTTGCCTAAGAAGGTTTATTTTTAATCATCTTCCAGGCATAAATGCTGAGAATTGCCCCAATCGGCGGCGCAAGCAGATAAATCCAAAGATGGTTAAAGTTCAAGTTCAACAGAGCCGGAGCAAGGGACCTTGCAGGATTCATCGAAGCGCCAGTAATAGGCCCTGCAAACATAGCTTCTAGTAATACGGTAATGCCAATAGCCAACCCCGCCATAATACCTACCTCTTTTGAACCGGTCGCCACATTAATGATAACAAACATTAAAAAGAAGGTCAGGATAATTTCCAACACAAAGGATTGCAAAACACTGCCCGCAGGTAGGGTTTCTCCCATAGTTTCGGCCTCTGGGAACAATAATTTCAGGACGCCACTAGCCAGCGTTGCGCCTATAAATTGTGCAAGTATATAAGGCACTATTTCCCTTGACGGAAATTCACCCGCTACGGCAAAGGCAATGGTTACAGCAGGATTGATATGCGCGCCGGAAATTTCACCTATCGCATAAATCATAGCGATGACAATCAAACCAAAAGTGATCGCAATGCCCACATGACTGACCATGCCATCTGATACTTCATTGGTGATAATGGCTCCTGTACCACAAAATACCAACGCAAAGGTGCCAATCAATTCAGCGATATACTTATTCATTCACTTTCCGATTAATGAGGGTAAAAGCATAAAATATTTCCCTTCCAATCTGACGAACCCTGTCGTCATAAACTGCGCGCTCTTCCGGAGTGTTGTCAGCAACTTTAGGATCTTCATAAGTCAAGGGCAATCGAAGTTCGGCACCAGGAATAAATGGACAATTTTCATCTGCCTGAGAACAAGTCATTATGGCTGCAAAACCTTTTTGGGGATTGTAGGGATCGTCAAAGACCTTGGAAAAACAGGTTAGTGGCGGTTCATTTTCTGCAAAGTAGACCTGATAATGTGGATTGTCGCCACCCGGGTTTTTTATTTGAAAACCAGCTCTTTCCATTGCTGCTACAGCTCTGGCATTAAAAGCGGTTGATTCGGTGCCTCCTGAAAAGGTAGCGATGTAGTCAAGATTGAAATACGCGCTAGCAGTTGCGGCCCAAATCTGACTGATATGACTACGCCGGGAATTGTGGGTGCAAATAAAATTTAGAGCAATAGCATGATTTGGCTCACTTTTATTAGAAATGTAATCAGCTAGTTTGGAGAGTTGTGTTTTACGTGCTTCAGGAATTAGATCAGCTTCCTCAAGCAATCCCGTAATATATTGAGTAAGAACAGGTAAACAATTCATTTTGGTCGATTTAGTTGAGTGCATGTTTGGAGACTGCGCTTGCGCTAAACTGAGGCGGTTCCAAAATCGACCTCCAAACATGCTCTGATTATAATTTTTATTTATTGCAATATGACGATCATTACGACAAAAAATTAACAACAGTCCTGGTCTAATACGTAGGTGTCAAATAATCCATTAAATAAAGCCTGAACCACTCTCCATTTCTGGCCATCAATACAATAATTTACACTGGTACCTTCAATTGTACCCTTAATAATACCAACAGATTTAAGTTCTTTTAGGTGTCTGGATATGGTAGGTTGTGCCAGAGCGATTTCATTAACCAGATCACCACAGATACAAGTATTGGACTTCAACAACTGTTGTATTATCGCAATGCGGGCAGGGTGTCCCAATGCCTTGGCTAAGGCTGCCAGGTCGTTCTGCTCTGAAGTGAAATTTTCGGTCTTTGTTAACCCCATTAATTATTTGTTTATAGCAATATAGCGATAAATGTAAACAAACTTATCATTTTTTAATAATAGCGTACAGCAATTAATCTTTTTTTCTTTTTTTTCTCTTGGCTTTAGCTTTGATCCACAAAGTCTTTTCGGCAGCTACATAGAGGTATTTTTTATCAACAAAATCGATAGATTCATATTGCAAGCCCCACAAGCAGGAAATCTTTCGTCGCCGGCAGGTTCCTTGTAAATAATGACCTTCAGGGTATTGGTTCAGAAAAAATACGGAAGCGGCAGAATGAGGAATAAGCCCCAGAAAAAAGCCATAATTATAACCCACCAAAGCTACCATTCCCGTGTTGGGATCAATAGCTGCGCCTGTAATCGCCCTTCGCTTGAGGCGGATGCTGTCTCTAAAATCGGCAACTTGTTGGTTTCCATGATCAGCGAGGGCATAATGTTTTGTATAATAATTGCCTTTGGGAATTTGGCTTTTGGTAAATAAATGCAAACTGTCCCGGTGCCAGAAAAAAGCTTCTGTGTCCAATCCTTTTCCGGATTGCCAGTCCGGAAATTGGAAAGCAATAGAGTCCACCTCTCTACTCGAGAGATGGACTCTATACACTTTCAGATCTTGTCTATTACGAAGGTTATTCCCAAAATCTCCGATGTATAAATTCCCCTGATCATCGGCCGTAAGGTCTTCCCAATCGACATTTCGCAATTGTGGTAATTCCAGGGTGAATAACAAATGACCTTCTCCGTCAGTGAGGTATAAATTGGGAGCATCGCCACTGTCGTTGTGCCACCAAAGACTATCCCGGCTTGCATAATACAAGCCCGACACTTCCGATAAGGCATCCGGTAAACGAATACGTCGTTCAGGCTTAGATTGGGCGTAACCACTTTGTGCCAGGCAGAAGATAATAAAGCCTAACAAAAAGTAAAATCGGCAATTCCGTGTATGTCTGGGTCTGTTTTTCAAGCTTCGATTTTTCTCCAAGGTATAAAAAAACGATGCTTTTTCCCATCCATCGGCCGCCATGCGTCTACGCTGAGTCCTTCGCCAAAGGCTACGGCCGCCGGAGAAAGCTTCGAGCGCAAGCGTAAGGCTTGCCGAGGTTCTTCGCCAGAAGGCTTCGACCTTGCGCCGTCGTCGAAGCCTTTCGCTTGCGCCGAAGCTTCAGCGAAGGAGCATGGCACAGACGCCCGGGGAACGGCGATGCAAATCCGACCTCGAAACAAGCATTTAGGCGGTTGGGTTACTACTTTACCTTTTTAACCTAATTCCCTGAAAAAATTGAAAGGAATAGAAAACTGGAAGGATAGGAAAGAATTACTCCCTCCTAAACCTTCTCAATCTTCCTAAACCTATTCAACCTTACAGGTCCTCTTTTCCAACCTCCACCTTAAAACCTGCTAAACCTGTCTTCCTAGGATAGAATGGAAGAAAATGAAGGACAGGAAAGTGCTACTCTAGTTCAAATCAAAGTCGGTTTTTCACTTCCCCAAATCTCCCTCACTCCTTCACAATCTCCTTGCCTCATTCACACACTTCTGCAAAGATTCTAGCAGCTTGAATCAGGCTATCTTCTTCGTTTTCAAATTCCCCTTCCCCTGCCAGTTCGGCCAAGTCCGGGCAATCGGCAAAATATTTGGCCATACCTTTTTTGAACAACAAAAACTGAGTGCTGGAAGTAGAAATGGGGACTTCCTCACTTGTTTTCTGGAAAGCGTATTCCATTTTCACATCGCCCAATTTGTTGTCGTAGGGATAAAATTTGAAGACCTTGATCCGGTCGGTATCATAAATACATTCCATCAGGTGATTTCCGGCTTCTTTATTGCCCTTATTTCCCGGCGTAAAAGACAGGATCATAAAGTTGCGTTCCTTGATTTGGAAAGCCTTAATGGTAGTTGGGTCAAGCGTGTTTTTTTCAGCTTCCCCATCCACTTCGCAAGTGAACACCACATTACCTTCCGGTCCGAAGTTTAATTCCATTTGTTCTTCCGTATTCACGATAAAATCGCCGACAAGGGTATCTCCTTTTTCATTAATAATGTAGCCTTCCATCGTAGCCATATTGCCCGTTTCTTCGAATACAGGAACTTCATCGTCAGTGGAATTACTTGGCGGTTCGGCATTAGCAAGGTCCCGATCGATGTGGCGGGTATTGATCTTGTTGATGGCAAATTTCTTTTTGACTTCCTCCACTTGCTTGAGCAAGCGCTTAGGCCGGCCATCTTTCCAACTTATTTGCAGACATTCGTTGGCATATTTTTCTGATTGCTCTAGGTCTTCCAACCAGAAGTAGACTGTTGCCAAATTCATCAGGCAGGCATGGCGCATTTTTTCCGTCTTTTTATTGCCCATAGGGTATTTGTCCATAGTGCCAAGCCAAAAATCAAGTGTAGGTTGCACAGCAGTGATCAGGTCTTTGATAGGTTCGTTTGGACGCATATTCTCAAAGGCTTTTTTGACCGTTTCGTAAGCCTTGTTGAATGCTTCATAACCATCTACCTTTTTTCCAGGTACTTCCAGCTCATCTTTTTCGTACGTGATTTTGCGGTAATCGTAACTATTGCTCAACAAACTTTGGATGGATTTCACCTGCTTGGTAACGAACTTTTTAGCTTCTCCATAGATCAGGTTGTTGCGATTGTCTTGCCAGTAAGTATTCAGCGCACTGTAGCTGGCAAATTGTTTGGAAGAAATCACTTTGCCAGTAGTTTGACTCGAAACAGATCCTTCCTTGATGAGCTTTCCTTCAAAATCGGTTACCCGGTAGCTCACCGGGATGGCAAAGCTTGTTCTCCGGTAATAATAGGTGGTTTTTGTTTCGGTTCCATCTTTGTGTTTGGTGGTTTTTACTGTGTTTTCAGTGGTTTCCTTGCCAATACTGAGATAGCCAACCTGGACGTTTACCCGAAAGTGGCCACTGGTACCGGATACTTTTTTGAAACCCTGAAATTTGATCAGATTTGCCAATGATGTTGGGGTTAGTCCCAAATTAGCTAGTGATGACCCCCCACTGTGCACATTGACAGAAAAAGTCGTAAATGCCGGATTCAATGGTGAAAGAGGTAGAAGCGTGTATTGAACCGGAAATTTCTCAGTGGTAATCTTTTGTCCGGACAATAAAGAGGCGCTGGCCACCCCTAACAGGAGGCACATTAAAAATTTGGAATTCATCATGTTTTGATTTTAAAATGATAAATGATAATGGTGTAATGAGGGCATGTTTGCAGCCTAAAACCGACCGCGAAACATAACGTTTCTTGAATACCTTAAAGATAAGGATTAATGTTAAAACAATTCTTTTACAACGTCCTTAACCCCTGTTTTTGGCAGGAAAAAACAACAAAAATGGAGGAAAAATGGCCTGTTTTAAAACATTTTCTTTAAAACCATAAAAAAAAACGACAAATACTTTTCTTGCTTTTTTTGGCATAATAATCTTACCAAATCAGCGCATTTTTATG
>BQJU01000008.1 GCA_021604865.1 Saprospiraceae bacterium | reverse complement strand
GGCAATCGCCGGGGCTTTTTGCGTTTTAGCAAATCATTTCCTTCAAAGCCATCGACCAGGTGAACCAGATTTTAGCCGATGCCAAAGTTGAGCTGGCCGACACCTCCGATAAAGAAACCATCTTCCGTACGATCGCCGAATTTTCCTACGAAAAGAGCGACACCATTTACCGTACGGATCGCGCCGTCTACCTGGAGTTTAGCCGCGACCAATGGACCGGCCTCGATAAGATCGTTGACCAGGCGAATAAGTACCGGGAAGACGGCATAGAAATAGACCTGGAAAAACTGATCCAGGTAAAACTTGGAGAACTCATGGAGGAGCTTGGCCAGGGCTTATTTGGTCCCAGGGACCGGCAGTTGTATGAGTTGAGCCAGGAGTTTCAGAAAGTGTAAATTACCACTTTTCGTACATTTTTCCCTGTTTAATTTGTCTTATTTGAGGGCCTTATCTTAATTGGTAAGGCTTTTTTTATTTATCTTACGGAACAAATGAAAACGACATGTTAGACGACGGTTTACAAGTCTCCGTAGAGTTCGGAGTAAACGTGTTACAAAACATCATTTCTGCCGGATATAACTTCCTGGATCAAAAGCGCAAGGAAAAGGATTTTTTTGGCAAGGCGACCGAAAAGTATGTCAAAGGTATGATTGATCGATACGGTCAGGTGAAAGTACTTGGACAACAAAGCCCTAAACCTTTATTAAGTCTTTATGTGCGCGCCAATATTCTCGAAAAAATAAGATCACGTAAAGGTGGAAGTATTCAGGAGATGCAAGCCGATTTCGATTTCGACAAACGAAGCTTTGGTAAGAAGGTAGAAACTGTCGATGGGGAAGAAATTGCCAACCGGCTGGACAAATTTATCGTTCTGGGAAAACCTGGTGCCGGTAAAACCACTTTTTTGCGTTACCTGGCCTTGTCTATGCTCAAAAAGCAGAGTGTCATTACCAAGCGTCGTCTACCCATTTTTGTGACTTTGCGCCATTGGGCAGATCAGCAAAATAGCCTACTGGAATACATTGTTGAACAATTCAATATCTGCGGTTTTGAAGAGGCGGAATTGTTTGTAGAGAATATGCTAAAACAAGGAGGTTGTCTGGTCCTTTTTGACGGACTCGACGAAGTTAGCCAGGATGTCAAACTTGATAACATCATTAAACAAATCCATGATTTTTCGAACAAATACTCCGCTAATCAATTTGTGACTAGCTGTCGAATCGCAGCCTACAGTCATTGGTTTGAACATTTTACCGATGTCGAAATGTCAGATTTCAATGAGGAGCAAATTGAACAGTTTGTAGAGAATTGGTTTGCATCGGAGCCTGAAACAGGCCAACGATGTTTGAAAAGATTACAAGAAAGACCACAGCTGAAGGAGCTTTCCTCCATTCCCTTACTACTTACACTTTTATGCATTACCTACGATGAAGACGATGATTTCCCGGGGAACCGGGCAGAACTCTACGAGCGAGCCTTAGATGCACTTCTCCGTAAATGGGATTCTTCCCGCCGGATTGATAGGGTTGACCCCTACAAGCAACTTTCTATAAAGCGGAAAGAGGACTTATTTGCTAAAATAGCTTATGAAACTTTTAGTAGTGACCACTACTTCATTCGGAAACGGGATTTAACAAAAACAATTGGTGACTTCCTGGTAAATATGCCAGGATTTAAGGAAGAAAATCTGGAGATAGACAGTGTGAAAGTGTTGCAATCCATTGAAGCGAATCATGGCATATTGGTTGAACGTGCCCGCAATATTTATTCTTTTGGCCACTTAACTTTTCAAGAATATTTTACGGCAAAATACATTGTTGATAATATTGCTATTAAAACCATAGAAAAACTAGCTAGGAACCATTTATACGATAATAAATGGAAGGAAGTATTTTTATTGACAGCTGGTATGTTGTCACCAGCTGATGTGTTACTTATTGAGATGCGGAAAACAAACAGGAAACTACTTTCAAATAAAGTGCTTAATCTTCTGCTAAAAGATCTTGAAAAAACTCTATTATCAACAGAAACCAAGTACCCAAAAAACTTTCGAAAGACAATAGTTTTAGCTATAGTTTTTGCCCGTGCCCGCGCCCTTACCCATGCCCATGCCCATGCCCATGCCCTTGATCTTGCTCTTGCCCTTGCCCTTGCCCTTGACGGTGACCTTGACCTTGACCATGCCCTTGACCTTGCCCGTGCCCTTGACCTTGACCTTGCCCGTGCCGGTGCCCTTGCCCGTGCCCTTGACCTAAAAGAAGGTGTTTTTACCCTACTACAAGGAAATATCTTAATTATGGAATGTTTAAATTCTGATTGTTATGTCTCCAAAGAAATCCGCGAAATGATCTTAAACACCATGCTAGAACCATTAACCGAAGAAGAAATTAAAGCATCTGATCCCAAATAACTCAAATCAAAACTTAATACCCCTATGGAAACATTCTGGAAATACACCGGCATCATCACCTGGTCACTGTTTGGCCTATGGCTGCTTTTGCGGTTGTTTTTGGGGAAGACCTGGTTGTTAAAGCTGGGTGCTAATATCCTGGTGCGGCCTGGTTTGCTATCTGCAATCAAAAAGCTATACCCGGAGCTTCCGGATAAGGTGCAACGGGATACGCTATCAATATTCCTAATCCCCACCCTCCTTAACCTCCTTAATCCCATCCAATACCCAAGGCATCAACTCCGAAATGGTAGGGTGGACCAGTACCACTTTTCGATAATTACGGCAAGGGATCTTGCTGTGCATGATCGCGACAAACATATTGATGATCTCATCGCCACCAAATAAATGATCAAGGACTATTTCGGCATCGTTGACCGAAGTGTGGGTAAACGCGCCGTGCCCTTTTACATCTCCTACTGCGAATACACCCTCCCCAAACCCCTACAATTCATCCACCAAATGCAAAATCCCCGCAGTGATTTGGTTGCGTTCCCGGTTGTAATCATCCTTGCTGATGGTGCCATTGACGTAAAAGCCGGTATTGTTTCTGGAATTTCGGGAGGCGATGGTGAGCAGCAATGCCAGGTTTTGGTTTTGCTTTTCTGCGACCATGATCATTTCTTCGATCACCGATTCCAATTGATTAGAAGTGATGTCTTTTGACCAGTCATCCGTGAGTTCTTTTTTGGTAATTTGTTTGCTGAGAAACCGGTCAATTAACTCCTTGTCGACGCCTTCGGTATAGATATTGGCCAATTGTTTAAAACGAATTTCATTGACCCAATTAAAGGTGACCACCAGCACGATCATAGATAGAAAAAGGGAGGGGTACAACACGGCAATGTTGATATCCAAAAATTTTCCGCCGCTGACATTGGCTTCTGCCAAAATCTGTAGGATGATCATGCTCGCAATGGCCAATCCTACAATGATGCCAATAAACCTCAATTGGGTCCGGATAAAAAAGGAGACGAGAAAAACACCAAAGATCATCAAGGTCAAACTACTGAGCACAATATCAATCCCGAATTTTTGGGGGAAGAGCATACTCAAACCATAAACCAAAGCGAATTGACCGGCAACGAAATACCAAACCGGATGGGTAGCCAGCTTATCCAATGGTGTTACGCCTTTCGAAAAGAAAGGGAGGGACAATATCAAAAAAATATTGACCACACCAGATATCAGTACGGAGAGGTGACCACTCTTAAACGCGGCTTCTGTGGTGCCCATCACGAAAATGAAAAAAAAGGCTAAGGCCAAAAATAACAAGCCACTGATATTCTCTTTTTTTACGCTTGGATTCTTTAAAGATTCCCGGTAAAAATAGCCCAACACTACACTGACCAAAAGGCCAAATAAAGAAAGCATGACCTGCTTAAGCACCCGGTCGTACTGATTAGCAAACAAATTGGCTAGATAATCTTCGTTCATTTGGTAGTGGTTTTTATGTTTGCGCAACGTTTGACCTCCAAATAGGCACTAAGTTAGCAAAGTAATTAAAAAGGCTTTAGAGTTCATGTTTGGAGGCCAACCATTTGGCTGCAAAGGATCACTTTTGGGGAGTGTCCGGCAAAATGTGTCCTACTCAGAATTTTCAAATCTCTAAAAGTGCATGAAATACTGATTTTCATTAAATTACTCCGCGAAACTCCGCGTCCGCTGCGCCTCTGCGGTGAAAAAAACACACTTTCTCGTACACCCCCACAAAGTACCACCCAAAAGGAGCATCTGCAATCCAATTACTAGCATTTAAAACAAGCGCTTAGCCCGCTTTTTTTGACATGTGAAAATTATAAGCTATTTTGACAGAGAATTGAGAGGAATCCTTAAACACCAAAATGCTAAACCTGTGAGAGTTAACTACACCCACTCAAAATTTTTCAATTTTTTCAAAACTTCCTTATTATTTCCCGCTTTTGCGCTAGTCGTCTTACCAACCGTGGTCACTAAAAAGGCTTGTAAGGGGGATAACGGCAATGCACCAGCCTGTGTCACGGAAATAACGCCTGCTAATGGCGCTGATTCGGTGGCCGTGGCGACTACTATCAACTGGAAAGCGCCGGACGGAGGACCAGCAGGCTACAAAATCAAAATTGGCACCAGCGCAGGGGCCGAAGATATCGTGCCCGAACGAAATGTTGGTAATGTCACCAGCTTTGATCCCGATGCTGATTTGCCTCCTGATACCACCATCTTTGTATCCGTTATCGCTTTTAATGGAAAGGGAGATGCAGTCAATTGCACCGGAATTAGCTTTAAAACCGCAACCACTGATACTATTTCTCCCATCCGCCAACCGGTGGTGCCAGAGTGTACCACGCTTAAAAACCCCAAACATAACGCTACCGATGTAGAAGTAGGAGGCACCATAGAATGGAATGCTGCTGGCGGTAATCCCTTTAGTTATCGGGTAAAAGTGGCGACGGCTGATGGAGAGGAACTTTTCTCAGAGAAAGATGTGGGCATAGCCACTTCTATTGATGCCAGCTTTCTCCCGAAAGGGAAAGAAATTTTAGTTACCATCACCCCTTATAATGTGGATGGTGATGCCAAAGGTTGTGAAGTGCAGCGCTTTACCACCAAAGCTGTACCGCCGCCACCGGTCAAGACACCGGATTGTGTAAGTCTCAAAAGTCCAGCCGCCGGAGCCACCAATGTCTCTATTGATCCTGATGCCTTGTTGGTATGGGATGCGCCTACGGGTGGCAATGCGCCTGATGGCTATAAATTAAAAGTGGGCACTAAGCCCGGACTGGCGGATTTGTTTGACCAGGATTTGGGCAATGTGACTTCTTTTAGCCGCCGCATCCTGATGTATGACAAACAAACCTTTGTGCGCATCATTCCCTACAACCAGTTTGGGGATGCAGAGAATTGTGATAATGAAGTTTCCTTTACTACGGGTCCGGTACCAGAGGGGGCACCCAGGTTTGTGCGCCGTAGCATTGGCGATATGCCCGACAATCATCCCATCTTGCTAAGTTACCGAAAGGGAGTGGCAGCCATGAAAGCCTTGGCTCCTGATAATCCGCTTAGTTGGACAAGCCAGGCAGGTATCCATGGGAGGTGGTGTGGTGGTGGTTCCGGCCTTAGGGTGCATGGAAGTACGAATTTTTTGCCCTGGCACCGGGCTTATTTACATGCATTTGAAAGGGCTATCCGGCATTTTTCTGGAGACCCCGACTTTGCCCTGCCTTATTGGAACTGGATAAGCCACGACCGGAAAGTACCGGCGCATTTTTTGGACGAAAGTCCGGATAATCCCCTTTTTCACGCCCGTAGAAATAGTGGTCTGAGAGACAGACAGATCGATGTCCGCTGGGTCAGCGAACGCATCATCAATGAAATCCTTGGCTTTACCAATTTTGGTGAATTTACCAGTCCCAATTTTGGTGGTAGAGGCCTTGAATCAAAACCACACAATAATATTCACGGTTTTATTGGTCGGGATATGAATGACCCGGTCACTGCGGGAAGAGATCCGATTTTTTACTGCCACCATGCCAATGTAGACCGCATTTGGGCTTTATGGAATGAAAAAGGCAATCCAAATCCCAATACCAGCAATTGGCTCAATGTCTCGTTTAACAAACACTTTTCGGATGAGCAGGGTCATGCGATTACGGGTACAACTACCAGCGATATGGTTTCGACCTATCCTTTGGGGTATCGCTATGATGATCAAAAAGAAAAACCAGATCCGACCGCCTTTAACAGAATACCGGTTGAGTTTAGTCTGGTAGAAGGTCTCACCCTTACAGAGACACCTGCTACGGATGGCACCCTGAAACAATTGCTTGAAGTCGATTTTGACTTTTCAGAAAATGAGGCGCTTTACGATAGCATGATGCAACTGGCCAATACCGTACCCACCAAATTTAAATCGCAGATCGCTTATCTGAGCATAAAAGGTATCAAACCTGCACCGGGAGAAAATATGTTTGTGTCGGTATTTATCAATGGAAAAAATATCACCACGGAGACCTTTGACGAAAGTCCCTATTACGTAGATTCCTTCAGTTTCTTTATTTCCGGACCGGATGCACATGGTGGCCATGAAGGTCACGATGGTCACCAGGGCCACGAGGGACACGAAGAAATGAGTTACATCATGGACCTGACACCTACGCTCCGACGCCTGAAGGATACGCCCGAAATCCAGGACAAAAAAATTAAAGTACAAGTGATGACCATCCCATTCACCGATGATACGCCTGCTTTTACGTATCCTTCCGGTGTATTTAGCATTGAGTTGTATGAAATTAAATAAGCGTGAAAGATCTAAAAAATAGCTTTCCCAAAGTCTGGCTAATTGCCGTCATCACTGTCCTTTTGGCATCCTCTGGCTGCGATACCCCCAAAAAAGTGGTCCACCAGCTTCCGGATGTAAAACCGGATAAATTGATTGTTCATGATGAGTCAAACCCCTCATATATCGTTACTGATTCGGTCCATCTGGCTGTGGAGGAATTTTCAGCTGTTGACAATCTGGCCAAGGGCATCAAAACCAGAGGGGCTCCTAACTGTGTTTTCCTGAATGTGAAAGGTTTGAAGCTCGAGGGAGGTGTCAATGTTTCGTTTGATGTTTTTCTCAATAAAACCGATGCTGACCCACAAACTGGAATTGAATCGCCCCATTACGTGGATACCGTCTCGATTGGGCATCCTGAAAATAGTGATACCAGCTTTGATCTGAAAATCAGCCTGGATAAAACCATAGAAAATCTGGGGGAAACACTGGTTGAGGATATTACCAGTGGCAAGCTGTACATCACTATGGTTGCTTTTCCGTATTCCGGCAATTTGGATGATTTGAAGGTTGTTAGTTTTTCGGTGGAGGGTTTTAGTCTAAATGTTATTTGTGACTGAGGAAAGGGACGCAGAGGTCGTGGAGTGGGATTTAATAAAAGCGCCCCTAACTCTGTCTCAAAAAAACCGAGCCAATAAAAAAATAGAAAATTTATAATTATGTGTCAAGAAGGCTGTTCTCCAATGTATTGTATTGTCGCACCGGAAATGGTGAATAATATTCTTGATAGTGGTACGCCCCGACAAAAACGATGGGCGGAGCGAATGAAGAAAAAGGCGGAGCGAATCCGTGAGAGAAGGGAGCAGAAAGAGATGAGAGAAGAAGAGCGGAAAAAGAGAAAAGAAGAAAAAGAAAAAAGGCGGGAAGAACGTCAGCGGCGGGGAACGTTGGATCAACTAAACAGAAAGGTTATTGATGCCAGAAATCCTGCAAGAAACAGAATGGAGGGAGGAAATACGTCCGAAGATGAGGATGTCAATTCCGCTTACGACTTTGCAGGCATTATACACGAGTTTTTCCTAAAAGAGTTCAATCGAAAATCGATCGATGATGCAGGGATGGATCTGGTGGCGACGGTGCATTACCGGGAAGATGACGAGGAGTTTTATAATGCCTTCTGGGATGAAAAAGAAACCAGCCTCAAATATGGCGAAGGTGATGGAAGCATCTTTAAGTCCTTTGCCAGAGATTTGACGATTGCTGCCCATGAGCATGTTCATGGTGTGATCCATTACAGTGGCGGGTTGCTTTATGAAAACCAGTCGGGCGCCCTCAACGAAAGTATCTGTGATGTATTTGCCAGCATGATCCTTCAGTACCGCAATCAGGAAGAAGCACGTAAAGCTTCCTGGGTGATCGGAGAAAACATCCTCGGAAAAGTTGTAAAAGGCAGTACCGGCGTTGGCCTGCGCTCCCTTCGTGCGCCGGGTACGGCCTATAACCACAAGCGCATCGGTCGGGATTTGCAGCCTGCACACATGGATGGTTTTATTAAAACCAAGGAGGACTTTGGTGGGGTACATCTCAATTCGGGTATTCCCAATCACGCCTTCTTTTTAATCGCCAATGCCCTGGGTGGCAATTCCTGGGAAAATGCCGGCAAAATATGGTACAATTCTTTGATGACCGCCGATGATTCGCTGAAAACCTTCAAAGAATGGGCAGGTATCACCATCGATCAGGCCAACAAATTGCCCCGAAATATTCGAGATACGGCGGTGTTTAGTACGGAGCATGCGTGGAAATTGGTCGGGGTATTGTAGGCGCAAAGCTCGTGGCTGACCTCCAAACAAACACTTACACCGCATCCACCATAAACCGAGGATTTTTCCGAAACAACGCCCAATCGGCTATCAACTGAGCATACAACGTCTCCATAGCTTCTTTGTCCTCCTTTGACAAGGCGGCGTATCCACTTTCTTCAGGCGTCTCTTTGATCAAATTGATATAGTAGATCAGGTTGTAACACATGGTAAATTGGCCGGTAGCGACCAGGCTATCCAGGGTCTTTTTATCTTGCTCATCCTTAGTAAACCAAAGGGTGGTGCCAAAACCACTGGCATCTCCGGCCACTTTGGGGATTTTTGTGCCCAAGATCTTTTCCATCACTTCCGGACCGCTCTGTTCGTCGTCTTCAGCAAAAGCTACAGGGCCATATTTCTTGTTTTTGCCAAGGTTTCTGCCCTGGAGAAAATCGGGTTCCCCTAATTCATAGATCAGGTTGCTAATTCGACGGTATTGCCATTTTTTAGTATTGTAGATGTCGCTGTAGATCAACCGCCGGATTTGTTTGAGAAAAACCTCCTGAACCAGAGTCATAAAAGAGCCGATCCGATCAAGTAGCGGCCTGCTGATTTGTTTAATGGTTAAGGTCTCTATACCCAGCGGCTTAATTTTACTCATAAAAAACGGAAATAACGGCTGTTCATTTAGGCTTTTTAGAATGCCCTTTATGGACTTAATTGTTTCCTTTTTAGTTTTCCAAATCGCAAATAAAGCAGGTCCGGAAAATAGCAAACCCACGATGCCGGCGCCCAGCATCCAATTATTATTTCCTTTTGAAATGAGTAGAGACAAAACGGATAAAAAGAGGATAATGGCCAGAGAAAACAAGACGCCCTTGTAATAGCGGTTTATTTTCTTACTTATCTTATCAATACTATTGTTGAAAAAAGCAATGGGCTGTTCTTCCCCTTCCATAGTAAATTGGAAAGGAGCCATAAAAGGAGAGGCCACGTCAGAAATAATCACCAGATCATAATAATACCCTACTTTGTCTTCTTTCCTTAGACTTCGCTCAGAGGAAATAATACTACTGATGCCCTGGTTATCACAAATACCGCCATCCATTAAACCAAAGGGGGTTTCAAATTTCCCTTCGTCTTTGAGTTTGGCCATTTCTTTCGCATCCTTATGTAGAAAGTCGTCGGGAAAAGCTATGGGTTCAAAGCCACCGGGAAAACAGGAAGAGGCAGCAATAATATCTCCCAGTTTAATTTCAGGTTTTACCTGTTTGGGGATAATAATTTCGCCGTTGCCCATTCTCCTAGCATTCTGAAAACGAAACAAGAGGCCATTGTTAAATTCTGTCGCATTAAAAACAACCTCCCGAAGGTGAGAATCACTCATGTCTTCAAGTGAACTAAAGGTGCCTCCCTTTGTAAATTTTTCATCATAGATAGTGGCAAAGGCATTGATGATATTTCTTCGCTTATGTTCAGGCCACCCCTCCACTGTGCGGAGCTTGGTCATGGATAGTTGTATCAGGTCGAGTTCGTCGAGTAGCTTGAGCAAGGTTTTATAGATCTCAGGAAAAGACTTTTTCTCTTGTTTCCAATAAGCATAAAACACCCCCGTAATGGTGCCTCCCGAAACGGTAGAAATGATCCTGACGTGTTCCAGTAATGCTTTGTTTTTATATTGGGCCCGATGCAGGTAAGCCATCGATCCGAGGTGAAAGGCCGCCGCCCGGTAGCCTCCTCCCGAAAGAGAAAGGGCGATATCTTCAAATGGTGTTTTTAATTGGTAATTGATAGGCATGTTTAGGTGTTTAGTTTTATTTCATCAAGTTAGGCTTTTTTGGAGCAGCAACAAAAGTTATGGTGATTGCTGTTGCTAAAGGGTTTATTTTTTCTTGGCAATATTCTTTATGGCTGTGGCCAAAGTTTTAAAATCGGATTTTTTAATATTGTAGGACATTGGTGCGTAATTGCTGTATATAATATCTCCTGTCTTGTTATTGTGGACAGCAATAAATTTGTTTGCTGAACTTTTGACATAAGTCAGGTAATAAAAAACTTCGTCAGACTCAAGGATTTTGTTACTCAGGTCATCAGTGTTAATTATCTCGTATGGATAGGGGTATTTTTTAAAAATATCCGCCTCCTCTTGTTTGGTGCTTTCGTCACCATTTTGAGTATTAAAATGAATCATTGCATAGTCCGGAACATAAAGCGTAGCCGATTGCAGGTTTTTTAATTCAGGATTTTCTTTGTCTCTTTGAAATAACCATCTTTCTACTCCTTCCGCTATTGATTTATTCACGAATTTCAGATAGTTTTTCAGAAACCCGGGCTTCCAATTTCTTAATTCACCTTCCTCGTAAATGTAATCAAGGATATTGTCTTTTTCTTTGGCCTTTGACATCTTGATTATGTTCATTATGTTTTGACCGCTAGGGTGTAGTTCTATCCTACAAAATGATTCTACAATTTCATTTCCTTCTTCGTCTTTCCCAGGCATCCAAAGACTTAGATAGGTATGGGGGTTGGAATAAGACCTCCCAGATGGCATAAATGCCGTTACATTAAGCCCTTTGATTGAGAAAAAAGAAGTGTTCTCTAAATCTGTATGCACAAATTCGGAATAGGGGACAAATGAAATTTCAGTAATTTTCCATACTTCATTTACCACTTTTTTTAGCACTTTCAGGTCGTCGGTTTCCCGATAAATAAAAATGGTCTCAGTATCTTTCAATTTATTTAATGCACCCTCTTTAAATTTCTTTTTATAGTGGGTGTCTCTATCTAAAGAACCTACTTCAACTTGTGCCTGAATCGAATGAGAAAGTATTAAGCACATAACTACACTGATAAATAACCTCATGCCATTGCCGTTTTATACCAATCCGCATTAGAAAAGATATTTTCCACATCTTTTTTGAAATTGACTACATCAAAGTCAGATTTAAGGGGTAGGGTAGCAATCAAATCAATGCCTTTAAGATAAGCTTGTTCCATAAGTTTAATGGTTTCTTCTTTGGTTGCTACTAGGACTTTATTATAGGGTATTTCTACCGCTATTTCCGCCACATTTGTATCTCCATCAAAATAGGTTCCTGATGCATCAAATGTAGGATTAAGCTTTTCCACAATGAAGGTGAAATAGTATTTACTGACCCCATCGCCATATTTAGACAAATCAATCCCCTTACGAAATGCATAGAGAAATAGAGAAGGATTAACCTTTGGATAAAGCTCATGCCATATTCTACCAGATACATGAATTAGTTTATCTTTGGGCGGTAATTTTATTGTTTTATTAGTTATCATATTTATTACCTGGTGGTCTTAATAATATTATTTTCCTTCTTTGCGCCTCAGGCAGTAACGGGTAGTTATAAATCATTATTTTTTCCTTCTTGAGGCAGGCAGCATAGTGCCCCTCAAATTGAGTTACAAAAATAAGATCAGGTGCACCATAGTTCTCTCCGGGATAACGACCTTTTTCTCCCTTACGAGTAACCCCGTATTTCCAAACCTCTCCTATATTTAAAAATATGGTTTTTTTACTTTCTGGACAAATGTAACATGGATAATATCCTTCCTCACCGGCAATCAACGCATATTGTTTAGCATTATCAATCTCTTCTAATTCTCGGTCAAGTTTTGCTTGTCTTTCCGGTGATAGCGCCTTTTCACCATCCTCATTTGTTATAAATGGAGGATTCTTATCTCCACCAATCAAATAATAACCTCCAACTAATATCCCAAACACCAACAAAAGAAAAATTTCCCCCAGCTTGGGTTGTCCATTTCCTCTTGGCTCTTTACCTGCGGAAACTATTTTCAAATTGGATGAACCTTGGTTTTTAGGTGCAAAATTAGCGTTTGGCATATGGTATTGTTCAAGCAGGGCTCAGCGGTGACTGAACTCAATTAGAAATCAAAAATGCTGATTTGAGGGCTTGAACAATAGACGATACTTTCGATCGCTAATGAACAATAATAGTGCAGTAAGCTGTAAAGATAAACTGATAACAGGATATAGTCAAGGCCTCAGGGCGTTTATCCTTGAACATCTACGAGTGTAGAGTTAATGACAAAGTCATCAAAGACTATGAATTGATAAGTCGAATGCAGGAAATTCTCTCAATAACCTGCGAAGCGGTAGTCCCAAAAATTTACAGGATAGGCTGATTGGCCAAGAAAATTAATAGAATTACCGACTTTTTAAAGACAATAATTCTTGAAGTTCTAGACTTTGAGGTTCATCAACTGGAAAAAGAAATTCGAGGCTTTGCTCAATGTTTTTTTGTTGTTGCATGTAATACAATTCAAGATCGTGAGCTGAACTTATTTTGTTTCTAGTGACTAAATAGCCAAGCCCTTCAATTAGTCGTTTAGCCTCACAAATTGTGAGCATCAAATCTCTAATTCTATCTTTTTCTTCACCCTTCTGAGCTATAAAGAGGAAATGATAAAAAGCATTTACAAAACTACAAACTAAATCCTTAGTTACAGGGTCATCAGAGTCAAACAACCGGGCTGCTTCATCCGGATATACTTTTTTTAACAGATTTACAAATGTAGTTTGCTCCCCTTTTGCTTCATTGCTAGGTTTGAAGTACATATTAAACCAATGTGTAATCAGATCTTGTTTATCCTCAGAGGTGTTTAAGCATTCAGCCTCCAAAAACTCTTCTAATGGCAAAATGGAACTCATACTAATGAGATATTTGAATAAAACCTTAAATCATGTTTTACGATTTTGACACGTAGTAACTTGTAGCTGTTTTCTTCTCTCTATTACAGAGACGATTTCCAAAGCGATTTTCTTGCAAAATGATGAACTTTTATTTTGTAATTAATATTTTTTTAAAAAAATATTCCGATTATTACTAATAATAGACGTAGAAGACTTTAGTTTAATTGAAACAGACAGCATATAGTTTTATTGCAAAAACTACTTTTCAGAAGAAAATATTTATACACATATCTTTGTTTGAAGTGTATTCCATCAACTCTTCCCTTTTTCAATAATCGGAATTTCTACTTCAGTTAGACCATACAAATCATAGATCAACTCTAATATATCTGTTCAAAGTTTCTTTCCGATGGATCGTAGATTTATATACTGGGTAAATTTCATACCAAAGCCTGCGAAATACGGACATCTGCCTGTCGTCAGGAAGTATTTTCACCATTAATCGTTTTCAAGTCCCATTTTTTGAAATGCGAACTTCATGCCATTGCCGTTTTATACCAATCCGCATTAGAAAAGATATTTTCCACAGTCACAAAACCCTCAATCCCGCTCCACATCAATCATCCCTCCCGTATACCCACAAACACCCATCCGAGGAGAATTTACTATTGGAAACATGGAATATTCCCCCTCCTCACATTCCACTTCATGTTTTTCTGCACAGTATTCACAAAAATAAGCATCGTCCTCGCCCCAATGAGCCGTGCAGACCTGTACAGCGGGTTTTTTCTTGCAATTAACGCAAATAGAATTGTAGGGCTCGTTGCGGGAAAGGATGCGGATTTTTTCCTTTACGGCAACCGGATAGACATCTATACATTTAATGTCCAACTCTGTGGTGGAGCCGAAGTCGTAGGCGTACCACAATTTTGTGCCTTTTTCAAATATCCGCTGGCATTTTAGAGAAAGCCTTATTTCCTCATTCCACCTGCCGTAGGAAAACTGACTCAGATGACCACAACACTCTAGCCAGATGGCGCGAAGGAAACCATCCAAATCACTCAACTTGGCATCTCCATCCATAAGCAGGTTTAGAAAATAGGGGCCCGCTTCTACTCTGAGATGGAGGGATTTTTTCTTGTCGACCTTGTCCATCTTTTTTAGATGGGTAGCCAGGTGCCGGGATATGCCGGATTTGTTGTAAGTCTGCTCGCAAAAAAGGCATTTTCCTTCGGGTGTTAAGTCTGCCATAGGTAATGTTTTTGATATAATAGACAAAGAGTTATTAGCGGAGCGGAGTTAGTAGAGAGGAAGTTATGCCTTCCTGCCTTCTCCGCTCTAATGGGGCAAGATAAAGATAAACTTTTCCAGGCCAATATTTCACCCTCGCTGCCAATAAAATCTACTACAACCACCAATTTTTTCGTATTTTTATAAAACAATTAACAAACTATTTTGACAACCCAAACCTTCGCCAATTGTGCAAACATTTTAGCCTTTTATTGGGAGTGTTTGTCCGCTTTACCCTCTTGGCGCAGCCCGGGCTGAGCTCCTTTGTGCATTATTCAACCGATCAGGGGCTGAGCAGTGATTTTATCAAGGATATTACCAAAGACCAGCTGGGCTTTCTGTGGGTGGCTACGCTCAATGGCTTGAACCGCTTTGACGGGCACAACTTCCGCCAGTTTCATTACGATCCTGTCAATCCTGCCAGCCTTCCCGATAATTTTGTCAAAAACCTGACCCTGGCACCGGATGGCAGCATCTGGACCACCGGCAATAAGGGCGTCTGCCGCATTGATCCGGCCACCCTGGAATTTCGACGATTCATTTTGCCTGAAAACGAAGACTCCCTCAATAACGATGGCACCGGCAAGGTACTCTTTGATGAATGGGGGAGAGGTTGGGTCAACGGAGAGAAGGCGATGCATTCTTTTGACCTGCTAAGCGGGGAGGTCATTTCTTATCCAATTGATATAACGTATGCCGGCTATTACACCAGTTACCTCGACCGCAGTGGAAAAATCTGGCTGATCGACCGGGCCATCATTTCCTATTTTGATACCAAAACAAAAAAACTGAGAAAATTCGCCACCGAAACACCCGAAAACCCGATGGTTGGTGCCGCCGCCCTATGTGTCGCAGAAGATCAATGTGGCAAGCTATGGGTCACTTCCTGGTTTAAAGGGCTGGCTACCTACGACCCGGCACTGGACTCCCTGCTGGATTATCCCGATGGTACGCCCATTACTACCGTCATCCTGCCTGATGTTTCCGATATAGGAGAGCCCTTCCTTTGGCTGGGCGGAGGGGTGCATGGCCTCTTTATTTATTACCCGGAAACGGGAGAAAGCCTGCAATTTCCACCCGATCCGCAAGATCCGTTTACCCACAACAACTACATTGCCTCCAGCCTCTTCAAAGACCAGGCAGATGGCAGCATCTGGATCGGTACGGAGGCAGGACTGGAGCATTACGCCCCCACAGCCCTGCGCTTTGGTCGGGTCATTTTGCCGGTCGACAATAAATTTGGGCAATTCAGCCTCATGTCTGGAGCGATTCAGGACAAAACCGATCCCTCCGGACATACCTACTTCATTGCGATGTGGGGAAGCGGTTGGTTCAAATGGAACAAAAAGCAAAATACCTTTGTCCAGTATCACACCGACAATTCCGGACTGAAAAACAATGGCATCCTGTGTTCGATGCAAGACCGCAGCGGCTATATCTGGGCCGGCACGGAGGGCGTCAGTCGTTTTGATCCCCATACGGGACAATGGCGCAACTGGGAATGTTATTCCAAAAGGCTCGACAGCAAATGCAATGTCTTGTCTTGTCTGGAAGACCGGGATGGCAGGCTGTGGTTTGGCACCAATATTGGCGGCCTTTTTTATTACAATCCGGAAATTGACAGCATGGAAGAGGTGGAATTGCCCGGAGAGGCGTATAATGATACAGGCAGACTGCGGATCACAAATATGTGCCTTGATGGCAATGGCAACCTCTGGCTGGCAAACTACAATCAGCCCATCAATTTTGACCCAAACACCCGTCTGGCCACCCTTTTTGAGGTGAAAAATGCCGAGGCTGATTTTAACCAATGGTCGGATGTACTTTTGGCGGCTAATGGTCGCTTGTATGCTACAAGTCATGACTGCCTCCTGGAAATGGATATCAACTGTCGGGTTTTGCGCAAGTTCAACCTGGAAAATGGCCTGCACAGCAACCAGGTTTATTACATAGAACAAGACCGGCAGGGGCGCATCTGGTGCAATTCCAGCCACTTGCTGCACTGCTTAGACCCTGCAACGGGAAATTTTACTTATTACGGCACGGCCGATGGATTGTTTAAAAACATTGTGACCGATGGTTTGAACATGACCGCCGATGGTATGATGTTTGTCGGATTTCAGAATGCTTTCAACTATTTCGATCCAGCGCTACTGCGCCGCAATTTGGTCCCCCCGCCGGTGGTCATCACCGAAACCAAAGTAATGAACCAGCCGCGCAACCCCACGGTGATAAAAAAATTCCGTTTTATGGGCCTGTTTCCACGCATCAATTCTGCTGAGCAGGATACCTTGCTGGTTATCAATCCCGGTGAGGACATCTTCTCTATCGAATTTGCTGCCCTCAATTTCAACCAGCCAACGCGCAATCGCTATGCCTACAAACTGGAAGGGTTTAACACCGATTGGGTTTATACCGACCTCAAAATCGCTACCTACACCAATCTCGATGAGGGCGAGTACCTCTTTCGGGTGAAAGCAGCCAATAACGATGGCATCTGGAATGAAACGGGCGCACATGTTTTGGTTAAAGTTATTCCTGTAATGGTCAAACGTTGGTATTTTCAAGTGTCAATGGTTTTATTGACTGGCCTGATATTATTTGGCATTTGGCACTATCGTAGTCAACAGCGTCAACGGCTGGAAGCTTTTCGGGAAAGCCTTGCCCGCGACCTTCACGACGAGATGGGCAGCACCCTGAGTAGTATCCGGTTTTTTAGCGAATTTGCTAAACAACAGGTCGGCGATGATATACCGGAGGTAACTTCTTTGCTCCAACGGATCAGTATAAGTGCCACCAATTTATCGGAAAGCATGCAGGATATTGTATGGGCGATGAAACGCAAGAATGACCAACTGGAAGACCTCGCTACCCGCATGACCGAATTTGGCCTGCGCTTGCTCGAAGCTCGGGATGTAGCCTTCAAGCAGAATATCGGAGAGGGCTTTTCAGGCAAATCCCTTCCTGCTGAGGTTCGGCGCAATCTTTACCTCATTTTTAAAGAAGCCGTGAATAATGCTGCCAAATATGCCGACGCTACGGTGGTGGAACTTTCTTTAAATTTGAAAAAAGGCATACTGTTGATGGAAATCAGCGATAACGGAAAAGGCTTTAATTTAACAGACACTCCGGCAGGCAACGGCGGCAACGGGTTACAAAATATGCAGAAAAGGGCAGAGGAAATTGGTGGTACCGCAGAGGTTTATTCAGAAAAAGATATAGGAACCAGGGTAGTAGTAAAAGTGAAACTTTGAGCCCCCACTCATTCTCTTTCGCCAACTTTCACCCCTTTATGCTATACCAGAATGAAAAATCAGAAACGATCTTTGTATTATGCAAACGGAACAAAAAATACGAATTCTCCTATACGAAGACAACCGTGATCTCCGCGAAGGCATGACCTTTATGTTGAAAGCCACGCCCACTTTGGAGTTTGTCGGTGCTTTTCCTGATGCAGGTAATCTTGAAATGCAAATCCCTGGATTGGCACCCGATGTAATACTCATGGATATTGACATGCCGGGCAGGTCGGGTATCGAAGCTACAGCCATTGTGAAAGCTATTCGCCCCCAGGCGCAAGTGCTTATATTGACTGTTTTTGAGGAAGAGGAAAAGATTTTCAGTGCCATCCGCAACGGCGCAGCAGGTTACTTGCTCAAACGTACCCCACCTTCGGAAATCATTGACGCCATCCACGATGCGCAGCAGGGTGGATCGCCTATGACTTCCAGTATTGCCCGCAAGGTTTTGCAGTTTTTCCAACAACAGCCTCCAGTAGACCAGCCCAAACCCGATTATAACCTTTCCTCTCGTGAACTGGATATCTTAAAAAGTCTCATGAAAGGCCACTCTTACAAGCTCATCGCCGACGAACATTTTATCAGTATGGATACTGTGCGTTCCCACATTCGGCATATTTATGAAAAATTGCAGGTGAATTCCAAAACTGAGGCGGTGCTGAAAGCCCTGAAGGACAAACTTACCGATTAGACACAAGCAGGGGAATCGGTATGGTGTAGTCAAACGCCCTTCTATCCATATCCAGCCTACCCTGGTGCAAGAGGACTTCTGCGGTGAATCTTTTCTTAATTGAAACCTGAGTTGCCGTTAGTATAACGATACCCATTCTCCATCTAATAATCTCCTCCATTGGTGGGTAAAACAGGTCTGGTTGTCCAAATCAACCATTTATGTGAGGCGGCGACCATTACTCCTATTCTTTCACACAAACATGCTATATCGTGGGAGTGCCTATTGCTTGCATCTTTGCACCGTAAATTTTATTCTTTAAAATCACTTAATCATGAAAGCTATCACCATTTTCGCAAGCCTTTTGCTCATTAGTTTTTTACTGGTAAAATGCACGCAAAAGGATAACCCACTTCCTAAAACCGATAATTCATCGGCTTTGGAGAGTGAAAAAACTACACAACAAAACAGGGTGAAACGAGGAGAATATCTGGTCAGTGTTATTGGCTGTGACGATTGTCATTCACCCAAAATTATGTTACCTGTCGGATTTGAAATTGATTTTAAACGGCGTATGTCAGGTGCTCCCGCCAACCAACAATTGCCAGAAATCAAGGATAAATCAATTTTGAAGGATTACATGGTATTCTCAACAGATTTTACTACCGGAATGGGGCCCTGGGGTACTTCTTTTTCTGCTAATCTTACACCCGATGACACCGGTATTGGCAACTGGTCGGAAGCACAATTTATCAAAGCCATTAGAGAAGGTAAATTAAAGGGGATGGATCAAAGTCGACCGCTTTTACCGCCTATGCCCTGGTTTATTTATAAAAATATGACAGACGAGGATCTTAAATCAATATTTGCTTTTCTGCAGACGCTGCCGCCTATCAATAATACGGTGGCTAAGCCGATTCCTCCAGTAAACTAAAATTCATTCTCTGCAAACGGGGATGGTATACTGTCCCCGTTTCTAAACATACGCTTATACAAACTTTTAAGCCATGAAAAATTATAGAATCCTTCTGACCCTAGCCTGGGCTATTGTCATTGGAGCGTTGCTTACCCTATTCCTGACACTGGTGCCATTAGGACCAAACAGCTCGGGAAAGAAAACCGAAGGTGTAGAAACTTCCAAAATAGTCCTTCCCTGACCCTTTAGTGCATGTTTGGAGGTGGCGTGTTGGTCGGCTTAGCCTCGTATGAGCCGACCAAATGTACTCCCAGACATGCTTTCTTTCATGCCCTTATCCTCTTTCCGAAAACACACATTTTCTTTGATAATAACGCCATCCGGAATAGTAGAGTTGTTTCGGAGGGGGATGTCAAGGTTAAAACGGATGGCTTCCCATCGCTGGCGCGTTCCTTCGCTTGAATGCCGACCAAGCATTCACCTTGCAGGGCCACTCAGTCATCCTACTGCCCTGTCCCTGCGAAACAACTCTCTTAATATCCACTAGGGCCTCTTTCCCATTGTTGGTTGTTTATCTGTATTTCTTGGTGAAAATATTTTTATCTTCGTTAATAACATACGCTTACGGATCTCTCGGTAGAGATCAAAAGAATACCTTCATTGACAACGAAATTTGTCAAATCACCAAAACATACCAGGAAAAGCAACCCTAATGCTATGTCAAAACAAACAATAATACTCCCCGTTTTTTTTATCCTGTTTTCCTTTACAGCATGTGCCCAGGATGGTTGGGAAATGCTTTTTAATGGAAAGGACTTTTCCAATTTCCAACAACTCAATGGTGAGGCCACCTATAAAGTAGAAAACGGAGAAATGGTCGGCATTTCCAAGCTAAACACACCCAATAGTTTTTTGGCCACCAAAAAGGTCTATAGTGACTTTATTTTGGAATTTGAGGTGTTTGTTGAAAACGGCTTGAATTCGGGCGTGCAATTCAGAAGCCTGAGCAAAGCGGATTACCAGAATGGTCGGGTACATGGGTATCAATGTGAGATAGAAACCAGTCCCAGAAAATGGGCGGGAGGTATTTATGATGAGGCCAGAAGAGACTGGCTGTATCCCTTAAGCAGAAATCCCAAAGGTCAGCATGCATTTGTTTCCGGTGAATGGAATCACTATCGGATAGAAGCCATCGGGGCCGATATCCGAACCTGGATAAATGGTATTCAGTGTGCCAATTTGGTAGATGATCTGACGGCCGAAGGGTTCATTGCTTTTCAGGTGCATAGCATTGGTGAAAAAGAGCAGGAAGGTAAAACAGTCAGGTGGAAAAATATAAAGATAAAAACAACGAATCTGGAGGCTTCAAGAATGAAGGTGGATTTGGACGTTCCCGAAATCAGTTATTTGAATAATCAACTGACGGAAAACGAAAAACGAAGAGGCTGGCGATTGTTATGGGATGGAAAAAGTACCAAAGGCTGGCGGGGCGCTAAGCTGGATCATTTTCCTGAAAAGGGCTGGGTGATGAAAGAGGGCATTTTGACCGTTTTGCCTTCCGGTGGAGCAGAATCCCGAAACGGTGGCGACATTGTCACTATAGATACCTATTCCGATTTTGAATTAAGTGTTGATTTTAAAATCAGTGAAGGGGCCAATAGTGGCATTAAATATTTTGTGGACCCGGAATTGAACAAGGGGGAAGGCTCTGCTATTGGACTAGAATTTCAGATTTTGGATGATGACAAACACCCGGATGCTAAAGAAGGTAAAAATGGCAACAGAATGGTTGGTTCATTATACGACCTCATTCGGGCAGAGAGTTTTACCAATAGTGGCGGTAAAAGGTTTAAAGGTGTTGGTGCCTGGAATAATGCCCGTATTGTAGTGCACGGCGGAAAGGTACAACATTGGCTAAACAATGTTCTGGTGGTAGAATTTGATCGCCATAGTCAGATTTTCAAAGCCTTGGTGGAAAAAAGCAAATACGAACAATGGGAAAATTTCGGTCAACTGCCTGAAGGGCACATCCTATTGCAGGATCATGGCGATGAGGTGGCTTTTAGAAATATTAAGATACGGGAGTTTTGATGAAAACCTGCAGCCGGGGAAACGTAGTGGGCCATTGCTTCCTTTGGACGACGAAGCTCTGCGAAAGCTGAGTGCAGGTGTTCCGAATAATTGACATATAAAATCCAATGCAAATCATGAGTAATACAAGAAGAGACTTTATCAAAAAAACGACGCTGGTCACTGCTGGACTTGTTACAGGGATCGGTAGTACAAGCGCTAAGAGTTACCGTAGAATTCTTGGCGCTAACGATACGGTTAAGGTAGCTATAGTCGGATTAAATAGCCGGGGAAGCACCCTTTTAAACACCCTTTTAGCGCTGGATAAAGTTGAAGTGGTTGCGCTCTGTGATGTCGATGAAAAGGTATTGGAAAAACGAGGGGCAGAAGCAAAGGAAAAGCAGGGGAAAACGCCTAAGTTGATCAAGGATTTTAGAAAGTTAATTAAAAAGAAAAGCATTGATGCTGTTTTTATAGCTACAGCGGATCATACGCATGCCCCTTTTTCGATTTACGCATTGGAAGCCGGAAAACATGTGTATTGTGAAAAACCTTGTAGTCAAAATCCCTATGAGGGAGAATTGTTGGTGAAAGCGCAGGCGAAGTACGGCAAGTATGTACAAATCGGTACTCAACAGCGGTCTGCGCCTACTTCCCAAATGGCTATGAAGGATATTGCTGCGGGACTTATTGGAGAAGTATATGAAGGAAAATGTTGGTATGCCAATAACCGGGGGACTATTGGTGTTGGCAAAGACGCTACACCTCCGGCTCACCTGGATTGGGACTTATGGCAGGGGCCGGCTCCAAGAAGACCCTTTAAAAACAATTATGTCCATTATAACTGGCATTGGTTCAAACATTGGGGGACTGGTGAAATCTGTAATAATGGGTTGCACGAAATGGATATTTGCCGGTGGGCATTAGGCGTGAAAATGCCCAATAAAGTAACCTCTCAGGGGGGGCGGTTTCATTTTGTTGATGACGATTGGGAGTTTTATGATACCCAAATCGCCCGTTTTGAATTTGCGGGAGGAAAATCGCTGACCTGGGAAGGCCGCAGTTGCAATGGCAGAGCACAATATGACCGGGGTAGAGGGACCATTTTATACGGAACAGAAGGCAGCATCCTCCTGGACCGAAATGATTATTTTGCCTATGACAGAACGGGTAAAGAAATCAAACACGAAGCAGAGACGGGCGTGTCGCAAACAACAAACTTAGCTGGGGAAGGGATTTTGACAGATTTTCATATTCAAAACTTCCTGGAAGCCATCCGTACTGATATTGCTTTGAATTCTCCGGTTGCAGATGCCAATTACAGTAATCATCTTTGCCATTTAGGCAACATAGCTCAGGAGCTTGCATCAAGCCTTAAGGTGGATATGAATACCGGTAAGGTATTGGATAATGCTGCTGCGATGAAAAACTGGAAGCGGGAATATGAAAAGGGGTGGGCACCTGAATTGGTTTAGACTATAATGATGATAAGATGTTCGATTTAACGGGAAAAGTTGCCATAATTACAGGCGGTGCAGGAGTGCTAGGTGGAACTTTGGCAGAAGGATTAGCTAAGGCAGGTGCCAAAGTGGGTATTTTAAACCGAACCAAAGCCACTGTAGAAAAAAAGGTGAGAGAGATAACAGTCCAGGGGGGAGAGGCATTGGCAATGATTGCTGATGTGCTGGATGAAACACAATTGATCAATGCCAGAGACAAGATACTCGATAAATGGGGCCGTATTGATATTTTGGTAAATTCGGCTGGAGGAAACATGAGAGGTGCCACAATCATGCCCGATCAGGATATTTTTGACCTTTCTATAGAAGACTTTTCCAAAGTAACGGATTTGAATTTGAAGGGTACCGTTTTGCCAACTATGGTTTTTGGACGGGCGATGGTAGATTTTAAAAAGGGTTCAATTATCAATATTTCTTCTATGGCAGCTCAACAGGCAATTACCAGAGTTGTAGGGTATTCAGCTGCCAAGGCGGCAGTGGATAATTTTACCAAATGGATGGCTGTGGAAATGGCCCATAAATATGGTGGAGATATCCGGGTGAATGCTATTGCTCCGGGGTTTTTTATTGCAGAACAAAATAGAAGATTATTAACCAATGAAGATGGTAGCCTGACTGCCAGAGGAGAAACGATCATTAAAGAGACACCAATGAAACGTTTTGGCAAACCAGAAGAATTGATCAGTACCGTCATCTGGCTATCTAGTGATGCTTCCAGCTTCGTTTCGGGAATAATAGTGCCGGTGGATGGTGGATTTAGTGCTTTTTCTGGTGTGTAGGTGCAACCCTCGTTGTCGGCCCTACACAAAATTATGTAAATGAAAAAATTAAAACAAACATGGCGCTGGTATGGCCCTGACGATTTGGTGCGCCTATCAGATGTGCGGCAGGCCGGCGCAATGGGGGTCGTCACTGCGTTGCATCATATTGCTAATGGTGAAGTTTGGCCAGTAGCAGAGATTCTGAAAAGAAAGAAAGAGATAGAAGCTGCCGGTTTGGAATGGTCGGTGGTGGAGAGTGTGCCGATTCATGAAGATATCAAAAGGCAAATAGGAGGATACCACCAGTATATAGAAAATTACAAACAGAGCATCCGGAACCTGGCGGAGTGCGCTATTCGGGTTATCACGTATAATTTTATGCCGGTAGTGGATTGGAGTCGCACCAATCTGGAGTATCCAATGCCGGATGGTTCTACTGCTTTGCGTTTTGAAAAAGCCGCTTTTGCCGCTTTTGAGTTATTTATTTTAAAAAGGCCGGGAGCAAAAGAAGACTATTCTTCTCACGACCAGGAAATAGCTAAAGCGCGTTTTGATACGATGAGCCAGGCGGAAAAAGATCAGCTTACTCAATACATTATTGCAGGTTTGCCAGGAGGTACGACTGAAGGCGTACCTACGTTGGAAAAATTCCAGGCTATATTAGACACCTATAAAAATATTGATGCAGCAGCCTTGCGATCAAATTTGATTTATTTTTTAAAAGAAATTATTCCTGTTGCCGATGAAGTGGGCGTTAAGATGGCCATTCATCCTGATGATCCGCCGTTTTCTTTATTAGGCTTACCGAGGGTAGTCAGTACTGAGGCGGATGCAATGGCAATTATTAAAGCAGTAGATTCTCCTAACAATGGGTTGTGCTTTTGTACGGGCTCCTTTGGCGTCAGGCCTGATAATGATTTGCCCAAAATGGTCTACAATATGGGCCATCGCATCAATTTTATCCATTTGCGGGCAACTAAAAGAGACGAAGCCGGTAATTTTTATGAAGCCAATCATCTGGAGGGAGACGTAGACATGTACGAAGTGATGAAGGCCCTGATTGAGGTACAACAAAACCAGGAGACCCCGATTCCGATGCGGCCAGACCACGGCCACAAAATGCTGGATGATCTATCCAAAAAAACGAATCCAGGTTATTCAGCTATTGGCAGATTGCGAGGCTTGGCAGAATTGAGAGGATTGGAGTTAGGTATCGTTAAAAATTTAAGTTCGAGAATATAATTTGAAAACAAAAGTGGTCCATACGCCGTGAGTCGTGACCAGTCAATTGTCAAGAAATGAAAACATTCCTAAGCGAAGATTTTTTACTCAGTAATAAAACAGCTCAAAAGCTCTATTTTGATCATGCGGCCGATATGCCAATCATTGATTACCACAACCATTTGCCTCCACAGGAAATTGCGGCAGATAAAGTTTTTGAAAACATCACGGAGGTCTGGCTAAAAGGCGATCACTATAAGTGGCGGGCGATGCGGGCCAATGGTGTTGATGAGCGATATATAACGGGGGATGCAACCGACAAAAGCAAGTTTTTAAAATGGGCAGAAACAGTGCCCTATACCATGCGAAACCCGCTTTATCACTGGACACACCTGGAATTGCAACGTTATTTTGGAATCGACACACTACTTAATGCCAAAACCGGGGAGGAAATTTATGAAGCGACCACGGTTCAATTACAAACGTCGGCTTTTTCTACCCGAAATTTATTGAAAAAAATGAAGGTAGAGGCCGTTTGCACAACGGATGATCCTACGGACAGCCTTGAATTTCACCAGCAGCTAAAACAACAGAATCCGGGTTTAAAAACGGTGCCTGGTTTTCGTCCCGATAAATTTATCATGATTGAAAATCCGGTTTTTCCAGAAATGATTGAAACGCTGGGAAAAGTGACCGGGAAAAATATTCAGGATTTAAAAGATTTATTGGAAGCACTACACGACCGGATTGACTTTTTTCATTCCATGGGTGGAAGATTGGCAGATCACGGTTTGACTCAGCTTTATGCCTCGGATTTTACAGAAGATGAAGTGAATAAAATCTTTAGAAAACGCCTCGCTGGTCATCCCATTTTTGCAGGAGAAGCCATTCAATATCAATCGGCTATTTTGTATTTTTTAGGGCTGATGTATCATGCCAAAGGTTGGACCATGCAATTCCACTTAGGGGCCATTCGCAACAATAATGATCGGCTGATGAATATCTTGGGCTCAGATGTAGGCTGCGATTCTGTTGGGGATTACGAACAGGCAACGGCACTTTCCCGCTACTTAAACCGGTTGGATGCCGAAGAAAAATTGACCAAAACTATCCTCTATAACCTCAACCCAAGAGACAACGAACTATTTGCTACAATGGCTGGGAATTTTAACGACGGAATTATTCCCGGCAAAATTCAATGGGGTTCCGCCTGGTGGTTTCTGGATCAAAAAGACGGCATGGAAGCACAGCTAAATGTATTGTCCAATATGGGCTTGTTAAGCCGGTTTTTAGGCATGCTCACCGATAGTCGCAGCTTTTTATCCTTTCCAAGACATGAATACTTCAGACGAATATTGTGCAACCTGATCGGTAAAGATGTAGAAAATGGGGAACTGCCCAATGACCTGCCTTGGCTGGGGCAAATGGTAGAGGATATTTGTTACCATAATGCGAAGCGGTATTTGGAGTTTTAGCGCATATCTGGAGGTCGGTTTTGGCCTCCAAACATACTCGTTAACTCACTTTCCAAAAATCTTATAGGAAAAGCTAAAAAAGTAGCCCAGCTCATACAAACTTTTGATGGGTAAAATCCCATCTACGGCAGTGAAGGCGTCACCAACGTGCAGCCCGCCACCAAGACGCTCCACCTTGCCGCCCAAAATACCTGCGCTTAGTACGATGGTTTCTCTATTTCCAAAAATCAGACTGGGGCCTATTAGAAAGGTTGCCGATTGGCTGACATTGTTGCTAATGAGTGGTATGCCGATACCCAATGAGCCACCAATACGGGCCTTTCCAGCGCTATATGGGTGGAAATGGATAAAGGTATTTAGAATGGGGATATAGCTGTCGTTATCGGAGCCCACGATAAAGCCTTCGCGGACCAGATATTCCTGTGGAGCATCAAAATATTGGCCGATGCTTAAACCAACACTAGAGCTTATTTTTAAACCACCCTTAACAGCTACCCGGATAGGCGAAAGAGATAAGGCATTCTGGCCATTACGTACCCCATTAGAATCAATGGGGATCAATTTGGCCTGTAGAGAAAAGCCACCGTCCTCAACTGTAAAGCGCTGCGTATGCGAAAAGTCGTTTTCCTTCAAAGCTTCAATTTCGTAGCGCAGGTCAATTAGATTGCGCAAATAGGTCGTCTGACCTTCAGCCAACTCGGTAGCCACCTTTTCCCGGTTTTCCTCCAAACTCTCCTGAAGTTCCACACCACGGGTGAAAACATTTAATAAGGAACTTTCGATCTGTTGATAGACCTCATTGTCTTCCACTATGTTTAGGCTAAGGGCCTGACTTTGAATTATTTCCAATTTCCTTACCTGTGTCTTGTAATTTAGCTGGGCTTGAGTAAGTTTGTTTAAATCCGATTTAAGTGCTTTTTCATACTTATCAACGTCCCCAAGCATATCAATATTCAAACTTTGTAAATCACCTGAACCCAGTGCTTTGCTTATAAATTCTGTAGATAATTGCTTGATTTGTGCAGGCTTTAATCCAGGCCGATATTTAAGGTGATGGATTTCTTTCTGGGCCAGTTCAATAAATTGTTGTTTCTTGAAATTATCCTGAAGGTTTTTGTTGACCTGACTTATATTTGCTTCAATATCAGCCATATCATTTAATACGGCTTCAGTCCGTTGTTTTAATAGAAATAGCTGTTGTGATTCCTCGGATTCCACCAAACCCCTATCCCCTTCAAGGGATTCAAGATTTTCTAACTCATTGTCAGCAATTCCAAAAAAATCCATCAGTCCACCGCCGCCCATGCCACTCATTCCGGGAATTCCTCCTGTCGGCAACAACCCACTGAGACTACCGAATCCACTCATGCCAGAACCGCTACCATCGGTATTTTCTTTGCGCTCAATTTCTACTTCATAGAGATAATTATTGAAGTTTTCGACGTGAAAAAAAACGTCGTTATTGTATTTCACAATTGGTCGGGCCACCGTGTCACCATTAACAATATAGACGAGTTGCTGTGATTGGATATCGTAGTGGATGTGTAAAGCTTGAGCCTGGATTTGTAGCTGGTTGGATAAAAGCAAGCATAAAACACAATAGGTGGTTTTAAGAATTTGCATGGGTTTAGATTTAGGGTCTTAAGGGACGAGGTATCAATAAGTGTCCACTTTTCTAGGAGTGCTTTTACTTCCAATCGTTGTTGAAGAACCTCCTTCCTTAACTTTGGCTAGGGGCGGGAATCTTCGCCTTCCGCGTGTCGCCGAAGCTTTAGCGGAGGAACAGATTGAAAACAAAACCACTATCCTATCGAAATCAGACAGTTATTAATCCCACATACTTAAGGTATTTTGAACTTCATTACCGACCAAAGATAATAAAGCTAAATAAACTACTGGATTTATGAGATAACAAGCTACTAATCTTGTTCAATACCTCTTATTTGGGAATGGCCAGTTAATTCTTAAATTTGTAAGTCCCCAAAAAGGTGCACATAAAACCGAATTAAGCCTTGATATGAGAGTACTGCTCACAATTATCTTTTTATTTTTTGAGCTTGTAGTTTACCCAAAGGACGCTACCTTTCCGCTGGAGAAGGGAAACACCTGGGCAGTTGTCATTGGCATTTCCGATTATCAGGATAAAGAAATTTCCAAACTAAGCTATGCGCACCGCGATGCAGAATTTTTTGCCGATTTTCTCAAATCCGAATCCGGAGGCCTGCTCACCGATCAACAATTACGACTATTAACCAATAAAAATGCCACGCTTGCACGCATACAGGCGGCGTTGGAATGGCTTGCCGTTAATGCCATTCAAGGAGATCAAGCCATCCTGTATTTTGCCGGTCATGGAGATGTCGAAACAAAAAACGAAGCTGAAAAAGGTTACCTGCTTGCTTATGACACGCCAAAAAACAATTACCGCCTCAATGCTATAGATCTCGATTACCTCAACAAACACATTAATAACCTTTCGTCCCAGGGTGTGAAGGTGATCGTCATTACGGATGCCTGTCATTCCGGTACCCTTGCCGGGGAAGGAGTAGGGGGTAGGGAATCCACCGCCAGGGAATTGATGAAACGTTTTGCTAATGAAGTCAAGATTTTGTCCTGCCAACCCTACGAGCTCTCGAAGGAAGGAAAAGATTGGGGAGATGGCCGTGGGGTTTTCTCCTATTACCTCATTGACGGGCTAAAGGGGCGGGCTGATGAAGACGGTAACCTGATCGTCGATCTCTATGAATTGGAATATTTTCTGCAAGAACGGGTTAGGGCTGCGACAAAAAAAATGCAACATCCGGATGTATTTGGTGGCATGAAAAAAGAAGCGCTCTTTAAGGTAGATAAGGCCACCGTAGCGGAATTAAAAACCTTGGTAAAATCGGAACTACAACAGGATTTTGAAAAAGACATCCTCACTAAATTAGCAACAAGGGGAGGGTACATCAATTATGTGCGGTTCATCGATGCATTGGATAGAGGTAAGTTGGTTAGTCCTGAAGACAAGTCCGCTATCTTTTATTATAAAAAACTGCGCAGCGACACCACTTTTTTACCCTTAAGGGGCATCATGGATGAACGATTGACCATCGCTCTAATGGATTCTGTGCAACAAGCGATTATGGCCTACCTTAATACGGACCCTCAGGAACTGGCGCAAAGAGCACAATTTGACAAAAAATACCGGCTTTTTCCCGAATACCTGCGCCGGGCTGCCGAAATTCTGGGTCCTGAAGATCCGAGATATGAGCAAACCCTGGCAAAACAATTCTATTTTGAAGGCTTGGTCCTTCGTTTAGAAGCAGAACAGCTTGGAGGCGATGATTCCTTGTTCTACCGCGCATTAGAAAGTCAGGAAAAAGCACTGGAAAAGGAGCAAAATGCGGCCTATATTTATAACGAATTGGGATTTCTTCTACTGGAACTGGGCGACTTTGAACAGGGATTGGTTTACCTACAAAAAGCAGTTGCCCTTTCTCCAACCTGGGCCATTCCTTACAATAATCTGGCCATTGGATACAAACAACATGCGTACAATCTGGAGGAAGCAAAAAAGAATTATCAGAAAGCCATTGCCTTGAAGCCTGATTTTTCTTCGGCTTACGCCAACCTGGGCAACCTTTTTGCCGAACAGGAGCAGCCAGACTCAGCTGAAATAATGTATCTCAAAGCTATTGTGCTTGGCCCTGGCTACAAAGAAAATTATTTTAACCTGGGCCTGCTGCTCAGCTGGTTAGAAGGCAGGGAAGCGGAAGCAGCAGAAAATTATCGGAAAGCACTAAAAATTGACCCCAATTACCCCGAAGCTTATTTTGAACTGGGTAATTGGTACGACGAAATGGAACAAGCAGATTCAACAGAAATCATGTACCAAAAGGCGCTTGAACTGAAACGGGATTATACAGAAGCTTATGATAACCTTGGGCGATTTTACCATTTGCAGGGCCGTTTGCCAGAAGCCGAGAAAATGTACATAAATGCCATCCAGTCGGATGCATTTTTTGATCCCGCGTATGAAAAACTGGGATATCTCTACGCGCAACCGGGACAATGGAAAAAAAAGCTGCAAATGGCCTCGCTCAACAACCAGGAAAAAATCCAGGTGCTTTACAAAATCGGGATTACTTTTTATGGTTCCGAATCGTTTAAAGAATCTTTAGCAGCTTTTCGGATGGCCATTAGCCTTGACCGGACGAAGGCCTCAAGTTATTATTGGCTTTGTACTTATTACGTTTTACACGAACAGGAACGTGAAGCCTTACGTAGTTTGAAAAAAACACTGAAAAAGGCTAAACTAGCGGGTGAAGATTATTTTGAGTTAATCAGTAATGATGCCGACATGGAACCCCTTCGCCAATTAAAGGAATATAAAAAAATGATGAAAGGATTTTTCCCGGAGCGTTTTTAAATCAAGAAATTTTCCATTGAACCAAACAACATAATAATGAAATATTTACCCAGTTTATTTTTCTTTCTGCTTTGCTTCCTTGTTCAACCTTTGGGGCTTTTAAGTCAAGGTGCAATCCATCTGATTGTCAGTATTGACAATTCGAATGAAGACATCAAAAAAGGATGTGAGAAAGACTACCAGAAAACGACTGAATTTTTTGGTATGGTTGCCAATGATGCAGGCATGACATTCCAACCTCATCGCCTCAATTTTAATCAAAATGAAGTCTATGAGTTTTTCCAAAATTTTCAATGTACTTCTGAAGATGTAGTTATCTTTTTCTACTCGGGACATGGCTTTCGCAATGAGAATGACGCCGTGATCTGGCCCTTTTTGTACTATTGCAATTTTAACGAGCAGCAAAACGAAGGGGGCAATATCAATAGTTGCGGAGTTCCCTTGGATTGGGTGCATCAAATGTTGATCAGTAAAAACCCACGGATGTCAATTACCTTGGGCAATAGTTGCAACAACATAATAGGTGACCCGGCAGCGGATAAACGTGCTCAGGGACTAAAAAAGCAGGAACAGGCACCAGCCAATTCAAAAACCCTGAAAAATATGGAGCTGATAAAAAGCTTTAGGGGGCATATCATTGCTTCCGGCGCTTCACCAGGGCAGTATTCTTATACCAATGATGAAGGAGGCTCCTACTTCGTCAACGAATTGGTCGATGTGTTATGGGATGGTTTGATTTTTGCTGAACAACCTACTTCCTGGGCCAGTATTTTGAAAAAAACCAGAGACGAGGTGCAAAAGAAGAAACAGGATCAGCGCCCTCAGTATTTGATCATCAAGGACAATAAAAAAATGTACTCCGAAGGCAAGGATCAATACACGGATGTTCCTTCTTATAAACAACTAAACCTGGAAAATGTACCGGAGATTGAGGAGGATGATTATGAATCCTGGGAAATGGAAGATTTTGACGAAGATGACTATTCAATGGAATGGGAAATGGAATACGATCAGGAAGAAAACGAGGAGATGGCCCTGGAGAATTTACCTTATATCTTGCTTCATAGCGTTGAGCTCGATGATGGGATCGTTAGCGAGGATGAAAGCAGGCTGATTGCTGAATACTATTTATCTTTCATGGAAAACCAGTATTTTTATGATCGGGAAACCGCGCAGATGATGCTTGACTTTGCCCATGAGGATATGAATAATGAAATTTTTAACTTATTTTTTGAAGAGGCAACCCGGGAATTTAGAGATTATTTAGGACCTGAGGTCAAATCCGATATTCTCAGCCAACTTTCAGAGCTGGTCGATGATCCGGATGCTGAAAGATTTCAGACATATATTCAGAATTTGACTGATTGAATCTATATTTAATATTTACCATTTAACCCAATAAAAATGAAATACTTATTGCTCAGTTTGATGTTTGGCCTTTTCCTTCAATTCACTACTCATGCGCAAGTCAAACCAAAGCCATTGAATATCGCCAATAAACCGGCAAAATTCACCAACAACAATCCGCTTAAGACTAAGACTAAAACCAAGCCCAAAGATAAAAAAATGGGATTGGGCGTACTTCGGCGTCCTGAGAGTATTGAAAACAACGACGTGGCCAATGCTTATAGTAGTCTCGATCAGGAAAGCTGGGAAACGGCGATTGATCAGCTGGATGATTTTTCAGAAAGTGATCCCGATGCAGCTTTTGGACTGGGTTTTGCTTATTATCAGGAAGGCGAAATAGACAATGCAATCGCTGCTTTTGAACAAGCGGTCGAGCTCGATCCTAATAACACGGATGCCCTTTTTGGGCTAGGGCTGATCTATGTCGAGCAAGACAACTACGAAAAGGCGGAAGAAAAATTCATCGAGGTACTTTCCATAGACCCTGAAGATGCTGAAGCCTGGTATGAACTGGCCTTCCTTTACCTGGATAGTGGGTACTATGAAGAAGCAAGTATGTTTTTTGAAAACGTTTTGTTGATCAATCCTGATGATCCGGATGCACCCTATGAATTGAGCCGACTGCATGCCATCAACGGGAATACAGAGGCGGCCTTGTCCTCTTTGGAGATGGCCTTTAAAAATGGCTTTGAGGATGCCACCTTTGTTTTGGAAGATCCAGATCTGGAGGAAGTCAGGTCAACAGAAACGTTTGCTGAGCTCATGAATATGTATTTTCCAGATTAGAATTTATGTTCAAACGGTTTTTTTACAGAGTCTTTTCGCAGAGACGGGATAGTGGAGAAAACGATGGAAAACCGCCATCTGTTTCAACCTCGACATCGTCCCTGCGAAACAACTCTAAAATACATGCTCTGGCTGTCACCTTCATTATCTTCCTTTTTATAGGGTTGATCAAGCTGGTGACTTTCCAGTTGCATTTCTTTGATCCGTTTAATAATGGCGTCAAAGATTATGAAGTGACGGATATCATTTACGCCCGGCTGCGGGATACTACCCGCGTTAAAAGAGAGGCTAGAATTGTCTTGATTCATGTAGATAAACCCGACCGGGCTTCTCTGGCGAACTTGCTGGACCGCATCAACGCCCAATCGCCACGGGCCATTGGATTAGACATATTATTTGCCGGTCAACGTGATGCTGTTGGTGATTCTTTATTAAGCCGGCGATTACAGGAAATTCCCAATGTTGTGTTGGCTGGCAACCTGGCTCAATATCAGGATTCATTGAAGGGCATTCCCAATATGAAACTGTCAGAACCAGCATTTTCGGATTATGGCGTGAATGCCTACACCAATTTCCTGGCAGGTACAGATCGTACCGTTCGACTGTTTAGTCCGACGATAACAACGCTGAATGGAAAAGAAAACAAAGCGTTTGCTGTCGCGTTGGCAGAACAATACGATGCTAGTGCAGGCAATCGCCTTTTACAGCGCAAAAAAAAAGTGGAACGGATCAACTATTTTGGAGACTACAGGAGCTTTATCCGGCTGAATGCAGCAAGCTTACAGGATGCTCCAGAAGAAGCACTTGCGGTATGTAAGGATCGGATCGTAATGATTGGATTTGTAGCTAATAATGACCCTGGAGCTCCCATTGAAGATCGTTATTTTACACCGTTGAACCCAGTGTATACAGGGCGGAGTATTCCGGATATGTACGGCATGGTGATCCATGCCAATATTCTGACCATGATTTTGAATGGTAACTATATTTATGAACTGCCTAAATGGATAGTTACAATAATGGTTTGGCTCTTTGGGTATATAAACGTATTGATCATTCGCCGTATTTACCTTGGCCTTCCCGATATATTTCATGGCGTGACCCGTATTTTGCAAATCGTTGAGTTGACGATTTTCTTTTTTTTTATCGCACTAATTTTTTATTATTTACGTATCCTCATTGATTTTTCAAATGGCTTCCTGGCCCTGATGCTGGCTTATGATATTTTGATGATTTATGAAAGCTTTTTAAAGAAACGAATACCCATAATAAAAACACTAACACATGAAAAAGACCCTACTAATTAGCTTTTTTAGTATTGTATGTTGCTTCTTTTTAATGGCTCAGAAAGGCGATAGTCCAATGGTTATGTATGTAGATGGAGAGGTTTGGTACGAAGGCGTAAATGCTTCACCGGCCAGGGTTTATACGGGTACCCAATTGGGAACAAATGGACAGATAATTCTAAAAAATAAGGCCGCCGTTGAAATCATTTATAAAGAAAAATTCGTGAAACTGAATAAAGCAGGGAAACATGATTTATCTAAATTGTTTGGGACGACTACTTCCAATATGAACTTCGTGCAAAGGTTTTCCAATTTTGTCTCGAATGGTCTCGATCAAAGCGCCTCAGAAAAACAACTGGAGAAATCTTATTTGAAAAACCAAAACAATGCCCAGGGAAATATTCGTGGTTTCACGGATTCCGGTCTTGCAGGAATAATGCCGATAGGAGGCAATATATCACCTGAAACCACCGAATTTTACTGGCCGGATGCCGGGGCAGGTGTCCACTATGAATTTCAAATTATTGATAGTCTTTCTGAAGAAATGATTTTTATGGCTTTGTCGAAAGCGACAAAATTGAGTATAGATTTGGGCGGCCTGTATTTAAAAGCAGGCAAGACTTATTACTGGGAAGCTTATCATGTACGGGAAAAAGCTGGCGCGGGGCTTATCCAAAATGAAAATTCCGAAGAAAAATCGCCCCGGATATATTTCAAAATCACTCCGGATAAACAACAAGCCATCCTGGAAATGCTAAAACAAGAAGCAGCCTATCAGGAAACGGCCAGCAAGCCTCAGCAATCGCTAATGGAAGCCATGCAATTGGAAGAGGCTGGTTTTCTTTACGCCGCCGACCAAACTTACCAGAAAGCAATGCATCAAGACAAGGAAAATCCTTTGCTCAAGCGAAACTACGCCGCCTTTCTGGCTCGTTGGCAACAATTGAGTAAAGCCAGAGAAGTTTTGAGCGATTCACCTGATAAGTAAAATATTTGCTATTCAGTGGACTTTCAATATTTCAAAAATTTGGAAAGTCTTCAAGCAAACAAAACCCAAAAAGCAGCTGCATATTATTTATGAGTATGTTGGGAGGTCAAACCCGATGTAAGCGCTTTGATTACCAAACAACTCAAACCCTTGAAACTAAACTCATGCAACACTTAAGCCACCTATTTATCGTACTTTTTAGTCTGCTATTGTTAACCAATGCCGACTCCGGCTTGCCAACAAACGGGCATACTCCTGCAGAAAAAGAAAAGATTGCCCGCACCATCTTCGATCGGCTGGTCGAAGCCCGTGGTGACCAGCGAATGCCCAAACCACAATTTGTATTCTCACAGATAAAGGACAAGGGCGCCAAAGCTTCTGGTAATGTGATTACCTTGGAGGAAGCAGCCTATGATGTATGTGCTTCATTAGGCAAGCATGCCGAAACTGCCCTGGCCGGCTTATTGGCACACGAAGTCATACACTATTACGAAAAACACGAATGGGAAGAAGGATTTATTAGCTTGGTGGACGGAGCGGACCGGAATCAATCCAGAGGGTTGAGTCGGGCAGTCAAAGAAGATGTAGAAGCATTTAAAAAGGATGAAATTGAAGCAGATTACATGGGTGGCTTTTTGGCTTACATGGCTGGTTATCCCATTTCCAATATCATGCCCGAGGTACTTGATGGCATTTATGCAGCCTACAACCTCCCTGATACGCTATTGAAGTATCCCCCTTTGGAGGAGCGAAAAACGATTGCCGCCGAAACCGGCCAAGAATTGAATCAACTGATTGACGTATTTGAAATGGGCAACTTGCTGACCGTGTTAAAGGCTTATGATGAAGCCGCTGCCTATTACCGGTTCCTGCTGGAAAAATTTCAGAGTAGGGAAATTTATAACAATGCGGGGGTAACTTTTACCCTGGCAGCCATGAAGTATTTCAAAAAAGAAACCATAAAATACGTTTACCCAATTGAGTTGGACTTGAATTCCCGCTTACAAACTCAAAGCAGAGGTATTGAATCTGAAAAAGTCCTCCGGGAAGACCTTTTACAAGAAGCAATCATTCATTTTGAACAAGCGGCACACCTCGACAAAAAATACCCGACAGCTCTGCTCAACCTGGCCTGCGCCCACACCCTAATGGGCCAATCAATGAGTGAAACCCCTGCTAACGCAGACCTGGAACTAGCTGCCGATCACTATCTTGAGGCCGCTCTGCATGCGAGAAAAACTATCCGGCTGGCTGACAAACTTGGTGATGCCTATACCGCGGCCAATGCACATGTTTTGTTAGGCATTCTAGCTGAACTACAAGGGAAAACTGCCGATATTGCTGACCATTTTAAAAAGGGTAGCCAGAGTGAGTTGTCTCAAATCAACCAAACCATTCTGACTCAGGGAGCCTTACCTGAAAAAACAGCAGAAAGCTCCGAATCAAACGGACTCTCCCTGGAAATTAGAGAACAAATCAATGGACTTTCACTAGATGAGTTTCGAAACAGCAGCCCGGATTGGGATACCGATCTAATGGTAGCTGACGGCCGCAACCGCATCAAAATACAGGCCAAAAAAAAGGATATGCAAAATTCAAAAATTCTTTTGCACACTTTGGGCCGCAGAGGAAATACCCTGCTCATTCATCGAACTGGCGATGCCTTTACCGGAAAAACGGCCTGGGATCTTACGCTCGGCGCTAGCCGGGAAGACATAGAAAGTGCCTATAAAACACCGGATTATTATGTGCCCATTGCAGGAGGACTAATGCTGGTATATGAAGCTGAAGATATTATTTTTCAATTGGAAGGTGGGGTTTTGAAGCGTTGGTATGTTTTTTTGCGGGAGCAGTAGCCTTTCCCGAGCCAATTGAGTTGTTGTCAAATTATCATTTCCGATTATCTTTTCATGGTACAATAACTCCTCCTCAAATAATGCTCTGTATCGGCACACCATCCAGGCGGCTCTGTATCCACAAGCCGATTTCTTCTACTCCATTTCGAATGGATTTTGCACGTTTGATTTCTTCAATTTTTTGTTGGAACGATACTAAAGTAGCTTTTTTCCTTTTAAGGTCGGTAGGGTAGGAAGAGAGAGCGTTTAATTCGTGCAACACGATCTTTTCAAAGTCCAGATAGGCTTCATTTCTTTTCAGGTATTTCAGGGTGCTCTTTTGTAAGCGCTCTTCGTCGCGGGGGTAACCTTTTTCGTAGTGGATGATCAAAAGAAATATTTTACTCAAATACTTGAGATCCTTTCGTTGTTCTTTGCTGAAAGAAAGCGAAAATAACCTTAGAAACCAGGTCTCGGCACTATCAAATTCTTCAATGATAAAGTAGAATACTGCAATGTTGTACAACCAGGTAATTTTTCGGGATTCGATCATACATTCTACCCTGTCAGAATAGCTTAATAATCGGGTTTCAATTTCGGGAATTAGCTGCTGAGCTTCTACAAATTTATTGGTATTGATTAATTGAAGGAATTTTAGGAATTCAATATTTTGAAAGTCTTCCACTTCATCTTCCAAAAATGACAACTTTAATTTCCTGGCCTCTTTTAGCCGCTGATCAAACTCTTCATATTGAGCTGTCAGGTGTAGGGTGTTGAGGTAATTATAGATATGTAGTTTATAGAAATCGGCAAAGGCCTCCCGAAAATGATGGTGCTCTTCTTTGTTCCACAGGGAAAGGATTTTTCGATAATACCGGAGGGCTTCAGTATGGTCCAACTTTAGGCGGTATAGTAGTGCCAAGGCATCAAAGCAGGCATTTTGAGAAAAAAAGGTATTCGCCGTATGTCCCGTTTTTAGCAGGATTTCTATAAGCGTTTCTACCTCACCGGCAATGGTGGCCCTTCGGATGTCACTATCACTACGGAATAATAAAAAAGCCTGGTGGCGCATTTTTTCAAAGCGCTCCTCCTCGATGATTTGTTGCAATACCCGTTCTTTTTCTTCGTGCAAACTCAACATGCTTTCCATCATGCCTTTTTTGAGGTTGTTCATCGCCAGCCTCAGCTGTTTATCGATGATGGTACATACCTGATAATGGCATTCGTAATGCATGGCTTCTTTTTTAATTTGCGCAAAGCGTTCTTCACTTTGCCTGGCCAGGCCTTTCTTTTTTAATAGAAAGGCTTCACAAATCGCATTATTGAGTTCTGTTTCCTTAAATTCTCTTTCATATTTTAGTCGCAGCGAACGCATCAATTGCTCATACAATTGTTTTTTGGCCCGAGAAAGGTTGGAAATGCCTTTTATTTTTGAGGGAATTCTTTCGGTAGTTTTCTCCCTGTTGCCAGTATGTTTATTTAGCTTTTTATACAATTCGAAATAGTCTTTCTTGTTCTTATGCATTTGTACAAAAAGGGAGAAATACCGCTTTTCACTTTCATTCAGTGAATAGATTAAATTTAAAATTGAACGATCCTGGGGCATAAAACTGGGTTTAAAGGTGTATGATCGAATTTTGTATTAAATATACTGTGTTTCAGTTGTTTATAGGTGTTTTTTGATTAAAAAAATGCCTTGGAAGTGATCATATTCGCAATTTTTGTCTTTGGCAAATCTTATTTCAATGCCTAAATTGTCATTCGAAAATAAAAACTAAATCCCATTTTAAAAGATAGCGTATGAACTTTCATGCCATTTCTTCCGCCAGAGGAAAAATAAAAAAACTGATGATTAGCTATAATGGAAGTAAGCCGAGTCTCGCTTTCATTAAAGATGCTTTGAGGGTGTTTCCTGAGGATATGGAATTGTTGATCTGGATTAATCATTCTACATATCGACCCGAAATTGAAAGGGAAGTTCACTACGCCAACAAGATCAATTGTATTGTTATTCCAGAGGAAGTGGATTTTGTTTCCGATGATGAAAGTGAAGTAAACCTTGCCCCCTCCATTGGCTCCGTTTGGATTAGAGATCGCTACTGTGTTAGTCAAAAAAATGGAGATTGGGGAATGATTCACTCCGGCGAAAATAACATACCGGTGGTTTTAATTAACAAAGGAATCATTCAGCATAAAATTAAAGTTAACCGTGCTTTGGTGTTTGGTAATATTCTGATAGACAAAGACTTCCTTTTTATTGGAGTAGAAGATTTAAGGCTTATTGAAACCTATACAAATGATGACCTGAGCCCTGAAACTTACCTTACTAAAATACTTTTTCCAGGGACCGGCACAAATCCTAAAATAGTTCCGTTAGGTTTTGAAATAAAACCTCCTTCAGAGGCGCTTACTATCGCCCCTGACCCTAAGTGGTTTAATATTTTAAATTATTTTAGACATACGGATTCGGTGCTAACGCCAACAGGTATTGACTTTAATGGCGCTCCGGTTGTATTGGTTGGTCAAGTAAGGTCTCCCAATACCCTGTATAGACAATATGAAGATGATGCCGAAGTCCTTATGAAGAAGATCATCTCTCAACTTGAAAAAGAAAATATTATTGTATTAAGAAATCCAATTCCATTATTGAAATTGGAAGATGGTGAACCATGGGTCGGTTATTTTAATAATGGAATTGTAGAAACAACAAATGACACCCGCCGGGTATGGCTACCGAAATTTGAGGTCAGCTCACCTTATGAAAATTATTTAAATATAATAGGCGAACAAAATAAAGCCATTTGGGAAAGCCTGGGTTTCGAGGTTTATTGGATAAGTGGAGGCATGATGTCCTTTTCTACAGGTGGTGGCCGGGCAGGAGCCTTACATTGTTTAACGGTAGAATTTAGATAACCAAAATTATATATTATGTCAATTGATAAGTTGAAAATCAGATCATTTAACCCAGTGACTAAGCAATATGAATACCATATCAATGATATTGCTATTATTGATGAAGAAGTGGAGTCTACCATATATACCTATTTGACGATTCATGAAGAGAATGAACCTACTCCATATAGATACCTACTATCAACCAATAGTCATCAGGCATTCAAGGCCGTTGAAGACAGTTCTGACGGCACCTATTACTGGGAAAAACAGGCAAGCCTTCAGAACTCAAATATGAGGTTTGATTTGAATAGACTCCAATTGAAAAAAACGAAACTGGACTTCAATGAAGTACTGCCTGCGGAGTTGTTGGGCCTGTTCGTCATCGGGTCTGATGATGCTAGGTTAGGCCTGGTTGGTTTGACTCCTGCCATGGGAAACGGATCGGAGATTGGATTTAAACTACACGAAACAAAGACTGGGTGGTTAACGATTGAGTGTTATTGCTATTAATTACGTAGCCCCCAAAAAACCAAGTTTATGTCACTAATGGAAGTAACGAAATGGCTCTCCCGTTTGGAAGAGGAGCTAACTGTTTTGAAAGATGTTGTTTCAAAAATAACATCAGCAGAAAAGGGAGAATCCGGGAGTGCCTTTCGTTCACTTTACCTGGAACGGTTGTTGATACAAAATGACGGAGATACCGCTGCAACTTTGCAAATGAGAAAAACGGATCGGGGATTTACACCTGTTTTGGCATTAAACACATCAAGAGGTGTTACTTTAAGGATAGAAACGGATCAGGCCATTGAGATCAGGGGAGAAAAATACTTGCACTTTATCTCTGCGTCCACACTTTTTGAATGTGATTCCGTTGTAGTGGAAGGAGATTTGGCCGCCAAATTAAAGTACTCCAAACCCTTCGTTTGGCGAAAAGGACAGGGACGCCTACGTCTATACCATAGTACTAAAGGATTTGCTATTCTCACAAAAGTGGTGGGAAGTAGTCCTTCTGCCAACAATATATATGCACACGTGTATGTCGACCCCAAGGATCATTATTGGTACCTGGAAGGCCTCTCTGGGCTAGAAGAATTGGAAGCCTTGTTTGTAGGCAAATTTTAACAATAATATCAAGATTAATTTTATCGCTGCTCCGGTAACCCGGTAGGTAGCCTGGTATTACTATGGAATTAAAATAAAACTTATGGAAACTTTAGAAAAAATTAGAATACTAAACTGCCTGGAATCCAGTAATGTTGATAATGACTGGACTTTTGAAACAGCAGAAAATTCGGGCATTTTAACGGCTCCTTCCCAATTGCCAAGGACGATGGATTTGCGTGCCCCCTGGTGGAAAATTGCAGACCAGCAGCAAACGGGATCTTGTGTAGGGTGGGCTACAGCAGATTCAGTTCTTAGGTGGCATTTTGTGAAAAACAACCAGCTTAATAAGGATGAATTACTCTCCGTAAGATTTATCTGGATGGCCTCCAAAGAAACAGATGTTTTCGATTCCCGGCCGTCTACTTTTATCGATTCTTCCGGAACAAGCTTAAAATCTGCATTGGATATCGCTAAGAACTATGGTTGCGTTAAAGAAAACTTATTGCCTTTTGACAATAATGCATTGTATAATGAAAGTGAGAATACCTTCTATGCTTTAGCTTCCAGTTTGAAAATACGTAGTTATTTTAATTTAAATACAGAAGGAGATAAATTGATAAATTGGAAAAGCTGGTTGAGCCAAAAAGGGCCTATTTTAACAAGATTGAATGTAGACGCTTCCTTTATGAATGCTTCAAGTTCAAATGGTGATTTAGACACTTACGGAACTTATCACTATGGTGGCCATGCTATTGCCATTGTCGGGTATACCGGCAATAGATTTATCATCAGAAATAGCTGGGGAGAAAGTTGGGGCGATGGTGGATTTGCTTATGCTTCGTATGATTATGCCAGTAAAGCTTTTACGGAGTCTTATGGTATTATTCTTTTTGAAGACCCCAGTTGACAATGGATGAAACAGCAGGGCAGTTATCGTCATAGAATTTCATGTTTGGAGGCCAACCTTTGGCTTCCAAATATGAACTAAAATCACTTTAAATCCAAGGTATGTTTAATTTAATACGATTTTTCCGGATATTGTTTGTTATAATAACAGGGTGTCTATTGACCGTTAATCTAATGGGGCAAAGTAATGCTGAGTCCAGGACCGATATCAAATTATTTGAACTAGACGAGCCTGATGCTTTTCCACAACCTCCAGAGGAGAGTGCCAACCAGAAAGATTTTCTTTTTGATAAAATTACCGGAGGTGTTGGAGCACTTGTCAATGATATGAATGGTGGTGCTAGCATTGACCTTGCTTCATTTACCGTAAAGTACCTTCTACCTGTAGGTTTAAAAAGTGATACCATAAGTGTCAAAACAGAAAATGGTGCCGAGCCGGTTGGCCTGACACAAAGATACCGTTATATAAGTTTATACTTAATCAATCGAGCAGCTATCAGTACGGATTCTTCCAATACATTGGCTAATGAATACCTCACTTCTTTACAAGGTACACCCGTAACTTTCAGGCTTGCTTACGAAGGTTTTCTGACAAAAAGTCAAGTAATTAACGAAGTACAAATGCTTCCTATGCTTAAATATAAATTCAGTGGTGATGCACGCGTGGTCCCCTTTAATAATGCCTCGGGGATTGTCACTTTTGGAGGAAGTTTAAATCTTTACTTTTCTTTACTCGCCCACTTCAGAGGCATCCAGATAGATCATGGAAAAATCAAGGATCAAGGGACTTTTTACATAGAGCCTTCCATTGGATTTGCCATTGGTAATCAGGAAATGATGGAAACTATTGTTATTGATAAAGGGAATAAACTATTATTTTCTACAGAATTAAGATTTGGGTTTTTGTCGGATAAAAACCGAATACAAGACTGGGGAGTATTGGTCAGGTATACCTGGGAGGATATTAATGGTCCGAATTTTAGAATTGGTCTGACGGTAACGCCCCAATAATACAAATACTGGATTTGTTCGATTTATTTTTGTAAATTGATCAAACTTTTAGGCTCGATTTTAACCCTATAGCCAAATGAAAAACTATGAATTCTGTTTAATAGCAGTCTTTCTGCTATGCAGTTATGCCTTATTGGCACAGACTCCTTCTATTGACCCATCGAAAAGGTGCTTGTACACCCAAGCTGAATTTTCCGATCAGATTTATTTTTTTGGCAATGATCCAAGAGTGGAGCAAATCGTTGATGAAATCATTCGGGCTACGGGAATTGCCAAGAATTTTAAGGTGGCTGCTGCCAATATCCCATCTGTGGCGGCGGTGAAAGATCGTTCAGGTAATTACCTGCTCTACAGCCTTAGTTATACCCGGCAATTGTTGCCCAGTAATCCCGATCTTTTATACACCATCCTGGCACATGAAATCGGACATTTTGCCAGAGAACATAAGCTGGATGGCAAATTCCGGGTGACGGAAGAATCATCGGCTGATGAATTTATGGGAAGGGCCCTATTTCAACTCAGAAATTTTGGCAGCTTATACAAGGTGCTCCAAATCAATCGCCGGGCCCCATTCGCCTATAACTACCTTTACCAAAATGGCATGAGGGACAAAATCATTTCAAATGGTTGGAATACCTCTGATGGCATTGTCAAATCAAATGGCAACCTTGGTTATTTGGATAATGAAAACAATGTGGAGAAGCTGCCCTTACCCTTGTTTACCGTCAAGGGTTGCCCGCGTGTTCATCCCTTTCCCATTCAGGGATTTACCAATTGCAAAACCATAAAAGACATTGATCAATTGCTGGTTCGGATGTTAAATACGCTGGGCTACGAACAAAAGAGTTATTACTACGCACCTAATGGTTTTGCCATGCTTACATCACTAGAGCAAATTGACCGTAGCGGAAAACCACTGCTCGGTGTGGAAAGGTGGCAGGACTATCCCTCCGTTACTGGGTTTGATGGAATTTTCGACTATCTATCTTCTCTGGTTTTACCCAAAAAAGGCTATTTCCGATTGTTTGTCTTTTTGGTGTCCGACCAAAATGTAGACAGCCAAAATGGGAAGTTAAACGCAGGAGATGCCAAAGCCTGGTTGCGTGAGGGCGGCTTTTGGTTGCCGGCCAGTATCGGAGATAAACTATTGACAGACAACCACCGGTTTTCCATACTGATTTACGAGTTTGAAGCACCTGAAACCACAAAAAAAATGAAAGAATGTTGCGAAAGCCTGTTTACAATTAAGGACCATTTAAACACTTCAGGTATAGGGAATGCTTTAAAATAGGGTTCTAAGAACGTAAAATAACGATGAGATGTGGTTGTTGCTTTCAAAAACTAAAAAGGGAGGATTAAAAATCTGGGGTATATTTCTTGTATTGGTCACTGGTCTTACCTTTTTGCAAACGCTGACCGGCCAATTGGCGGAAATGAATATCCTGGGATGGTGTTGGACAGGCATTAACCTGCTTCCAGGCTTTTTAATCCTATTCATTAGTGTGCTCATGGATCGGGAATCTTCCAAATTGATTACCCAATTTGCACATAGGATGTTACTTGGCCTGACCACTATTTATCTACTGTTGCTGCTTTCCACCTTGTTGGCAGAACCCTTTGCTACTAAAGGCACATTGAGCATGCAGGAATACCGTCTTCGGTCATTTTGGTGGTTATTACCCTATCAACTAATCCTTATCGGCGGGTATTATCTGCTCTTTTTTAGAAAGAAACCCATTTTTCAACCCGATCAGTCGGCCATCATAAAAATGGCGGGAAAGGAAGCGATAAAATGGGCGGAAATACAGGACAGCCTTCGGCAGGAATGTTTTCAACTCATTGCAAAGGGAAAAGTGGAAACCGCCTTGGAAAAATTGAAAGAAAACATCGATGAAACGGGAATAGGCGATCCGGAAAAAGTAATCCTACTGCAAAACCAGTACAATGAAAACCGAAATAATCAGAGAATGAATCTGATCAGCATGGATGAATGGCAAAGAAGTCAAAGCCGGATTTCCCTGGCGTTGATGGAATTGCTGAGGCAAAATTAATTCATGTTTGGAATCGAACCCACTTTAAAAACCATTTGAATAATGAAAACAACGCTAACAGTTTTCCGCTGTGCACTTATTTTTTGCATTTGTCTGCAAACGCCCCTTGCCCAGACACTCCGCATTAATCTGGATAAAAACAATTCCTGTAGCTACGCCGAAGAGCTTAGTGATGTTCCGGAAACAGAATATTATGGCTATTACCCTTCCGACAAGGCGGTGAAAGTAATGGAAGAAATCCTCATGGCCGCCAGTTTGAACCCGAGTGCGTTTGAACTGAAAGTTTCCAATGTGAAAAATGCCGTGGCAACAGTAGAAAATGGCAAGCGGTACATCTTATACAGCCAGCAGTTCATCAGCCAGGTGGATTATGATGCTAAAAGCAAATGGATTGTCTACAGTATTTTGGCGCATGAAATCGGTCATCATATCCTTGGCCATAACTTCCAGGAAACCAATCCAGAGCACAGAAAACAAATGGAACTGGGTGCCGATGAATTTTCAGGTGCCATTTTAAGATCGATGTGTGCAGAGGAAGCAGATGCTGTAGCCGCGATTTCCACCCTCAAAGAAGGGGCTTACTCCCCCAATTATCCACCGGTGAGTGCCCGAAAGGAGATGATTTCCAATAGCTGGTACATCAAAGATCAGGATTTAAAAAGGCAGGGCCGGGATCCTTGTGGACAAACCATTGGGCTTGAGTTTGGAGAAAAATTCGGCAAGCAAAATTTGGCTGAAAATGTACGGGCACAGGTCAAAGAAGAGGAGATGATCATCACCTTCGATGCCGAAGCCATTCCGGGAAAGTTTGCCTATCAATCATACATGACCTCTCCGCGCTACTCCAACCTCACCCCTTCTAGCATTGAATGGCTCAGTGATCCGGAGAAACCAGGAATTGGACGCCATTTAGTGTGGTATTTCCGGAAAGATGGCTATACCAAAGAACAGGTTTTAAAACCTCAGGGGTTGGGTATTGCGGTATTTGAAGCAAAAAAGGTGCCTCAGCCCGTTCCTCCATTGGGCTATAGCTTGGGCGGTACTGCCGTATTATTGGGTACCGGTGCAGTGATTTACGGTAGCCAGTTAAAAGCCGACGCTTTGGACCTGTACAATAATCCTTATGCGGCAGTTCGGGACCCCGGCAATGATGTTTACCAGGGCGGTAATCTTTCCCGCACCGAAACCTATAATTCCGCCAATAAAAAATATCGAAACTATCAAATGTACAGAAATGTAGGTATTGCCTTAATTGGCGGAGGCGTAGCCTTACTCATTCATAAAATCGTTAAACACAAAAAAAGCAAGGTTGGGAATCTATTTGCTGGTGATGGAAAAGTAAAGGTTGATCCCGGAATATTTTTTAAGTAACAGAAGCGTCCCCCAAATCCCAAATCATGAAAACAAGTATTAATAAACTACACCTCATTATTGTTGTCCTATTCGCCTGCCAATTTTCCTGCCAGGACTTGGATGTACTGGATGATTGTAATTTTAACACCGGTATTATCATTGATCCTATTATGGATTGTACCACAACGGCCTTGAATCCTTGTGTGAAAACATTCAGGATGGAAAATCCGGAATTATTACCCCAGGGGGCCAGAATCACCTGGACTATTTCCAAAGGAGGTATCCCTATTGCAATCCCCAATCCACAAGCACTTGAGTTTGATATGGAATTTCCTGAACCTGGCTTAGACTATGCCGCAGACTTAAGAATCGTTTTTGATTTTGAGGGTTGTGATGTAAGCAAAACCAAACCTTTCCGAATTGGGGTTGATGGTCCAATCGCCGTAATTGGTGTAAGTACTCAGCAATGTATAGTTGGAGATTGTGAAATTACGTTTACCAATTTATCGGAAAACGCAGACTCCTGGTTCTGGACTTTTCTGGGAGACCCAGACCCTAGTGATCATCAGGGAGAACAAACGGTGACTAAGACTTTTAACATCCGTCCGGATACCTTTCAGGTGGTGTTGACCGCATTTAATCTCGCTGATACGGTACATGATACCGTGCAGATATTTGTAGAGCCGGTTATTTTCATCACAGATGGCAGTTCATCCGGTGCAGACCCCGGTAAGGTTTTGAGTATTGATGAAAATGCTGATGGGAGTTTTACCATCATCGGTACTACAGAATCCAGAACTTATACGGAAAATATTTTAAGAGATGGCACCTTGTTACCTGAATCCAGAATGGTCGTAAATACCTTGCCCGAATTTTGGAGTCCCAGGAACGCCTTTGGTTGTTATAAAGTAAATAATAGGCACATTGTAGTCGGTTTGGGAACAAATACAAACGATGGTAATCAGAATGCATATTTAGCTGCTTTTGACGAGGATTATCTGACGACTCATGAAAAAGTTTATGCCCATAATCAAGATGGCACTGAAAAGGGATTCGGTATTACGGGAACACCCGACAATGGCTATTTGATGTGTGGTGCTAAAGAGAGTATTTCGCCTGTTCAACCAACAGGGATGCTGTTTTTTAAACTGAACGAAAACTTTGTAAAACAATCTTCTATCGTCAGGTTAGATAACAGCCCGTTTAATCAGGCTTTCGGTATTATTTCAATTTCTGGTGGGTATGCTGTTATCGGACATGCGTTAAATCCTGCATCAGGGGAGTTTGAGGGGTGTTTTTTTAAAATGAATAATGATTTTGATGTTATTGGTTCAGTAGATTATTTAGGGGTGAACTTCATACCAAATGAATTGGTAAAAATAAATGATGATGACTATGTTATTTTAGGTAGACAGGGTTCAACCGGCGTCGTAATAGGAAAAGGAACGCTGACCTGGAATAAAACATTTGGGGATAGCCATCTCGAAAAAGCCATTTTGACCAGGGATAACAAGCTGGCTATTGCTGGTTATGCTAAAATAGAAAATAAAGACACACCGATTCTATTTACTTTAAATATTTTGACTGGCATTATCAATGGGATTAATAAAAAGTACCCAATGCAAAACTCCGGCCGAATTTTCAGCATTGCTCAAACGCAGGAAAATGGATTTGTTTTGGGTGGCGAATTTGAAGGAGAAAATGAAGGTGTCAATCTAATTATCAGAACCAATAAAATGGGTGAAGTATCTAATTAAATTAAACCACCTCACTAACTTTAACAATAAACAAAATGAAAATTCAACTTTTTAGCCAATCTTATCTTAGAAAACTTTTCACGATTAGCATTTTGGTTGCTTTGGGGGTTTGCAGCCTTAATGCACAAAAAATATTCCCCATAAGTCCAATATTACCAGATGGTGATAGGAATGAAAACTACGCTGTTACTTTTACCATTCAAGGCGCCCCTACAGGTACTACAAGGTGGCTTTACGCTACTATTTCCGGTGCTCCCCCAATAAGTGGGTTAGGTATCGATTTTACAAATGCAAATGCAGAAGGGGGAATAATTAATCAACCAATTGAGAACACTGCTAATACCACCACACCTTATCGGATAAGAGTAACAGCAGAGATAACAGAACCAGATGCTACTGTTCACAATTTTAGTAAGGATTATACTTTAGTAGTTTGGAATGACATCCCGGCCCCTTGCGAAAGTAATACAGAAATAGCACTTGTTCTGGATGCCTCAGGGAGTATGTCCGGCACCAGATGGACAGAATTGAAGGAAGCCATAAAAACCTATTTGCCATCTTTAAACGATAGGGTAACAACTACCAATAACCTTGAAGTCATCTACTTTCAAGGCACGACCGCCACAACTAAATATAACGAGCCTTTCAGCGATGTGGATTGGCAAGATGAAGCAGATATAGCTGAGAGTATTTTCGGGGAAGGCGCAGCTGATGAGGTTATACCAGGAGGAGGCACCCCGATGGGAGCGGGAATAAATCGGGCGATTAATGGCTTTACTACAGGTGCAGGAGTCAGGCGCATTATGATTGTTTTTACCGATGGATATCAAAATATCGACCCTAGATTTGTTGAAACGGTAAATAGAATTTGTAATACACAAATTAATAGCAAGGGAGACCGGGAGTGTACGGATACAGGGACGGACTTAGATGCAACGGATGTGCTTATTTACACCATTGGTGTTGGTGGCGGAGATCAGCCTTTATTGGAAGACCTTGCTCATCCAAACGATTCTTATGCTTTTGATTATGGCACGGCTAACCTGGATCAATTTTTCTATAGTACTATCCCTGCCGGATTCAGGGGCTGTTCTCCAAGAATTATTGACTATAGAAATGGGATGATTACCAATAGTAACGATACCCTAACCGTAATACGGGAAAAGTTTTTTATTGATAGTTTAGTTACTAACTTATCAATCCGAATTAAAGACACCAGTGGGCCTCAGGTATTTGATGATGTTAGTAATGTTGCAATTCTTCGAAGGATTCAAACCAATTCGCTCCAATTATACAAAGACGGTGTATTAACCCCTTTTCAACCCATTATCACAGGTTCCGTAGCGCGATATTTTATTGAATTTCCCGTTGGAGGTGATACGGCATTTCCCGATGGGGGAGGCGAGTGGGAAGTCCGGTTTTCAGGATATTCAGGGACGACTTACGATATCGCAGCAATGGTGGAAGACCGGTATTTTAAAACGGCTCTGGAGGTTGAAAATACCTCGTCTTTATATGCCGGGGATAAAATTAATGTAACGGCAACTCCAACCATTGTCAATCAAGCTATTGATAGCCTCACCGTTGTTGCCTTTTTGTTGAAACCGGGAGAAGATTTAGGAGACCTTGCCTCCAGGACTACCTTTGATGGTGATGTGATTATTAGAGAAGACACCCTCATTGAAGGACAATCAAGAAGTTCATTGATCGCTCAGGCAACTATAGATGCGCTTTTGGAAGACCCTGATTTTCTTTCCCAATTGGCGCATGAAGAAAGGATTGTTGCATTAACACGAAATGCAAATGGAGCATTTACTGGAAGTTTTAGTGGAAATGAAAACATTAATACCGGCACCTATCAATTGGTGGTGAAATATAGGGGCAATCTTCCTGGTTATGGAGCAATTCAGCATCTGGATAACAGATGGTTTTACGTTGATTTTTCACGACCTGAAGAAATAGATTTGAACCTGACTGTAGCAAATTTGAGTGACGGGCAAAATGAGTCAAAACAATATATATATACCTTTAAGCCAACCAACAAATTTGGTAAAAACTTAGGACCTGCCCAGGCTCACCGGATAAAGTTTTTAGTAGACCAGAGATTCATTACTTTGGAAGACAAATTAGATGGTACTTATGAAGCCACGTTTTCGGCGGCCCCAAATGCAGATCCACAAATTTCCATTTACGTTGGCGATCGGGATATTCCCGTGTATGAAAAACCATTAGATGGTGCTGATAAAAATTTCGGCCTAAGCGCTCACTCCGGCTACGTACAATCCCTTAACAGCTCCACGCCCCTAAGTTCCTCCGATAATGGCATCTACATTGAAGTAGACCTGGCCTATGCTTTTGACAATAATTGGGCACTGGAATTAATTGGTGGCAATTACCGGATGAACAACAATATCGACTTTTGGGGAGGTGCTTTGTTTGCGGAATATACCCTCAGGCAGCGCATTCCTGGGTCGGCCGGTTTTTATCCACGAATCGCGGCTGGGGTCGGTTTATTCAAACCAGATACACAGGATCTGACCGTAGCGTTAGGTATCCGACCGGGATTGTTATACCAGCTTACTCCACAGCTTGAATTTAGCCTTGATGCCGGCATTTATACCATGCCTGGACCTGGTTATCTATTGGGATATGCCGGCCTTGGGTTGAGGTATGGATTTTAATTCATGTTTGGAGGTCGGCTTTGCATCGCCGTTCCCCGGGCGTCTGCGCCAAAGGCTTCGACGACGGCGCGAGGTCGAAGCCTTCTGGCGAAGACGCCCGGAGAAAGCTTCAGCGCAAGCGTATGGTTGGCCTCCAAATATGAACTTAGAAACCAAAAATGATCGTTCGTTGACCCCGATCGCTTTCAGAAAGTAGCATCGGGATCAGCTAACGACAAAACACTTCTGAACCCAAAATCCCACCAAACCACCCTCTCCCCACAAATATTTTTTAATTTCACCCTATTGTATAATGCAGCCTGACCAAAGTAAGCTTGATGCTCAGCACCAAACATATCATTCTTGCCATTTTTTGCCTATGGGGGGGAAGTTTCGATTTATCTGCTCAAATCAACGCAGACAGTCTTGAAGCCAGACTTCCCTATGAGCAGGAAGAGCATAAAGCCGGTATTTTAAACCAGCTATCTATGGCCAATAGCGAAGATGCTTCCGACAAGGCCATCCTTTATGCAAACCAGGCCCTAAACCTTTCCCGCCAGTACAAAGACCGGAAAAATGAAGCACTGGCACTACAAAACCTATGCCTCGGTTATCTGTATAATGACATTTATGATAAGGCCCTGGAAAATGGCCTGGCTGCTTTGGAAATCTTTGAAGACCTGGGGGATCTTCCAGACAAAGCATACATTCTCAGTACCTTGGGGTGGCTGTATTACGATATCCAAAATGCCGATCTGGCACTGAATTACCACCAAAAAGTATTGGATATCTACCTCCAGCTGGATGATAAAAACAATATTTCCTATGGCTACAACAGCCTGGGACTGGTCTATTCCATGAAAATGGAATACGAAAAGGCATTATCCTATTACCTGCTTTCCCTTGAAATTGCTGAAGAAAATGACTTAAAAGGCCGGGCAGCGGCCGCCCATAGTAACCTGGGCATGACCTATTCTTCCTTAAAAAGCTTTCAATTAGCCCTTAAACACCTACAAAAGGCTTTGAGCTTAAGAGAGGAAACTTCATCAGTGCTGCAAATAGCAGAAGTGTGGAACCAATTGGGCAAAACCTATACCGGCACCCGGCAGTTTGAAGAAGCTGAGGCGAGTCTGGTAAAAGCCAGAGAATTTATTGAACAATCCACCTCCAAAGCTAGCCAGGAAAAACTAATGGACAATTATGAATACTCCGCTGGCTTTTTTGCCGCAAAAGGCGATTATAAACAAGCTTTTGAGGCATTCAAGGAATATTCAACCCTTCGGAATATTGTGTTATCTGATGACAAAACCAATCGTTTGTCAGAAATGCGATTGTTGTACGAAACTGAGAAAAAAGAAAGCGAAATCAAATTGCTCGAAAACCAGAAAAAAATTGACCGCCTGATTCGCTACAGCTTCATAGTTGGCATTATTTTATTGATGATTATTGGCTATCAGACCTACAGTAAGCTAAAGAGTAAAAACCGCCAGACTAGACTAGAAAAGGAAAGCCTGAAAGACAAGCTGGATTTTAAAAACAACGAACTGACTACCTTCGCCCTGCACATTGCCCAACGCAATGAAATGCTCAACCAGTTTATCAACTCCCTTTCAGCCATCGAAAAGGAAACGAATACCGGCACGGCCAGTGAATTGCGAAAGCTGATCCACCAAATGGAACAAAGTCGACCCGTAAACCAAGACCTGGAAGACTTCCACCTAAATGTGGAAAATGCCTACCAGGATTTTTTCTACAATTTGAATAAAAAATTTCCCGACCTTACCGAAAACGAAAAACGCCTTTCGGCTCAGGTCCGCCTCCAACTTTCGAATAAAGATATCGCTGCCCTCAATAACATTTCCGTCAAATCCGTAGAAATGGCCCGCTACCGCCTACGCAAACGCTTCGGCCTGGATACAAAAGACAGTTTGACCGAATTTTTGAAAGGATTTTAAAGGCTCCCTTCAAGCGATCATTTCCCTCGTTCGCGAGCGTCTCAAACGCAATGCGTATTGTTTTCAAGTCTCTGACTTGTGTTCCTTCCAACCACTCTCGTTCACGAGCGTCTCAAACACAATGCATATTGTTTTTCAAACCAAAATCGTATATGAAGCTATCACATAAATCAAAAGAAGATAACGTTAAAACAAAACACCAATCATCATGACAACGCTAATAAACCACCACCTTCCCATATCCCAAAAACGCCTCGTTTTCCACCGCATAAAAATAAATGCCCGCTTCCAGATCATTCAAAGCCAAATCCGTAGTCCCTTCAAATTTTACCAGCCGAATAGCCCGCCCCTTGCCATCAAACAAACGAAGCCGAACCGTACCATTGAGGTTGGTTTTGACACGTAAAACCCCATTGGAGGCCACTGGATTGGGCGAAATATTCACCTGCAACTTCGGTTTGTCCGGCCTTGTTGTCCCGACAAGCAACGGTTTGGTGATGGCCAGCTGTGCCGCTTCCTGCACGCCATTGTCAACAGAAAAGGTAAGCGAACCATTGGTGCCAGTGGTAAATGAATCCGCATAATCGGAAACTTGCCAGGTATTCCCATCCGCTCTTGGTGGACGGGAGAGCAACTGGTAATCTAGTGGAGTTGTGCCAACCGGAATATTGCCAACCTGAGTAAATTCAAGACTGACTGGCATATCGAAGACCGGATTTTGACCAAAATTATGTAGCACCCAATACGAGGTACTCACCGTGTCGGGGCTGGGGTATTGGTCGGGGTCAATATCCAGGCGAGTAACCACCATCTCGCCATTTGGAAGCGTACCATTTTCCGGGAAGTTTATGTTTACACCCGTTTCGCCAAATGATATTGGACCGGGACTGACCACATCCAGGCGGCTGCTGACCCCAGGTCCTACCGCCACCGTAGAAGTTTCCCGAACCGCATCGCCACCAAAACTGATAAATCCTAAACCAACCCGATCAAAAGCCAGTCCTTCTGTTTCGTTAAACTGATAATAAGACAGCAAGGCATCAGTGTCTGTATGGGTGCGGGTGAGGTGCATCTCCTCCCGAATCTGGTTTTGTGAAAGGGCTTTGTTGTAAATGCTAACCTCATCCATCAAGCCATTAAAATAGCGGTTATTCCAACCGGAGTCACTACCCAAAACAAGTGGCGTATCAAATTCCTCGATTTGATGAGTAGTCGAAAATACGGCGGGAATGCCATTGAGGTATAGGGTGGCCTGAGTGGGTTCGATCACCATCGCCACGTGTGACCATTCCCCTAGCGGCGGAAATAATCCCGAATTCCACCACCAGTTTTGATCATTCCACATATAATGCAGCTCATTGTTTTCACCAAAGTGAAGACCGGCAGTAGTATTGCCACCCCGGCATAAGATGATGCCTGCCCAGTCGCTTTGATTGCCGATAGGTTTGATCCAGGCGGTAAAGGTCGCCGTATTGGTATTGAGGTCCAGATTTTCGCTGGCTATTGCATAGTCATCGTCTCCATCAAAAGAGAGGGCATAGCCGGGATAAGCTTCGGGGATTAGACTATGGCATTCGTCGCCGACCATTACGGTCAAGGTGTCTGTGAAAACGCCTTGTGGTGTATTCAGGGTCATAATGGCCGTTTTCAGACCAGCCGTACCAAAGACTACCTTTGGCGTACGGGTGTCTGCCCCTATGATGGTTTCAGCATCCGGAAATTGCCATGACCAGGAAGCACCTTCATGCAGCACTACAGAGTAATCATCGAAATAGAAAGTATCTGTTGGACAAAAAGATTCCAGCTTGTCAGCCATAGCCAATGCTTGCACGGCACTCGGCTCAAAAAGTGGAGCCTCCCAAACACCAAATCCCCAGCAGCCGTTTCTGATGAGCCCGGTTTTATAGAAAGGTTTCAGCCGATTGGTTTTTGCAGAGAGAGGTAGTCCATCGCTATAAGGTTGCCAGTCATTCATGGTGTTGTTCCGATAAAAAACGCCTCTGTCAGTACCCAGATATACACCGCCATCAGTTCCATACTGTGCCATGATGTTGGTGATTTGAGCGCCATCGAGAACGGCCGTAGTCAGGTTTGTCCAGCTATTGCCGCCATTGGTGGTTTTATATATCTTTCTGCCATTAGAACCGTAGCTTAGAGATGCCCAAAGCACTTCGGGGTCTTCGGCACTGACAGCTAGCTTCACCCGATCGTTATTGTTGGGCAATGGTAGGGCGGTACAACTCGCCCAGGTAGCGCCACCGTCGGTACTGCTCCAAATGGCATCATCTGTACCGTCCCATTGTGAACAATACATGACCTCGGGGTTGGAGCGGGAGATTTCGATATCAAAAACAGTATGGTCGCTTCCCCCAAGAAAGTCATAAAGTACGGTGAACGTCGTACCGCCATCCGTTGATCGCCAGATTTTATCCTCTTTTCCAAGAAAAATAATATTCCAACAATTGGGGTGCCATTCCATCTCTGAGTTGGCATAGTAGGCATAACTTTCATTAGGCCAGGTATTGACCGGGAAGCCTCCCAGGCCATTGCCAAAACCCGGGATAATAATATCACCACCGATATCGGAGTGGTATATTTTACGTTCCGGGCCAGGATTCACATAACCGGTTGGCGCTTCAGCCCCACCGATAGCATAATAGGTGCCTTCGGGGAAACTTTCGTGATAAGCCATATTGCCATTGTGGTAGCGGCCACCCACCAGGATGTCTTCATTCCAGCCACTGCCAAAACCCCAAAGGTCGGCACCACTGATACCATAGTTTCGGCCCTCAACACTTTGGCCAAAATTAGTGGAATACACTAATCCACCATCCGATGCAATCCAAACCTCATTGCCTACAGCAGCGGCCCATTGAATATCAGGATGGCGATCACCGGTGATGCCACTACTGCTGACATAACCGCCATAGGATTGCCAGGTAGCTCCTCCATCATTACTGCGAAACCAGGAACAACCACCGGCAATGAGCTCATTGTCATTTAGCGGATTTACCACTATCGCCTGATCGTAAAAACCCTGGTGGAACCAATCCACCCCATTGGCATCCATCAAATTGCTATGGTTGGGAATGGAATAAGGTTGGCCGATGGCATTGCCGGGATGAGTATTGGCCCACGAGCCTCCTGCATCATTGCTAACAAAAACGCCAATATAGCCACCAAGCTGATTGCCTTCACCACTTAGAAATGCGTAAACCTTTGAAGGATTCGAGGGGCAGGGGGCAATAATAGCCCCAGTTACCTGACGATCGCCAGTGGGTTGCCACCAGCCGGTATTGGAAACCAAAAAACTGGCACCTGCATCTGTTGAAACCATAAAATCAGAGCTATTGCCATTATCCCGGATGGCCCAGATGGTATTGGCATCATCGGGTTTGGCTTTTACGCTCCAGGTGTTTTGAATGAAAATTTTCTCCCAATTTATTCCACCATCTTCACTACGTAATAATCCCATATTGCTGGCAGCTACCACGATGTCGGGATCATCGGAGTGTATGTATAGCTCATTTACGGATAAGTTGTTTTCTATGTAGACCGTTTCCCAGGTCGTCCCACTGTTGGTGGTTTTGATAATCTTTCCGCGCGTAGCAGCAAAAACCACATCAGGATTTTGTGGGTTGATTTTTACAGCCCCAAAAGCATCGTGCAGGATATTGGCGGTGAGCAGCGCCCAGTTCATCCCCTTGTCCGTGGTTTTCCACAATCCGCCTGCCTCGCCACCGGCATAGAGGATATTGGGATCGGCAGCATAAATGTCGAAGGAATAGATATTGGTGTGATCAACTGATTGAGCGGAAGCATCGGGGAAGTAGTGAACTTTGGGCCCCTGAAAGGTCCAGATGTCGTCGCGTGAAGTCTCTTCGGCATTTCTTGTTTGTCGTAATAAACGTTCCGTTTCAAGCACACTTTGCGGGGAAGGAATATGGAGGCTGCCATCTGCCTGTGTGTAGGGCCTTGCCCAATGCATCCACCGTTTATAAAATTGCGTGTAGCGGTTTTTAACAAAAGCCCGCTCAGCAAAATAAGTTTTATAAGCAGCCTGTATTTCCCAAATATTGGGATTTTCTTCATGCAGCATAATTGCCCATTCGGGAGCATCCTGGTCGAGGTAAATTGGGGTGGGTTTTTGCTGTGCAAATACAGTGCAAAGCAACAGCATAAATGGAAAAGTGTAGATGATTTTTTTCATGAGAAACTAGGCTTTTAAGTATAAGAAAACGTGCGACTTCGCTGAGAGCATTGGGTATTAATTGCAAAAGGTCAAATCTAGTTAATATTGATAAAATAATTTGTTAGAGCTTGTCTAATTGCCGACCAGAGAGAGATCACGCCTATCTTTTTTGTGCATGTAGAGGTGAAATAGAGGTGTTGTAGATGCCAAATAGGGGCAAAGTATCCAGTTTTTCGCTTAGTCCGGTCCTACCTTTGATTTGAGCAAACATCCAATTTTTATTTTATGAATTCACAAGAGATGCAAGATGTTTGATTGCGATAGGAGCGGTTTATGCATTTTTATTTTATCGCCTTTAAGCGATTGCACCACTCCAGCTAATTGTAAACTTAAAACCACTAATTTTATGAAACGAAAAATTACCAATTCCCTAATCTTCCTTTTTACCATGCTCCTGCTGAACCCCTCGTTTGTATCAGCAGAGGATAGTCTATTGGAACAGGTGATCAGCGGGATCGTTACTGATCAGGATGGCGAACCGTTGATTGGTGTAAATGTTGTCGCGGAGAATACCGCTATCGGAACCGCTACCGACTACGATGGTGCCTTCCGTTTGGAAGTACCTGATGGAACAACAAATCTGGTGTTTACTTATACCGGGTATTTAGAGCAAGTAGTAGAGATTAAGGGCCAGTCGACCATTAATGTGGTGATGCGTACCGACGTCGCTATTTTGGATGAAGTAGTGGTGGTAGGTTACGGCAAACAAAAGAAAAGTGATATCACTGGTGCGGTTTCAACGGTCAATGTTGATGAAATTCAAAAGATACCAACTGCTGATGTCGCCACTGCTCTGCAAGGCCAGGCAGCAGGTGTAAATGTTGCTGCTGCAACCGGTGCACCAGGGGGCAACCCGGTGATTCGCATCCGTGGACTTGGCACCATTGGCAACAACAACCCTCTCTTTGTTATTGATGGGATTCCCGGTGATCTATCGTATATCAACCCGGCGGATATTGAAAGCATCAACGTTTTGCGGGATGCCTCGGCTGCCACCATTTATGGTGCCAGGGCTTCTAATGGAGTGGTGATTGTGACAACCAAACGCGGAAAGACTGGCGCACCAAGGGTATCACTGAATACCTATGTGGCTACTCACAGCTTGACTAATAATGTGGAGATGGCCAATAAAGCGCAGTACAACCAGATCATGAAAGAAGCTCGGGAAAATGGCGGCGATGATCCGCTTGAGTATACCCTCAATGATAATCAATATGCGGATACCGATTGGGCAGATGCTTATATCAAAGATGCATTTGAGCAGAAATACGATCTGGGCATCTCAGGAGGTACGGAGGAAATGAGTTACTTCTTCTCCGGAGGGTATTTTAAAAATTCAGGAACGGTTATCAATACGGATTTTGCCCGGTATAATGCCCGTTTAAACCTCGATTTTAAATTACTGGACGGTCGCCTGAGCATTGCCCCTGGCATTGGTTATACCCGCGATAATTCCAATAATATTTTTGAACCTACTGGCGGTGGCAATGCGAGCTTTTCGCCATTCCTGTATGCTTTTTCAGCAATTCCCCATAAAGAAATCTATGATGTCAACTCCTCCAACGGGTTTGCTGAGCCCGATCCTGGATTAGGTTCCGGCAACCCAATTGGTGAGCGTTCCCTGGAGACTGACCAAAATCAGGATGACTATCTTCAATTCAACCTGGCTGCAGAATTGAAAATCCTTGAGGGCCTGACTTACCAGTTTCAATTTGGATATAATACAGAGAACACCTACAACTATTACCACCTTCCAGCTTATAGCTTCGGGCCTCAGGCGACAGTGGAAGATCCGTACATTTCTGAAACAAGAGCCCGGTTGAATGCCTGGACGCTAAACAATGTTCTGAATTACCAAAATTCCTTTGGTGAACACAACATTGGCATAATGGGCGGTATTTCCAGAGAGAAAAGCGAATTCCGGTCGGTCGGTGGTGTCAACCGGAAGCTGCCTTCCAACTCCCTGGAAGCATTGAGTGCCGGCATTGGCGATGAGGCTTCTTTTGGCTTTAATTCTACGAGTACTTTACAGTCCTATTTTGGACGCCTGAACTATAATTATGGCAACAAATATTTTGTCCAGGCCAGCCTGCGCCGGGATGGTTCTTCCCGGTTTGCCGCGGATAATAAATACGGTAACTTCTATTCCATTTCGTTAGGTTGGGGATTGCATCATGAAGATTTTTTCAATGTAGACTTTATCAGTGAATTCAAGCCTCGCTTTAGCTATGGTACCTTAGGCAACCAGAATATTGGCGACCACCTGTTCCTAGCAAGAATCGCTTCAGGTGGCGCACAATTAAATTACCCTTTTGGCCAGGAAATGCGTCAGGAGATCGTTGTTGGTGCCATCAATACCTCCTTGCCAACGCCGGATATCAAGTGGGAAGAGACAACCACGACCAACTTTGGTGTCGACCTCGGATTTATGGATGACCGCTGGTTGCTGACCTTCGATTATTTTACCTCCAAAACCGAGGACATGCTGGTGAGTGTGCCGGTGCCAGCCACTTCAGGCATTACCACTTTCCCATTGACCAATGGCGGTGAAATGGAAAACAAAGGTTGGGAATTGTCGACGACCTACCGCCAGAAAAAGGGCGATTTCAGGTTTGACATCACAGCCAATCTCAGTGCTTCAAAAAATAAGATCACCAAATTGGGATTTGCGGATGAATCCTTTACCGAAGGATATATCGAGTTTGTCAATTTTCCAACCACCCGCACCGAAGTAGGTGGCGAGATCGGACGTTTCTATATTTTCCAAACCGATGGCATTTTTCAAAGCCAGGCGGAAGTGGATGCGCATGCCATTCAACCCAATGCTGCTCCTGGCGACCTGAAATTTGTAGATACCAACAGCGATGGCGTTCTGGATGATGACGACAAAGTGTTTTTTGACAGTGGTTTGCCCAAGTTGGAGTATGGCCTCACCTTTAATGCCTATTATAAAAACTTTGACCTGACCTTGTTTTTTCAGGGGACCCAAGGCAACAATATGTACAATGGTATGAAAATGTGGCTCTACCGAACCGACCGCATAGAAAATGTTTCTGCTGATCTGGTCAATGCCTGGTCGCCTACCAATACCGGCAGCAGCATACCAAGAAATGTATCCACTGACCCGAATAGCAATATTCGTCCATCTGATTATTTTCTGGAAGATGGCTCCTACCTGCGGTTGCGCAACCTGCAAATTGGCTACACTTTGCCAACAGAATTGGTCAACAAGGTGGCTATTTCCAAGGCGAGAATTTATATTAGTGCATACAACCTACTGACCATTACTGACTATTCAGGATTTGATCCAGGCATTTCCAATAGCGGGTTGTTTACGCGTGGGGTGGATCGTGGATTTTATCCATTAACCAAGTCTTTTGTGGTGGGTATAAATCTTGGATTTTAAAGGAGTAGGACACAGAGATCGTGGAGGCAGAAATAACGGAACCCCTGACCCCTGACTCCTGACTCCTGACCCCTGACTCCTGACCCCCGACTCCCGACCTCCAATCAAATTTCATTTTTAAAAAAAGAGCAATGAAAAAAATCAATTATATTTTACTGTCTATCTTATTTCTGGGCGTTTTTTCTTCCTGTAGTGATGACTTTATTGAAGTAGAAAATAAAGAAGTTTTAACGGAGGAAAGTTTTTGGCAAACCGAGGAACACGCCCTACAGGCATTAACTGCTGCCTATGCTGCATTACACAGTGCAAGTGGTAGCAAGTGGGCCTTTTTTGAAGAACTGTACATCGCCATGAGTTATCGTGGTGATGACATTGTGGGCAATACCAGTGAAATTTATGGCCGTGCCTTGACCAACTTCACCAATACTACAGAAGAGAGTGGTCCTTACAATGTATGGTTGGCCAGTTATGCCGGTATCGGCCGTGCCAATCAGATTATACAAAGGGTTCCCAAAATGGATGATGTAGATGCTGGAACGAGAGACGTTATTGTCGCGGAAGCAAAGTTTTTGAGAGCACTATATTACTTCTGGTTAGTGACCGGTTTTGAAAATGTTCCCCTGGTGACCACTTTTGAAACTGATCCCGCCAATTTATTCCCTAGCCAGTCGACCCCACAACAAATTTGGGCGCAAATTGAAGCGGACCTGAAAGATGCGGATGCTGCTTTATTGGAAACACATGAAGCACAATGGACCGGTCGGGCGACAAAAGGTGCTGCCAAAGCTCTTCTCGGTAAAGCATTGCTTTTTCAGGAAAAATGGGGAGAAGCAGAAGTCGCCTTAAAGGATGTTGTAGATAGCGATCACTACGCTTTGCTGGATAATTTTGCTGATAATTTTAATGGCAATGGCGAAAATGGCCTGGAAAGTGTATTTGAAATCCAATTTTCCGGCGACCGCTCCAATGGTAATGATGAGCGCCACCCTTTCAACTTTGAGGTGTCGCCTTATGCATTTGGAGGATGGGAATTGTTTTACCCTTCTGAATGGTTGGTAGAGGAAATGCAAACAGACCTGGATGCCAATGGCAATCCTAGTGAACGCGTATATGAAAGCATCTTTTTTGATGATCCTCAATCTGATATGTACAGCCTTGATGGGGGAGGAGAGATCGCTTATCCCGATGTTGCAACAGACCTGAACCACCCGGCGTATTTCAAAAAATATGCAGTGAATGCTGACGAAAACTATTATGCCGGTACCAATATTTCCCTAATCCGTTACGCCGATGTATTGCTGATGTATGCAGAAGCATTAAATGAAAATGGAAAAACGGATCAGGCGATCATCGAAGTCAATAAGGTGCGCGAACGGGGCAAAGCAGTGCCACTAGCCACCATGGGACAAGAGGAACTACGCAATCAAATACGCCACCACGAGCGCCCGGTAGAATTGGCGATGGAATTCGGCATCCGCTGGTTTGATTTGTATCGTTGGGAAAGAGGAAGTACGGCTAGAGAATCGATAAAAACGACTTTTCAAAACCACAATATTCCCTTTGTTGATAATTTCCAGGATAAACACATCATTTTCCCGATTCCACTTCAGGAATTGGATATTAACGATAATCTGGAGCAAAACCTTGGTTGGTAAAAGGGCTGGGGAGATACGGAAAAGGAGAAATGCAACACCCTGTCTCCCGATCCTCCCTTTTTGAAAGGATACTCGATCTTGGGAAAAATTAAGTTTCATACATTTTTACGCGCCTAATCAATTAAGGATTGGTTAGGTGCTTTTTTTTCACCTAATTTAATTACCAAAAGTGCATCAACCCACTGCTCCATCTATAACCGTTGTGATTCTCCTATTCTTAGTGTTGAGTGGATGCCAGAAAAGCGGTACCTCCTTAAAACAAACACAAAGCGATCAGGAGAGCCAAGAGACCTTATTTACTCAATTGCCTGCTACTGTCACCGGTGTCGCTTTTCGCAACGACATTCCGGAAAGCAGCACGATGAATAGCATGGTGTATGAATATTTTTACAATGGCGGAGGCGTTGCAGTCGGTGATATTGACAATGATGGCCTTCCTGATCTGTATTTTGTTGCCAACCTGAAAGAAAATAAACTCTATAAAAATAAGGGCAATTTTCAATTTGAAGACATCACTCAAGAGGCGGGCATCAAAGGCTCGTTTGGTTGGTCAACGGGGGTGACAATGGTAGATATCAATGCGGATGGCTGGCTGGATATCTATGTTTGTAAGTCGGGTAAAGGCAAAACAAAAGACCGGGAAAACGAATTGTATCTCAATAATAAAAATGGCACATTTACGGAAGTAGCAGCACAATATGGCCTAAACTTTCCGGGCTACAGTACCCAGGCGGCCTTTTTCGATTTTGACCGTGATGGCGACCTCGACTTATTTTTATTAAACCACAATACGACCCCCATCAATACCAATCATCCCGAAAAATTCAAATTGCAATATGATGAATTTGCAGGAGATAAATTATTCCGTAATGAAAATGGAAGTTTTACCGATATTACCAAACAGGCGGGCATCATCAGCAACCCCCTGGGGTTTGGGTTGGGCATTTCCGTTGGCGATCTAAATCAAGATGGCTGGCCGGACATTTATGTAGGCAATGATTATATCGAACAGGATTACCTGTATTTAAATAATGGCGATGGCACCTTTACCGAAAGTCTGAAAACAGCAATCAAACATACTTCCAACTTTTCAATGGGGACAGATATCGCTGATTTTAATAATGATGGCTGGCTGGATATTATCTCATTGGACATGGTAGCAGAAGATAATTATGGCATCAAAACAGCGATGAGCGGTATGAATCCGGCTGCTTTTAACCATGCAGTGCAACATGGCTTTCATTATCAATACATGTACAACGCCTTACAACTCAACAATGGCAATCATAAATTTAGTGAGATAGCCCAACTCGCCGGTATATCGAATACCGACTGGAGTTGGGCTCCTTTATTTGCCGATTTTGATAATGACGGATTGAAAGACTTATTTGTTAGCAATGGCCTGAAAAGAGATTTCCGGAATAATGATTTTCGGAAATATAAATTACAGCGACTTAAAGACGCTAAAACCCGTGGAGAAAAAATAACGGTGGTCATGGAAGAGCTGGTTGAAAAAACACCCCAGCGTAAGACCAAAAATTACTTTTTTAAAAATAACGGCGACCTTACCTTTTCAAAAAAAACCGAAGCATGGGGCATTACGACTGCCTCCTTTTCCAATGGTGCCGTTTATGCCGACCTGGATGCGGATGGCGATCTTGACTTAGTGGTTAATAATATAGATGAGGAAGCTTTTATTTTTAAAAACAATACCACTCAAAACCATTTACAATTAGCATTAGAAGGGCCATCAAAAAATCCATTTGGGATTGGAGCATTTGTGAAAATTAAGGTTGACAATCAGATCCAGGTACTCGAAAATTATCCAACAAGAGGATATCAATCTGCTGTTTCAACAGTCCTCCATTTTGGATTGGGTAATGCCGAAGTTATCGATGAAATCGCGATTGTCTGGCCTGATGGCAAACAAGAAAAACTAAACAATATCAAGGCGAATCAAAGACTTAAATTAAAATATGAACAGGCAATAAGCGCTTCTCCTGCTGAAAGTGGATGGATACCTGGCGGCCTATTTCGAGAGGTGACGGCTGATGTCGGCCTTTATCATCGGCATATCGAAAATGAATACGATGATTTTAAAAAAGAAAGTTTATTGCCTCATAAGATGTCCCAATTCGGGCCCGCGTTGGCTGTTGGAGATGTCAATGGAGATGGTTTACAAGACTTTTTTGTCGGCGGAGCAAAAGGTCATGGTGGGGAATTGTATTTTCAGCAAAAAAATGGAGCTTTTATTCCTTCAAGCTTTTCGATATGGCAGAAAGAAAAAGAATATGAGGATGTAGCGGCTACATTTTTTGATGCCGATAATGACGGTGATCTGGATTTATACGTCGTCAGTGGGGGCAATGAATTTGATGCAGATAGCCCTTTTTTGCAGGATCGTATTTATTTGAATGATGGGCAAAAGCAGTTTATCAAAAACGAACGCCTGCTACCCAAAATGTTGACGAGTGGTGCTTGTGTCAAACCCTTTGACTACGATCTTGATGGCGATGTAGATTTATTTGTTGGTGGTCGGCTGGTACCTGGAAAATATGCCTTCCCTGCACAGAGTTATTTATTGCAAAATGATGGTGGCATGTTTAAGGATGTGACAAAAGAAGTCGTTTCCGAATTGACTAAGCCTGGCATGGTCACCGATGCGGTTTGGACGGATTTTAATGGAGACCAGCAAACGGATTTAATTGTGGTAGGGGAGTGGATGCCCATTCTTTTTTTCAAAAATGAAAATGGTAAATTTAAGCGAGAAGAGGTATTAATGAATCAAAATGAAGGCCCCATGAACGGCTGGTGGTCGAGTATCACACCCGCTGATCTTGATGGCGATGGTGATATGGATTATGTGGTGGGCAACCTTGGGTTGAATTATAAATACAAGGCCTCCAGGGAAGAACCCTTTGAAGTATTTAGTAATGACTTTGATGGCAATGGCAGTCAGGATATTGTTTTAGGATATTACAATAGCGGCAGTCTTTATCCGTTACGTGGCCGGGAGTGCTCGTCTACCCAAATGCCTTTTTTGAAAGAGAAATTTCCGACTTACCACGAATTTGGATCCGCAAAACTGGACCAGGTTTATGGAGCGGACAAGCTGAAAGAATCGCTACATTTACAGGTGTCCACTTTTGCTTCTGTAATTTTGGAGAACCTGGCCAATGAGCAATTTAAAGTCATTAGATTACCCAATGAGGCACAGCTCTCCTCAATCAATGGAAGCATAGCCGAAGACTTTGACCAGGATGGAATTTTGGATGTTTTATTTGCCGGCAACCTATATCAATCAGAAATAGAAACTCCTCGAAATGATGCAAGCGTAGGGTTGTATTTGCAGGGAAATGGGCAAATGACTTTCAAGGCAATACCTGCGTTTAAAAGTGGATTGTTGTTAGAGGGGGATGTAAAAAAAATGGAACCCATAAAACTGGCAGGAAAAGGTGGTCAAGGCATTTTGGTGGCCAAAAATAATGACCAACTACAACTAATTTGTACAGCGAAAAATGAGATTTAATACGATGAACAAATCACGGATTAAAATACTTACAATAATAACGCTCTCATGTTTGGTTTTGCAATGTAAAGAACCCGCACCTTTGTCTTCTGCTTCGGAAATTTCCGTTTTTGACTTCCCAAATATTTTAAATTACAAAGGACTTCCCGAAAATCCGACCGATCGCTCCGTGTTTATGTTTTCCGACCTCGGGGCCTGGCACGGTTATGCTTTACCAAAAGAAGAGCGTGGATTTCTGGGGAGCTTCATCGGGCCTTTTTTAATGACCCAGGACAATGGCGTTTGGATGAGTGAATCTTTGTCAAAACTGGATATTATCCATCAGGAAACCGGTAAACCAATTGATTGGAAACAAGCGGAAATTATTGAAAATAATGCTTTCCCTAACCAACTAAAACAACAATACAAATTTAATGATCCACCACTTCTGGTACAAACGGAATTAATTTTTATCAGTGATCGTACAGCTTTGACGAAAGTCAGCATTCAAAACAGGAAAGAAAAGGATGAAGTGAATCTGGGCATTCAGTGGAGTGGTCAAACCTTTCTGGATAGCGTTCAATTTTCCAGTACCGATAATGCACTCAACATCGCCTTTACCAAAAATGGAAACATTGCATTGATCCTTGTTAATGAGAGGGATCATCCTGTTTACCAATCCACCGATACAAATTACGAGATCAAGCTCAATGATAAAAGCCTGAAACCCCACGAAATCTGGACCACCTACCTCACCCACACCTTTTGTTTTTCTGAACAGGAAAGACAGCAGGAAGAAGCCATTCTGCAAAAAGCTTTTGACGATCCCGACGTCTATTTTGCCCAAAACCTGGACCGTTGGAATGCGCAAGTTGCCAAAGTGATCAATGCGTTGGATGAAAATTTCAATACCGAGGCTCATCAAAAAATGGCGATCAAATGCCTGGAAACACTCAACAATAACTGGCGGAGCCCTGCCGGTTTTTTAAAATACCAAGGCCTCTTTCCTAGTTATAATTACGAATGGTTTAATGGTTTTTGGTCCTGGGATAGCTGGAAACATGCAGTGGCGGTAGCGCATTTTGATACAGACCTGGCACAGGATCAGATTCTCGCCATGTACGATTTTCAGGATTCATTGGGCATGATAGCCGACTGTGTGTACCGCGACAATACGATAGAAAACCACAATTGGCGGGATAGCAAACCGCCTCTTTCGGCTTGGGCGATTTGGGAAGTTTATAAAGAATCCAGCGATAAAGATTTCCTGCGGGTCCTTTTTCCCAAAGCAGAAAAATACCATCAATGGTGGTATGACTTCCGCGATCATGACCAAAATGGGCTATGTGAATACGGCTCTACTGATGGCTCATTGATCGCGGCAAAATGGGAAAGTGGTATGGATAATGCCGTTCGATTTGATGAAACCAGTATCGTACAAAATAATGCATTTAGCGCCTCTATGAATCGGGAAAGTGTAGATTTAAATGCCTACCTTTTTGCGGAAAAACAATACCTGGCGAAAATAGCAGAAGCACTTGGAGAGACCGAAAAATGCGGAAAATACAAACAGGAGGCGGCTATCTTGAAAACTCAGATCCAAACGATTTTTTATGATGAGGAAACGGGCTGGTTTTACGATATTGACCTGGATGATAAAGAACAGTTTAAGGTTTTTGGAGCAGAAGGGTGGATCCCATTATGGGCAGGTGCCGCCACACAGGAACAAGCGGAAAGAATCAGGGAAACGATGACTGATACCACCAAATTTGCTACCTATATACCCTTCCCTACCCTGGCTGCTGATCATCCGAAATTCCAACCCGATGGTGGCTATTGGCGCGGCCCCGTCTGGCTTGATCAAGCCTATTTTGCGATAAAGGGCTTGAAAAATTACGGATTTGATGAAGATGCATTACGTTTTTCTAATCATCTTTTTGACCGTTTGCAAGGTTTGAAAAATGATGATGCGCCGATTCGGGAAAATTATCATCCACTGACTGGTGAAGGCCTGGAGTCTAACCATTTTAGTTGGTCGGCGGCGCATCTTTTGCTGTTGTTGATGGGGGAATGAAGGCATTCGCAGGAAGCTCTTTGCCATAGGCTTCGGCCTTCGAAGAAGGCTACGACTAAAGAATAAACCACTAAGTTTGTAAATCAAGTACACCTGAAAAAAATGAATTATTCAGATATAGAAATCTCAATAGCCGAGGCGGAAACTTTTGCCAGAACCCATTACGGCATCAACGGAAAGGCGAAAAAGTTAATGGGTGAGGTGGATTTCAATTTCTATTTAAAAAGTGATGATGGAAAAGAATACACCCTAAAAGTCAGTCGCCCAAATGCTGATATACAAGCCATAGTATTTCAAGCTGACATAATGAACCACCTGGCGGCTTCGGAAATACCACTTGGCCTCCCCGCTGTCGTCCCGTCCACAGATGGAAAACAATACATTGAAATAGAAAACAATCGTGTATTAAGATTGCAAAAATGGGTGCCGGGCAGGATGCTTTCTGAGGTTAACCCACGATCGCCTGAATTGTTAGAAAGCTGGGGAAAAACGGCCGGCTTAATGTCGAAACACTTCGCCGGATTTGACCACCCTGCCGCTCACCGTTTTTACAAATGGAATCCAAGTGAGACGCTGGATTCCAGAAAATACAGTCAACATATCCAGGGGCAGGAAGCCCAGGAAGTTGCAGACTATTTTTGGCGTTTATTTGAAACACAAGCCTTGCCTCATTTGTCGGCACTACGCAAAAGTGTCAACTACAATGATGCCCACGAACATAATCTATTGACGCATGGTGATGTTAAAACCCCACAAGTTACTGGTGTTATTGATTTTGGCGATGCCTTGTATACTGAGACCGTGAATGAGTTGGCTATTGCCTGTGCTTATGCGTGTATGTATATGCCTGATCCTTTACAAGCGGCCTGCCATGTAGTGCGGGGATATCATCAGGTTTTTCCACTAGAAGAAAAGGAGTTAGCGGTATTGTTCCCGCTTATATGTGCCCGACTGATGAATACAGTAGCCAATGCCGCCTGGAATAAACACAATGAACCGGACAACGAATACCTGCTCATCAGCGAAAAACCTGCCTGGGATTTATTGAAAAAATTGCGGAATGTTTCACCCGCTTTTGCACATTTTAGCTTTCGCCATACTTGCGGATTGGAGCCCTGCCCGTCTAAACCGCTATTCGTGGATTGGGTACGGGAACATAGGGAGCAATTGGCCCCAATAATCAATTTTGATAAAAAAACGGTCATGCCCTTTGACCTGAGTGTTGGCAGCCTGGATTTGGGCAACAATGAAAACTTTGAAAGCATCGAGCCCTTTCAAAAGACGGTCGACCGGTTATTAGAAGACCATGGCGCGGATATTGGCATTGGCGGATATGGCGAGGTACGGCCCATTTACACCACTGATGCTTACCTGGTAGAAGGTAATTCCGGCGCGCAATGGCGGACCGTACACCTGGGCATGGATGTGTGGGATGCTGCGGGAACACCTGTCTGTGCACCCTGGGAGGGAGTGGTGTACAGCGTACAAAATAATGCCGGCGAGCGCGACTACGGTCCTACCATCATCGTTAAACACGAGGTATCAAAAAAGTTGACCTTTTTTAGCCTATACGGACACCTGAGTATCCAGTCTTTACAGGGCATAACGCCGGGAATGGCCGTGAAAAAAGGTCAACTTATTGCGACTATAGGACCGGCACCGGAGAATGGCAATTGGCCCCCACATCTGCATTTTCAACTCATGCTGGATATGCTGGGGAATACTGGTGATTTTCCAGGAGTAGCATTCCCGAATGAAAGAGCGACCTGGCTGAGCATTTGCCCTGACCCTGCTCCTCTTTTTCCGAGAGTTTTGGCACCATCGGGCGAAAAAACAGTGGAAGAAATATTGGCTACGCGCCACCAAAGCCTGGGTAAAAGCTTGAGTATCTCTTACGCAAAGCCACTACATATCGTGCGGGGTTTTAAGCAGTATCTATATGATACCACCGCCCGCCGCTACCTCGATACGGTCAATAATGTACCACATGTCGGGCATCAGCATCCCCGGGTGGTTCGCGCGGCTCAACGTCAAATGGCAGTTCTCAATACCAACACCCGTTATCTGCACGATAATATTGTCGGTTTTGCTGAAGAGTTATTGGCTACTTTTCCGCCCGAATTGTCGGTAGTTCATTTTGTCAATTCAGGCAGTGAAGCCAATGAGCTGGCCATGCGTATGGTAGAGGCGGCTACAGGACAAAAAGACATGGTGGCGGTTGAAGTAGGGTATCACGGCAATACAAGTGGATGTATTGCCATCAGCAGTTATAAATTTGATGGCAAAGGAGGCAAGGGCGCGCCGCCGCACACCCATATTGTACCCATTCCTGACACCTATCGCGGCCTTTACCGCAACACATCGGAGGCCGGCAAAAAATACGCCACTCATGTGCAACAAGCTATAGGGAAAATTCAGAATCAGGGTCGGAATGTCGGCGGATTTATTTGCGAAAGCATCCTTAGTTGCGGCGGACAAATCGTTTTGCCGGAAGGCTACCTGAAAGAAGCATACCATCATGTACGATCAGCCGGTGGATTATGTATTGCCGATGAGGTGCAGGTCGGTTTTGGTCGGGTCGGTGATAAATTTTGGGGTTTTGAATTGCAAGGTGTCCTGCCCGACATCGTGACGCTGGGTAAACCTATCGGTAATGGACATCCGCTTGCCGCCGTAGTGACAACCAAAAAAGTGGCGGAGGCTTTCGCCAATGGCATGGAATATTTCAACACCTTTGGTGGAAATCCGGTCTCTTGTGCCATCGGTCGGGAGGTATTAAAAATAGTGCAGGAGGAAGGTTTACAAGCTCATGCCTACGAAGTAGGTGCTTATCTAACGAAAGGCTTAAAAGAATTACAAAAGCGCTTCCCCCTCATCGGTGATGTGCGGGGACATGGTTTGTTTTTGGGTTTTGAATTGGTGAAAAATCAGGAAACTTTGCATCCCGCTGCTGAAGAAGCCACCTATCTCGCCAATCGCATGCGTGAGCGTGGCATCCTGATGAGCACCGATGGCCCTTATCACAACGTCCTGAAAATCAAACCACCAATGTGTTTTAGCCAAAAAAATGCCGACTTCTTCCTGGAAAATCTAGAAAAAGTACTAGGCGAGGATTTCTTGACACCCACGTAACCACCAATTTTAATTGCCCCAAAAAAACACACAAAAACCTCTTCCAAAAAAATAACATACCCGAAGCACCAATCCCTCTCTTCCAAGAGGGGCTAGGGGCGTTCCGTCAACATCAAAAAAAATCGCATGAAAAACCTTCTTCTCCTATTTATAACCATATTTGCTGGCACATTAACCACCGCCCAGCAATACCACGAAAATCATGAAATCTTCGCCGTAAATAAAGAAGCCCCGCACGCTCACCTTTTTCCTTTTGAAAATGAACAAACAGCCCTGCGTAGTGAAAAAGAATGCTCTAACTGGTACCAGTCACTCAATGGCTTTTGGAAATTCAACTGGGTGCAAAAACCTGCTGATGCACCAGTTGGTTTTTATGAAACAAATTATGACGATAGCAAGTGGACGTATTTTCCCGTTCCTGCCAATTGGGAGGTACATGGTTATGATTATCCCATTTATTTGGATGAAAAATATCCGTTTACGACTAGCTGGCCCAATGTCCCACAAGATTACAATCCCATCGGTTCCTATCGGCGGAGCTTTACCATTCCGGAAGACTGGACCGAACGGGAGGTGTTTATTTATTTTGGAGCGGTGAAGTCTGCCTTGTATGTATGGATAAATGGCGAAGTGGTGGGTTTTTCTCAAGGCTCAAAAACACCGGCAGAATTTAATATTTCAAAATATATCAAAGCCGGCGAAAATACCCTGGCCATCCAGATTTACCGCTGGAGTGATGCCAGTTATATAGAGAGCCAGGATATGCTGCGCTTGTCGGGCATTGAGCGGGAGGTTTATTTGTATGCGACTCCTAAAACCCATGTCCGGGATTTTTTTGCCAAAACAGGACTCGATGATCAATACCAAAATGGGCGTATTGATGTCCGTTTGAATATCAATAATTATGCTGTTGCAAATGTATCACAGGTCGAAGTAGAAATGAATTTATACGACATTCAAAATGCTTATAAATCCATTTTTTCTGAACAAAAGGCGATAAACATAGCAGCTGGAAAGCAGGAGGATTTATCATTCAATGGTGATCTTGAAAACCCCAAAAAGTGGACAGCTGAAACGCCAAATCTGTATTATCTGGAGATCAAATTGAGAGATGCTGCTACCAAGGAGTTATTGGAAGTCATCAATGATGAGCTTGGTTTCCGTACGGTAGAAATTAAGGGCGGACAACTTCTGGTCAACGGTCAGGCCATCTATATCCGGGGCGTTGACCGGCATGAAACCCACCCGCTCACCGGTCATGTCATTGATAAAACATTGATGATAAAAGACATCCAGTTGATGAAACAACACAACATCAACGCGGTCAGAAGTTCCCATTACCCCAATCACCCGGATTGGTATGATCTCTGCGACAAATACGGTCTATACGTAATAGACGAAGCGAATATTGAAAGCCATCCACTAGCCAATTCAGAAGATACCCAAATCGGTAATGAAATGAGTTGGCTGCCTGCCCACCTTGATCGCACGCAAAGGATGTTTCATCGCGACAAAAATCATCCGTCCATCATCATCTGGTCACTAGGTAATGAAGCTGGCCATGGAAAAATTTTTGAGACAACCTACCAATGGCTCAAAGACAATGATGGTACCCATCCCGTGCAGTATGAACCGGCGGAGACGAAGCAGTATACCGATATTTTTTGCCCTATGTATCCACCTATTGAAAAACTGGTGGCTTACGCCAAAACGAAACCCGAACGGCCGGCCATAATGATCGAATATTGCCATGCCATGGGGAATAGTGTCGGCAATTTGCAAGACTACTGGGATGCCATCGAAGCTTATCCGGCGCTACAAGGTGGGTTTATCTGGGATTGGGTAGACCAATCGTTGGAATATACCAATGAAAAGGGCATCAAATATTTTGCCTACGGCCACGACTTTCACCCCGATTTGCCAACTGATGGCAATTTTTTAAACAATGGTCTGGTCAATGCTTTTCGTGAGCCACATCCTCATTTGTATGAAGTGAAAAAAGTCTATGCGCCGGTCAAATTTCGAGTGGTAGACCTGGAGGAAAGGCAATTTGAAATTTTTAATAAGCATTTCTTTAAAGACCTGGGTGACTTGAATGTTAATTGGTCATTACGGGAGGATGGTATTGAAATAAAAAAAGGAAGCCTGGGGACAATAGAGGTATTGCCCCAGCAAAAAAAGACCTTTGAAATTGATTTAGGTGACATACAGTTTAGCAACGGCAAAGAATATTTTTTAAAAATAAGCGCCCTCACCAATCGGGAATTTTCGCTGTTGCCAATCGGACATGAAGTAGCTTGGGAACAATTTAAAATCGCCTTTACAGATCAGGAGACTCCGCCAAAATCACTAACCAGTTATTCTGATTTGAAGATGGAAACTGTTGATAATGGTATAATAATAACCGGCCAGAATTTTTATTTAAAAATTAACAAACAAACCGGTGAGTTGTTGGAATACAATTTTAATAACACCCCATTGTTATTAGCTTCTCCCAAGCCAAATTTATGGCGCTCCCCAACGGATAATGATCTCGGAAATGGTATGCACAAATGGGCAGCGATCTGGAAAGAAGCAGGACAGAAATCTAGCGCTACGTTGACAGAGCCCATTGTCCAGGATGCTAAAACCATAACCTTTGAAGTGAATTATACATTACCGGAAACCAAGGATGCCAAGGTCAATATCAAATACACCGTTCAGGCCGATGGTTCCATAAAGTTGGACTATCACTTCACCACTACCCAAACCGACTTGCCGAACCTTCCTCGCGTCGGGTTGCAATTTAAAATGCCCGCCGAATTTCAATTTATGCAATGGTATGGCAAAGGCCCCCACGAAACCTATTGGGATCGACAATCCTCCGGCGAAATAGCTCTTTGGAAAGGAACCGTCTGGGATCAGCTACACACCTATCCCCGCCCACAGGAAACGGGCAATAAAACCGGAGTTCGCTGGATGTCACTCCGCAATGAACAAGGTCTGGGTCTGATGGCCATTACCGCCTCCGAGCCCCTCTCTATGAGCGCCTGGCAGCTGGATATGACCGACCTGGATTTTGTAGCCGGTGAAAAAGGATCCGCCTCTGCTTCCGGCCTGGTACCCGTTACTTCCAAACATGGTGCAGATCTGCTGCGCCGCAATTTTATCACCTGGAATATCGACTTCAAACAAATGGGTCTGGGTGGTGATACTTCCTGGGGCAGAATGGTGCATGAGCAGTATACTTTGCCGGTGGGGGCGTATGGGTATTCGTTTTGGTTGGTGCCGGTGGAGTGAAACTATTATCTATGCCTATTGGTTGTTAGTTTGAAACGACTTGTGTGAATTTGAAAAAAAACTATAGAGATCATGCAAGCTGCTAAACCAATGAGCAATGTTCAATTAGAACTACTTAAACTTTATGCTAATGATGTTCCTGATGAGCAATTGCTAGAAATCAAATTGCTATTGGGTCACTATTTTGCAGACAAAGCTACTGCTTTAATGGACGAATTTATGGCTGAAAAAGGGTTGACTGAAAAGGACATGATTAAATGGGCCAACGAGCACGACAGGCATGAAGATCGTTCTTGATACTAATGTCTTTATCGCCTGTATAGGTAAAGCCTCGCCTTATCGTTGGACTTTTAATGGGATTATCGATGGTCGTTTTACTCTTTGCATTTCTAATGAGATTTTGATAGAGTATCAAGAGATTTTATGTAGAAAGACTACACCAGAGATTGCAGAGAATGTTATTAATTTCTCGTTGTTTATCCTTTTGTTTATCACACAGAAATTTTCTACTCTTGGAATCTAATAGTGCAAGATCCAGATGATAATAAATTTGATTGCTGCAAATGCCTCCTTTATTGTATCTAACGATAAACATCTACGACCATTTCATAACTATAATTTTCCTCCATTGAAAATATTTTCTCCTGAAGAATTTGAAAGTAGTTTTAAAGACTAAAATTTCCTTCTATCTTCCCCTCAAAAATGCACAAATACCTTTTCCTTCTACTCCTTGGCTTAATGGCCTGTAAGCAATCATCCAATAACCAACTCTACAATGCCGACCAAAAGCACCCGATCTATATTTTGATCGACAATGCAGCAGCCAAAGGCCCGGCCATTGAACTCGTTGACCTATTAAGTCAAGCCATTGATGGAGACCTTACCATCGTAGAAGAAACTCCCGATGTTTCGAACTATATCCAACTCAAGATATCAGAAGAAGCAAAGGCTGTCGATCCCCTCAAACCAGGGACGGTGAAATATGAAATGCAGGAGGAGGGGCTGCTTATCGAGGGTAGCGATAGCACTCATTTGTACTATGCTATTTATGACTTTTTGGAACGTGAGCTGGGCTACCGCTGGCTGGATGCAGAGACGGATTTTATTCCTCAACTGATGGAAATTCAATTGCCGAAGGATTTGGCTTATACTTATTCCCCGCCCATTGCAACCCGCACAGTGCATGCCCGTGTAGTCTATGATAATCCCATTTTTGCCCGCAAACTCAAAGTAACGACCTCCGCCTTTCCCTATTATGCTCCGAATGCCCGGGTGCATACCTTCCACCGGTTTATGCCACGCGAGCATTTCTTAAAGGACCATCCTGAATACTACGCTTTACGCAACGGCCGTAGAATCTCCACGCAATTGTGCCTGACCAATGCCGATGTTTTGGGCATTGTGGTGGATTCCGTACAGGCGCATTTTAATCGCCATCCCGAGGCTCGCGTTGTCTCCGTCAGTTCAGATGATAACACCCAGTATTGTACCTGCCCCACTTGCACCAAATCAGATCAAGAATACGGTGGTCCAACAGGAACCATGATCAATTTTGTCAATCAGGTGGCCGCCAAATTTCCGGATAAATTCATCTCCACTTTGGCCTATCAATACACCCGAAAACCCGGCGAGGTAAAACCCGCCAACAACGTGCTAATTACCCTCTGTTCCATTGAGTGTGACCGCAGTGGCTCCATCGAAGATAAATGTCAGCCCTTCGCCGAAGATATGAAAGGCTGGAATCAACAGGATGCTACCCTTCGTATCTGGGATTATACCACCCAGTTTACCAATTTCCTGGCTCCTTTCCCCAACCTTCGTACGCTGCAACCCAATATCCAGTTTTTCCGTGATCAGGGGGCTAAATGGGTATTTGAACAACATAGCAATCACCCTAGTGACCTTTATGATCTACGCGTTTATTTGATGGCAAAACTCTTGTGGAACCCGGATCTGAATGTCGATTCGGTGATCACGGATTTCAGCGTGCATTATTACGGTTCTGCCGCTGAACCTATTGGCGCTTATGTACAATCTATACATGATGCTATAGCGGCTGACCCTGACTATTTTCTCTTCCTCTACGGTGACCCTTCTCAGGCTTTCAACAGCTTTTTGAGTGCGGAAAAGTTAGAAGAATACCACGACTATTTTAACAAAGCCGAAACTGCCTTGGCTGGTGATCTAATGTTGTTAAACCGGGTCAGAAGGGCCAGAATCGGACTGGATTATGCCACCCTGGAAGCTTGTCGCAAAAATATAGCTCCGGCATTTACCCTTCTTGCAGAAAATGGACAATTGAATCCCTCTTTCCAAGCTGCTCTTGATCGGTTCAAATCCACTTGCCAGCAAAACAACATCACTCTGATGAATGAAATGGGGTACACGGTAGAAGAATACCTGGCTGGCTGGCAGACAACTATAACAAGAGCCACCCAATCCAATATCGCTCAAGGTGCGACCATCACGCTACTGACCAAACCCAAAAAATATGCCAACGAAGACCCACAAACCCTAACGGACGGAGCCTTCGGTGGCGCGAGTTTTTATGCCAACTGGCTAGGTTTTGAAGGCAATCACCTGGAAGCAGAGCTGGACCTGGGTAGCGAACAGGAAATATCCTTTACAGGTATGGCCTTTCTGCAAGTGGTCAATCACTTGGTCTTTTTACCTGCCGAGGTGACCTATTCTTATGCTGGGAAAAACAAACAATTCCGTCATTTAGGAACCATCAAAAATCCTAAACCGCTCTTGGAAGGTAGCAAGATCAATGATATTGAATATTTCGACCTTTCTTTTGATCCTGTCAAGGCGAGGTATCTGAAAGTAGAAGCAAAAAATCTACTTACCCCACCGGATTGGCATCATGGAGCGGGTTTACCATCGTGGATTTTTGCAGATGAGTGGGTGGTGCGGTAACTTTGTAAGGGGCCAATTTATTTGGCTCAAGCCATTATTAGCTATCCAAAGAAACCTGCAATATTTGGTGTCCAATACTGCCTGTTGGATGAATGGGTATTCTATGGCTCAAGAAAGGTTGGCCTCCAAACTCGTAGCCAAATGATGACCTCAATATAGAATAAACGTACTCTGGAGATTTAAGCATTGTTTAGGTCGCCGTCAAGTAGTTTATCGCTACATTGTTGAATCTTCTTGTTTTAATGTTAAAATGCCACATAATGCGGTTTTTATTCCTCTTGTTTTTACTAACTAATTCCCTGTATAGAGCTTCTGCATCGGATACTATTTTTTCTCATACTTTTACGGATGACCTTGAATGGAACCTCACCCTGAGTGATTCCATGGAACTATTTTTGGACCAGGAAAGCGTCTATAACATTGAAGAAGTTCTCCAGTTGTCCGCGGGGCAATTTACCCGGCCTGACCAGGAAAAAGAAACGAAAGGACCTATCACCGTTTGGTCGAGAATACAATTATTTAATGCGGGCGCTCAAGTGAGGTATGACTATTTTCATTTTTGCACCAATGCGGATTCCCTTTGGGTGTATACTGTGGAAAATGGTCGGGTTATTGAGGAGCAATTTACTGGATCATCCCTAAAACCAAAACACAAAAGCCTGCCGGCAGCGCAAAATTATATCCCTTATAATCTGGAGGTTGGAGAGCAAAAAATTTACTACTTCAAAATACACTTTGCAGTCCCGATTAAGCAGAGCCATCTAGTCGAATTATTTATTAAACCCGGTCAGGCATTAATCCATTATTTAGTCGAAAAATACGCATGGCAAAGTTTTTATGCCGGCATTCTGCTATTGTTTTGTCTGGTGAGTCTTTTTATGTACGGGATGTTTAGAGAGCGAGTGTTTATTTATTATGCATTCCTGATGCTTTTTTTTAGCTTATATTTTCTATTGGCTTATGGTATTGTTGATGTTTTATTTACCTATAATTACCCCAATGCTTATCTTTTCCTGCAGCGATTGTTCATCTCCGGCATTGTGATTTCCTTCTTTTTATTTCTAAGTAAGTATATTCGATTATTAGAGCGCTTTCCTCTGTATTTCAAAGGATATTTATTTTATTCTGTTTTTGTTGCCGTATTTGCTCACCTGGCCTGGTTTTTTTCTAACGATGAAGTTTGGATATCAAAAACCATTAATTTTCTCCTGATTCCCTGGGTGGTGATAACGATGATTCCCATATTTCTCTTGCTCAGGAAAAGAGATAAAGCGGGCGGCATTTTGTTGACTTCCATTGCCCTCTTGTTTATAGGTTCCCTTTTATTTATTTTGGGAGTGTCTGGGATAATCCCCGTGACGGGCTTGACAAAATATGGCATACAAGTGGGCGTGGTCCTTTTTTCTGGTATGCTGTTTTATGGATTGTTTGATAAAATCAATACCATCCAGGGAGAAAAGCAAAAATTTAAAGAACTCGACAAGCTAAAATCCCGCTTTTTTGCCAATATCTCTCACGAATTTCGCACGCCACTGACCTTAGTAATGGGGCCCCTCTCCCAGGTCATGGAAAAGGAGCATGACCCTGAAGATCAAAAACTGCTAAAATTGGCCCATCGCAATGCAGGGCGCTTACTGCAACTCATTAATCAGCTTCTCGATTTGTCTAAATTGGAAGCTGGAAAAATGCAACTGAAGGTTGAGGAGAAAAATTTTGCTCTATTGCTGAAAGGCATCGTGATGTCTTTTGAATCTTTGGCTGCCAGAAAAAATATTCGCCTTCATTTTGTCAGCCAGAAAAAAGAAATCTTCCTGTATATAAATCAGGATAAGGTGGAAAAAATCTTTTACAACCTTTTATCAAATGCGTTCAAGTTTACACCAGAACAAGGGGAGGTTGCCGTTATGGTCACCGAGCAGGATAAATTTGTAGAAATAATCATCCGGGATAATGGGGTGGGCATTCCCGCCGAGCGCTTACCGCATATTTTTAATCGTTTCTTCCAGGTCGATAGTTCTGAAACCCGCGAACAGGAAGGCACCGGTATCGGTTTGGCCCTTGTAAGAGAATTGATCCACTTGCACTCCGGAAGCATAAGTGTTGAAAGTAAGGTGGGCATTGGTACTACATTTATTATCCACTTACCGAAGGGGACAACACACCTTAAGGAAAATGAAATTGGACCAGCGGCACCAATTCAGGAAATAGAATCCTATTTACCCGATGAGCTTATTCCTGAGCAATCCGCCATCACCCTTGACTCCAACGCCCATGATGAGGAGCTATACAATGACCTCCCCCTGGTACTGATTATTGAAGATAATGCAGACGTGAGGGCTTATATCAAACACCACCTTGCATCTACATTTAAAATTATGGAAGCGATCAACGGTCAGCATGGCATTGATATGGCTCTGGAGCACATTCCTGACCTAGTGATTAGTGACGTGATGATGCCGAAAAAAGATGGTTATGAAGTTTGCCAAACCTTGAAAACAGACCAGCGGACCAGCCATATACCAGTGATTTTGTTAACGGCCAAAGCAGCTCAGGAAGAAAAAATGAAAGGCCTGGAAATTGGTGCCGATGATTACCTGGTCAAACCCTTTGACACCAAAGAACTGGAAATCAGGGTGCGCAACCTCATCGAATTGAGACAACAATTGCACAAACGATATTCGGATTCCACCGCTTTCGAACCCCAAACCCTGGGGACAAATGCAGTAGACAAAGCATTTTTGGAAAAAATAGGCTCCATCTTGGAGGCTCACCTTGCCAATGAACAATTTAGTGTGGAAATATTGGCAGAGGAAATGGGCATGAGTCGGGTACACCTCAATCGAAAGCTAAAAGCCCTGACTGACGAATCCGCCAATAAGTTTATTCGATCCTTCCGTTTGCAGAAAGCCTACCAAATGCTTCAACAACGAGCTGGTAACGTCACGGAGATTGCCTTTGCAACAGGATTTAGCAGTACGGCCTATTTTGTCAAGTGTTTTGGTGACAAATACGGGCAGACACCTGGATCCTTTTTGTAAGAGCATCTACAAAAAACGCGTAAATGTTCGATTTTTTACAAGAGATGTTCGGTTTTTGATAGCCATCGTTAAAATTTGAAAAGATTGCGCTCTTTTTTGATAACCATACCCTTGTCTTTTGGCTCACCTTTGTGTCAACAAAAAATAATAACGATGAAAAAAACAATTTTACACCTTTGTTCTTTCTTTTTAACCATGACGCTTGGGGTAAGTGGTCTGGCACAAGTGACCATCGATGAGAGTAATTATTTGAGACTTTCAACTTATACGGATAGTCTCATTGATGCTATTACGCCTACTTCGTTGGCGCTTCCAAGTGAAGGCCCAAATCAGGTTTGGGACTATTCCGCTCTGGTGGCCGATGAGACTATTCTGACCGATCATTTTGGCGTAGACAATGATGCTGACTTTCCTGGTGCTACCAGTTATTACCAAAATAACCTGACTTTCCAAGGTTTAATCATTCCCAGCTATACCTATGAGGCTGTGGATGAGACAGGATGGTCAGTAATAGGATCGGCCAATACGGAGGTGTCTTATTCAATTACTTTCCTTACTGGAGGTCCTACAGATACCTTGCGGTTTCCGGGAGGCAATTACCTGAATGAGGGCGAAAATCTATTGCTTGACTTCCCAATGGCTTGGCAAAACCAGTGGACTTCACAGTATGTTCAAAATACGCCATATGAACTTACAATCGCTGCTTTTGGTCTTGATAAAGTGCCTGGGGTTCGGCAACGGATGTATACGGCCAACCATGAAGTGGTAGGCTATGGAGAGTTGATCATTCCAACTTCGGATGGTACCCCATCTGCTCCAATGGAGGTGTTGTTGATGAAAGCCGAACGCATAGCTGTCGACAGTATTTTTCTGGGGGGAGCGCCTGCGCCTGCGCCACTTCTGACCGCATTCGGACTTACTCAAGGCGGTACTATTTCCGTTGTAAGTTATTTATTTTATAAACCGGGATTTGGATCTGCTGTGCTAGCTGTCGACGAGGATGAACCCTCCTTCTATACCTATCGACCTCAGGCTGCAGCGGTCAGTACCGGTATAGCACCTTTGCATCAAGTGGAGTTTAATTGTTTTCCCAACCCTGCACAGGCTGGACAGTTGGTGACAATTGAAAATGAAAACCTAGCCTCATCTGGTCAAGTCAATATCGTAGATGTGCAAGGGCGGATCATGCACACCATAGCCTATGAAACCAGCAGTAAACATCAATTGCAACTATCCATTCCTGATACCTTTGAAGAGGGATTGTATTTTTATCAAATATATGACGACAAAGGAACACAAATTGGACGAGGAAAATTACTCGTTAAATAGACCTAAAAATAGAAAGGGGGACTTTATGAATGGCCTCGTTAGCCTAAAAGCTAACGGGGTTGTTCTTTTTTGATTTTCTCTGCCACCTCCTGATATTTTTGATCAATTAGTGCCCCCCAATCTTCTTCGAAAAGCCTGTTTAAGACCTGGATCGTTTGACTTACCTTGGCCTGTTCTCCTTGCAATTTTTGATAAACAGCACGCTCGAGGAGTTTTGGCTTTAAATAGTCAGATATCTTTTGTTCAGGATTTTTAAACCCATGTTGATTGGCAAGGACCAATAAATTTTTGCCTTTTTCTGTCTCTCCATTTTCCATGGCCTGGCAAGCGGCATCAAAATAGATCTGCCCAAAATCCAGGACGTCCTTTTTTACATAATCTTCCAGTCCCTGATAATTATAAATACCAGGTAATAATGTGAAATTATTGGTTTTCCCCTGAAACATTTTCTGAACGGCCGGAGGCAATTCCTGATAAGCCGGATCATTAGAAGAAAATAGGCCAGTTTTGATGCTTTCTAGTGGATCCTCCTGATTGACAAAAGCCAAAAGAATAACAGATGCTAGCGGAAACTCCCCATCACGCCTGGAAACCCCTGAAAAGGTGCCGGCATAATAGGTGGCGTCATTCACCGGAGTCACTTCGTCTACCCGGATACACATAAAACCAGTGCGTTTGTTTTCCTGATTTAACAAGGTAATATTGATAATGGACCGAACCATTTCCGCTTTTCCAATCGCCAGCGGGCGTTCTTCTTTTGAATACCCTTTGTGTTCAACAAAACCATTGGGATATAACTTTAAGGTACTCAGCCGGATATTTCCGCCTTTTGCATAGGAATAAATTTTATAAAGTCCGGCATATCTTAAGGGAATATGCTGCTTAAGTTGGTGGTAGCTAGGAATTTTTACAAGACTGTGCTGCTTTTTAGATAAGAGCGTAACAATGTTTTGCTCTATATTTCCTGCCGATGGAAGAAAAGGTCGATTAAAGTCATATTGAATTGGATTGATGGCAGCTGGCAGCCGTTTCAATTCAGCCGCTTCTATTCTTACCATGACTACAGTGCCGGCTCCTAAAGCATTTGGGGGAGAATAGGAAATAGAGTGAGAACCAATCAACAGATGATCATTGACGATGTTTAGCAACAGATTGATCATCCGGTCATTGTGTGGCTGCACGTACATAGACATCAGCACATTGGAGCTGTTGTCAAGTTTATGGTTGATCAGATTTCCTGAAAAAGTAAGGTCCTCACCTCGGCGATCCTTCCTAACTACCATCGTACACCTCAATACGCCAGTCTTTTTATCTTCAAATATGGCTAGGCGGCCAACGCCAATGGTGGAATGAAATGCTTTGTAATGCGATTCAATAGAACTAAATCGCTCTGTGAAATAAATAGCAAAATCGCCACAAAGCGTATCCCGCATTTTTTCATAAAACTTGGCGGGGAAATTATTAAACGGACTGGGTCCAGGAATGTCATTTTTTTCAAAATTAAAGGGAGGCGTATCCTTATTTACAGGTGTAATTGGAGGGCAGTAATTCAATAAATAATGTTGTATCTTTTTGAATGCATCAGGTAACTCCGACTGTTTTCGGGCAGGCTTGAGGAAATTTTCTTCCTGATCTATGCGCGCAAAAATAGCGAGCCCTGCCATAGTTTCTCCCCTATCGTTATTGTAAATGAAAGGAGCCTGAAAGAAAGGAGGGTCCTTCCGCATGCCTATAGCTGCATAAAAAATAAGCCGACAATCTACATCATTCAAGGTTAGTAATAGCTTGTCTTTTCCAACAATTTCCACCTCTAAATCCTTCTTTCCTTCTTCTGTATACCTGCGGCTTAAATAAGATATATAAGTCTCCCTTTCGGAAATTTTTATGTTTGAAATCTGAAAAAAATCGGTCGTCCGGTTGTGGGAATTAAAAACATTGTACCGCCCAAATACCTTTCTCAGGTGTTTCATTTTCTCCTCTTCTTTACTTACCACACTGCTAAAAGCCTTAAGAATACTTAAGGTCGCTCTGGAAGGAGAGGGGGCCGATTGGCTCAAAAGATTTTTTAAGGTTTTGGGGTCTAATAATCCTCGATGTGGATTGTTTTCCAAATACGCTTCCCAATCTTCACCGGTTTTGGAACGAATGAGATCAATTATATCAGCGTCATCATTGATTTTCAGGTAGTCAATAATTTTTTCAGTGATGTAGGCAGCAACTGGCCTAAGGTTCGTTTCCGAAGGGTCTGTATCCAATATTCCTCCCGGAAATTCATAACCTCTTAGCAACTTAAGGAGCTGCTGAAGGAGCTCCTTTTCCACTTTGGTACCTTTTTTGGAACCTGATTTTTTCATAGTGTTTTGTTAAGCTAGTACTAACCATTAAGTAGAAAAACAAAGGAAAGGCCATTCATTAATTGTATTCAAAGAAAATATATTTTAGGCACTTTTGCAAGAAAATGAACTTTCTTTTCCGAAAAATTGCTTATCTTGAATAAAATTATTGAAGAATAATGATGTCTATTTTTCAGAAAACAGTTGCGTTTTTTCTGAATTTCTTTAGAAAAGTTACATTTTTTTTCAAACCCTTGTTGCGTGGTATCTTTAATTAATGTATCTTTGATGGCGTAAAAGATTTGTAATATTATGTTTAGACTTATTTTCGAATCTTCCCATGCATATTAAATTAAACAAACTAACTGTTGAATGATTACTTCTGAACTACTCTATATTCTTAGAAGAGCGGTAAAAGGGAAGTTCCTGGTTTTGGGGAGCAAAAGCAGGTGTAAAAAGTTACTCCCACCCAACCCAGTGAATTAAACGCAATCCTTTTCATATCAAGGGCTATCATAGCTCGTTTGGATTGCATACCATTTTAATTAGCCTTTCCTTTTTTCGTTTTCATTATAAAACCAGAGACATAAAAATAACTGCCCAATTGAGGTTTTCAGTTGGGTCAATTTATCGCTTATGACGCGAACGAACATTCATTCGTATCGACTGATATGTCATACTGAAGAGATACTGGTATCCTATTGTTTAACAAAACGGATTTTTATGGATTGGAAACAACGCTAATTAAAACAAGCTCAAAAAAACGAGGGCCCCCGGTGTTGACTACCAGAAACCCCTCGCAAATTTACAATGCCACCGCTAGGCGACAAATGAAAATTTGATCCAAATACAAATATACAACTTTGTCTTGCCAAATGAAATAGCTAGTGGCGATTGATTAACATTCAACTGATTGACCATGATTGCTATTACATTTGGACTGCTAAGGCAGACCCTCCTCTATCTATGTCTGGTGTTCTTATTTTGTGATTGTCAGGAACCGTCCAAAGTTCCACAGACCAAAACGGAATACCTATACATGTTTACCGAATTCGTTGATTATATTGAATCAAACGATGCCAAATTTGGTGCAACTGATTACAAACATTTCAACCAGTTTTTTCACCTTTTTGCAAAAGTATGGTACGAACGCTTTGAGCCTCAACTCAACGACGAAGAAAAAAGACTGATTAGAGATCTGAAGATTACTTACGGCTTGTTTTCTTGGCGCGGCAGTTTTCGCAAAAAGCAAAAACGAAAAGTAAGAGAATATCTTAGATGGTTTCAAGATGAATTGGGCTTACAATTCGGCTCAATGGATATTTCCTCACCTCTAAATGCATACCAATCATGAAAAGAGCAGGAAGTATTATGGCATGGACCATCGTTGGACTTCTCATTTATGTTTTGATTTTGCAGGACCGTAACCATACTTTAGAAATGGAGTCGGCTGAAGAAAAAATCAGATTACAGGAAAGAAGAAAATGCGAGAAAGAACTACAGGAATTGGATTCGTTGTGGGTTCAAGAATTTAAAGCTCTAAAACGAAGTTATGAAAAAAGAGAAGAGAGCATCATTGACAGTATGGAGCAAGCTGCCATAATTAAAATAAATCAGCAAAAAGAACGCTCTGAACGGGAATACCTGCTACGAGAACAACTGATTTATCAGAATTATGCAGACAGCTTCTATCAGGAAAGATTGAGCCATACTACCGAAATTCAAAATTTGAAAAACAGAAATATTGAATTGGCAGATCAGGTAGATCAATTGAAACTCGCATCAGTTCCGAAAGAAATTTTATCTGGAAAAATAGAACTCCCCGAATGGGAATTTTCCGACACCGTTATTTATGGATTTATAGCCTTTTTTAGCCTGATCATGACTCTGGTCATCCTATTTAGGTGGATAATCTATAGGAAACAGCACAATGGGTTTGTGTAATTCTTTTTGATTTTCGAGGGCCAGTTTTCCACTGGCCCTTGGATTTTTTTTGAAGCAATAATTCAAGTTAACAGACAAACTTAAAATCGATAGTGCTTGTTTGGGCTTTCAGCGAAAAACAAAACAAATTTATTCAATCAAAACATAATATTTCAAACAAATATTTGTATCTTTGAATGTAAATGTGCGCTTAGGGCCGTTGAAAGAAAAAAATGAGCTGTTCACCGAGCTATTTGTGCACTCGTCGAAAATAAATGGTGGATTGTATGATCTGTCCTTACCTTTGATGTATAACTCGATTGTAATAAATATCTAAAATCACCCGACAATGAAATTTTTTTCCCTTACAGCTTTGCTGCTTGGTGTCCTGACTAGTATTTGGGCACAAAATTCAACCGGAAAAATTTCCGGTAGTGTATTTGATGAACAAGAAAAAGCGGTGGCCTTTGCCAACGTTATTCTCTATGCCTCGGCTGACAGTAGCATGTCCAAAGCCGAATACACAGACGAGACCGGTCAGTTTGCTATCCCAAATATTGCCGCTGGTAATTATTGGGTTGCTATTACATACGTTGGTTTACCAGCTTTCAATTCGGACGTCATCCAGATTAAAGCAGGGGAAGAACTAAAGCTGCCTCCTTTTATAATGGCGAGCAGCAGTACGGACCTTGACGAGGTAGTCGTTGTCGCCAAAAAACCAATAATTGAAGTACATCCCGACAAAACTGTATTCAATGTTGAGGGTAGCATCAATGCTACTGGGAGCAATGCACTTGAATTGCTCAAGAAATCACCCGGCGTTATTGTTGATAACAATGACAACATCATCCTGCAAGGCAAAAATGGCGTGCAGGTCTACATTGATGGCAAACCTTCTCCGCTTAGTTCAGCCGACCTGGCTGAATTTCTGAAATCTGTTCAATCTACGGAAATTGAAGCCATCGAAATCATCACCAACCCTTCTGCAAAATACGATGCGGAAGGTAACGCAGGTATCATCAATATCCGTCTGAAGAAGGACAAAAGGCTGGGAACAAATGCCAACATCAGCCTGGGAGGTGCCATGGGTGAAGTACCCAAATACAATGGTTCCCTGAATATGAATTACCGCAATAAGCTAATGAACACATTTGGTTCTTATAGCTATAACGGTGGTGAATGGCGCAACTTCATGAATTTTTACCGCAGACAGGACAAAATTTATGACCAGCGCTCACGCATGCGTAATGAAAGTAATAACCACAATTTTAAATTGGGAACTGACTTCTTTATCAATGATAAAAGTACCATAGGATTTCTCGTGAATGGATTCTTTTCCAAGCGCGATTGGTTTAATGATGGCCGTACTGAAATCGCCTCCTTGGAAGATGGCATCGTTGATAGCGTGCTGATTGCCGAAAGTAATAATATAGGGGATCGTCAAAACCTGAATTTCAACCTCAACTACCGCTTTGACAATGGAGAGGGGGTAGTCTGGAATTTCGACGGCGACTACGGCAAATTCCACAATACAGCGGAAGCCTACCAGCCCAATTTTTACAAGAGCCCAAACGAGGGTGAAATTTACAGCCAGAATATTTTTGGTAATAATACCCCGACCGATATTGACATTGTTACGGGCAAAGTAGATCATGAACGCAACCTATGGGGAGGGAAATTAGGACTCGGCGTTAAATATTCTTATGTGACGACTGATAACACCTTTGATTTTTATAATATCCTAAACGGAGAAGAGATTTTTGACCCGATGCGCAGTAGCAAATTTGTTTTCAAAGAAAACATCAATGCTTTTTATTCCAGCTTCCAAAAGCAAATTGACAAATTAAGCATCCAATTGGGTTTCCGGATTGAAAACACCAACTCAACGGGTACCCTGGCTAGCGAACAGCAGATTGACAATAAAGAGGTAGACCGCCATTACACCGATTTTTTTCCCTCAGGTGGAGTGAGCTATCAGGTCAATCAGAAAAATATGCTGCGCTTGAATTATAGCCGAAGAATCGACCGCCCGCGCTACCAGGATTTGAATCCTTTTGAAAATAAACTGGACGAGCTGACCTATCAGCGCGGTAACCCATTTCTGCGACCCCAGTATACCCACAATGTTGAATTGACGCATACTTTCAACTATACACTGAACACCAGTTTGAGTTACAGCTATACCAAGGATTATTTTACCCAGATTACTGACACCACCGAAACCAGTCGGAGTTTTATTTCGCATCAAAACCTGTCTAATCAGGAAGTAATCAGCCTGGCCGTTAGTTATCCATTCGCTGTAACTAAATGGTGGAATATATATACGAATGCCACTGGTTATTACACCCACAACAAAGCAGACTTCGGCGAAGGTAAAACAGTAGATATCAGTGTCAATGCATTTAGTTTTTATAGCCAGCATACCTTCTCGCTACCCTACAACCTGTCTTTCCAGCTGTCCGGATTCTACAATTCACCCAACATTTGGGGAGGAACCTTTGAGAATGAATCAATGTGGGGCATAGATGCCGGTTTGCAGGCTAAAATTCTTGACGGGAAAGGCACGCTTAAACTGAGCCTGAGTGATATCTTTAATACGATGCAATGGCATGGAGTAAGTGATTTCGGAGGGCTTTATATGGATGCCAGTGGTGGTTGGGAAAGTCGCCGGGTCAGCCTGAATTTCTCCTACATGTTAGGCAACGAACAAGTGAAGAGCCGTAAGCGGAAAACTGGACTGGAGGACGAAAAGAGCCGGGTAGGAGGGGATAATTGACGAATTTACTTGATTGATAACCGTTAAAACTATTGAGGCTGTCTCGAAATTAAAGTAGAGGCAGCCTCTTTTATATTATAGTCGGTAGCTCTCCAAACAGGGTCTAAAAGTCATACCATAGACCTAAGCGAGCGCCGTAATTCAAAAAACGCCCCTGTTCATTTTCTATCGCATTAAACAGCATGTATTCTATTTGCGGCATGAAATATAGACTCAGGCAGGGGGCTAAATGGTAGTCCAGCCCAACACCCAGGCCGACAGAAAGATTTACCTTACGAAAGGTATTACTATTTTCAGTATCCTTGGAACTCGAAGCCGATTCTGCATGGCCGTCATCATAAATGTATTTGGTTTGAAACTGGCGATCTATGAAAAAATTGGATTCCAGGTATGGCATGATAAAATACCCAAATCGCTGTTCCGCTAAAATCCATTTCGCGCCAACTTGCCAGTCCAAAAAATAATATGAAATGTTGATTTCTGCCTGATGAGGTAGCTTGGAATCGGGTACCCATCCTCCCATTCCGTCAAATTCACTTGGCCACCGTAGTTGGTCATTCTGATACTTTTCCTTAAAAACAGTGAAGTCCAGGGCCGTAAATAATGCAACGCGGTCACATAGATAATGATGATAATCAATGCCGGGGGAAACCTGAAATATTCCAGTGATTGGATTATTTGCAGATTGAAGGGCATTGATATTTGTGAGGTTACTAACTGCGAAGTGCACGCCAATTTGATGTAAGTTCTTTTGGGCGTGCAATGCCATACCCATTGCGGTCGCGAGTACAAGTGTGAGGCATTTTCTCATGTTAATCAGTTTATTTGTAAGGTTGACTTCCAAACATGCACTAAAACATGTAATTGATATAACCTCTCAGGCCATAAGTTTGTGGTTTCACATTAAGCATAGATGTTATAGCCTGAAAATAGGATGGCTCAAGTGCTAGTTCAATACGAGGGGTAATATTATAACCCACTCCCATGGCCAGGGCAAATTCAAAATAATTATCTCTTGCTGCGCTTACCGTCAAGCGGGGATTAGCGGCGGTTAAACGTCCGGAAGAGAAGGTAATGTTTGGGAAAAATGCCCAGTCTCTCATTAATTTATTCCAGATAAATCCTCCTTTCAAATAGGTGTGGAACCGCTGCTGCCCAATTTGATATTTTACTAGCAGGGGGATGCTGTAATACCTAAGGCGATAGGCTGAATTAAAGTCCACAGTAAAAGATTCCCCTTCGGTAATTATCGGCTCGGGGTTTTGCTGTTCGAGTTCATTCACAATCTGTGCCCGGAAAGTCAATGCGCCCTCCTGTGTAAAAGTATACAACCCCACCGGATTACCTTCAGCATTGGTCTCTGAATTGTGGTAGGTATATTCTAGAGAAACCTGATCGGAAAGGGAAAATCCATTGTTTCGAAAACCCAGGCCGGTATGCAAGCTCCAGTGCTCATCCAGATGAATACCCGCTGAAAATCCAGAGGTTTTACTCAGGAAAACACTAGTGGATGTTCCTGTTGCTGGCGAAACCCTTCGGTCGACCGCATAATATTGCACAACGATATTTCCAGACCAGGCACCCACAGAAAATCTGGGATAATAACCGCCACGGAGTGCTTTTAGGTCGGGAACGGTCAGCAGAGGTGAAGCTTTGTTATATTGAACGAGCTGCTTGCTGTGTAAAAAGTCAATAGGTCGTTTGGTTATAGGTACACTTTGTGGTTCCGACAGGTCGATGGTTGGAGGCTGTGGAAGTGCAACCGGGGGGCTAATGGTGGTGGCAATCTGTATAAGGTCTGACTTTTGTATTGGAGACTGAACCTGTGGGCGATCGGTACCAGCAATTGTTTGTTGTTTTTGAATCCCGTTAATATTGGCTTGCTCTTGATTTGTTGTTTTGCTTTCAACTTTTGCTTTGGCATTTGATGGTTCTAAATCAACTTCTTGAGCTTTTCCTTTAGCAAGGGAAAACTTCAGATCCAGTTCCTCCATTTGTTGTTGTAAAGCAGCAATTTCCAATGCTTGCTGATGGCTATTTTGATCCAGTTTCTCTGCACGTTGATACTGGAAATAAGCAAAGATCAAACTCAAGACAAGCAGCCCAAGCAATATTGGGAACTTCCATAAGGCAACCATTCTACCAACTGAAAAGCCAGGCTTGGGAGGAATAGCAATGGCTATCTTATCCCACATATCTAGGCCAGGTTCTTCCTGATAATGTTCCAGCTCTCTCCGGAAAAATGATTCTAAATTATCGTTGTTCTTTTCTTGATCCATAGTTTATGGATTACTAGTTAAACTACTTTTTCAATTAATTTTCGCAAAGTGGACTTGGCCCTCGACAGTTGTGACTTTGAAGTCGCCTCGTTGATGCCCAATTGGTCGGCTATTTCCTTGTGAGAATAACCTTCTATAACATATAGATTGAATACTGTCCGATACCCATCCGGCAGTTGTTGTATCATTTTCATCAGAGCCTTGGCCCGGAAGGAGCTAAATAATTGATCTTCGACCTCATATTGATCGGCCAGGGTGTCAATTTCCACTTCCGAAAACAAATGCCGCTTCCGCCTTAAATGTTGTAATGCTACATTGATGACAACCTTCCTCATCCATGCACTCAAGGATCCCACAGGCCGGTATTGGTATAAATTTTTATAAATCTTCACAAAACCATCCTGAAGAAAATCCTCTGCTTCTTCCCGACTTCCCGCATAACGCAAACAGACTCCAAACAGCATAGCCTTATAGCGCCGATATAACTCCTCCTGAGCTCGCCGATCTCCATTTTTACAGTCTTCTATAAGTTTCAGGTCGATACTATCCAAAACGGCGTATTTAATTAGTTATAGTGCAAAATCCTGGTCAATGGTTGCATCCGGCATTTAATTTGTTGGAAATGGCCGACAATTTCTTATTCCTTGTGTCTCCATGGCTCAATGTTGAGAAAATAGCCTGTTGTTCTTATGCTCAGGTGCGACTACGCTGTAGTCGAAAACCGCGGCGTTATCACGAGCTAACATATTTGGACCGCGCGGTCCCAACCGATGGTGGTAAAACCTAAAAAATGGTTTTAGCCGGTAGGCTTTAGGTTTTAGGGGCAGTTTGCATGGTAGTAGCAGGGAGAGTCTGCCCCCTGACAGCGCAGCGATTTGACCCCTGACTCCTCAATACCCTCCCGCCATGCCATCCTTCCGAGACTCGGAAGCCCCATAATAGACCCCTTTTTGTGGGTTCCAGCCAATGGCCTGATAGCCACCATAAATGCCTTTTTGATAGCCAATTTTATGGCCCATACCCATCAATTGAAGGATCACCTCATAATCAAAACCACTTTCCAGATGAATTTCCCCTCTGCTGTCCGCCACTTCCCCGGTAGGAGAGGACGACCCTCCATGGTCAATCCTTGGAGCATCCCCCGCTTCCTGAATATTCATGCCAAAGTCGATGATATTCATAACGATCTGCACATGACCCTGCGGCTGGAAATCGCCACCCATCACTCCAAAACTGAGGAAGGGCACCCCATCTTTAGTTATAAATGCCGGAATGATAGTATGGAAAGGCCGCTTGCCCGGCGCAAATACATTGGCATCGCCTTCATTCAGGCTAAACAGCTCGCCACGGTCCTGCAGCATAAAACCCAAGTTAGGCGGTACCATACCCGAACCCATGCCCCGATAATTGCTCTGAATCAGGGAAACCATATTGCCATATTGATCAGCAGTGGTGAGGTATACCGTTTCTCCGGCGCTGATCTCTCCCGCAAGATAACTTCCCGCTCTTTTGGTTTTGATCAGTTTTCGCCTTTCTTTACCGTATGTTTCGGAAATCAATTGCTCCACCGGAACTTTGACAAAATCCATATCGGCATAATACTTGGCTCGATCTTCAAAGGCCAGCTTTTTGGCTTCCACAAACAGGTGAATGTGTTCCGCACTACCGTAAGGGATATCAGAAAAGTCAAAACCTTCCAGGATGGTCAGCATTTGCAAAGCTGCAATACCCTGGCCATTGGGGGGCAATTCCCAGACATCATATCCGCGGTAATTCACCGAAACCGGATCTACCCATTCCGACCAGTGGCCACCGAGGTCTTCTTCTGATAAAAATCCGCCTTGCGCCTGTATGAAGTCGGCAATTGTTTTGGCCATCTTTCCTTTGTAAAAAGCATTCCTGCCGCCGCTGGCAATTTTGCGGTAAGTATTGGCCAGGTCAGGGTTCTTAAAAAGGTCTCCTTTCTCCGGCACTTTTCCGTTAACAGTATAGGTCTCTTTTATATTGGGGAATTGCTTTTGTAGGTAAAATGGAACGGATACTCCCAGATAATAAGCAATCAATTCCGTCACCGGGAAACCATCTTCTGCATACTTGATAGCGGGTGCCAGAATATCCTCCATCTTCAATTTGCCAAATTTGTTGTGTAATTCAAACCAGCCATCTACACAGCCCGGCACACTTACAGGCAGGGGCCCATGAGAAGGAATTTTTTCGAGTCCCTGATCCTTAAAATACTGTAAAGTCAACCCTTTCGGAGAACGGCCACTGGCATTCAATCCGTGTAATTTTTGACTTTTGGCATCCCAGACAATCGCAAATAAATCTCCACCAATGCCTGATCCTGTTGGCTCCATTAGCCCCAGCGCTGCATTGGCCGCAATCGCCGCATCTACTGCGGTACCGCCCTGTTTAAGGATGTCAAGCCCAATCTGAGTGGCTAAGGGATGACTGGTAGCGACCATGCCATTTTGACCAATTACTTCAGAACGGGTGGCAAAAGGTTGACCAGTAATTCGGTCCTGTGCAGATAGATTGATGAGTAGCAGACAAAAAAGAAAACTAAGAAGGGAGGTTTTCATAAACAGCGATTTTTTATTTTAAAATTAAACGTTTTGGGTGAGTATATCAAAAATAGTATTTTGGGAATTAATCAAGCGCAAATATGTCTTAGAGTACCAGAGATCGGCTTTTGTGATAAAAAGTGATCCTTTGTAGCCCATGTTCCTACTCTGCCTTCGCGAAGCTACGGCGAAGCAAGGCGTTGAGTCCTATGGCAACGCGCCGTCGTCAAAGCCTTCAACACAAGCGTAAGGTTGGCCTCCAAACATGTTTTAAGTAAAAATACCTGATTTTCCCTTTCAAGTAAATCCCACCGCCTTTTCTAAAGCCTAAATCCCTATTTTTACGGGATACCTATTTGCTTTCCCTGCTGTTTGTGATGTTCAACCTGAAATTATACACCTAAAACTCATGTTTCAATGAAAAACCAAAGCCCTCATTATCTTTGGGGAAGATCATTACCCCTGTTGATTATCCTCTTATTTAGCTATGCACCTTTTCTGGTTGGGCAAGCACCAGCAAACGGCCGAGCCCCAGCAAAAATCATTGCCAAAATTGTTGTCCTGGAACAACCACTGATTTACAATCGCCTGGGGTCCATGCAACCTGAAGGACTGATGTATGCCCTGGAATCGGATGTAGTACCTGTCAGTGACCGAACCATAACCATTGAGCAGAATGGCCAAAAAGTGACCAAATCCTGTAAGGAATTATTGGCGGAAGCCAACGCAAAAGGTCAGCAATTTTGTGCTGGTTGCGTACAGTTACGACCAGACAAAAGACCTCGCCCGATCGTCCTTAGGGCGAATGAAGGGGACCTGCTGGAGGTGACACTCACGAATCTCATCATGCCGCCACTCAAACCGAATGCAGCATCCGCAACCCAACTGCAAACAAATCCAACAGCAAACAACGCACCAGCAGCTTTCAATTTTCCGGAAGTGGGTTTTAGTGTCAATGGAATGCAGTTTGTTGAAGGTATTGCTGATGATGGTTCCTGGGTTAGTTCAAATGGCGACAATCAAGTGGGACCAGGAGAAAGCAAAACTTTTCAATTGCTGGGAGAAAAGGAAGGAACCTTTTTGATCCGCGATGCCGCATCAGATGCGCTTAATGCCGCTGAAACCAGTAATTTCGGCTTGTTTGGCTCAGTGGTTGTCGAACCCAAGGGGGCAGAATGGTACCGTAGCCAGGTAACCAACCAGGATATCTATTATGCCACTACCGGAATTCGCTTGGAAGATGGTACTATGGTACAAAAAGGAGATGCAGCCTTTAACCGCTTTGTCAACAATAATCAGTTATTGGAAAATTCGGGCTATCCCATTATCAATTATGCAGCTAAATACCCGGAAGGACCTAAAAAAGGGCAATACATTTTGAGGATGTTGGGCGACAATAATGAACTCATCTATACCGATCTGACTGCTGTTATCACTGGTCCCAATGCTGGTCGTTTCCCGGCTACAGAGACCGGTCCGCTTTTTGATTCCATTCCGGCTTCTCCGGATCGCAGACAGCCCTTCCGGGAAATATGTATTCACTACCACAACATCTTTTCCGCGGTACAAGCCTTTGATAAAGAAATGGCCTATCTCGGTGGCACCAATACAGGCGGTGAGGCTTTCGCTTTCAACTATGGCAGTGCCGGCATTTCCAATGAAATCTTTGCCAACCGGGTAGAAGTGGGGCCAATGGCCGACTGCGTAGAGTGTAAATACGAAGAATTTTTCCTGAGTTCCTGGTCGGTAGGAGACCCTTCTATGATTGTGGATGTAAATGCCACAGAAAGCCTGCGCTCAGGAAAAACGAGAAAAGCAACGCTGGCCAAATACCCGGATGATCCTTCCAATGTATACCATAGTTATATATGGGATCACGTCAAATTTCGAATTCACCATGCCAGCCAAGGCGTGACTCACGTTCACCATTTTCACGCCCACCAATGGTTGCATTCACCCAATAGTGCCAAAGGACATTATTTGGATAGCCAAACCCTCAATCCAGGTGCTTCATACACCCTGGAATTGGTACATAACGGTACCGGCAATAAAAACCTGACCGTTGGAGACAATATCTTCCATTGCCACTTTTATCCGCATTTTGCGGCAGGTATGTGGGCTTTATTTCGCGCTCACGATGTTTTGGAATTGGGTACCAGGCTCAATGAAAGATCCCAACCGGCTGCCAATAGCCGAGCCTTGCCGGATGGTGAAATTGTGGTTGGCACACCCATACCAGGACTACTGCCCATGCCTACCAAGGCAATGGCTCCCGTACCGGGCGCAGTACACATTGAGGACGGACAACCCATTGTATCAGACCTGACTAAAAACCCAGGCTTTCCCTTCTTTATTCCGGGTATTGCCGGTAGTAGGCCACCCCATCCACCACTGGATTTTGCTTACGAAGTGGATGAGAAAAATGACACCACCTTCCTTGATGGCGGATTGCCTCGCCACATCATTAAAGGTGGAAACATCAGCTGGGAACAACACACCCTTTACGATTGGACCAAAGAAGCGGATACCCTGATCGCCATCAAATTGCCGGAAGATGGCACGCCAGTAGAAAAGGCGGCTATGAAGGCCCATGCTACCCGCAACCATTCTACCTTCCGCCCAGATGGCAAATCTGATAGTTTTACGCTGAATGGCCGTCCGCCTGCTCCCGGAGCACCTTTTGCCGATCCTGTAGTGACGTTGGATGGAGATACCCTGGAAAAAATACCCGGTGAACCCAATCCGGTGCCGATTACCAAGCGGACTTATAAAGCTGCCAATATCCAGATGGATGTGGTGCTGAACAAAAAAGGTTGGCACTATCCCCAACAGCGGATCATTGCCCTTTGGCAGGATGTCAAACCTACCCTGGATGGTACCCGGCCTCCGGAGCCATTTTTCTTCCGGGCCAATTCCAATGAATATATCGAATTCTGGCACAGTAATCTGGTGCCTGCTTATTTCGAACTCGATAATTTCCAGGTGCGTACCCCAACCGATGTTTTGGGACAACACATTCACCTCGTAAAATTTGATGTTACTTCTTCCGATGGTGCCGCCAATGGCTTCAACTACGAAGATGGCACCTTTAGCCCTGATGAAGTTCGCGACCGTATTTCCGGAATCAATAATGGGGAATTTATTGATTACCGCTGGAGTGCGACAACTTCCGTCAAAACTTCACCGGATCATTTATTGGATACCATAAAATTGAAACCTACAGCCTCGTTACCCGTTTGGGGTAGCGCTCCGGCCAATCAGGATTGGACCGGTGCTCAAACCACACTGCAACGGTGGTACGCTGATCCTCTTTATGATTTGGAAGGTTCTGATCGCACCATTCGCACCGTTTTTACACATGACCACTTCAGTCCCTCTACCCATCAGCAAGTGGGGCTTTATGCCGGTTTGCTGGTTGAACCTCGAAAGTCAAGATGGCTGAATTCGGAAACAGGGGCAGAGATGGGAAAACGGGAAGATGGAGGACCAACCAGTTTTCAGGCTATTATTGAAACTGCACCTGATTCTGAAACAGAAAGTTACCGCGAATTTGCGCTGGAATTTCAGGAATTGCAACTGGCTTATACGGCGGAGAGTAAAGCCGATTTATCGCCCTATCCGGCAATACCTAGTGATGCAACAACCAATCAGAGTTTTTTGCAAAGTGTCGCCGCTTATAATGGTTGGTTTGATGCCCCGTTTGCAATTAGCCCACCATCCGTTCCGCAGATCATTTCACAGGGCGGAAGCATCGGTACCTATTCGGTTAATTATCGTAATGAACCTATGTTTTTACGCCTGAGTGACCCGGCCAGCCAGCGTCTGGGAGAATTCAAAACAGCGGCCTATCCTGCCGGTGATGCATCTTTTGGGTATAGCTCACAAATCGAGCGGGCAGATCCGGCTTTTAACAAACAACCACAAAACGGAAGTTACATTTCTCCTTACAATAATGTCAAATATCCGAAACATCCGCTGACGCCGGGCATGCAGGACAAAGATCCTTTTACGCCGCTACTTCGCGCTTATGAGAATGACCGCATTCAGGTTCGTACATTGGTTGGGGCCCATGAAGTTCCCCATATTTTTGCTATCAATGATTTGCCCTGGTTGTTTGAACCTTCTAACGAAAATTCCGGGTATCGTTCGTCACAGATGATGAGTATTTCTGAGCATTTTGAAATGAATTTCTCCCTTCCGGGAAATAATGGCAATCCCACAGCCGACTATCTGTACAATACCAGCACCGACAATGCGGGCATCAACGGTGGTGTATGGGGCATGATTCGATCTTATCCAAAAAATAGTCAGCAGGATAGTCTGGCAGCCATGAGCACCAATGCGATTGGCTCTACCAGTACAAAGGATTGTGGTTGCCCGGACAATGCTCCGGTGCGTTCCTTTACGGTAGAAGCTAATCTGGTAGCAACGTTGAATGCTGGGAAACCACTGGTCTACAATACAAGAGATACCCTTTTTGATCCCAATGCAATGGTTTTTGTGAAACGGGCAGAAGCATTTAATGGTAAACCGATTCCGGTGAATGCCTTTCCTTCTGGTCATTTTGAACCACTGGTACTCCGGGCTCGTGCAGGAGAATGTATTGAAGTGCTCTTGGAAAATAAAATTGACCCTAGTAGCCCGTATTTTAAGGAAGTGGTGCAAGTGGGCTACACCAATACTCAGGAGCAGGGTAATGGAAGGGATTTCCAGTTGAGTATAACGGCCTCTCCCAATGTTGGGATGCATGCCCAATTGTTGTCTTATGATCCAAATAAGAGTGATGGAATGAATGTGGGCATGAATGATTCCCAATCGGTAGCTCCCGGAGCTTCCCGCAAGTATGCCTGGTATGCCGGCCGATGGGAAAAAGGAACCCCCATAGATATGGAATATGGTACGGTGTTATTGACTAGCTCCGATGTGATGGAACAATATGCCAGAGGGCTGTTTGGTGCTTTGGTGATTGAACCGAAAGGAGCTACATGGACAGCGGATCAAGGCACCGAAGTATCAGCAACGGTCAAACATCAGGATCAGCAATTCAGAGAATTTGTCATTTTCCATCAGGATAATGTGATTCAAAAAACGATAGATGGTAGCAAAACGGTAAGTGCGGACAATACTTTTGCTGTCAATTTCCGCTCAGAACCTTTGTTGTATCGCTATTTTGCCAATGCCGAAGCAGTATCCAGAGCAGGGGGCAACCCTTCCTTTAATATTCTGAATCTAACGTATAACGATGCGGCTAATCCCAAGGGGGCCGACCAGCAAATGACTTATCAATTGACCTACGATGGTACCGCCAATAACAGCCTCGAGATGCCACGCATTTATGACGATCCGGAAACAGCCATTTTTGTGGCAGGTAAGGGCGTTCCTGTTCGTTTGCGGCTACTCAAACCAGGAGGAGCTGGTAATCCGGAAACCTTCTTGCTGACCGGACATGGATTTCAGGAAGAACCCTACAAGGATGGTTCCTCAGTGATTGGCGATAATCCCGAATCCCAATGGTTTGGCTCCCGGCCTCAAATGGCTGGCGTGAATTGTTTTGACGTGGTTATCGATCAGGCTGGCGGCGAAAAAGCTGTCATAGGGGACTATTTGTATCGCATTTACCAGACCGGTCCATTTACCCAGGGCATGTGGGGATTAGTCCGGGTAACCGATGGTCACGATGCGGTTACACTGACCCGCATTACTCCGCCCGCAAGTGGCCGCAAAGGACGCAGCCAGGTGACCGTAACCACTACAGTTGATCCCAATTCCGGCCAATATCCGAAAGCAGTTACATTGGTGCTCAATAATCGTAAATATCCGGCAACTGGCGGTCAGGACCAAGGTAACGGCATTGCCCAATGGACCATCAGTAATATACCACAGCAAACCCTTCGAATGGCTAAAAATGTGACCATTTTGACCAATACAGGGGGCAGTCGCCAGTACACTGGTGAGGAACTGGCACCACTATACCTGCCAGGAAGTCAGGAACAGGAAATTTATCCGGTGGAATTACTACAACTGGAATTCGAAGCCGACAAACAACAACAACGTTTCCTTAAACCAACCAGAGTGCTGAAGTCGGAATAAACTACTATATTGACTCTCAACTCTAGTGTTTTAATGCAACGACAAGAAGACTAGAATCAAAGTGAAGGGGAGAAAGGCAACGGCCTCCCCTTTACTCCTTGTCTGCCACATAGGAACAGGTTGATTTTCGAAATTTCCAAAACTTGGAAAGTCTAATCCCCATATTTCAAAGCGAAAAATAGTTAGTGTCACAGAACCATATCAAATTGGCACGACGAACCATATTAATATGAGAAAAGAACCATTAATCTACCTGATATTCTGCCTGTCTGTATGTTTTGCAAATAATACTTACACCCAGTCTACCTTTCCACAAACAGTCAATTACCAAGGCATTAGGGTGGTTTGTGATTTACAACATCTACAGCCAACCGCGACACCAGATATCTTCCGGGAAGGAGAGGAGATTTTGTTTAAGTTCACCATTTCGGACACCGTTACCGGAAATGGATTGTCGGGTGTATACCCAGCGGCATGGTTGGCCAGGGATCAGGTTTATGGTCAGGCTTCTTGTGGTAAAAAGGTCGAATCCTTTCTGACGGGCAGCATCCTCAATCAGGCTGATTTGGACCTTAATGTCTATTATGTGCTTACGCTAAATGACGACGCTTCAATCAATGTGGTGGACCCACTTTTTGGCTATGGCAATACCAAATTACTCAACCGCATCACGCTGACCAGTCCGGGTATGGATTGGGCACTAACCGATGACCAGGATTGGCTTTTTGTGACTATGCCAGCCGCAAAGCAAGTAGCCGTCATTGAAACCCAAACATGGACGGTAGTGCGGAATATTGACCTGCCCGGCGTTCCGGTACATGCCGTATTACAACCCGACGAAGCCTATTTATGGGTTACTTATGTAGCAGAGCAAGAGGCCGATGAATCAACAACCGGCGTCGCAGTCATCAATGTGTCGGAACAATCCTTGGTGAAAACAATCCCTACGGGTGCTGGCTGGCATGAATTGGTGGTAACTGATGATAATAGTCGGGTATTTGTCACCAATTCAACCTCTGGCACGACCAGCGTGATCGATATTGGAAAATTGACCAAAACCAAGGATATTACGATGGGCGGAAACCCGACTTCCATTACCTGGTCCTCACTGGCGCAGGTTGCTTATGTTGGGCATAAAGCTTCCGGACGGATTGCGGTGATTGGTGGCGATGATACACGGCTGCTTTCCGAAATCCAGACAGAACCTGGAATTGAACACTTATCCTTTGCCCCGGGAGGACGATTTGCTTTTGTGGTTAATCCGGGAGAGGATATCATACACATTCTGGATGCAGTCAGCAATCAACTCATCCAGACTGCTGATATGGAATCCGAACCGGATCGGGTGAGTTATACCGATGGCATTGCTTATATCCGCCATCGCAATAGTTCTACCATTTTGATGATTCCGTTGGAAGGTATTGGCGTTCCCGGCGCAGCAGTCAACGTCGTCGATTTTCCAGGAGGCCAAAACCCGGCTGGAAAAACCAAGTTCCCAACTCCAGCCGCAGGTATCGTTCCCGCAGTGGGTGAAAACGCCGTGCTGGTTGCCAATCCGCTGGACAAAACCATCTATTATTATATGGAAGGCATGGCAGCACCGATGGGTAACTTCAGCAATTATGGACGTCAGCCGAGAGCGGTGTTGGTAGTGGACCGCAGCTTGCAGGAAAAGGCTCCCGGAGTGTATCAAACGGCGGCTAAACTACGTGATCCAGGACGTTATGATATTGCATTTTTTATGAATGCACCCCGCCTGATCCACTGTTTCCAATTGGAAGTTCAAGCCGACCCGGAAGTGCAAATGAAAAAACTCCTGGTGGAAAAAGGCCCATTGGAAATCAATTACCAAAAACCGACCTTTATACAGGAAACAAATACGGCAGTTCAATTACAAATGGAAATTAAAGATAGAATAACTAAAGAGCCGATTGCCGGGTTGGTCGATGTTAAAGTACTAGCGACTACTTCCGCTGGAGATCGTCATTACCGTTTTTGGGCAGAGGCTACCGATCAGCCAGGCTGGTATCAGGTGGAAATGCCTTTACCGGCAGCCTCCACCTTTCAGATTTTTACGGAATGTTTGTCGCAAGGATTTTCGATGCATCTGTCACCGGGTTTGATAGTTGAGATTCCGGAATGAGAATGTTGTAATTGATAGAATAGGTTATGACAAAAATTGGGTAAGTCCCCCCTTGTTTTCCCCCCGAGGGGAAATATCCGACTTCGGTCAAACCTTGTGATGTCGACCCAAATTGGATTTAAAACGGAATGTTCCATAGGAATATCCTCCACTGGGGAGGGGGCCTTTCTCTTAGAAAATACTAAATAATCTATCGGCAATCTAAAGCTTACAAAAATGCAAATTTCAAAAACAACAACGACCATTTTAGCCTGCCTTCTTCTATTTCAGATGGCAATGGCTCAGCACGATCATCAACATAATACGGATCAAAATCATAAAACCGCTGCCTGTTGTGCCAAAACGCCTGCCGACATGCCCACCTGTGCAGATCTGCCTAAGACCAGTGTCAAAATGGCCGATATGCAGATCCCCGATGTTTACCTGCTTGATCAGCAAGGCGAGACGGTACGCTTTTACGATCTGATTAAAGGTAAGGTGGTGGCTATGAATTTTATATTTACCACCTGTACCACCATCTGTCCGCCGATGGGTGCCAACCTCACACAACTGAAATCCATAATGGCTGAAGAGGTACAACAAGGGGATCTGGTGCTTCTTTCCATCAGTATCGATCCGGTTACTGATACGCCACAAAGGTTATTGGCTTGGAGTGAGAAATTTGAAGCCGGTCCCGGTTGGACCTTGCTGACTGGTGATAAGTCGAGGGTGGATGAATTGCTCAAAGGCCTCAATGTTTATGCTCCACTTAGGGAGGAACATGCCCCTATCATGCTGATCGGTAAGGAAGGCACCGACAAATGGATACGCGCCAATGGTCTCGCTCCTGCGGAACAATTGGCCACACATATTCGCCCTTTATTGTTGCCTTCAAAGCCAGTCAATGTCGATTATACAGCAGAAGAGAATTATTTTACCAATGTCAAACTCGTCAATCAATACGGCGAAGAGATGAGTCTGTTTGAGGACCTTTTAAAAGACAAGGTGGTGGTGATCAATCCTTATTTTTTGAGTTGCACGGGCAGTTGTCCGATCATGAACGGCATGATGAAGGATTTGCAACACTATTTCGGAGATAAAGTAGGCAAAGACATCCACTTGATATCCATTTCTGTTGATCCTGAACATGATTCACCGGAAAAAGTGAAAGCCTATGCTGAATCTATGGGTGCCAAACGAGGGTGGTACTTGCTGACGGGCTCCCGTGAAAACATTGATCAGGCCCTTTGGAAGCTGGGCAACCAATCTCCCCGGCCGGAAGACCACAAAAACATATTGATGGTCGGCAATTTACCTACCCGGCTCTGGAAAAAAGCCAATGGGTTGGCACCGATCACCGAAATTGTAAAAATAGTGGAAAGTGTATTGTATGATGAAGGATAATCTACCGTTGGGTATCTTAAGAAAGACGATATTATGCCTGGTCGCAGTTAGTTTTGCGACCATTTCCTGGTCACAACTGGGTGCGTCTGAGGAGCGAGGGCAGGACATATTCCGTAAAGGAACGAGTCCTTCCGGGCAAAAAATTGTGGCCTTGATGTCGGGTGCTGAGGTACCTGCTTCCGTATTGCCGTGCTCCAGTTGCCACGGCTTGGATGGAAAGGGTAGGCCAGAGGGTGGCGTTTCTCCATCCAACATCACCTGGAATGCACTTACCAAAGGTTACAATGGAAAAAGAAGCAATGGCCGCACACATAACGCATATACGTCAACTACCCTGAAACGGGCCATTTCAATGGGACTCGACCCTGCTGGAAATACCCTGAACAGCACCATGCCCCATTATCAAATGAGTCAGCAAGATATGCAGGACCTGGTGGATTACCTGAAAGTATTGGGCCAGGAATCCGTACCTGGCCTGACGGATAGTACCTTGCTTATCGGAACACTTTTGCGACCCGAACCTCAATTGGATGAAATGAATCAGGTTGTCAGTGAGATCATCCATGCTTATTTTACAGAAATCAACCAACAGGGTGGAATTTTTAATCGACAGCTAGCATTTGAACCGACGCAGAATGAACCATTGAAGCAGCCTGCCTTCGCTTTGGTCAGCAGTTGGTTAGATCAGCAGCAAGACCTGATTCCCCCTGGCACACCAGTTGTCGGCGGAATGGCTCAATTTCCGGAAACGGATTTGGCCAAAAACCGGCAACTGTTTTATTTGCTACCTGGTCTGGATCAACAGGCAGAGACATTGGGAAGGCAAGTAAAGGGAGGAAAAATTGCACTTATTTATGAGTCCGATACCTTGCGCGGGGAACTGATCGAAGCATTTAAAAAAGGTGTGAGAACGGCAAATGTTAAGGAAATAATCGAATTCAAAACGACAGATTATCCGCCGGAAGATTTGGCCGGTATTTTGCGAAAGCAACAAATTAATCAAGTTTTTTTGTTGGGAAATGCTGCTTTTGAAAAGGATTTATGTGACCAATTGGGAATCCATGATTCTCCTCCCGAATTGTTTTTACTCGGTAGTTTTACTACCCTAAATATTTACGAATTGCCTGCTGTCTGGCAGGGGAAAATCATCCTGGCCTATCCGCAATGGATGTCCTCAGCGTCGGATAAAGGAAAGGCGATGATTCGGTATTTACAACAAAAATACAACCTATCTGATCGCTATCAACAAAGCCAATGGGCCGCACTTTCAGGCGCCATTCTCTTAGTGGATGCTTTGAAAAAAGTGGGCCGTGATCTCAGCCGGGAACAGTTGGTTGAAGCATTGGAAAATACCTATCGGCTGGAAACGGGGCTATTGCCTCCTATTTCCTATAGTGCCAACCGGAGAATTGGATCTGAGCAGGTGTTTTTGGTGAAGTATCTGGGTGTGGAACGGGGGTTGGTCTTAACGGAATAAAAGGCACACCCAGAGAGATAGCTTGAATTTTCCCTGATGGCGCTCAACCCTGTGTTTAAGAGGTTCCATAGCCAAGACTTATTGACATTCCAAGTGGATTAGCGGCAATGGTTTTATTACTTTAACATTTTTAATTTTTGTGATTCAGGCCGGAATGTTTCAGAAAGTGTTATCTTTATTTAAATATAATATCCAAATTACCATTATTCAAGCATCCAGCGGTGATAATGCGCTACGAAATCCTCAGTATTCATTAAAAACGGAACCCCTACTTTCAGAATATGCCTGACTTTTTTTGGAGATGCTTGCTCTAAAAGAACAGGGATTGTTCATTGGATTTAATGAAACATATTTTTCCATCTCAAAACATTTTCTGATATGAAAACAATGATTAAGAGTGTCTGGCAGTTTCAGTGGACCGTATGCCTGGTTGCGATGTGCATCTGCTTTCCCTATTACGGTTTTACACAGTCTACCGCCTTTATTGAACTATTACCCGGACAGGTCAGCAGCCTTTCTTCCGGAGAACAGCAATTCGTACAAAATATTGCGGCCCTGGCGATGACGGCCGATACTCGCATCGTTGAACTGGGAGAACTCAAGCAACAACAGCAAGGCGGCTATATGCAGCTGACCATCCCGGATTTTGAAACCTCCAATTTTATCGTGGAAGCGGAGCGTGTGGACTGGCAGAACGACAGTACCTACACTTGGTCGGGAAAGGTGCTAAATGAACCAGGCGGCTATGCCATATTTATGGCGACACCGGACGGCAAAAGTGGTGTGATTCAACTGGAGCAGAATTTCTATGCTCTCCTGCCTTTGGGCGGAGATAATGCCGTATTGGTTAAACAGAATTATGAGGCAGCATATACTGCCGAATGTGGTGTTAGTGGCTATCAAGCTTCTCCGCCGATAGAAAATGATTGTGACGAAGAATAAATGAATGTGCCGCTATTATTGATGTACTGGTTCTGGTGCCAACCGAAGCGATGAATTTTTTTCAAGGATTAGGCAGCAATCCTTTTGCCGCCATTCTTTTTGCTGGTATTGGAATTGAATCGGTAAATCTGGCGTTTCAGAACAGCGATATTCCCAATAAACGCATTCGCTGGGAACTTGCTCGATTTGATTTTGATTTTAATCTCGACAAGAACATTTTAATGGATTTAAATAATTTGATAAATGATTCCAACGCACAGCAATTAAGAAATGAATACAGAGCGGATATGGTCATTATGCTTTCCAATCAGGGGTATGTTAGTGGGTCAGGGAGGTTGATTTTTGGGGTTGTTAAATCCGAAGAAATTCCTGCCAGCGTAAATGGGGCGTATGGCATTGTCGAGGTACCATTTTTGATCGCCCCCAGGTGGACCTTTGCCCATGAATTTGCCCATTTGCTTGGTGCCAGACATAATCGTACTTCAAATGTAGGAACAGGAGCCGAAGGTGATGATCTAGAAATTTGTGCACATGCCTGGAGATTGGATGATGGTGATGGCAACGTGGGCAATGACAGACGAACGATACTGGCGTTATCCAGCGCCACTTCTCGCCCTCCTGGGACAGGGATATTTGAGCCACTTCCAGGTGAGAGAATTCTGAATTATTCTAACCCCAATGTAGATTTTGATGAGGCCCCAACTGGTACCGGAGATGATGACAACTCCCGGATTATCAGGAATACTGGATGTTTCGTAAGTACCTTCCGTGCTTCGCCTGAACTGGGCGTGCAGCTTTACGGGAATAGTTTGTTCTGTGGCCTTGCCCAGCCACCCACTTCTAAAACCTATTCTGCAGTTGTTATGCCTGCAGCAACCGGTATGCCTGGAACGCCTCCTTATTCTTATGAATGGAGTTGGAATGAATCCGGGATATTTGATGGATCAATGCCTATTAATCTTTTAGGGACCACCCAGCAAATAACGATTTCTACTGTTTTCGCATGTCCTCATTTTTTCTTGCATGTAAAGGTCACTTCCAGTGATCAAATAGTCGTGACCGATGGCCGAAAAATCAACACCTTATTATGCTCTCCCCCTTGCCTTGGACAACCTATTAGTATGCCCGAGAATAATGGAAATCCTGTTATAGCGTCGGCAGATCAAACCAATACGATAGATAGCAAACTTGCTATTTTTCCTAATCCATCTTCTGGCAAGGTAACCATTCAGTTATATGTACCAAATCCCGGCCCTGTTGAGATAATATTAATTGATTTTAACGGGAAAATAGTAAAGGTTCTGGAATTTGATGAAGTGGAAATGGGTATACAGACATTATCAATAGATGTAAAAATGTTGCCATCGGGAATATACAGTTGCCAGGTCAAAAGAGGCAAGGAAACTCTTTTCGGAAAACTGGCGATAACTCATTAAAATTAGCGTTATCTTTATGCCATGGTTGGAAGTTTCCAACCATGGGTTTATTAGAGTTGTTTCGCAGGGGTCATGACGAGGTTAAAACGGATCTTTTTTACCCACTTTTCGCCTTTCTCTCGTTGGGTAGCGATGCTATCCGCCTCAATAAAGGCTGCAATTGGATAAAAAACCTCTCGTTTTTCCCACCGCCCTGCCCCTGCGAAACAACTCTATTTTTTCACAAACCTAAGAAAATGAAAAATATCATTATTTTTCTATTTGCCTTCGTCTTGCTAATGGGCTGCAAGAAAGAAACCTTGGACATTCAAGTCTATTTCCCTGGGCCAATGACCTATGGAAAGATAATGGCTACCAAGGGGGATAAGGAATGGCTCGCTTCCGGCCTTGCATTACGACGTACAGATAGGCCAGATGAATATATTGGCATTCATGGAAGTACCTATAGTGAAGAAGGGTTTTGGAGAGAAGATTTCCTCTTTTATAAAGTACCCATTTCAGAAGGGGAATATCCTATTAAAGGGAATAACCCAGAGTATGATGGCTTTGTTAGTGCTCATTATGCAATACTTGCTGATGACGGTGATATTCTGGAAGATATTTATGTACCTGATGATGATCGTTCAGACAACTGGTTAACGATTACTGAAATTGATACAGTGATTAATATGGCGAAAGGTATGTTCAATGTGTCTTTTATTCTCTCCAATCCTGATGAAAAAATCAACCCACAGAATCCGGATAGAATTACGTTTTCCAATGGGGAATTTGAGGTACAGATTAGAGAATAAAAGCAACCTAAACATGCTCGTAACATCCAGACAAAGAGATTTCGTTTTCCCACAAGAATTAAAACTCATCAGCAATGTTACAGAGCAGTAGAGTCATCGACCGGAAAAATCCCCCCCCAACCAAGGCACCTGCCAATCATAGTACCTGATTTGCCAATATTCACCTTATGAGTGCTAAGTTGACGACATTAAGCTTCCAGTTGCCTCAAAAATCTCACCAGATTTCAAATTTCTCAAAATCAGCATTTTAACAAATTAAAATTTTGTTAACACCTTAAATTGGAGAACATTTTTTGCAAATTTCCCACCTTTGAATAATCCCTGATAGCAAACCTTTCTTTTCTTCATAACTACTTGTTATTCAATCCTTCAAAAAAGATCAACCATTTTTAAAAAAAGAGGAAAACTCCTTTAATAAAAAGGGCATAATACATACCTTTGCAGCGATTTTGAAGGACCGTATTAAATACTGCACTGGATGAGAAAGATTTTTATCACTCTTTTTTCCGCTCTGCTGTTCACTTTTGTGCTATCCGCACAAGGCCATGAGGGGCACGATCACGACGATCAGACGACTCATGAACATGCTGATGCAACTGAGCACGATGACCACGGATGTGCCTGCCACCACGATGAGAAATACGATGCCGGAGCGACGGCTTTCCACCACATCGCTGATGCCAATACCTTTCGCATCTGGGGAGACCTTTATTTACCGCTGCCTTGTATTTTGTATGCTCCTGAAGCTGGCTTGTCCACTTTTATGAGTAGTAAATTTGAATTGGGTGGTCATGGTGATGGCACCAAAGCAATAGATCGATTTGTATTGCACCACGGAACAGTGATGCGTGTAGCTGATGACAAATTCCCGATGGGTGAGGTGGCTGTGGAGTGTTTTACAAGCAGAAAGGAAGGCGACGAAGATGTCTTCCAGGTTATCTACCAGGGCCAGTGTTACGATCTGCATAAAAAGAGCACGCTGGATGGCGGCGTATTAGGTGGTGGAATCACTTCCTATTACGATTTCTCCATTACCAAAAACGTTTTTACCATGATTTTGGGATTGATCCTATTGTTATGGTTGTTTGGATCGGCGGCAAAAGCCTATACTACCCGTGATGGTCAGGCCCCAAAGGGCGCACAGTCTTTTCTTGAGCCCGTCTTTGTATTCATACGCGATGAGGTAGCTATCCCATTCCTTGGAGACAAATATGAGAAATATCTGCCCTTTTTGATGTCTATCTTTTTCTTCATTCTGGGTATGAACCTGATTGGTCAGATTCCATTTTTCCCTGGAAGTGGCAACGTAACCGGGAATTTGGCGGTGACCATGGCACTGACTTTATTTGTTTTCATCATTGTCCAATTTAGCGGCAACAAACACTACTGGGAGCACATCTTCTGGATGCCTGGTGTGCCTGCATGGGTGAAAATCATTCTGACGCCGGTCGAAGTTTTAGGCGTATTCATCAAGCCGGTAACCCTGATGTTGCGTTTGTTTGCCAACATCACAGCCGGACACATTGTAATCATCATCTTTGTGAGTTTGATCTTTATTTTTGGCGATGCAGGTGAAAGTGTAGCGGGCTCTATCGGCGGTGGAATCATTGCCGTACCATTGACGCTCTTTATGATGGCCATCGAATTGTTGGTAGCCTTCATCCAGGCGTTTGTATTTTGTATCTTGGCGGCCTCCTATCTTGGAGCAGCTACCGAAGAACATCACTCAGAACATCATTAGACTTGTTGCGTAGGGCCGCTTGTGGGAAGAAAAGAAACATTTTAACCACAGGATGACCCCGGCGAAACAAGTTTATTATATAACCATCATAAATACACATTCTAATGACTGGTACATTAGCAGCTTTAGGAGCAGGTTTAGCCGTAATCGGCGCTGGAATCGGAATTGGTAACATCGGAGCAAAAGCTATGGAAGCGATTGCTCGTCAGCCGGAAGCGGTTGGTGATATCCGTTCTAACATGATCTTGATGGCGGCTCTCGTTGAGGGTGCTGCATTGATCGTGATCATCCTGGCATTCTTCGTGAAGTAATCTGCTTGAACGAACAGGGACCGCCACTGTAACGGTTGGTTGCATGGCGGTCCTATCAGAGCAGGTTTGGAGGCCAACCATTGGGCTACAAAGGGTCACTTTTTCGATGATACTTCGTTACTTTTTTCGTCCGTACCTCCGGGTATGCACTTCAAAAAAAGCCTAGTCTCATCAAAAAATTGACGCTTTTCGCCATCAAAGCCGACCTCCAAACAAGCTCTCAGAAAAATCAACAAGAGGTATAACCTCTCTATTACAGCATAGCTTAATCAATCGATCATGACAAATATTCTTTTTCTGGCTGACTTCTCAGTGATCCGTCCTGAACCGGGATTGTTGATCTGGACCATCCTCATTTTTGGGCTGTTTTGGTTTTTGATGTCCAAATTTGCTTTCAAACCCATCCAGCAAGGTTTGAAAAAGCGGGAGGATGATATTCGCAATTCTTTGGAAGAAGCCAAGCGTGCCCGCGAAGAGGTTTCCAATATGCAAGCTAAAAATGAGGCTCTGCTAGCGGAAGCGCGCGAAGAACGCTCAAAAATCCTGAAGGAAGCTAAAGAAATTAAGGACTCTATCATTACAGAGGCGAAGGATAAGGCAAAAGAAGAGGCCAAAAAAATTGTGACCAGCGCAAAACAGGAGATAGAAAACCAGCGTATGGCTGCCATAACCGACTTGAAAAACCAGGCGGGAAATATGGCTGTTCAAATTGCTGAGTTGCTGTTGCGCAAAGAATTGAAAGACAAAGCGGACCAGGAAGGTTTCGTGAAGTCTCTCGTTGAGGAAATTAAGATGAATTAGTCCAGTTTTTATAGTTCTCCGGTTTTGCCGGATGTATAAAAACGACCAAACAAAGCGATATGTCCGTACAAAGAATAGCATCTCGTTATGCCAAATCCCTGCTTGATCTGGCTATTGAGGAAAACAAAGTCGACCGGATATTGGAAGATATCCAATCATTCGGTGAGGTGGTTAAAAATCGCGACTTCTATTTAATGTTGAAGAGTCCGATCATCAATGCTACCAAGAAGACCCAGATCGCAAAGCTGATTTTTGAAGGCAAGTTCGATAAAATGACTATGGCTTTTTTGAACATCTTGTTCGTCAAAGGCCGGGAAGGTTATATGCCTGAAATTGCCGCTGAGTTTCTCGATCAATATAAAAAGCTAAAACACATCTCTACAGTTCGGGTTACTTCGGCTGTTGCTCTGAAAGATGAGGTATTGGCTTCCTTACGGAAAAAGCTGGAGCAAAGTTCGGACACAGACGAAAAGGTAGAAATCGTGACTAAAGTAGATCCGGACTTGATTGGAGGCCTGGTTATCGAATTTGAGGATAAAGTATACGACGCCAGCCTTTCGCACAAACTGGACCAACTGAAAAAAGAGTTTTCTGAAAATCTGTACATCTCACAGATTGTTTCAAAGTAAAAAGACTTTTGAATTACACGAGAGTAATTCAAAATGAGTAATTCAAAATTTATAATTCGTAATTCATAAATCTGAATAGATATGGTTGATGTAAAACCTGATGAAATATCTGCGATACTCAAACAACAACTCTCTGGTTTTAGCGATGCGACCGAGTTGGAGGAATACGGTACCGTACTTCAAGTTGGTGACGGTATTGCCCGTGTATATGGTTTGACCAACGCTCAGGCTGGTGAATTGGTAAAATTCGAAACCGGTGTAGAAGCTATTGTATTGAACCTGGAAGAAGACAACGTTGGGGTCGTATTGATGGGACCTAGTGACGACATTCGCGAGGGTTCACGTGTTCACCGTACCAAGCGTATTGCTTCGCTGCAAGTTGGTGAAGGATATGTTGGTCGTGTAGTAAATCCACTTGGACAGCCCATTGACGGAAAAGGAGAAATCAAAGGTAAAAAGTACGAGATGCCCCTGGAGCGTAAAGCGCCTGGTGTGATCTATCGTGAGCCTGTAGCCGAACCACTACAAACGGGTATCAAATCTATTGACGCCATGATTCCGATCGGTCGGGGCCAGCGTGAATTGATCATTGGTGACCGCCAGACCGGTAAAACGGCTATCGCAATTGATACCATTATCAATCAGCGTGAGTTTTTCGAAAAAGGAGAGCCTGTTTATTGTATTTATGTAGCCTCTGGTCAGAAAGCATCAACGGTTGCTCAGGTAGCCAAAAGTTTGGAAGAAAACGGAGCGATGGATTACACGGTAATCGTTTCTGCTTCTGCTTCCGATCCGGCGCCACTTCAGTTTTACGCACCATTTGCCGGTGCTGCTATCGGTGAATTCTTCCGTGATACTGGACGTCCTGCACTGATTATTTATGATGATTTGTCTAAGCAGGCTGTAGCTTACCGTGAGGTATCGCTGTTGCTGCGTCGTCCTCCAGGGCGTGAGGCATATCCTGGTGATGTATTCTATCTGCACTCTCGCTTATTGGAGCGTGCGGCAAAGATTATCGCCAATGACGATATTGCCCGCCAGATGAACGACTTGCCGGATTCATTGAAAAATGCAAAAGACGACAATGGCGAGCCACTGGTGAAAGGTGGTGGTTCTTTGACTGCACTGCCGATCATTGAGACGCAGGCTGGTGACGTTTCTGCCTATATTCCAACTAACGTAATTTCGATTACAGACGGTCAGATCTTCTTGGAATCCAACTTGTTCAACGCTGGTGTTCGTCCCGCCATTAACGTAGGTATCTCGGTATCTCGGGTAGGGGGTAATGCACAGATCAAGTCCATGAGGAAAGTATCTGGTACCTTGAAGCTCGATCAGGCTCAATATCGGGAATTGGAGGCGTTCTCCAAATTTGGATCAGACCTGGATGCGGCAACAACCGCTGTATTGGAAAAAGGTAAGCGCAACGTGGAAATCTTGAAACAACCACAATATTCACCAGTAAGTGTGGAAAAGCAAGTTGCCATTATCTACCTGGGTACCAAAGGTTTATTGCGTGAGGTTCCCGTAGAAAAAATAAAAGCTTTCGAACAATTGTTCCTGTTGAAATTAGAGCAGTTGCACCCTGAAGTATTGACTAGTTTTAAAGCTGGTAAACTGGAGGAATCTGCTTTAAAGACCGTAGAAAAGTTAGCTGCTGAGTTAGCTCCGCAGTTTAAAAAATAAAACCTTTTGACCGGTGACAGTAGAGATACATTGATAGGTATCTCTACTAATCACCGACGATAAACCGTCAGCATACATGGCTAATTTAAAAGAAGTTCGCGATCGGATCAAGACTGTACAAAATACGCAGCAGATTACCAAAGCTATGAAAATGGTTTCGGCAGCTAAGTTGCGTAGAGCGCAAACTGCTATCGTACAAATGCGTCCCTATGCCAATAAGTTGAACCAGATGTTGCGCAATATCCTCGCCAACCTGGAAAGTGGGGCCAGCAATGTTTTTGGGCAGGAAAGGCCCGTTCAAGAGGCATGTGTAGTGGTGGTTACCTCCAGCCGTGGTTTGGCCGGCGCATTTAATACCAATATCATTAAAGCGGCGATAGAGACCATCAATACAAATTTTGCCGAACAGCGCAAAAGTGGTAACCTGACTTTGGTGTTTATTGGAAAGAAAGGGTATGATTTTTTTAGAAAACGTTACACCGATGTAAAGATGGTCACAGATTATATCAATTTGTTTGATGATCTGAGCTTCGAAAATGTAGCTACCGTTTCTCAAAAGCTGATGGATAGCTTTGAGCATGGAACCTATGATCGCATTGATGTTGCCTATGGCCAATTTAAAAATGCGGCTACTCAATTTACTATTTTTGAACAATTCCTTCCGGTGCCCAAAGTAGAAGCTGATAATGACAAAACGCTAAAGGCCAATTATATTTTTGAACCGAACAAGGAGGAATTGCTCGAATACCTGGTACCGACAATCATTCAGACTACTTTCCACAAGTATGTACTGGATACCCATGCTTCGGAGCACGGTGCCCGGATGACGGCCATGGATAAAGCAACCGAAAATGCGGAAGAACTACTCCGCGACCTGAAAATTTCCTACAATAAGGCCCGTCAGGAAGCCATTACCAACGAAATCCTCGAGATTGTTGGTGGCGCAGCGGCTTTGGAAAGCAATTAAACTCATTTTTAAGAAAATTTACATCAACCATATAGAAAAGGGTGCAAAGACCGGAAGGTGTTTGCACCCTTTTTTTATCTCCGGGAGGCTTTCTGTATTCCAAGATGTGGAGACTCATTTCTCAAAGCTCCTGCGCAACTACTCGCTTAATCACCTTGATTTCAGCACCAACTTTAATCGTGGGTGTTGACACACGGCCATTTTCAACCAGTAAACCTGCATGTAAGCCAAACAGGACCTTATTGCCTTGCCGGCGATAGGTACTTAGGGTGCGCAATGGCTCGCTGCCAATTTTGCCGGTTTCCTGATCAATGGTTGTGATCTGACAGCGGGAACAAGCGCGCATGCCTCGTATGGCAACCTCTCCGAGCAGAAAATCTTTCCAACTTTCTTCTTCATAAGGTTCTCCGCCGGAAAAGGTGATATTGGGACGAAAGCGGTTGATGGTTATTGGAAAATCCAGTCTGTTATTCAAATCTGCCACCGAAGCTTCTCCGACTATTAACAAGGGACAACTATCCGCAAATCCTACCATTTCACCGGGTTGGCCATAAACGGGATTGACTGGGCGAAGGCTAGAGTCAGGCATGTATACCAATCGGCAGGAGGTGCCTAATGCTTCATTAAACCAGTCGTCAGCTTCCCTGCTAACCGTCTGTGCCTTACACACGGCATCCCAAACCTGTACTTGAATTTGTGCCGTTGATGGTACCGGGTCCAGAGGAATGGCTAGTGGATTTAATTTGTTCAGACGGTGATAGATCATTAATCGGTTGCCAATGATTTCCGGTTGCAATAGGGCCAACGTCGGAACTTCCCGTTGCGAGATAAAAAGGCCTTCTTCATCCACAAGCATCCATCGGCGATCGTAGGCCAGACCACGTTTTTCCAGTATACTTTCCGTGAGACTAATACCCCCCAAACTTTTGATCGGATAGATGTATAAAGCTGTAATTTGCATGGTCATTATTGTTTACGGGTAGTTGAGAGGCCAATTTTTGACCTTCAAACAAACGCTCAAACATACCTCATGTCAATTAATAACAAGGTTGCAAATTCGGAATTTTCCTTGATTCATACAACTGTCTTAGGGTAGTTGCCATCATTCCTTAAAAGGAAAACGGCAGTGTACAAGAAAGTGTGTTTTCATCACAGAGACACGGAGAATACTAGTGTTTTTGGGGTAATTTATTGATTTTTAGCGCCTTATGTGGTTTTTAGAAATTGAAAATTATGAGTAACACACATTTTGCTAGACACTCCCGAAAAACACAAGGATCGCCCCCACACCACCTCACCACCTCACCATCACACACTCACTAATCTCTCACCACCATCACCTTCCAGCTGCCATTCCAATCATCTCCACGTAAGTGCAGTGAATAGACCCCCGGAGGCAGTTGATGCATGGCCAATTGAAAAGAATTAGGCCCATTGTTTACTGCCCAGCCACCGCTCATAATTTCTTGTCCCAACTGATTGATCAGCTGGTAATCGAGTTGCAAGTTTTTACTGCTCTCCAGATTGAGGAATAACTGGTTTGCAACGGGGTTAGGATATAGTTTAAGCGTAAAGGGAAGTTCCTTTGTTTCTGTAATTTTGGTAATCAATCTCACTTCGATCTGGTGCATGGAGGAATAACTTTCGGCCCCATCGTCATCGGTAGCCCTCACTTGCAGGTCATAAAAACCGAAGGCAGGTACTTCAAAGGGATAAGTGTAGGGGATTTCAGTTGCAATACCTACGGAATCTCCGTCGATGAAAAACGTGACATATTCTATGGTGCCATCCATGTCATCAGCCAGGGCTATGATTGGGATAGTCGGTAAAGATATTTCCTCAAACAGACTGCCATTGTCCGGGGATTCGAGATAGACGGTTGGTGCTTGATTTGGACTACTATTGATGTCAATATTGTCGATATACAACCGGTTGCCATTTCCACCGATAGCTTCAAATTCGAGGCGAATAATTTCGTCAATAAATGGGGTAAGGCTGACCACTTCATTACGCCATAAGCTACAATCATTAGGTATAAATGTGCCATTCGTATTCGGTGCTGTTGCCAGGACAACCGAGCTTTTATTAAAAATATTTACCTTTTCTCCATTGCAACGAACAACATTTATCCTTAATTCATCAAAATTAAAATGCCTTCTTGCATAGGCCACATCAAAAGTCAGTGTAGGATTTTCAAGGCCTGTCAGATCAATCAGTGCTGAAAAATAATCCCGTTTAAATCTTGTATTAAAATTCCGGTTGTCCACCATAAAACAGTTGCCGGAACAGTCGGTTTGTGTAAGGGTCCATAAGGCGCCATCGGCATCAGGATTATCAATTTGCCAGGAGGCATTCGGGCCATTGGTGAAATCGTCTTCAAAGGGTAATACGGGTTCTTCAATACTGACAGCTCCGTTTAAAATCAGAGTATCAGCTCCTTCAGGGTTGCTGACAATCATCGTGACATCATAAAGCCCAGGTGTATTGTAGGTAATGGTGGGGTTCGCCTCAGTAGAGGTAGCCGGCTCACCTCCGGGAAACAACCATTCAATATCGGTGACACCGCCTTGGGAATCATTGCGAAAGCTAAAAGAACTACCCATGCATTGGCTTGATGCATTATACAAAGCCTGAGCTACAGGGGGTTGTGTATAACCTTTGACCTTAAAATAGAAATATCCTTCGGGTGCTACTATCGGACGTTGTTGTTCCTTTCCTGAAAACGCCGAGGCCTGGATGTAATACTGCACCTGAGTGCCTACATTTTGGGCGGGAATATCAGCGGACCAGATATCCGCATCCGGATCAGTGAGGGTCATAGATACAGCCGTATAATCTCCACCTGCTTCGGTGCGGTAATACAGGGTAGCTTGCTCAATGCCGGTATGGTGCTGAATAATAGCAGAAGCAGTGTAAGCATTTTCTGTATCATAGGTATCGCGCAGGCGGGCATGGGCAATACGCAATGGATTGGCTACACCAATGAGTTTGGTAATACAATGTAAGGCTCCCAACCGGGAAATAATATCATTGCAGTCAATGCCTACAATATTATATCCGGGTAACATTTCCCGATAAAGACGAAGCGCAGTTGTATCGTATTGCTCCTCATAAATGGGAACAATGATGGTTTTATTGATAAAAAGAGAATTGGTATAAGTGCGGTAATCTCCACCGCCATTAGGATAATCTCCAAATTGATCTGGCGGCATGGGCATACGCAGAATGTTGTAGGTATTGCCGAAAGGCGTCAGGAAGGTATTGCGCAGGTAGTCAATATTGGCATTGATTTGTGGACCATCAGCTTGTCCTTCCGGGTATTCGCCAAAAAAGATGGTTTCTTCATCAATCAGGCGCATGTGCATATCCAGGTGATGGATGACATCAAAGGGCAGGCGCCGTAGTTTGATGTAACGATCTACTCCCAGAAAAGACTGAGCTAGATCATCAATTTCGCTTTCAATCCGGCCCGGATTTTCCTGAATGACCAGGTCGGATGAGAAGGCCGTATTCATGCCATCCTGCAGGTGATTGCCGCCGGTATGTACCCAGTCAAAGGGCACCTGAGTGGCTTCATACATGGTAATATTGAGCAAACTGGCCACTGCAGCGGGGATAACATCATCGTTTGCCCTGGGGCGGTTGTAGATCCAATCGACGATATTCAGGCTATCAACGTCATTTTGATAAACGGTCCAGGGGCCGTAATCCCTGATCCAGATGCTGTCAAACGTCTCGATTAAAAACTGGATGTCATCTGCCGGGACATTGTTTTCTGCCAGCTTTGCCAATACGTATTCGAGGTTGTCGGTAACGATATAAACCGTACATTCCGGTAGGGCATGGCGGACGATTTCAGCTAGCAGTGTATTGTGACTGGTATCCCAGGTGATTACGATGCCTTGTACCTCCTCCCACTCTCCCATGGTTCTTACTGGTGCAGGCGGCGGGAGGGGATTAATGTCCTTATTAAGATGAGCCGTGGGATTGGGTTTGGTGAATTTTTGTTCTTGCTCAAATTGAGTTTCCCAATGTGGAAGATTAAAATTTTGGGCATTGAGTAAAATGGGAAACAGGGCTAATAAAACGGTGTAGAGATTTTTTTTCATAGCTAGGAGTTTATTTAACGTTGGAGTAGTAGGCGGTAAACTTATCTTGCTTTTGCTCGTTTTTATAGTAATAAAATATAAGCTCTTCTGATTGAAAAATGTACCAAAGAACTTTAAACAGTTTCCTTAAATATAATGAATTAATTGAACTAATACTATCAATTTTCTTTTCGTTTGTAGGCCAGACGTCATTGAAAATGTATTGATGCAACAATAATCTAAAAAAACACCTTTTTTGACTTCCAATAACGAAATTTGTCAAAGAACCAAAACCCAACACCATGCTTGTCCAGTTGCTCATCACTATTGGAGCCGCTCAGGCCATCAGTTTTGCATCACTCAATCTGTTGAAAAAAAACCGGAAGCAGGCAGATTACCTGTTGAGCCTTGAGTTGTTATTGCTGTTTTTGATCGCCATGATCTACAACTATCACGAGGAATTACAGGCAGGCTACCCCAATTTGCCACTCAATGCTTTTGTGCTGGGGTTTCTAGCCGTGCCGGTGTTTTATTTGTACATCAAATCGGCTACCCGAGGTGCTTTGCCTTTTGTCTGGAAGGAATTGTGGCACTTTATTCCCTTTGTATTGGTCAATCTACTACTTTGGTTTTCGTTTTATCAACTGCCTTTTGTTGAAAGGGTCAATATCGTAAGTCAAATCCATGAACAGGTGTGCCCAACCTGGTATTACATGATGTACTTCAGCTTTTTTTTGGGGTTGTTTCCTTTCTATCTGTATCGTTCCATGCGCCTGTTAGGACAATTCGAGCATTGCATCCTTACCCGATATTCTTACATTGAAGATGTTAGTCTATCCTGGCTACAGCGCTTCTTGTGGGGTATGATCATTGTGTGGGCATCTTTTATCATTTTTGAGGTAGTGGCTAATCAGTTTCTAGGCCTGACTGGTTCTTATGGTTTTCAGGTGGCCTTTTTGTTTATGGTGGCCAATGTGTTTTACCTGGGCATTTATGGCGTAAGACAAAAAGTTATTCTGGGAGACGATGATGATCTGCTGGTTGAAGAAGAGGAAACGGCTAAATATCAGCTCTCTGGCCTGACAGAAAAGAAGGCCCAACAATACCTCAAACAGCTTTCTGCCTATATGGAAAAGGAAAAGCCTTATCTCGAAGCCCGTATCACCATCGCCGATCTAGCTCAGCGGGCCGGTATTCCGGTCAACTACCTCTCACAAATCATCAACCGCGACCTGGAGCAAAATTTCTTTGATTTTATCAATGCCTACCGGGTAGAAGAGTTCAAAAAATTACTCAATGAACCCGATAACCGACAATTTACACTACTCAGCCTCGCTCACGAGGCCGGCTTCAATTCCAAATCTACCTTCAATGCTATTTTTAAAAAAATTACCGGGCTGACACCTAGCGAGTATGCAAAGGATGTGATGCAGAATGGGGCTTTGGGAGCTGAAGTGTAGCTCCTTCATGCGGAAATTTGTTATTGTCGGTTTGGATTTAATCAATGGTGTATTTATGCCGATAACCACGTTCTTCACCCCATGAATCCAGAGTCATCTGTACATATTTTTTAAATGTATTTTCTTTTTCATAGAAATTTAAAATCAATAAACTTCCTTTGGCATGAATAGTAAAGAAAAAACTCACATTTGTATTAAACTTCAATAATACATCTGTATCAATAGAATAAGAAAGTTTTTCCTCCGGAAAGTCTTCATCAAATACTTCAAAGTCTTCGATTTTAGGCCCGAAAACATCAATTGAAATTATTTGTAAATCCTGTGGAAGGCTTAGGGATAAAATGGAAGGATTGGTCATTTTCTCATACACTTCTAACATTCCACGATTTGTATTTCTAAATTGTGCTGTATTTATTTGCATAGTTTCAAATTCACCAAAATCATTATCTTCTTTTGTGAGCGTGGCTAGTTGAATTCCCCTTAAATCCTTATTTCCATCAACATAAACAATACCAAGTTCATCTGCTATAAGGTAGCAATCCTCGAATGGTAACTTAGGAATTGTCATCCCTAGCACTTGCCTGCTAGTCAGGTAAATACTCCTAATCCTGGTCATTAGCATATTTTTTAATGCTGCTTTTGCCTCATTAGAAAGGTGATGCAGAATTTTTACTTTTCTGTTTGTCATTTATTAAGTGATCAATTTTTTAAAAAGATTATCAGGACCATATTGTTCTCTTTTTCTTTCCATCCAATCGAAGTATTCCAGGGCATCATTTTTCTATTATCGTTTGGATTGGTTGTCTTGAGATGGATTTTTACTACTGATATTCTTAATTTTAAATAATACCTCCTTTAATTCAGGGTTTAAATAATCTGTTTCGTAAATTTTTGAAATAAGTATAGGTGAAGAATGTGTGATTTCATTAGATTGGGCAGTATATTTTTTCAGTATTTTATAATCTTTACCAATAAAAGCTAATCTTGATCTATATTCTTCATTAGGAATATATTTGTCAATAATATCAATATTAGCAACAAAATGTTCAACTTTCAAATCCATATCTCCCCCGTCGTTGATATAATTATTGATATTGTACCAGAAATAGTACTTCTCACATTCAAGGTTTATATCAGCTAATGTGCTGTATTCATTGGTGTTTTGATAAGAGATAATTGATAGATTTGGATCATTGACGTTTTTTGTCAAACTATCTATCCTTTGCAACTTATTATCATCGAAAAGATAGCGACAATTTTCCTGCATATTTACTACTGAAATTATACTAAACAAACTATCTTCTGTATTTGATGTGTAAGTAGTTATTATATAGTCTTCGTTTATTATGATATTATAATAACCAACCAATATTTTAATGCAAATTACTAACTTCAGCATCAGCATGTTTTTAAGTTTGGAGATGTTTGGAACGAATTCTTTTAGATAACAAAAACCTTAGTGCACTGGGTTTAAATGGGAATTAGCTCCAAACATCTCTTAAAGTTTTGGCAATTAACTATAGGCGAAACAAGTCTATTATTCTTCCTCGACCATCAAATACCAATCTCCCCCAACAACTGCCGCGCCCGCGCATTCCCGGGCTCAATTTGTAATACCCGCTTCAATAGTTTCCGTACAGAAGCTAGATCTCCGTGATATTGCCGCACCGCAACCTTATTCAGCAATGCCTGTACATAATCCGGATCCAAAGTCAGGGCGCGGTCATAGAGGTCTTCTGCAGTTTGCATTTGGCTTTTCAGTATATAAGCATAACCCAGGTTGGTCAACGAAATTGGCCGCTTGGGATTCTCGGATAGTATAAAGTTGAAGGTTTTGATAGCATCATCGAGTAGTGGGATGCGAATATAAGTGGTGCCCAGTTTTTCCTGAAAATCGAGGTTGTAAGGCATCAGTTCAGTGGCGCGTTGATAGAAGGCAAGGGCTTCGGGATAAAAACCACCGTTATAATGGGCCTCGCCAATGCGGTAGGCTGTCCAGGCATCATCCTGGTCTTGTGGTACCTGATTGGCTGCAAAAATTCGCAATTCCGAATAGTCACCCCTTGCAAAAAAGTAGTGCACTTCGGTTTTGAACTTGTCTTTGGCAGGCAAAGTCGACTGGTCCAGATAATAACGTGCCGAATCCAGCATGACGGGTGAATTGACGTATTTATCAAATAGTGCAATATACCCTCTGGCCATTTCCAGTGGAGTGGCTTTGGTTTTGGTGAGAATTTCCAGCCCCAAAAAGGAGGGACGGGCATTTTGTGCTTCCCCTTCCGATGAAATAGGGTGGGCTTTGGTATTGTTGCGACTCAGGTAGTGATCGGTGATGCGTACATGTGGAATATCGATGCTTCCAGCCTTGGGCATGTGGCAGCTTACGCAGTTATTGGATTCGGCCAAACGATCTGCTTCTGAGGCACTGCAAGGTGTTTGTTCGGGCTGGTTGTGGCATTTGGCGCAAGCCACATTAAAATGATTTTTACTGGTCACTTCCACACTTTGATGCGGATTGTGGCAGGTGATGCAGGTCATATCCGACTGCTGATAACACGGACTCAACCGCAAGCGATCCGCCTGAGAGGCCATGATGAATTTTTCGTGAGAATTGGAGTAACGGGGCAGGAATACATTCATCACTTCATTCAGCGCCATGCCTGGCTTGAAATCGAAAAAAGTCTTGCCCTCTTCCAGCACAGCGACTCCTTGTAAATGGCACCGCTGGCACAAGTCCATTTGCAAATCGCGGGGCAAATCACGTGGATTGACAATCGAATAGTCAATAAATTGAGAGGTATCGACTATTTCTCCCGACAGTTTTTCGCGAACGTGCAATTCTCCCGGTCCATGGCATCGTTCACACTCAATACCAGTGGGCATTTTGCTGAATTTGTTGAGCGAACCCGCTACTGGCTCTGGAAAATGGTTGTGGCAGGTAATACACTCTGTAGTGAGCAGACGGGCAAATCGTTCATTTTCAACCTGGAAGCCTGGTGCCATATCCCAGTGTTGATCTTGGGTATAATAGGTGATCGGCGCCTGATAGATATAGCCATTGATATCGACAATATGGGAATTGGTATGCTGGCCGGAACCGACAATGTAATGGACTTTTTCTATGCGCTGGTAAGTCGTGTCGCCATTTTCCAGTCGGTATTCAAGGATATAAAGGCTATCGTTTTGGAAATAAGGTTTATAATAAAAATTGGATTTTTCGTCATAGACCAGCGCATGAGTTCCGTATTCGGCGGCACTTTTTTCCCGGGTGGCCAATCCGAAAGATTTGCCCATACCGGTATGAATAAAGGTGCTGTGCACATTGTCATGGCAAGAACGACAGGTTTCCATGCCTATATATTTCACCCCATCAGCCAGGTTTCGATAGGGAATATCAATTTGGGCTGTTGGTAAATCACGGGTACAAAACAGGAGAATGGAAGCCAGAATACCCAATAGGAAAATCATTCGGCGGTCCATGTTTAACGGGTTTTTCCAGTGTCTTCAATTTTAAAACTCAGCTTGCGCACGCCCGGCAAAGGGTCTTGTCGCATAAACTGCTCCAGGGTAATCTGGTACTGTCCCGCAGCATTAAAATAGGCGCCCTGCTGAATCGGAATGTTCAGGCTACAATAATTATTATTGCAATCGCCTATCCACAACCCGGTTTTATCTGCCAGTTCAAGCGAAACCATTTCTTTGATCCTTTCGCCGGAAGGGAAGCGGGTATAGATTTGGGTATACAGGTTTTGAAAGGGAAAATCCATATCGTGATCCACTTCCAGATAGAGGTTGTAGATGCGGTTGGTATCTTTAATCTCAAAGGCAAAATTGATGGTATCCTGGTAGCTCCAGGCATGATCGGCAATTTCGGCTTCCTCTTCAAACATATAGCTGGGACCACAGGCAGTGAATAAAGTCAAAGAGATTATGAATAGAATAAGATGATACTTCATAAATTTAAAATTGCTTAGATTTTAGGGCATTCGTAATAAACATCCCTTAAACAGATAACAAAACTGGTTTGGTATGTTAGACGAATGTAAAAATAAATGACTGGATTGGAAGAAATAAAACCGCTATTGTCCAACACAAAATTTAAATACCATAATACAACGGAAGATTTCAAAATATTTCGGTAAAACTTGATCGGATTTGCCCCTACTGCGACCCCTCTGGGGTCGAAAACACATGGGTTGCTTTGGGCTAACATACTCTGACCACGCTGTGGTCATGTTATTAGATTGCTTTACCTGGTATCTAAAAATCAGGTTTTTTCAAAAATTTATGTCGCACAGCAACTCTAATTCCTAAAATCTCCCTTATTTTTTAAACTGATCATACTGCAAAACGCCCATGCCAAAGAGTGCAAAGTCATATTTTACCGGATCAGAGGGGTCAAATTGACGGAGTTGTTCGGTGAGTTCCAGTACGGCCAGCCAGTCGGTTTGTTTGCGTTTTAATAGGCCGAAATGCCGCGCTACCCGATCGACGTGTACATCTAGGGGAATAAGTAGTTGATGGGGTGCAATACGCTTCCATAAACCAAAGTCCACCCCGGTATCATCCTGGCGCACCATCCAGCGGAGGAACATATTGAGCCGTTTACAACTCGACTTACGCAGGGGTGTAGCGATGTGTTTACGGGTGCGGTGCGGGGCATCGGGCAAGGAAAAAAACAATTCATGAAATCCACTCAGTGCCGGACCAACATGTGGACTTTCAGAGGTTATATGGCGAGCGAAGGCATCTTCCAGAGATTGGTGTTGCCGGTAATATTGCTGCAAAAATTCTAAAAAATAAAGGGTATCCGTATAGTTGAACGTTCGGTGTTTGAAATTGCTAAACCGTTCCCGGTCCTTTTCCTGATGATCCCTGATAAACTGATGAGGAGCACCATCCATCAGCTCAATGAGTTCATTCGCTTTATTGATGATGGTTTGTCGTTGTCCCCACGCCAGCATGGCTACCCAAAAAGCGGTGATTTCTATATCGGCTAGTTGTGAAAACCGGTGGGGGATACGGATAGGGTCGGTATCTATAAAGGAAGTTTGGTTGTATAGAGCGGCATGTTGGTCCAGTAATTGCTTTAGATCAGAAGGCATTCTATACTTTTAAATATTTTTTTTTGAAAACCACAGACTTTAAAACCAAAAACCTCGTTTGTAATGATAGGATAGACTATGACTGCAACTCTTACATACACGCTTGTTTTGGCTGCGATCTACTTGGGTAGAAAAGCATTGACCCTTTCCGGTCAGGATTAATCTATTATTCCGGCTTTTTATACATGTTGAACTTCGCCAATCCCCATCTTTGCAAGAGGTGAGATAAAGACACTCTTAGCACCCCTAATCCGTACTTCACACTTCGGGAGAAATTGATCGAAGAAGCTTCCTCAAAGTATTTTGTCGGGCAGGTTACTTCCGCAATCTCGTATTTGTGGTAAATAATTTGCGACAGCATCTCATTATCGAATACAAAATCGTCAGAATTTTCATTAAAATTGATGCCCAGCAGGACCTCCTTGCTGAAAGCCCGGTATCCGGTGTGGTATTCCGACAGTTTGTAGTTGACTAATAGGTTTTGCGACAAGGTCAATAAACGATTGGCAATATATTTGTAGGTGGGCATACCGCCGAGCAAGGCTCCTTTGCCTAAGATCCTGGACCCCAACACTACCGGATACAAGTTATCGCCAATAATATTAACCATTGCCGGAATTAACTTTGGTGTATACTGATAATCAGGATGCAACATAATAATGATGTCACCTCCCAATTCGAGTGCCTTGTTGTACAGTGATTTTTGATTGCCACCGTAACCTTTATTACTTTCGTGTGAAATGATGTGTTGTATACCTATTTCGCGAGCTAATGCCACGGTATTGTCCCGGCTGGCATCATCACACAGAATCACTTCATCAACCAAATTAAGTGGAATCTCTTTGTAGGTTTTTTCCAAGGTAGGAGCGGCGTTATATGCCGGTAAAACTACGATTACTTTTTTGCCTTTATACATGCTTTTAAAATTGTGCGGCAAAGATAGAGAACCCAAGGCAATTGTCTAAAAATGACCCAAATAATTCCTGGAGAATACGGAATGTGAAGGGGTAAAGACATGTTTTACCGGATACTTGCGGCTTTTCGCTTTGAAAGCCGATCATCAAACAAGCTTGCAACGAAAATATTTTATTTTTTTGAACTTATTGGATGGATAGACCTTATTGTAAAAGAAAAACAACTTTATTACAAGCATAAGATACGTATTATGATTAAGAAAAGCATTAAATGGATCCTCATCGTATTGGGTATATTGGTGTTGGGATTGGTAGCCGCTGGCTGGATGTTAAACAAACCCATACCCGAGGGGAAACCAGGGCCGGAAGCTGAAGTCCTGGCTCAAAAAATGCTGAATGCCATCCAAAAAGAGGAATGGGATAGTACGGGGGCCATTCAATGGACTTTTAAAAGCTTGCATACTTTTCTTTGGGACCGGCAGGAAAATCTGGTGCAAGTGGAATGGGGCGAAACGAAGGTGTTACTACGTATTTGGGATCAAAGTGGCAGGGCATGGAAGGCCGATGTGGAACTGGAGGGAGAGGATTTGAAAAAAGCCCTTGAAAAGGCCTGGTCCTATTTTTGTAATGATTCCTTTTGGCTGAATGCTCCAGCTAAGGTGATGGATCAGGGCACTAAACGAAGTATTGTGGATCTAGATAATGGCCAAAAGGGTCTGATGGTACAATATACTCAGGGAGGGGTGACACCGGGGGATACTTATCTTTGGATTTTGGATGAACAAGGTTTGCCGCAGAGTTGGCAAATGTGGACGTCTATCATTCCCATAGGAGGGGTGGAATTGAGCTGGGAAAGCTGGACGAGCCTACCCACCGGAGCAAAAATTGCCCAATTACATAAAGGCAAACTTTTCGATCTGGATATTAGCAACCTAAATGCTGCTACCTCAGTGGAAGAACTGGGATTGACCGAAGATCCGTTTGCCTCAATCAGGTAAACTTAATTAGTGTTTCATTGGTGAGGGTTCTCCATCATGCAGAAGTGCGATTTACTACTGCTGATGAATTAGTTGTTCAAGTTCCTGTTTTACAAAAACACCCAATTGGGCTACGTATTCCCTGGAAAAATCAAAAGCGATACCGGCTGCCTTGTAAATCTCACCGATTGGTTGGGTATAACCCATTTTCAATGCATTGATATATTGCTCGATGCCCAATTCTGGATTTTCCCGATAGTGTTTCCATATAGCGATGGCACCTAATTGAGCCATTCCATATTCAATGTAATAAAAAGGTACTTCAAAAATGTGCAGTTGTTTGTGCCACAGGTATTCAGAATAATGCTCAAGTCCATCCTGTTCTACAACGGAAGAGCTAAATTCTTTGAAAATTTGCATCCAAACCTTTTTGCGTTGCTGTGGAGAATGGTTAGGATGAGTATACAGCCAATGCTGGAATTTATCTACGGTAGCAATCCAGGGAAGTACTTTGAGCACATTTTCAAGCTGGCTGATCTTCGCACGCTTCAAGTCTGCTTCATTGTCAAAAAAGACATCCCAATGATCCATCGTGAGTAATTCCATGGTCATGGCGGCCAGTTCGGCGACCTCTGAAGGCACTCTTTTGGAAGAGATCAGCTCGTAATCCCGGGTCAGAAAGGCGTGAATGGCATGCCCACTTTCGTGCATCAGTGTCCGCATATCATTCAGCGAGTTGGTCGCATTCATAAAGATAAAAGGGACTCCTGTGGTATGCAGAGGCATATTGTAGCCACCCGGTCTTTTGCCCTTCCGGGAATCAAGATCCAAATGACCCATATCCCGCATAATGGCAATGGTTTCACCAAATTGAGCATGCAGGCGGGAAAGGCAGGTTATGGTTTTTTCAACTAATTCGTCTACTGTTTCAAAGGGGCGCAAAGGATGTTGCCCGTTGGTGTCAACATGTAGATCCCATGGGCGAAGCCGATTCAGGTGCAGTGCTTCCTTGCGGTAACCGTTCAGATCGTTGACCAGCGGCAGCACCTCATTGGCAATAGAATCATGAAAATTAAGACAATCTTCTACGGAATAATCAAAGCGTCCCAGAGATTGAAATTTATAATCCCGGAAATTGTCAAAACCGGAATTTAAGGCCATCTCGTGGCGCTTTTTTAGCAATTCATCAAATAAAACTTCAAGGTTGGCGGTATCCTGAAGGATTCGCTGGTTTATTTTATGATAAATACCTTCCCGACAACTTCGATCTGTTTCTTCTAGCAACGTGCCTGCCTTTTGCAAGGTCATTTGCATGCCATTGACACCAATGGTCATCTCTGAAAAAATTCGGCCGTGCTCTTTTGACTTCATTTGCACTTCTGTGGAAAGTGGGATGTTTTTTTCTTCGAAGAGGTCAACTGCATTTTTGACAGCGCGGATATAGATGAAATATTGATCCCGATCCAACTGATTCAGGCAGGGTGAAGCGACCAGCTTTTTATTCAGATCGTCTTCGTAGGTAAAAATTTTGGGATACAATTCCTGTATGGCGTATTGATAGAGTTCTGCGGCTTCCTGATTGGAGCTATCTACAGTGATGTTAATATGACGCCAGGCAAAAGTTTCACTAAGCAATGCATCCAATTCACTCCGGTCACTGATCCATCGCATTAATGTTTCAAGAGTATCAATAGGCCTGTTGTCTAAATCATCGTAAAATGGTTTTAGCTTTCCCCAGGTGGTGATCGTAAAATCTTTCGGAATGTACTTTCGCTCTCGCGGTAACGGAATTTCTGTTGTTCTCATAATACCTGTTTTGAAGCTCAACCGGGCTTTATTGATTATTGCATGAATAATGAATACTTCGATAGGCTCCAAATCCTTGAATATCAAAAATTTGGAAGCGTTCTAGTTCAATCATTCATCAAAATCCAAAAAAGCCGATTCTCTTCTCAGCCTGAAAATGGTTATGTCAGCTTTTACAATGGTTCATCTCCCGATACGCGATTCTCAAGCTGGCATAACCATTTTGAGGTGTATCATTCTTCTTCGTCCGAAGAAGGGAGAACTTCCTGCTCATCAGCGGTTAAAAAGTCTTTTTCTTGCAGGAAAGAAAACCATTTCAATACTTTTTTAATATCCCCCGTTTTTACCCGATCCCGATCGTAATTGGGCAGTACATCGGCAAAATACTCGTGTATGTCCTCTGTACTTGCACTCGGATTTACCGGTGGATTATCAGTATACTGATCCTGCATGTTGCGAAAAACATTCTTCAATTCAGCGGAATCTCCATCGTCGGTATAAATAGCAATAGAGGCCAGAGGGGTAAATTGATGTTTTCTCGCTGGGGCAAATCTTTTTTTACCCGAATCAAGATCTTCAATAATCAACCCATTGTTGCGGTTTGCTACCAGACGAAAAATGCCGGGCAAGCCACTAACAGCAATTAAATTTTCTAGGTTCATACCTAATTTCTCCTTTTGTTTGAGCTGCAAATCTACAAACAAAAGAGGACTTTCCGACGAATGGATTGTGAATGTGCTTTAATAAATGGTGTAGTCTTGGGAGGGGGGTCAGTCTTTGTATCTCATGATTATACTTGCAAAATTAATTAATAATTAGGTCTGATCAAAGGGAAATGATCGATTTATTCAGAAAAAGCTTGCTTTTTAGCAAGGAATGGTATGTTTAGAGCAGGGAAAGGTCTATTTTGTTACAACAAATTCTGGTTTTTTTTTAAACCAGGCAACTAATTTACATTTCCGCGCATCCAACTGAGAATTTCCTGTGTTTTTTGTGTGGCTACATTTGCTGGCAAATCAATTCGCTTGAAGGTTTTCATATCGATAGCCAGGGGAGTTTGGCCCTCAGTTTTGGAACGAATCACCAGAAAACGATTATTGCGCGCACTTTTGGGGATATTAATCTCCAGGTCGGTAGGTTTATCAAGAAGTGGATTGATGGCAAACTCTCCTGTATTAGCATCGTACTCGGGCAGGATGGCCTGCACACCACCTCCCGCCGAAGGGAGCATGAACAATGAAGTGAAATCAGTTTCCGTAAGGGGCAACTCGCTAAAGGGTAATACCGCTTCAGGTTTGTTTTTGTCTCTTAGGTTGAATACAAATGTACCTTTGTCCTGGCTGTAACCAATCAGGTAATCTTCCCAGACTTCCAGCCGCTGAATCATCCCTGATTGTGCATCTTCTGCAAAGCGTTCTGATTGAAACTTGGGAGTTAAAGCCGCTAATAAGCGCTTGTTTTCTACATCGTAGCAATAAATGGTTCCAAAACCCCGAATGCCGACCAACTGACTATTTTTGTTGTAAAGGATCTGCGCGAGGAAATACGCAAAATCAGGACTGACATTAACGGGTAAAACTTCACGGAAAGTAAGGCTGCAATCCTGCGTGTTATAAACTTCCAAAATTCGATGGCTAGGCCCAAAGTCAGGGTCATTTGTCGTCGAATCGGCCTTGATCACAATAAGCGTTTCAGTATCCCGTATCCAGAATTGGTTGCCCTCCAATACCTCACCTTCTACCTGGCAATTATGATTGGGTGTGGCCTCCCTTTCAGCATTATTGAAGGTCGTACTGTCACCAGTCTGTTCAGTTGTATCAGTCCCAGTTTGCCCTGAAGAGGACCCAGTATCACTGTCACATGCAGTGAACAATAAGCTAATTGTTACCAAAAAGAAGAAGGAAAACATTCTCATTGAAGGGAGTTTTGGTTATAAATTTCTGTAAAGTTAGCACAATTAGAGATAAATGGTAGATAATGTGTGGAGAGATCGTATCGGCAGGGCCAACAATGTGCCTAAAATGTTGGATTGCTTTGGTTTGTGATTGTTTCAAGCTGACTTCAAACACCCCACACGACCTCATTTTCTCGCTTTCGAAAAAGTTAAAACCAATACAGCTACGAATTATTTCGTAAATAAAGTTGACTTTACGAAAGGTTTCGTATATACTTGCAGTACGAATTTCTTCGTAGAAGTTTGCGGCGATTCATCACAGTGTTGTAACTTTATGTTTTTGAAATAGAAATTTGTTTAAAATAAGATCAAATGACTGATCGAAAGATGATTAAACCTACTGAATCCGAATTGGAAATTTTGCAATTGTTATGGGCTCATGGTCCATCGACGGTGCGTTTTGTTAATGACCAATTAAACGAGTACCGGGAAGTAGGGTATACCACCACGTTGAAACTAATGCAGATCATGGCTGATAAGGGGCTTGCACGCCGGAATACGGAGAGTAGGACTCATGTTTATTCCGCTGGAGTTAGTGAAAGTGATACACAGGAACATCTGCTGAAAAAATTTCTGGATGCCACCTTTCGGGGCTCGGCCATGAAATTGGTGATGCAAACGCTGGGTAATCATGAAACCTCGCCCGAAGAGCTCGACGAAATTAAGGCCCTTATTGAAAAAATGGAAAAAGACAACCACTAATGAACCTGATTCAAACCTATATATCGGAAAAGTTGGTCTATGCGTTGGGCTGGACTGTTTTACACTCACTTTGGCAAGCAATGGCTGTGGCGTTAATTGTAGGCATTATCATGGTTGTCGTACAACGCCATTCTGCCCGTTTACGCTACCGCATTGCTAATGCAGGATTGTTTGCGGTATTAGGTTGGTCGATTTACACCTTTCTAAATAAATATGGTGCCCCCGAATCATCCATTGGTGCCATGGTATTTGAAGGAGCAACTACAGCTGGTGGTACCGCAGACCAGGGAACAGTCATACAGCAGCTTTTGAGCAGTTTTTATCAATATTTTGAGCAGCATTTGCCATTGATTGTCACTTTATGGCTGCTAGGGGTAGGATTATTTACCATGCGGGTATTAGGTGGATTGGCCTATGTGAAACACCTTAAATACCACCGCACCAAGACATTGCCCCAGGAATGGGAGCACAAATTGATCACATTGACCCAAAAATTAGGTATTCGCAGGTCGATTCAACTTTTTGAATCAGCACTGATCCGAACTCCTGTTGTTATTGGCTGGTTCAAACCCGTTATCCTGCTACCGATTGGGGCGGTCAATCATTTGAGGCCAGAAGAAGTGGAAGCTATTCTGGCACACGAATTGGCCCATGTTTTTAGGAATGATTACCTATTGAATATTTTACAATCTTTTATTGAAGTTATTTTTTATTTCAATCCCGCTGTTTGGTGGATTTCTGCTAATATTCGTTTAGAGCGGGAAAATTGCTGTGATGATATCGCGGTAGAACTCTGTGGAAATTCGATCACCTATGCAAAGGCACTGGTCAGTTTGCAAGAAATGAGCCTGATTTCGCCGGTCATGGCTATGACACTTGCACGCAACAAAAACCAGTTGTTGAACCGGGTGAAACGAGTTTTAAAACAACCACAAAACAAATCTAACATTATGGAAAAGTTCACCGCCACCTGTTTATTACTACTGGCTGTATTGGCCCTATCAATTAGTGCCAACAGCCCTATTGTACCAGAAGAAGTGGAAGCAGAACCGGCCAAGGATATTACCGTTTATGTCGAGGCCATTCAAACAGAACCTATTGAAGGGGTTCATACGGACAAAATGTACGATGTCAGAGTATTGGCGGATGTGAATATTGTCGAAAAAGCGGTCCGCGAAAATCAGATCAAGGTAATAAAGGATACCTTGCCCAAAGGCATTCAGCGCATTAATATAACCAAAAACGGAGAGGCATTTAATTTGAAAATGAAAGATGGGGAAATTGTTTTCCTGAAGATAAATGGCGAAAAGATCCCTGCAAGCGAATACGGGAATTATGAGGAAAGAATAGCACAGGTGTTGAGGGATATTCCCCCTCCTCCGGCACCACCAGCACCACCGGCACCACCATCTGCTCCTTCTGCATTAAATCCTCACGCTGTTCCGGCACCGCCATCTGCTCCGGGAGCACCATCTGCCATTCCGGCACCTCCTACTCCTCCAACGCCCCCAGGCACTCTTTGGAGAAAGGAAAAAGACAAGGACAAGGATGGCAATGTCAATATAGTTATTGAACGTATCGAAGGGCAAAAACCTATGGTGTTTCAATATAAGTTTGAGGGAGAGCCTTTAATCATTGCCGCTGATGAACTGGACCCTGATCAGCTGAAGATCATGGTTAGAGAGCATCCAGGAAAGGTCGTCCAACTTTTCTCTGATCAAGAAACCGTATTTGCCTTTGATACGACAGGTACTGCTTTTAACTTCCAACTGCCTAGTGTAAACGGACAACTATTCGAAGTAAATGGACAATTGGATAAATTAAAAGGAGGTTTAACAGAATTTAAGGAGGTAATGCCATCTTTTTTTGAGGCCAATACCGTGTATGAATTTAGGGACAATTATCTTTTTGGAAATAACGAAGTCATGAGCCGTTTGAAAAAAGAAATGATCAAAGACGGCTTGTTGAATGAAGCAGATAAATATAGGATACAACTGACCGATGACTTTCTGAAAGTGAAGGACAAAAAATTGCCACAGGAGGTTTTTGAGAAATATCATAAACTTTTCGAAAAGCTACAAAAAGAACACAACGTTCATTTTTATAGAGAGGAATGACCTCCAAACATGCATTAAGAAATCATCCGACTATTTTCACACAATAACCTTCTTTGACGTCAAAACAATCGATTTGACCAAAGGATTCAAATTTAAATGCAACCGACTTATGAAACTAGTAAAATGTTTATTTCTGGGAGTACTGGCTATGGCATTGTGCTCAAATTCGCTTTTTGCACAAGAAAATAAAGCGAAGGAACAAAAGAAAGTAATCATCATCAAAAAAAGTGTAGATGATGAAGGATATCTATTAACTGAGGATATAAATTTAGAGGTAGCCCCTGATGAGAACTTTGAATGGACGGAGGAAGATGGAGATGTTGTAATCAGGATCAATTCGGACGGGAAAATTGAAAAAACGGTAGAGGTAATTGTTGACGGTAAAGCAAGTAATCGAATTTTTGAATTCAAAACTGATGATGAAGGTCTGGACCTTGATGAGGGGGCTCAACTTTTAGAGTACAATATTGATGAAGACAATGGGGATCGGAAGGTTCATTTGAAGTTTAAATCAGATGACAGTGAAGAAGGTTTCTTTGAATGGCAGGGAGAGGGTGATGTTCCTGAAAAAATTAAAGAGAAATTGCGCGCCAAAGGTCTAAATATGGAATTTCTCAATGGAGAACATCCTCATATCATACATCTGGATAAACTAGAAAAAGGCGCTTTTATGGGCGTGATTCTGGGCAAAAAGGAAAAAATAACAGAAATTATTGGTGAAGATGGTGCAGTTAATCGGACCACTGAGACAGAAGGCGATGTGGCGGAAGGAGCTGTCGTATTAGATATTATTGAAGAGAGCCCAGCTGCCCAGGCAGGATTGCAGAAAGGAGACGTAATTATTGAAATGGATGGAAAGCCAGTGGTGGATTATGCCAGCCTGACGGCCTCCCTCAAGGAAAAGAAAGTTGGAGACAAGGTAAACCTGGTATACACCCGAGCGGATAAGCAGCTTACCACTGAAGTTACATTGGGAGAAAGAGCTGATTTCCCGAATTCAGGCAAACACAAGTGGATGCAAAAGGGTAATAACTTTGATTTTAATGATGATAGTCATTTTTTGTTCAGATCAGACGATGATACTGGTTTGCACCCAAATAAAAATATTATCATCATCAAAAGCATGAAGATAGATGACGCAGATGAAGAAGGTGAAGTGATGGACGAAGAACCGATTTGGCAGGCAGAGGAATTGCCAGAGGTGGAATCTTCTACGCTGGAGTTGGATAAAGTGGAAATTTTCCCGAACCCAACCCGTGGAGAGGTGCAGTTACAGTTTGAAGCCGAGGCCGTACCAACAGAAATTATGGTATCGGACGTATCCGGTAAATCAGTCTATAAAAGAAATCTGGCCGATTTTGACGGTAAATTTTCTGAAAAGATCAACTTGGTTGATTTTCCAAAAGGAACCCTCATCCTACAAATAAAACAAGCCGACAAAATCTTTACAGAAAAGATTGTCTTGCAATAGAGTTGTTCCGCAGGGCCTTGGCCCTGCACAACAACTCTAATATTGCATTTTAAAATTCCAGCCTTATTTTGAAAGGGAATGGCATGCTGCTATTCCCTTTTTACATACCTACCAGCGTAAAGTCCTGAAAATTACCGTGCAGCAAAGAAAATAGGACGCAGACAAGGAAGATTAATAAGGCTAAAATAAGGTCATAGGAATGACCGGTTTTGGGATTTTCGATTTTCATGGGATAAATTTTTGCAAAAGTTATACAAATATCGCAGACTAGCAAGTTGGGGGGGGAAATACCGGTCTGATTGTTGGGTTATTTATTTAACCAGGCTTTAAAGTCATTGGTTCGGTCTCTACTTACAATTACGTCAAAATTTGTAATAGGTTTCAATTCCAGCAAAAATCTGCTGTTAAAGTAAGGGTGTATTTTATTGATGGAACGGATACATATAATTATTTTACGGTTAATTCTGAAAAAATCATCCGGATTTATAATGCCGGATAGCTGATCAAGTGTATAATCAATCAGGTGTCTTTTATTGTCTATCGTTTGTGCGTAAACCAGGCCATCATCCGAATAGAAATAATGGATGTCTTTTATAGCAATATAGGTCAGTTGTTGGCCTATTTTGACCATAAACCGCTCTTTATAATCCTGTTTCTGGAATGAGGCCAGCAATTGTTGAACGGTTTGTCGCTGTAACAAATGCACTTCTCTTTGCTGAAATAGGCGATCAAATTTGTCAAGTGCTGCAGCCAACTCATCTGGTTCTACCGGTTTGAGTAGGTAATCGACACTGTTGACTTTAAATGCTTTAAGGGTATATTGATCGTAAGCAGTAGTAAAAATGACGGGTGAGCGCACATCGACTTGCTGAAAGATATCAAAACTCAAGCCATCAGCCAGTTGTATATCCATAAAAATGAGGTCCGGAGCTTCATTGGTCTGTAACCATAGCACCGCACTTTCTACACTATCCAGAGGAGGGATAATCTGAGCATCGGGACGGATTTGCCTGATTAGCTTTGTCAGTTGTTTGGCCGCAGGCAGTTCATCTTCAATAAGCAGCACTTTCATAGGGATTATTTGCAAACCGAAAGTTTCAGTGCCTGTTTAGAGCTCTCCATTCGGTATTGATCTTTTTATTAGGCTGCAAAGGTACGCAAATTAGTTTTTTGTCTGATAATCCATTCTAGCTTAAACCAGTTTTGTTGGCTTAAACCTTCACAATTTCATCCATTTGTTTACGCTGGAAGGACTAAAAGACAACAAATCCCACTGCCAAACCCCACTCAATACTCATGCCATTTTTTCAATTTGGTAATCAAAACCTGCTCGCTATGCTGAAAGGAGAAACGAACTTCTTCAAAATACGGCAACCGCCATTTCGTTTTTAGAGGTTGCGAAAAGGCATAAGGTTCGGAGGGTATACCAAAAAAATTACGATCTAACTCGCCATTATTATTGATGTCGTGGAATAGGGCTAGCGCGTAATTGCCATAAGTCAGGTTAGGTACCTCAATGAAGAGTTTGCCGGTATGATTCACCTTTAACCCCTCAACAATTGCCTGCTCCTGAATCAGGTAGTTTTCCTTGGAGTCATACAGTCCTATCCAAACCATACCTTCAGATATGCGAATATTATCCACTTCAATGATCAGCTTGCCCGAAGTGGAATGATCACTTTCTGCATTCAAAAAAAGAAAAGCTATTATTAATAAGAGAAAAGCTTTGATCATGGTTTGCATACTACAGATTGTGGTTATAAGGATCGGTTATTAATAACGACCATAATTCCAATCAAATGTCCAATATGTAAGCAAAATCATCAAAGAAATGTCAGCATTGGGACGCAATATCACTTTGCCGGGTCTTGGCAGGTTAAGGTTTCGTTAAAACGAAGGCCAGCAAACAAATTAAGGGAAATCTAATCTGAGGTTAGGCATAGATTTGATTATTTCTTATCTTGCACTAGTGGAATGATTAGATACTTTAACGACCTAACATAAAAGTACAGGAAGATAGTAAGTGAAAATTGACCATTTCAGTTATTTTCATCCGAAAAACCTCACCATTCCACTTGCGTGACGCCTAAGATTATCAACCTCAGTATTTTTGCATCCTTTGAACACATTGACATTGCTCTAAGAATTGAAAGGCTTATTTTTCTCAATTGAGAAAGATAAATCAGGGTTTAATTTTCATGAAACAATATGACGACCATAATTACTGCAACGGTTCACTGGCGTAGTGTATGCCCATCACTGATACCATATATATATACAGTGATAGGGCTTCTATGGACAATTCCCAACCTACAGGCACAATGCAACGAACCCCTGGCATTAGGGGTGAATTCAATACAGACTACTTCCGCTAATATATCCTTTACCTCTGCACAAGCTAATGTTGACGATCACTGCTGGCGCATCCTGATAGGCGGGGTTGGTTTTATTAATGTCGGACAAGCTGTAGTAGATATCGTTGTATGTGCAGGGCCAAATAATGGACCTGATCCAGCCATCAGTATTACCGGAAATATGGTAAATGTTGCGGTTAATGGATTGGCTCCGGGTACGGCTTACGACTATTATGTTACCGAAACCTGTAATGGTTTAATGCCGCCCTCAAACGCTTCACCTTTTGCTGGCCCCTTCGGGTTTGTCACTTTTGATTTGCCTTTTATTGTGGACTGGTCAGCGGACCGCCCCTCCTGCCTGGGAGCAATGGACGGAAATTTTCAGCTTGAAATTACAGATGGGGGCTCTTGTATGGCCACAACTTATGATATGGCGATTATTTCCGGCCCGGCAGGAGTCAGCCCAACTATAATAAATGGTGCTACAGCTGCGAATGGCCCGTACAATTTTACGGGGGCCAGTGCTGGTAACTATACAATAGATATCACAGAAACGGGACCGTGCAACCCATTGAACAATCCGGTAACGGTAACAGTCACCATTGAGGCAGGACTGGATGTGACGGATCCTACCTTTTATCTGACAGATATTTTGGGGAATATACTGACTAATAGCCCCAATAGCTTTGATTTGGGAGATATCATTCTGCCCGAAGGGGTTTGTGGCCGTCAGGATCAGTTTTTTGTATATGGAGCCGACAATTGCGATATTTTTGTAAATACGCCCGGTGCAGTTACTGCTACTGCCAATACAACGCCCGCTACGGTTTCTCCAGGCACTCAAGTCATAAGCCCAGCCACTCTGGCGTCTCCTGGCATACAGAATCTCTATTTATTGGATGTACATTGGAGTGCCGGCCAGTCGACGGTAACGGTTACAGGCTGTGATGCCGCCAACAATTGTGTTCAATTGAGCCTTACGGCAAATATTATTGCTGATGAAGATAACCTGGCCATTGTCGCCAATGCAATCAATGCGACTATCCCCGTGTGTGAGACGAGTACAACCGTATTGTTTGGGCTGACTATTACCGGTGGTTGTGATGCTACCTTGATTGGTGATCCGGTTGTCACACCTTTTGGTACACATCTTTCCAACCTGGAACAAGTATTTGTGGATTATTCGGCCGGTTATTTTGAATATTCGGTGGAAGTAACTGCCGGAGCTGCACCACTTAATGACTATATTACGATTGCTTATGAGAGTGCATTGGGAACCTTTGAGAGTACGTCTATTGGTGCCACTTCAGTGCAGGCCATTCAGAATGAACCACCCGTTATATATGCCAATGCTGAAAACCTATCTCTCCCGGCCTGTTTGGCTACTATAGAAGTGAGGTATAGTTTTACAATCCAAGATGATTGTGAAGCGATTGACGAGGTGGCAGTGATCAGCGGTTTTACGGCTAATGGAGCCAATCTGGTATTTTGTGGCAGCGAGGTTGCTGGAACAAATGCGGTGTATTTTGAATTTTGTGGCAATGTGACTCCAGGGAGCTATCCAATCACCATAATATATGGAGCCACTTCTGTGAATTCCAATTTAACGATCACCCAGGAGGCGAATCAGGCCGCTATCATTGGAATGCCTGGCAACCTGAATTTTTCCATACCGATTTGTCAAACAGCATTAGATCAGGTTATTTCCATCACCGTTAGTGATGATTGTGATGAGATTGATCATAATGAAGTGACTTTGAGCCTTGGAGGCAATGTATTGACACCTGCTTACTGGCTCGAAAATGGAACTAATGTCTATCTGGAATATCCAATCAACTTGACCACTGCAAATAGTGGACAACTTTTGGTCGCATCTTATACCGATGAAGGTGGACTAAATACTTCTGTCGATGCTCAGATCGTTGTTACGGATCAACCGGATACTTGGGCACCCATCATAGTATACCCTGCTCAGGACATTAATATGACGCTGGACCCTTGCGAACCAGAGGTCGCTACACTTAATTTTTCGGTTGCTGTATTAGACAATTGTGATGGGGTGTTGAATCCTATCATTAATGCAATACCGAGTGCAGGCATTACCATCCAGCCTCAGGGTAGCAATGGTTATTCGGTTACTGCGAGCCCCGGCAATTACCAGATTTTGCTGAGTGCTACCGATGCAGCACAGAATACTCGACAAGAAGATTTTTTCATTAACATCATTCAGCAAGATCCACCATTAGTTGACCTTGCCTGTAATGATACCATTAACCTGAGCCTTAACACAAATTGCCAGGCGGTGATTATCCCGGAGATGTTGCTAACGGGGGAATGGGGCTGCCTTACGGCAAATGATTTTGATATTGTTATCCTGGACGACAACCCTGCCAATGGAAATATCCTGGATGGGTACGGTTATTTCACCTATCAGTTGACCACCATTCCCGCCGATATCTTCAATTGTGAAGGCATTATTTTGGCAGAAGATAAACAGAAGCCGGTACTCGATTGCCCGGATGATAAAACCCAGGCGAGTGTTGCAATGGATGTTCAGTACCTCACAGGGTCGCTGACCACAGATGACCCGGTGCTGGAATTGGCCAATTATCCTTGTTTCTTAGAATTTGTCAACCCTTCACCTGGAGATCATTTTTATGATTTGTACACCTTTACGGTGTCTCAGGATGACATTTTTACCTTTGACCTGGCCACCAGCTGGGGTGGGGGATTGGCTGCCCTTTTTCAAGGGACCTTTAACCCTGCTTACCCATGTGAAAATGTCATTGCACAAGGAGATTTTAATTTTAATGGAAATTTGGTCAACTTGATGCCTTTTGATCCCATCTTCAGGGTCAACCTGCCTCTACAGGCCGGCACTACTTATACGCTGCTGACTTCCGCAAATGGCAGCGTTGGTAATGGCCTTACCGGTGATTACAGTTGGGCAATTTATGCTGCCAATGGCGGAACTGTTTCTAATCTAAATGTAGAAACGACTACTTTTATTGGTGATTTGATTTGTAATGACCTGGATAGCATTCGGTTGGCACGATTACCAACTGAAGTTCCACGATGTTACCAACTCGATGCTTCAGGAGCGGTCATTTATCCGTCAAATTCACTCGAACGGCAGCGGCTGGAACAATTGTTGACATTGTTGTCTACAACTGGATTTCCCTACAGCGGTCCTAATGCAATGGGAGGGCTACTCACTGACAATTGTGGTTCTGTTGAAGTCTGTGTTTCCGAAACCTCCCAAAGCTCGGGACTATGCGGTCCTACTATTATTCAAAGAACATTTAGAGCAATAGATGATAGCGGTAACGCCATTTCCTGTACCCAGGAGATAAGTGTGCGGAAACCTACTCTGGAAGATGTTGTCCTGACTCCCCTGACAGCGATCCTTGAGTGTGATGAGGGATTCCCAACCAATGCGGCCGGTAATCCACATCCTTCGATTACCGGATACCCATTTTTACGGACTGCTTTTGGCTACTATAACCTGGATCAGGATCTCTGCAATCTTGCTGCAACTTATGAAGATTTGCCACTAATATATTCTTGCGAAAGTGGCTATAAACTGGTTCGAAAATGGACGTTAACGAATTGGTGTAATCCATCGAATATCGTTATCTATAATCAACTGATCAAAGTAGGGGATTTTACACCACCAGAGGTGAGTTGCCCGATTGAGGACTATAATTGGGATGGCATACCTGATCCATTGGTCTATTCCACGGGGCCATTTGATTGTACGGCTGCATTTTTTGTACCCTTACCGGAAGTGGAAGACAATTGCTCCGATTGGGAAGTATTGACGGAAGTAGTATCAGATATAATTACAGAAACCACTACACCCCAAGGAGTTGTTCTCTTGGATACCCAAGTGGTTGTATTAGCAACCATTAACCCGGGGGCTGTCAATCGTTTTGTAGGAGACATTCCATTGGGTTGTCACCGATTCCGATATACGGTTACCGATGATTGTGGTAATACAACCGTGCTGGAGTGTGATTTTTGTGTAGAAGACCAGACAGCTCCTGTTGCAAACTGTAATGATGATTTGAATATCTCTCTTGGAGGAGGAGGAATTGGAGGACTGACAGCTGCTGATATCGATGAGGGAAGTTGGGATAATTGTGGAGAAATCATGGCATTGGAAGTCCGCCGTCTGTACATTGTAGATCCGATTAGCTGTGAGGATGTACCACCCTATTATTCGGATTGGGGCCCTTCAGTTGAATTTAATTGTTGCGATCTGGATGCAGCCGTTAGGATTGAATTACGGGTGACCGATGCGGCAGGTAATACGGATATTTGTTGGCTGGAAGTAACTGTTGAAGATAAAATAAGGCCGATGTGTACCCCACCGGTAGCGGTGACAACCACTTGTAATGACCTGCCCTATAATTTTGACCCGCAAAATTTCGAACAATTGCAATCGTTATTTGGCATACCCTTAGTCACGGACAATTGCAGTGCTGAATGGCAGGAAATAACGACTACGGTCAATCTGGATGATTGTGGGGTAGGAACCCTGATCCGCCGGTTTCGTGCAGTAGATCAATCGGGGAATGTATCAATCAATTCCTGTCAGCAGTTGATTACTATTCAAGAAAGACACAATTATGAAATTCGTTTCCCGGCGGATGCCTCTGCCAATTGTGGTGACCCTGCAGAGGATTCAATTGAATATACTGAAATCGCCTGTGATCTCCTGGCTGTCGGCATTGTAGATGATACGCTGAATGTGTCAGCAGAGGAATGTTATAAAGTATTTCGAACCTTTAAGGTAGTCAACTGGTGTGAATATAATGGAGCAGATGCTCCCGTCATTATTAGCCGTGAGGAAGACTGTGACGGAGCACCAGGCGATGAGGCAGTATGGGTATTACGTAGGCCTAGCCAGACTTTTGTTGACCGCGATAATGATGAACTCAATACCGTTCCCTTTGCGGGTGAAAAAGGAACCACTTGTGATGGTGCGACGAATCCTGTTGGCTATTGGCGGACGATAAATTCTGTTGGTTTCTGGCAATATACGCAACACATTAAGATATACGATGATACCCCCCCCGTGATTGCCTTTACACCGCCTAATCCATTCTGTAGTGTCAATGACCAATGTACGGCAGAAATAGAATATCGGTTTATCCTGTTTGAACCTTGCTCACCTTCCAGCTTAGAAATCCAAATTTTTTACGATGAATTTATGGATGGTGTCATTGATTCCAATTTAACAGATGATGATGGCTTTTCACGACTCTATCCGAAATACCGGATCAATTTCGAAGCACCAATTGGGATGCATTCCTTTATTGTTATTGCAGAAGATGGCTGTGGCAATGTATTGTCAGCCGAGTTGCCTTTTGAAGTGGTAGACTGTAAAGCTCCTGCGCCTGCCTGCATTTTCGGGCTAGCGGTGGAACTAACGCCTTTACCTCCTAATACTGATGCCAATAATGATGGATTAGTGGACCCCGGTGGCGCGACGTTAACCGCAACATCCTTTTTGGCCAGTACAATTTATGATTGTTCTTTACCCTTGACCTATTCTATCAATATTCTGGGAGAACAACCTCGGATGAATCAGTCACAAATTGTGTTGACCTGTATCAATATGCCCTCTGAAATAGTGGAAGTCTATGCCTGGGATAATGCCTATAACCCCTATTCGATACAACCCGATGGGACTATCGGTGGGCCTAATTATGACTACTGTGAAACCTATGTTCTGGTACAGGATAATATGTTTAATCTTTGTGGAGGAGGGGCAGATATTGCCGGCAGAATTGCAGTTGAGAATGATGAACCATTGGAAGATGCTTTGGTAGAATTGAGTGGGGCTACAGACCTGGCGGATGAAACCAATACCGTAGGTCAGTATGGCTTCCAGCAATTACAGCAGGGATACGATTATACCATCACACCATTTCTTGATGAAGATGCATCAAATGGAGTTACCACCTTTGATATCTTGTTGATGACCAAACACATATTGGGCGTTCAGTTGCTCAGCTCTCCCTACAAACTCATTGCTGCGGACATCAATAATTCCGGGTATATTTCTACTCAGGATGCAATTCAGCTCAGAAAACTCGTTCTGAATGTTATAACGGCTTTTCCAAATAATACCAGTTGGCGTTTTGTACCCAAAGATTATGCCTTCCCCAACCCTCAAAACCCTTGGCAGGAAAGCTTTCCGGAGGTGATTAACCTCAATAATCTGACGGCGGGAAATATCCCTTTATTGGATTTTGTAGCGATAAAAATGGGAGATCTCAATCTTAGTGCAGCTACCCATTTTCAGGACGTGGAAGATCGTTTTGATCAACGGGATCATTTCATTTTCTATACTGAAAATCAGCAATTGGTCGAAGGCAAAACCATTGCCGTGCCTCTTTATGCAAAAGATATTTCTAGTTGTTCAGGCTTCCAATTTACGATGGAATTTGGACCTTCATTGGTATTGGATCATATAGATTATGGAGTGCTTAAAGCCTCAAATGTTGGTCAAAAATACCTGGATTCCGGCGTGTTAACCTTCAGTTGGGAAGCGGTAAATAGGACACAAGAAGCCGATAATTCCATAGAAGAACCATTATTGGTTTTTCATTTTAAAACAATCGGTTCGGGGAGTTTGCAAGAACATTTAGCCCTCAATTCGAGTATTACACCTGCTGAAGCCTACCTCCGCGAAACTGAAGAATTACTGCTGCCAAAGCTTGAATTTTCGGCCCCTGAGGAGCCTTGTTTGGAGGCTGCGTTATTCCAAAACTGGCCGAATCCTTTCACCCAATTCACAAACATACCTATCTATTTGCCGCAAGCAAAAACCATCCATTTGGCGGTTTATAATGCAAAGGGGCGCCGTTTATTGAGCCGCACTTTTAGCCTATTATCAGGCCATCATTTACTCCGCCTTAACAATGAAGAATTGCCCGAAATTGGCGTCTTATTTTACGAGGTTCAAGTTGATGGCCAATCCCTAATCCGGAAAATGGTGAAATTTTAGTAGAGGCAATATTGACTGATATCCGCGATTTATTCCCTAAAAACATGTTGTTTTCAAGCCAGCAAAGGATTTTTTGTAACTTTTTTTTCTTTTTTGTGAAAAAAAATAAGTAATAATCTGTCACAATTGGCGTTGAAAGTTGATTTGTTTTAAACAAAAAACTTTGACTTGGAGGAACAAATCTTTGACTTATGTAAATAAATTACTATAACAGAAGGAGTCCAAGCTTAGGAGTTGGATTTTGTGACTAATAGTTTGTGTTATTTGTATATAATATTTTGATTATAAGTTATTTATGGTTCTTTTTTTTGCGTGCGTTTGCCCCCTAGAAATAGCTTGAAAAGAGGCCGGAAATGTAAGCATTTTTACCTTTTTAAGAAATAACCGTATTTGTGACAAGATATTTTTGCCATGTCACATTTTCTTGAAAAACTATATATTTGTTAATTTTTTAATTGACAAACCTCTTATATTTGCATTCAGAGTAATTTTTCTCCCTTTCGTATAAACAACATCACTGGTCAGGTTATTTACCCAATTTCTCCCCCCGATTAAAAACCTGGCTTGTTTAAATTCCTTATGATTCTTGGTAAAAGTGAGATGGCTAAAGCAGTACTCCATTTTGGAGTATTCCAAAAAAAACTATGAACAAACGCTAAGGCGTGGGGACATTTGCCTAAGTTTTAGGGGTTATGGTAATAACTCTTGAAGAGACTCACTATACTTCTTTTACAGAAACAAGTTGCTTCTCTTCCCAGGCATTAATTCTGGAATTTCCCTCTTAATTCCCCATCTGTATTTAGCGTAAATTTTGTATTCGCAATCGAATACCGGAACCCCTATGGGTTTTGGTAAAGTATCTTCCTAAAGGAAGGTGAAATATCAGTATTTAGCAAAAACTACAACCGCAGTTTTATGAAAAACGTGTACAGATTAACCAATGGATCTAACACAAGAACCAATCTTAGGATTTTTACATTCTCTCTAAGCTTGTTATTGGCGCTCCCAAACTTGCATGCACAACAATTTGATGAATTTGCAGAACCGCTGTTCCCCGTAGAACTTGAGGTTTGCGATGACCTTAGGATTGAAGGGGTCAACGTCACTGCTGAAACCAGTTGTGGTGTAGCCGATGGTGTCATTACCCTAAGAGTAGTGGATGGGATCGGAACCAACTCTACCTATCGATTGGAGGTGGGTTTTGGTAACAGGGTTCGATCCTTTGGTGGATTGGTGGCCCAGGGCAACACCGTTGTAGTGGAATCACTTAATGCCGGAAGGTATGAGCAGTTTCGGTTGATCCGTGAAGCGGACAATTGTAGCTCTGCTTTACATCAGGCAGAATATTTGATTGAGCAAGCTTGCGATTTTAGTGATCGGACCAATTGTGGTTCGGGCTCAATTTCTCACAACAACTGTGATGGGGAAAATATTACTATTTATCGCTCCAACATGTCACCGAGCACCTACATTTTTACTGATAACGATTATTTAGGTTGTATAGCTCATGTAGATGCCAACTGTAACGTGGGACCTTCCGAACGGGTTTACTGTTTGGATTTTAACAAAACCGAACCAACACCAAATCACGGTTACGATTACGGAGAAGGTGTTTTTAATAGAGTTGTAGGTGCAGCTAACTATGGCATGTCTGAATTGGTAGCCGAGCGTATCAATTACGCGATGTGTTTTGGTGAAGCTAATGGGTATAGCAAGTCTGATGTCAATAAAGCGATCTGGTTCTTCACGGGCACCAATTCTAGCTGTAACGGATTGTGTAACGATGCAATTGATGCAGTACCTTATGCGGTAGGTACTATTGCTGACCAAATGGTTTTTTATGTTCCGGTTAACTCATCTGTACAGCCTTTTGTAAAATCTACTTGTTTTAATGCCCACGATTATGGTGATGCGCCTTTGAGTTATGGTACAGCAGCTCATCCTATTAATGTTGGCTGTCGCACTCACCTGGGTGCCAAAATTGATGCAGAAAATTCAAATACTTATAGTAATAATGCTGATGGAGATGATAATGCCGACATTGACGATGAAGATGGTGTCGATTTTGGGGGTGCTCTAACGAGGGGCTCTTCTCATACAATAACCGTTTCCTATCTCAACGAATGTAACTCCAGCGATTACATCACCGGATGGATCGATTTTGACGCGGATGGTGTTTTTGAAACTTCAGAAATAATCATTGACAACCACCATATTACCACATCCAGCAACAATGTACAAACACTCAACCTAAACATCAACGTACCTTCAAATGCTGTTTGTGGAACTACTTTTGCCCGCTTCCGCTACGATACTAATCCAATTAGTACCCCTACTGGAACAGGGGGTAGCGGAGAAGTGGAAGATTATACCGTTTTGATTTCTGGTTGTATTGCGCCGATCCCGGTACCTTATCCACAAGATTGGTCATTTGATTGTGAGGAAGGTAAAGAGGTTGACCTCTATGCCAGAGGGGCCAATCTTCTACCAACCACTATTATTGCGATTCCCAATTCTGGTAATGTTTACCAATACGCAGTGGAGGTGGTTTATAAAGGAGGTAATCCTGGGAGTTCCATTAATGTAAGTAACTCTTCTGGAACATTCTTCAAGCTTAATGGCTTTACCCCGTCAGGGACTAGCTCTAATGTGAAGATTTATCGAGGGTTAATTACCGGATCAACCTCGGCAGTTACTTACCTAGATTTATTAACCTCAGTGCGGCTACAATCAGTGGCCGTTTATGCTTTTCGTAATACCGGCAGTTCAGCGGGGGCCTCTTCGGGTACCTTTACCAGTCTTAGTGGCTATCGAGATGTGCAAACCATTTCCATCCCAATCCCGGCTGATTTTGCACCACGTGATCTGACCGTCCAAATTCCAATTTCGGAATTAACCACCGATTGTCGATTAATTCATATTACAGCTTCAGCAGGTGGAGCCTCTAACTCTGTAACGATTGATGGCCCTGATGGTAGTTACGGAGTATGCTGTCTGGCGATTCCTGAATTGACCCTGACCAACGTACCACCAAGTGCTACAATGTTGACGATTACCCTTGATTCGCCTGCAGACAGCCATTCAGGCTGTCCAGCTACAAGTGATCAGAATGGGCAGTCATATACCGTGGCCGGCCTGGTTAAAATAACTACCGAATGTAATGATTGTTCTCAATTAGACCCTGGTTCTATTGCTGGAGATGAAACCAACTGTGGATCATATGATCCGGGCTTAATCACAGGCTCGGATATTGGGGCCAGCTCTCCCTCTTGTCCTGCAACGGGCCAGCTTAGCCTTAGTCGCTACGACAATATTTCGGGAACTTCTCTTAGTGACCTGACCTCTGATCCGGACTATCCGGACAATCCTTCTTATACGACTACCCTGAGTAGCTTGTTTGAAGCGCCAACAGATATATTGGATAATTATGGACAAAGAATCTCTGGTTATATGTGTGCACCACAAACCGGAAATTATACTTTCTGGATTGCCAGTGATGATAATAGCCAGTTGAGGTTGAGTACAGATGCCAGTCCTGCTAACGTGCAGGTTATTGCAAGTGTATCTAGCTATACGGCTTCCAGAGAGTGGACAAAGTTTCCTTCTCAGCAATCGGCTCAGATTCATCTTGTTGCTGGTCAAATTTATTATATAGAGGCCTTGATGAAAGAAGGTACGGGAGGAGATAACCTAGCAGTAGGTTGGAAACTACCTGATAACACTTTACAGCGGCCGATCCCTGCAACTTATTTCTCAGCACCTGTTGGAGCGGCTGAAATTACTTATCAGTGGCAGTATAGAGAAGGCAACTCTGGCCCATGGGCAGATATTGCTGGAGCAATCGGACAAAATTATGACCCGATGCTTATAGAAACCACTACCCAGTTTCGTCGGGTTGCCGTTACTTCCTATTGTAACGACATGCCAACAAATATTGTCACTAAAACGGTCAACGAAGCACCAGCTGCAAATGCAGGAAGTGATCAAACCATTTGTGAAGGCGAAAGTGCTACACTGACAGCTACTGGTGGGGGGACTTATTCCTGGAGTACTGGTGCTACGACCGCTAGCATAACGGTAGATCCGGCAAGTACCCAAACCTATACCGTCACGGTAAGCAATGGGAATTGTTCTTCAACAGATGATGTAAAAGTATCGGTTAAAAATGCTGCTGAAGTAGATGCCGGTGATGATCAGAGTATCTGTTCTAATATTGAAAAAACGCAACTTTCAGGAAGCAAGGGTGGCGGTGCTTCTTCTGCCACATGGTCGACCAGTGGCGACGGGTCATTTAATATTGCCACTGCGTTGAATGCCTGGTACTCTCCAGGTCCTAATGATATTAGTAATGGCACGGTCACATTAACCCTTACGACCAATGATCCAGCTGGACCTTGTCCCGCTGTTTCTGATGATATGATCTTGACAATTACCCCTATCCCATCAGTGGAGATTACGGGGGATTTGGCTATATGCGAGGGTAACCCAACCACGTTGACCGCTTCCGTAAGTGGCGGCAGTAGTGGATTAACTTATTTATGGAGTACCGGTGCCACAACCGCAAACATTACGGTAAATCCAAATAGTGACCAAACTTATGCAGTGACGGTTACTAATGGTGACGACTGTGAAGGTTTCGACCAGGCCACCGTGACGGTCTCCGATGAGTTGAATGTAACCCTAGCCGTTGAATGTGATAATAATGGTACGGCAGCTGACCCCAATGATGATACCTTTACTTATACCATCAAAGTAACGGGTGCTGGTGTTGGCAACAATTATTCTGTTAGTGGGGATGACACCCGCACCAACCTGGCTTATGGTGTTGTTCATGGACCCTTCGGGCCATTCCCAATCAGTGGTGGTAACCTAAATATTAATGTAACCGATAATGGCAATAACGCTTGTGTCGCTGATGCAACAGTTAATGCGCCTGCTCCTTGCTCTTTGGCCTCGGAGTGTGTGATTACTGACCTCAATTTTGAAACGGATGGAGATGGTAACCCATTGAGCGCCGGTGATGATCCTTCAGAAGTTTATGCCAATTATGGGATTCATATTACCTCAAGTAATCCATCGAGTAATGCTCCGATGATCTTTAATTCTTCCATTCCTTCCGGTGATGATCCTGATTTGGGGGCACCAAACTGGACTTTTGGAGGCCCTGGCCTTGGTGCTGGCGGTCAGATTGGAGAACCAGGAGAAAATGCCTTTGGTTTGGGGAATATTCTCATTATTAGTGAAGATAATGATTCCGGTGATCCTGATGATAATGCCGGTGGAGGTACTTTAACCTTTACTTTTGATGTACCTCAGGATGTTACCGGTGTAGAAATTCTGGATATCGAGTACGGAGAAGTAAATGGATATATTCGCGCTTATGATGCTTCCAATGCGATTATTTCTGACATGGCGATCCTTGGTTTGGGTGACAATAGTTACCAATACGTAGCGATTGATGCAATTGGCGTAAGCAAACTTGAGGTATACTTTGCTGGAAGTGGAGCTGTAGGATCATTAAAAATTTGCCAGCCAATGCCACCTTTGGCCACCGTTGGTGACCTGATCTGGTTAGATGAGGATTGTGATGGCGTGAAAGACCCTTCAGAAAATGGTATCGCTGGGGTTGAAGTATCATTATATAATGATGATAACCACCTGTTAGCAGTTGAGACGACCGATGGCCAGGGATTGTACCATTTCATGCATCTACCTGATGGTAATTATATTGTAAAGGTTAATCCAGCTACTTTGCCGCCTAACCTTCACACTACTTTTGACCTTGATGGTAACCTGAATAATAGTTCAGGCATATTCACCTTGGGTACTACTGATCGCCTTGATGTAGATTTTGGATACGGGACTGAAGCTTGTGATTGCGAATTGGATGCCAATCCAATTGTGAATGTGACTTGTAACGACAATGGCACGCCTACCAATCCTGCAGATGACACCTTTACTTATACGATCAAAGTTACAGGTACTGGCACCGGATCTACTTATGCAATAAGTGGTGATGATAGCCAAACTGGTTTGAGTTATGGTGTAACTGAAGGTCCATTTGGTCCATTCCCAATTGTTGGCGGTAACCTAACGGTTAACCTAACAGATGAGGAATATGAGATTTGTGATTTGACGGGAGTATCTATTGTTGCTCCAGCGGCTTGTTCTGATTGTGGTATTATTGTTGCTGGCGATGATGCTAGTGTCTGTAGTGGTGATGATGTAAGTTTAAATGGAAGTATTACCGGTGGTACCGGTAATGTTACCTGGACTACAGCTGGTGACGGTACTTTTGCCAATGCCAACTCTTTATCAACTACCTATTTCCCAGGAGCAAATGATATTGCCAATGGTTCGGTAGTATTAACACTGGCGGAGCAAAACAACCCGGGTTGTGCATCTGAATCTGACAATGTATTAATAACAATCAATGCTAATCCAACGGTAAGTTTAGGGGATGATGAAACAGTTTGTGCTGGCGATAATGTGCTCTTAACTGCTACTGTAGGTGGAGGTGCTAACCCTTATACCTATGCATGGAATACTGGCGCAACCACTGCCACCCTTACTGTTAATACAGAAGGAGAATATTCTGTAACAGTGACGGATGCCAATGGCTGTCAGGCGGATGACGTGATTAATGTCAATATAAATCCAACTCCGGAAGTAACAGTGACAAATGGCGCAATATGTGCTGGATCATCTACTACTGTTATGACAACAATTGTTGGCGGTACAGCTCCTTTCACTTATCTATGGAGTACCGGTGCAACTACTGCCAATATTACGGTATCCCCAACCACTGATACTGATTATTCAGTTGTGATAACAGATGCTAATGGATGTTCGGATCAGGCTGGCCTGACCATCGTCGTTTACGATAGCCCCGAATTAAGTGTAACGAGTGAAACTATTTGTAATGGGGAAACGGCTACACTTTTCACCAGCTTAACTGGCGGAAATGGCCCATATACTTATCTGTGGAACACAGGTGCTACGACCACTTCTTTAGTGGTATCACCTACCGCTACCACTCAATATACTGTGACCATCACAGATTCAAATAACTGTCAGGATGAAGCTACGGCTACGGTAACTGTTAATGATAAACCTGTAGTGAATATAGGTGATAACCAAAACATTTGTAGTGGAGAGTCTGTCACCCTGACTGCCAATACCACCGGAGGTTCTGGTTCATATACTTATCTATGGAGCACGGGAGCAACAACAGAAAGTATTGAAGTCTCTCCTTCTGTTACGACTACTTATACGGTATTGGTTACAGACGGTAATGGCTGTACTGGTAATGATGATGTGGACGTGGTTGTGAGTACTGATTTTTGTGCCAGCCTTGGAGATTTTGTATGGGAAGACACCAATGGCGATGGCGACCAGGATGCTGGCGAACCCGGTGTAGGAGGTGTAACGGTGCAGTTGAAAGATGGTGATGGCAACGTGATTGCTACTACCGTTACAGCAGGTAATGGTTTCTACGAATTTACGGGTTTGGCACCAGGCGACTACTCGGTAGTTTTTGTCTTGCCAACAGGTTATGAATATACTCAACTGAATCAGGGTGGCAACGAAGCCCTGGATAGTGATGCTGATCCAGCAATGAATGGTATGACCGATCCGGTAACTTTAGAATCCGGTGATAATTATGAAGATCTGGATGCCGGTTTGTATCGTCCAGCAAGTCTTGGAGACTTTGTATGGGAAGACACCAATGGCGATGGTGACCAGGATGCTGGTGAGCCCGGCGTAGGAGGTGTAACGGTACAGTTGAAAGATAGTGATGGCAACGTAATTAATACCACAGTAACTCTGGGGGATGGATACTACCAGTTTACCGGCTTGGTACCAGGCGACTACTCTGTAGTTTTTGTCTTGCCAACAGGTTATGAATATACTCAACTAAATCAGGGCGGCAACGAAGCCCTGGATAGCGATGCTGATCCGGCGATGAACGGCATGACCGATCCGGTAACTTTGGAATCCGGTGATAATTATGAAGATTTAGATGCAGGTTTGTATCGCCCAGCTAGTCTTGGCGACTTTGTATGGCAGGATACGGATGCTGATGGCATTCAGGATGCAGGTGAGCCCGGCATTAATGGCGTAACCGTTAATTTATTAGACGGCGACGGCAACCAAATTGCAACAACGACCACAGCGGGTAACGGATTTTATGAATTTACAAATCTGGCCCCTGGTGATTATATCGTAGAATTTATCGCACCTGGTGGATACGCTTCTAGCCCACAAAATCAAGGTGGCGATGATGCTAAGGATAGCGATGCTAATCCAGGTAACGGCCAGAGCCCGATTGTGAATCTGGAAAGTGGCGAGAATGACCCAACTATTGATGCTGGTTACTACCAGTCAACAAGTTTGGGCGATTTTGTATGGGAAGACACCAACGGCGATGGTGACCAGGATGCTGGCGAGCCCGGTGTAGGAGGTGTAACGGTACAACTTAAAGATAGCGATGGCAACGTAATTGCTACCACCGTAACTCTGGGGGATGGATCCTACCAGTTTACAGACTTGACTCCGGGTACCTACTC
>BQJU01000007.1 GCA_021604865.1 Saprospiraceae bacterium | reverse complement strand
CACCTGACACCTGACCCCTGACACCTGACCCCTGCCTCCTGACCCCTGACCCCTGACCCCTGACACCTGACACCTGACTAATTCACCAATAATAACTACATTTAAGGTAAAAATAAGAAAATGAGTAAACATCACCTCGGTGAATTCGAGGAAATCGTCCTGCTAACCGTAGCCATTCTCTTTGAGGAGGCCTATGGGGTATCCATCTTAGAGGAAATGGAAAAACGCCTGGATCGCAAGGTGAGCATCGGCTCATTGCAAACAGTACTCAGGCGATTGGAAAAGAAAGGTTACCTGGCATCGGAATTTGGTGAGGCCACTCAGGTGCGTGGAGGAAAACGAAAGCGATTTTTTCAGGTGACGAACTACGGGAAAAAGGTGTTGCAAGAAACCAAAAACCAGCGCCAGCGTTTATGGAATGCCATTCCGAAAATAGTTTTTGAATAAATCGACCTATGATTGATCCCAAACCGCCACTACCACCACAATGGCTCCTCGGTTTCTTCCGCTGGTTTTGCCATCCGGATTATCAGGAGGATATCGAAGGCGACCTGCTGGAAAAGTTTTCGGATAGGGTAGGGACATTGGGACAGCGCAAAGCCAATTGGCTGCTTTTCCGGGATATTTTATCACTTTTTAGGCCGGGTATCATCAAATCCATTAAATATTACCCCACAATTCGTTTTTATATGCTAGCCAACTATTTCAAAATTGCCTTTAGAACCATCGCCAAGAGTCGACTTTTTTCCCTGATCCATATCCTGGGATTGGCCATTGGAGTGGCTGTTTGCCTGCTGATCCTGCAATATGTCAGCTTCGAAAAATCTTATGATACCTTCCATGAAAATCTGCCTGACCTATATCGGGTGCCTTTGACGATGCAGCAAATTGGTAAACCTGCTGTCAAGGCTGCTGCTAATCACCCGGGATTCGGCCCTGCGATGCAGGAGGACTTTCCGGAAGTGAAAGCCTTTACCAGAATATTAAATCCCATCCATATTGGGTGGAAACCCAAAATCTCCGTTACCGACCCGACGGGTAATAAAATCAATGTCACTGATGACCGCATTTTTATTGTTGATTCCACCTTTTTTTCTATGTTTTCCTTTCCACTCCTATCAGGTGATGCAAAGACAATGCTGGTCAAACCTCAATCGGTGGCTCTTTCTGCTACGACTGCAAAAAAACTCTTCGGCAATGAGAATCCGATAGGTAAATCCGTACAGCTAAATGGTGAGCTTGGTTGGACCGTTACCGGCGTCTTTGAAGATATACCCGAAAACTCTCACCTGAAATTTTCGGCCTTGATTTCCTTTACCACAATAGGGCCTTTTGAAGGGCCTGACTTATGGCGGTGGCCAGAGTTTAGCACTTATGTATTGCTCAAACCAGGGAGTGATGCAAATGCAATAAATGCAAAATTTCCGGCTTTTGCTGAAAAATACCTGTCGGACGTCTTTGAAGAATTTGGTATCCGGACTTCATTTGTGATGGAGCCAGTCTCGAATATCCATTTACAATCCGATAGTGTACGGGAATTTGAACCGCCAGGAAATGAAAGAACAGTATATTTTCTGACGCTTATCGCCATTTTTATTATGGTCATCGCCTGGCTGAATTACATCAATCTGGCAACTGCAAAATCCATTGAAAGGGCTAAGGAAGTCGGCATTCGGAAAGTGGTGGGGGCTCAAAAACGGCAATTGGTAGGGCAGTTTATGTCAGAGGCATTGATCATCAATAGTGCCGGTATTTTATTGGGTTTTGGTTTGGCAAAGCTTTGTTTGCCCTTTTTTAAAACATTAGTAGGGAAAGACATTGGCAATAGCTTACTTAGTTTTGCTTTGTTGAGTCAGCCGCTATTTTGGTTGAGTTTAATTGGTGTACTGGTGGTGAGTAGTATATTGACTGGATTTTATCCTGCCCTCGTGCTCTCCTCTTTCCAGCCGGTGAAAGTATTAAAGGGCAAGCTTTATAGTTCCAGGAATACGCTTAGCTTTCGCAAAATACTGGTAGGCCTTCAATTTGCCCTCTCCATTGGACTCATCGCTGCTACTACCGTTGTATTGTTGCAATTGTCTTTTATGAGCAAACAGGATCTTGGGTACAATCAGGATCAGATTTTGGTAGTAAAAGGACCTTTGGACATCGACTCCACCTATTTCACAAAAGTTGGTGTTTTGGAAAACAGCTTGTTGCAACAGCCTTCCATAAGCTCTTTTGCTACTTCATCGGATATCCCCGGGCAGGAAATAGCCTTCCGCAATGGCATCAGAAAGCGTGGCCAGGAGAAAGAAGAAAATGTCGATTCTTTTTTGGAAAGTATTGATGATGACTTTATGTCGACATTTGAAATAAAGTTTGTAGCGGGCACCAATTTCGCTCCGTCTGACAGTACCCTGATCTATAATGCGGAGAATAACAAGGTTCTGGTTAATGAAAAATTAGCCTCCATGCTCGACTTTGCCAATCCAGAAGATGCCATTGGCGAGATAATCATTTTCAAATTTGGGCCAATCGAACATGAAGCCAGAATTATTGGGGTAGTCAGTAATTATCACCAGCGATCTTTAGTGGAAGACTTCGAGCCGACCATGTATTATTATCCGACGTTTAATGTTTGGAAATACTTTTGCCTAAAGGTCAACTCAACAGATTGGAGTCAGACTATTGCACAGGTAAAGACAAATTATGAAAGGGTTTTTGCCGATAACTCTTTTGAGTACTTTTTCCTCAATGAATTTTTTGATCGCCAATATAAATCCGAACAACAATTTAGTCAGGTCTTTAAATTACTTTCCTTCCTCGCCATCTTTGTGACCTGCCTTGGCTTTTTTGGATTATCTACCCTGATTTTAACTCAGCGTAGGAAAGAAATTAGTATCCGCAAGATACTTGGAGCTAGTGGGGTGCAGGTTTTGTATTTATTAGCAAGCAATTTTCTAAAACTATTGTTAGGGGCCTACTTGGTGGCTTTGCCTATCGTGGTTTATTTTGCCAGACAATGGCTCGATAATTTTGCTTTTCAGGTGGGCCTGAAATGGCCGGTATTTGTGATTCCTCTGCTATTACTATCAGGATTAATACTCCTGATCGTTGGTACGCAACTATTTCGTAATGCTACCTTGAATCCCGTAGCAAATCTCAAAGAAACATAACGCCCTGAGGTTGGTGCAAACGGCAGGAATTGACCTGCTGTTTGCTCGTACTCGGATAGTTGAATTAACCATGCACCCCACTTTATGCTATTTTTCCACCATATACCGCACATAATCCAAAATTCCCTCAAAAATTTTCTCGGCCATTTGCCGCCTGAATTCTGGAGAGGCCAGCTTCTCCTCATCCTCAGCCTGGCTAAGAAAAGCCTGTTCTACCAAAATGGCAGGCCTGGAAGCTACTCTGGTAACCGTGTAGTTAAATGATCCGATAACGCCGTAATCTTTTAGGGGCAACTCTCGTAAATGACGGTACATTATCTTTGCAAAATCTGCCCAAAAAGGATTGTGATAATACGTACTTACGCCGGAAGCCCCCAGGTAGTTGCCACCGCCACCGGAATTGGCGTGAATACTCACATGCAGGTGGGCCTTCGAAGCCTCCACCATGCTGCGCTTTTCCGACAAGGTCAGGTACTCATCTTGTGTCCGAATTTGCACTACTTCAATGCCATATTGTCGGCATATTTTTTCCAACTCAAGCGCAGTGGCCAGGTTGACCTCTTTTTCCAACAGGCCAGACAATCCCACAGCGCCCAAATTGTGTCCCCCATGCCCAGCCTCAATAGATACAACCAATCCCTTTATTTGCCCATCATCATTGATTTCAAGAACCGGTGGATGTTTAAGCCGGAATTCCAGACTATTGCCATTTTTGACCAGCTCATAACCCCAAATTTTTGGATTATTTAAATAAATCAACAGGTCATAAGTGTCAGGTGTCGTTTGCTCCCATTTTAGGTTTTCAATTTGTTGAAGCCCCTCTTTGTGTACCATCCAGGTACTGGAGGTTTTTACGCCATACAGCGAGATCCTGATCCGGCCTTGCTCCACTTCGGGATAAATGGCATAGGGAACGGGTTCGGGGTAAGGGATAACAACCACATCGGCATTTTCATTGCTAAACGCTCTTGTATAGGTGATATAATAACTGGGTTTGACCGTCGGCCTGGGCAGCACTTCTATATTGTCCTGGTGGATAAATGCCGTTTCGACCGGATTGAGTCGGACACGAAAATATTCCCCTATCTGGCCGTTGGATTTTAGGATTACCCAAGGATCATATTCGGCAATAATCGGACCGCCCAACCGAATGGGGCCAAGATTGTATGATAAGATCGAACCGGGTTTATTTACACTGATTAGTGGGAAATCAGCTTCATTCTGTACCCTAATGTGGGCATCCAGGTCTATCTTGAGCGGTTTCACTTTAGTAGTGCCATCAGTGGATTCCAAAAGAAGAGACAAACCATAATCTTTCCCTTTTTTGAAATCAGCCAAAAATAGATCCACCTGGTACAAGCTGTAATCATTAAAATCTTTTCGGCTACAGCTAATCTTTTCTTTCCTGTTACGAATTTTTACAGATGCCTGCTGGCCTTTAGAACCTTTAAAACTGATCCGGACAATATCTTCGACCAATAAAACCTGATCGGCCGATGGTTCAATGGATGCGCTATCGATCCAAAGTGGAAAAGCCTGGCGGGTTTGGTCCTTTTTTAAATAAAACACCTCCCTTTCATAAGCCGCACTGGTGCCATCCGCAGCGATGACCTCTGCCTGTATTTTATTGATGCCTTCGTTTAGAGTGATGGATTTGAAAAACACCCCCGTTTCATACATTTTTACCGGGTCACTATTGATAAATGCCTGCCCCGGATAAACACTCTTGCAAAGTAAATTCAATACGGGTTGATAACTTGTATCCGGTACCTTACTCCTGAATTCAAGCCAGGGCCATTGCCTTTGTATGGTTCCATCCGGCTGGACTACATAGCGATAGGGAGGTTTCCAATTCCAGGTGCTTAATTGGATTGAAGCGCTGCCCGCAACAAGAAAAATAGTATCGGCCAAGACTGGAAAGGTAATATTGAGCCAACCATCCTGATCGGTTTCGATAGAACTAACCTGGGGCTCAACCGTCACTTCTCCCCTCATATTGGCAGGCATTTTTAAATGAATGACTTGTCCGGGAGTCGACCGAGGTGCAGCCGAAGTTGGAGCCATTGTCTTTTTGGATACACTACAGCTTGCAAGCAGGATCAATAAAAGGAAGAGGAATTGGATTGTTTTCATCATTTATCTTTTGGATAAGGAGTAGGCCTCAAAATCTCAGAATCTCCACTACACTCTCATTCCCAAATCTATCCACTGCCGAAACAGCGATTTCTTTCAACAAAATCTCTTGTGGCACCGGCAAGGGGTCTTTTACCCAAATCCGGTCAATTTCCAGCGCCCGATCTTTGCGGTTCAATATGGTGTAATGCCAGGTGTTTTCATATTTATAATAAACAACCCAGTGGAATACGTCTTTTTCATCTGGATGTGTCCAGCTAATTTTTACCTTTTCTCCTGACGTTGTCGTCTGTACAAGTGGTGCCGCTGGCGGTTTATTATCCAGCCAGGGACTGGCCGGTACCAGCGCTTGTTTTTGGTATGGGCCGGCCAGTAAGGCATCGGTCAAGTGGGTATTGGTGATCAACGGGCCGATGCTCCAATGTACGATCCCCGGACTTTCGGGTAAGATGCCGCGACTGATCATAATCTGGTTGACCGTTTCGTTGACTGCGTGGATACTGCTATCACGGCTGAGGCGAATACCAGGCCAGAGATGCCGGTTTTTAGTGTTTTCCCTGGCCCACCAGCTCAATAAGACCGGATAACTTTGTGGAATACGGTTGATGGTCCAATACAATTGTGGGGTGAAATAATCGATCCACCCCTTGTTGAGCCAGAGCCGGGCATCGGCATACAGCTTATCGTATTGGTCAAAACCTTCAATCGATTCAGGATGACCAGGACGCCAAATTCCAAACGGACTTAGACCGAATTTGACATAAGGTTTCTCCGCTTTGATCTTTTTGTAAAGTCGGCTGATGAAACTGTTGACATGCTCCCGCCTCCAGTCGCCACGAGATAATTTGCCCCCCTGCCGTAGGTATTCCGCCCAACTTTTATCGTCGGGAAAATCTTCATTTTCATTATAGGAAGGATAGGGATAAAAATAGTCATCAAAATGTACGCCATCGATATCATACCGTTTTACCAGGTCCATAACTACAGCGGTGGAATGATCCTGCGTTCCCTGTAATGCCGGATCGAGCCACCAATATCCGGTCTTCAGTTTGACCACCAGTTCCGGGTTGGTTTTTACAATAGAATGCTCACCAATCTCCCCACCGACTTTGTGATGTGCCCGGTAAGGGTTTAGCCAAACGTGTAATTCCAATCCTCGTTCATGGGCCGCATTAATCCAAAATTCCAATGGATCATAATAAGGATCTGGTGCCTTACCCTGCTCACCAGTGAGGTAATATGACCAGGGCTCCAATTGGCTTTTATACAACGCATCACACTGAGGACGTACTTGAAAAATAACGGCATTGAAATGATTGACTTGTAACAGATCGAGCAAGGCAATGGCTTCCCGCTGCTGTTCCTCTGTACTAAGCCCAGGCTCACTCGGCCAGTTGATATTGGCGACTGTCGCCACCCAGGCCGCCCGGAATTCGGTGGCCGTTCTAGGAGCATCTAAAGCGGGAGGTTGTTGTTTCGAAGTAGCACAGGACTGGAACAAAAGAAGCATGCTAAGGCTAAAAAATAGGTTAAAAAGATCCGTTTTAGCCTTGTCATAGCCCCAGCGAAACAACTCTAATGGCAGGTTTAATTTTTCAGACATGAGGAAGTTGGTTTTGGAAACAAAAATAGGTTTTTTCCCACTGTCGAGCATCATCGCTAACTATTGGAGGTGTACAGAAAGAAGAGCTGGGGTTGGATGCTGATTTATTAAGTGCTTGTTTAGAGGTCGGATTTGCATCGCCGTTCCCCGGGCGTCTGCGCCAATAGCTTCAGCGCAAGCGTAACTTCCAAACTCTAAAGATTTTGAGATTTAACGTTGCTTTTGGACGGTCTCAAAATACAATCAAAACCATCATCGCATCATCAAAAAATACCCATCAATCCCCAAACTCCCCTCATCTCCTGCATCACTCCGCTCATATTTTACATACAAAGCATGCAGTTGCCCATCCTTCGGCGCGTTAAAATCCAAGATCTCTTCATGAAAACGTTCAACAGATTCATTGGCACCAATGGTCATATTAGCAATGGCTGGTGAATCCGGAGCGTCGAGGTGAAAACTCAATTGATAAGCCGCTGCCTTTTCGCCAGTAAGTACATAACGCACAGTGAAGCGGTTTATGTCCGTAAAGTCGCACGCAGCGTAGGACAACCAGCCTGCCGGGGCCGTGGTTTTTGCGATGGCTTCTTTTTGCCAGGTATCTTCCTCTATATTTTGTTGTTTTTCGGTGCCTTCTGCTTCAATTTTTGGGTAGCTGAGCTGTAGCGAAGTGATGGATTGTAAGGGGCGGGCAGAGGAACCACCACGATCAGTAAAGGATGCCTTGAGCAAAACAACCGTTTTGGGATCCGTTTTTTTGCCCTGGCCCGGATGGAACGTACCGCTGGCTGGCAAGCTGGGCAGTTGGCTTTCATCTTTAGCCAGTGACAAGATGTATTTGGCAATCAATTCAGCAGTTGCCTTATTGATGGTCGGATGAGGACTCATGGCTGTTGTGCCCCAAACGCCGCTGCCTCCTTTCAGAATTTTGGTGCTCAGGTAGTCGACAGCACCTTTTTGATCATGGTATCGGATCGCGACTTCCTCATAAGAAGGGCCAGCCGACTGGTCCTTTTTCTTGTGGCAGGACGAGCAGTCGTTCTCCGTAATATGCTGCGCTCCAATTTCAGCTTCCGAGAATGCTCGGTGACCCAATACCGGTTTGGCTACCGTGAGGTAATCCAGTTTCAGGTCAAACTGAGCAGGAGGGATCGCCGTTCCTTCCAATATTCCGTCCTCTTTATCTGTAGCAACCAGACGGTATTTTATCGGTTTCCCTGGAAAATAAAACTGCTGATTGCCTTCCAACTGGATGGAAAGTTCGGGGGCTTCATTACCTGCGTATATATCCAGAGGTCCGGTGCGGGTAGCAGCGCCTTGCTCGTCGATGGCAGTAAGAAAAACACGGTAATCTCCTACCTTGTTGAAAACATGTGCCAGGGTTGGCATCGTGGTTTCTTCGATATTACCGTCACCAAAATCCCAGAGATAAGAAAGGTTACCACCGTCGGGGTCTTCGGATTCGGCAGCAGAAAATTGGATGTGTAAAGGAACAGCTCCCGAGGTGCGGTCGGCAGTAAGCTTCGTTTTTGGCGGCCGGTTACCTTCTGTAAAGTCTATCCGGTACAACCCCGAATCTTCATTGCCTATATACCATCCCTGGCCATATTCAAGCACATAAAGGCGCCCATCGGGTCCAATTTCCATATCAATGGGGTGAGAAAAAAAAGTGGAAGACATAAACGGTTCCATGCCCACATAGTTGCCGGAAGAATCCAAGGTGACAACTTTGATGAAATCCCGTATCCATTCGTAGATAAACAGTTTACCATCATAGGCAGCCGGTAGCCGGGTCTCTTCAGGGTAATACTCCATATTGTATACCGGTCCCGCCATGCCATTACGCGTACCGGTACCCATTTGAGGAAACTCAGCTGATTCACTATAAGGATACCAGATCATGGCGCCTTTAGCAGGCGGCAACTCCCGAAGGCCGGTATTGAGGTAGGAATGATTGACCGGATGCAGGGGATCAAAAAAATCGCCCTGTTTTCCAGTGACATAGTCAAAATCGCGATAAGCTTGATTATTGGCAGAAAAGAAAGGCCACCCATAATTGCCAGCTTCCCGGGTTTGGTTGATCTCATCGGTACCAATTGGTCCCCATATAGGATGTGTTTCTTCCGCATCAGGGCCTATATCACACCAGTAGAGGTAGCCGGTCTTTTGGTCGACAGAGATGCGGTAGGGATTGCGGGCTCCCATAACGTATATTTCCGGATGGGCATTAGGTGTTCCCTCAGGGAATAGATTGTCCTCTGGTATATCATAAGTGCCATCTTCATTCATACGAATCCGCAAGATTTTACCTTGCAAACTATTGGTATTCCCAGACGTCCGGGTGGCATCATATTCCATAAATTCCGGCCGGTTATCAATAGATCCATAACCATCCGGGTAAGTCTTGTCTTTTTTCTGATGGCTGGGTGACGTATTATCACCAGTAGAAAGATAGAGCATGCGATTAGGGCCAAAAGCAAGGGAGCCACCAGTATGGCAACAAATATCCCGCTCGCTATAAAATTCCAGGATGATTTTTTCGCTATTCAGGTCCAGTTTTTTATCGCGCAAAACAAAACGAGATAAACGATTAACTTCCTTAGCAGTAGGAGAATAAAAAAGGTAAACGAAGTTGTTATTGGCAAAATTCGGATCGATGGTAATACCCACCAAGCCCTGTTCGGATCGGGTCTTCGGATTTTCAGCTTTAAAAAAAACGTCTAGCTTGGCGGCTTGTACTAATTCTTTGGTTTCCTGTTGGTAATACATCACTTCTCCGCGCCGCTGGATTACCAGAATATCCAGATTGGGAAGAATAGCCATCTCAATAGGCTCCACCCATACTGAATCTACCAGCGTCACTTTCACAAACCGGTCTTCATCAGGGGTACGGGCAGTGCTAGCTTTTGAATAATCTCGTTTGTTATTGCCAATGGCGTATTGAATGCCTCCTTTGAGGTGTTCCCGGAAAGTGGGATCCTGAAAAATTTCAATTGAATGTCCCAGACCGGTATAAAAAACTCGCCCACCGTCATATTCCCGATACCAGGATATAGGGCATTGCATGCCGTTTTTACCAGTGGCGTTCAATAAACTGCCAATGGGGGTTTTATTGCCAAAATCATAGCCTTCGTCAGTCCATGAAAACTCAGTAGGAAGCTTTGCCGTAGCAGGGTGTTTTGCATCCTTTACCTGTATGTTAAAGGTTGTTTTCGGGAGGTGAGTTGTTGATTGTATGCCAATTAAATCCTGAAACCAGGGCCAATCACGCTCGGTTTCGCAAGCTGAATGGATGCCCACAAAACTGCCTCCCGACTGTAGGTATCGCTGTAGGTCTGCCTGCTGAAAAGTATTTAAAAATGATCCCGAGGTATTGAGAAAAATGAGGGCAGCATAGCGTTGCAGATTTTCCTCAGTCAAGAGTTCAGCGTTTTCGGTAGTATCGGCTATCCAGCCCTTTTCTGCAGCTATAGTTAGGAGAGCTTCTTGGCCGGCAGGAATAGAGGCATGTCTGATACCGGTTGTTTTAGAAAATACCAGAATGCGCTCTGGTTCCGGTTGTTTGCAGGCCTCAATTGTTAATAACAATAATAAAAGCCCCAGAAAATTGACGCTGTTCATAGTCGACGATTGTAGTTCATTGACAGAATTGAAATGACTCCCCAAATTAGGCAAAGAAGAGGATTTATTCTTCTAATCTTACTTCCTGTATTTCCAATTTTTTATTTTGATTATCTGCCGTGATTGGAACCGGTTTATATTTGGGTTGAAAAAAGTTGTATTTCAAAATGCAATAAATAGCTCTAAATCCATCGCGCCAACCAATTTTTTTACCCTCGTCATAGGTTCTACCATAATAAGATATGCCTACCTCGTAAATTCTTATTTTAGGAACCCGGGCAATTTTAGCCGTTACTTCGGGTTCAAACCCAAACCTTTTTTCCTTCAGGGGTAGGCTTTGAATCAATTGGGTGTTGAACAGCTTATAACAGGTTTCCATATCCGTCAGATTGAGGTTGGAACACATATTTGAGATGTTGGTCAAAAATTTGTTGCCGATAGAATGCCAATAGAAAAGAATACGGTGTGGCTTGCTGCCCAAAAAACGGGACCCATACACAATATCCGCCCTTCCTTCAAGCACAGGCATCAACATCTCGTTGTATTCATTGGGGTCGTATTCCATGTCGGCATCCTGAATGATAAGGTATTCGCCGGTAGCCTTTTTGATGCCGGTATGCAAAGCAGCTCCTTTTCCTTGATTGACCTCGTGTTCATAATAGACAATATGCTCATCGGGGTTTTCCGCTATGTATTCGAGGATAGTTTCTTTGGTTTTGTCCTTTGAGCAGTCATTCACTATGATAATTTCCTTGCGAATGTTCTGTACTAATGCTACAGTTCTAATCTTATCCAGAATCAGGTGAATGGTCGCTGCTTCATTATAAGCAGGGATGACGATTGAAAGTGTCGAAATTTTCATGATGAGGTCATTTGTTGTTCAAAGAATTTAAGTTTATTATATCTGGTTCCACCCTAAATCCGGATTGATAATCCTTTCCCCTCATGACTAAGCTTTCTTTAGGAAAGGGGGTGCATGGTAAGGGTAAATTATAACACCAAATACCTTTGGCAGGAGGGGCAGTCGGAGGAGTGTTGAGGGTGAAGTTTTTTGTTTTAAAGGTCTCTGGAGGTGTTTTTACCTGGTAATAATTGGGAATCAGCAATTGTGATGAGGTTAATTTATCGGTGTAAATAACCTGATTCTTTAATTTTGTAAAAGAGACCATTAATAGGGATAATAACACAAATAGATAAGCATTGGGCTTGGGGGTGTATTTGAGAAATGGAGCCAGACTATACGACAATACCAGGGCCATTCCCATGAAGAGAAAAGCAAAACCAAACCGTGGATTTGGGGTTTTGACAAACCAAAATACCAGATTGAAGAAAATGGTAAAACTAAGCAGGGCCAGCTTGTAATTTCGCCTGAATAGGGCCACGATCATAAGCAGGATGGTAAAAAGATCAATGATCATGATCACTTTCCATTTTATAGACCTACTTGGCCACCATTCGCTAAACCATTCGCCAAAAGGTACATCGAGTATTTTGGGAATATCCAAAATGGCCATATCCGCCCCTCCGTGTGGCAATTTTGACCATCCCTCAATTAATTCCTTTTCCAGGATGACCTCATCAATCGGAATTTTCCAATCGACAGAAAGTACATCCAATGACGGCACCGGGTAAACCAGGTAACCTGAAAGAATGACATTTCTGGTGATAAAAGGCAACAAAATGAACAAACCGGTAGCCAGAAACAGGAGTACTTTTTTATTTCGAAAGATCACCGGCAGGTTATACAACAGCAGGAAACCGGCAAATACAGCACTGAGTTTAAACGTACAAGCCGTAAAGATCAACGACCAAAAAAGAACCAATTCAGTTATATTTTTATCGCCAAATGACCTTTCCATAAACAGCAAAATGGCATAGACCAAAACCATAGAGGAAATCGCATCGGTAGACGTTCCGTTGGTGAGCGGAAATACTTGAAAAGCGAATGTTACCAACAGGATAGAATTGAGTATAAAAAAAGTCCACTTTTGCTCATTCAAGGCATTATTGATATTAAGCAGAAGCCTGGTGGTAAATAAAAAGAAAAAGAGACTATTGAGTGGAAAAACCACATAGTCCTCTGAAAACCAGAGGCTAAACAAAGCCGAAGAGATGAAAAAGTGGGAGTTGAAAGCAAACCTTCCGTGAACATTACCCAAACCTGGAACGACAGCGTATTCTTTGATCCATTTTATAGCCTGCGAATGGTAAAACCAAATGTCTGATTCTCCAAATTCAATAATAATGGCACACATTGAGAGGCAAAAGGTTGTAAAAATGGCCAGCTTCAATTGCCAGGATAGTTGTTGCCAACCCATTCTCACCTTTTTTGTTATCTGTTTCAGGTCCTCCAGGTGAAGATAGGTAAGGAATATGCCTGCTAGAGTAAAAGCTCCGGTAACAAAAACATTTATCGGACTGAAGATAGAAACCATACTGGTGAGCGCAGTAATTAGCACAAATCCAAAGAGTAGTATATAATCTACTTTCGAATCCTGTAACGCTTTTGTATCTTCAGCAAGATAGGTACCCAATAATTTCGTTCCAGCCAGACCGAAAACCATTGACAACCATCCTGCAAATGCCCATGACATTAGTAATGCTAACATTACAATTAGCTTTAGGTGTTGATGAAAAATCTAATTATTTGAAGGGGAAGATCTCGAAAGGACAATTATAACCTTTACAATAAGATCAGCTAATCGTGAGGGGAGCGAAATATGCTGTATTATTTTAGCAAATCCAAAGGTATCATTTTCCTATCTAAGTAACAAAATTTTTTTTGTATACGATTTTTTTTGCTTTTTGTTCCAGATTTAGTCGAAAATATTGGGCTGGAAGTGAACCGATAATCGCTGCTCACCGACTCACTTTCTCACACTATCGCCCTAACCCGCTTTACTTTTCCTCCATCAGCTCCAAAGCCCGTTCCACTTCCTGCACCGGCAGTTTACAAACCTTATTTTGGCAAACATAAATCCGGTTGTCACCCGCAACAAGTTTGCCTTTGAGCAATTCGAGGGAGCCCTCCGTTTTGCCACCTAAAAATATAGCATGCGGCAGGTAGTACGTTTGTATATCATGGAGTAGGGTTTCATAACCTTCGCCCATGATGGCTACTTCATAGGGCGGGCGAACGATGTCGACATAAAGCTGCAACCAATTGGAATAAAAGGAAGGAAATTCGTTTTCGATAATCTGAGGTTCAATGTTGTGTAACATTTGTTTTGCCTTTTCCAGGTAAACTTCGTCATAAAAATAGAGGCCGAGGCTATACAGCGCACGGGCAGCAGCAGAATTGGAGCCTGGAATCACATTATCGGTCAGCTCCATTTTACGGGCCACCAGGGGTGGATCCAGATTGGAGGTGTAATAATACATGCCTGAAGCTTCGTCAAAAAAGTGTTCAGTAGCGTAGTCCATAAAAGCTTTGGCCTGATTGAGCCAGGTCTCGTCGAAGGTAACTTCATAAAGAGAAATGAATGCCTGGGCAGTCAACGCGTAGTCATCAAGAAAAGCATTGACGGCAGTTTTTCCATCTTTGTAATTACGGAAAAGACGGTTGTCTGCCTGTTTTACTTTTTTCATGATGAAGCGAGCATTTTTTAGGGCTGCTTCCAGGTATTCCTCCTTTCCAAAAGCCTGGTAAGCATCGATATAGCCTTGTAACATCAGGGCATTCCAGGCCGTCAGGATTTTGTCATCCAGGCCTGGTTTGATGCGTTGTTCGCGAGCGGAAAAAAGTTTGGCCCTGGCATTGTTGATCTTTTCTTTAAATTCTGGCAGGGATAAATTGTAGTCTTTGGCCAACTTTTCCGCATCCTTCCGAATGTAAAGAATATTGCTTTCTTCCCAGTTGCCCCGGGGTTTGACTTCGTAATATTCTTTAAACAAATCACTAACAACTTCATCTCCGAGGATGGAGTCAATCTCAGTCGCTTGCCAAATGTAGAATTTGCCCTCTTCACCATCACTATCGGCATCATAAGAAGAATAAAATCCGCCCTCTTCTGAGGTCATGTCGCGCTTGATGAAATCCAGTGTTTGGGTAACGACTTTTTCATACAATGGGTTTTTAGTAAGCTTAAAAGTATTGGCGTATAAACTGACCAATTGCCCATTGTCATAAAGCATTTTTTCAAAATGAGGAATCTTCCAGGCCTCATCAGTGGCGTAGCGGGCAAAACCTCCACCCAGGTGATCATAAATACCACCTTCCGCTATTTTTGTCAAGGTAGTATTAACAACCTCCAGGTTTTCAGGATTGCCGGTACGATGGTATTCTTTGAGCAAATACTCGTAATTGTTAGGCATCGGAAACTTGGGACTACCTTGGCGACCTCCCCATTTTTTATCAATTGTTTTGAGGAATGCAGTTGTCAACTGCCCCAGCAATTCATCGGAAAAAGATTGGTCTTCTTCCCGCAGCGCTACTAGTCCACTGCTTTGGATGCCTTTAGTAAGGTCATCGGCAAACTGCTCTAGCTTTTGTGGGTCTTCCTGTCGGAGTTTAACAAAATACTCAAGCACTTCGGTCCATTCCTTTTTAGGGAAATAAGTGCCAGCCCAAACCGGCCGGCCATCAGGTAGTGCAAAGGAATTTAAAGGCCATCCGCATCCACGACCCGAAGCCATCTGGCAGGCCGTCATATATATGTCATCAATATCAGGCCGTTCTTCCCGGTCTACTTTGATATTGATAAAATGCTCATTCATCAAATTACTGACCAGGGTATCTTCAAACGATTCATGCTCCATCACATGGCACCAATGGCAGGCAGCATAACCCACACTAATGATGAGCATTTTGTCTTCGGCTTTGGCTTTAGCAAGGGCTTCTTCACCCCAGGGGTACCAATCGACCGGATTATGGGCATGTTGCAGCAAATAGGGGCTGCTTTCATTGATCAGGTGGTTGGTATAAGGATGGTCAGAACTTCCGGAATTCTGGGCTTTACAACCAGAAAGGGCAATAAATAATAAAGGGAGCAGAAAATTTGAAAATCGCATGGATAAAAAATTTGAAGGTCAGTTACCATTAGTGTTGTTGTGCAGGGAAAAAGGATTTGTTTTAGAGCTCCATGTCTGGAGATCGGCTCATAACCTAAGCGAAAGCTATCCTAAATAATTCCCTCCCGGAATCAGCGAAAATCCCTGAACTGGCCGATTAAATAAATAGGTCCAGGGCTTCATCTGAGCGTTTTCCAGTTGCACGGAAATTAAGGCGCGAAGATACTCGTTTTCCGCAGGATTTTGTGTTTCAATGCCTTCATAATGATCAAGTGTCTTGAAAATTCCTCTGGCTGCTTAAGTTGAAAAAGGTGTCCATATACCAATTAGAGCAATGACCAAAAAATTTAACAAATAATTATTCTTATTTTGGGAACTTCTTTTCGCAAATACTATGTTTAGTGCTTGTTATTCAGGAATTAAATTTGGGTTAATTATTAAAATGCCATATCTGATGTGGTTTCTAATGATTACCTTTATTTTGTTAGGAACTCATTTTTTTGACTTATGTTCTAAGCGTTTCTTTGGAGGTTGATTTTTGTAACGAAAAGTGATCTTTTTCAGCATCAGATTGGCCTCCAAACATGCTCGTAAATAAATACTTCAACTATGAAATGGCGAAGACTCAACGGTCAGGCTATCGAAGCACCAGTAAAAGAAGCAGTAAAAGCTGCCATTTTACGGGAAAGAGCTGCCGGCTACAAATTGAAAGTATGCATTGGTTCTGACTCTCAGGTGAGAGGCAAGGTCATTGAATTTGCTACGGTAATCGTTTTCCTGCGGGAAAAGAAGGGAGGTTTTATGTTTATCAGCAATGACAAAAGTTACAGCAAGATGAGCCTCCGTGAAAGAATGATTTCTGAAGTGGCCCGTTCGGTAGAGGTGGCTTACTCCTTATGTGATTTACTTGATGAATACGATGTAGCCTTGGAGGTACACGCAGACATCAATACTGATCCGCACTTTCAGTCCAACCTGGCACTCAAGGAGGCCATGGGCTACATTCTGGGAATGGGTTTTGTTTTCAAAGCCAAACCTGATGCTTTTGCTAGTTCTTCTTGTGCTGATAAAGTGGTATAAGACTCGAATAGCAGTTTATTATTTGAAATCTAACTAATATCAGCCGTCCGGTATGGTGCCGGGGGGCTGGTGTTTTTTATAAAAGTTGATCTCCAATCACCTTCTTACCTTATTTTGTCTTACCAATGCTCTCCTGTTTGCCAGAAAATATTCATTTTTGCAGCGAAAATGGATTTAGAACATGTTTGGAGGTAGTCATTTGGGCTGCAAAATTCCGCTCTGTTCGGCTATTTTTTGCTCCGTCCAGGCTAAGCTGGGATGCACCAATAAATAGCTTGTCCCGAGCACCAAAAATCAGTCTTTTTCGCTTCCAAAGCACAATCTCCAAACAGATCCTTAAAGATGTTAACACAGCATCAAAAAGAAATCGCTAAGACTATGAATTTGAGATATCAGCGCTATTTAATACTACTGCTTTTGTTTTTTGGGGGTACCGCTTTAGGGACAGCTCAGGATGCCAATGCAAGCTTTTTTGAAAATTTTCAACTCCCCAATGGTTTGCGGGTCATTGTACTTCCGGAGCCGGATGCTAGTACCACTACCTGCCGGTTGTTTGTAGATTATCCGTTGAATGCAATGGGGAGATTGACCGGACTTCCAGCATTTTGTATGTCTCTGAAATTGGCCTCTGCACAAGAAGAAGGTCCTGCAAAATTTACGGATTTAAAGACAGATGCACACAGCATTACCGGTAAGGTGCCTGTTAAAGATACCGAAGCACTATTAGCCTTCATGGGTAGACTGGCAGACCAGACAAATTTTGATGCAACGCTGTTGGAAAAACAAAAAGCAGCCTGGATACAACAATTAAATGAACAAACAACCCATAGCGATTGGGTAGCGGACAGGGTAGGGAAGGTGCTGTGTTTCTCAGGCCATCCGTATGGAGAAATAACCACAGCTACCACGCTGGCCAATATTGAGCTTGCAGATTGTCAAAATTTTTGGGAGCAATACGGATATGCCAACCTTTCTTACCTGGTTATCAGTGGCAAGATAGAAATCGCGGAAGCCAAAATTTTGGCGGAAAAATATTTTGGCAAGTGGCCGCAAAAAACAGTTTATAAAACGCCTACGCCGGGCCCCGATTTGCCTAAACAAACGGCAACACATGTTTTGTTTTTGCCAAAATCAAAAGGATTTTCCTGGCAATTGACCTACCCATTTTACCTCAGATGGGGAAATGATGAGGCATTGCCGACTAAGCTGATTGCTGAAATGCTTCAATTGAAACTTAAAGCATCATTAGCTCAAAGGGAAATCGATTATACCTCACTGAAAATAGATGTCCAGCCAGACCGGTATTATAGCGCATTTTGCGCAAGCGTGTCGACAAATCACCCTGAACAGCTGAAGGAACTATCAAAAATAGTACGGGAAACCATGGGACAGCTGGAGCCTTCTCTTTCTGATGAAAAGTTACTCAAAATGGCCAAAGAGCAATTGACAAACACCTTCCTACAAGGGTTTACGGACCAGGAACAACGTGTCGATTATGCCTTGCAGACTATCCGATATAAATTGGACCGCGATTTTTACTCAGGAATTGAAAACCGGATTAAAGCTTTGAAACCTGAAGATTTACAAGCCGCTTTTCTGAAATATTTTCATGCCAAACCAGGTCATGTTCTACTTGTAGGCAACGAGGAGGCGCTTACACCAAACTTGCCAGAGGAAACGGATGAAACACCCCTTCGCTATGTCAACCTGGACGGCGTAGTAATGGTTGCAATGACCAAGTTCTTACCTGATGCGCTTACCGCTGACCAAGTTTTAGACCGCTACATCAGGGCCATCGGTGGCGAGAAAAAACTAGCCAGAATTCGCGATCTGATCTGGTGGAGCGAAGCAGAAACAGGCGGGGAACCTATCAAAACCGTGTTAAGAAAAAAGACTGGATCAAAAATGAATTTGAGTGTTGAAAATAACGGTAAACTCCAAGTGCAAATCAAGTGCGATGGAAAAAAAGCAGGCATTTGGAACAGTGGAAAGGCACGCAGTATTGAAGGGGAAGAGCTTAACCGACTAAAAATTCAAAGTCCCCTTTTTCCAGAGCTGGTTTTTATGGATAGCCTATATAAAAAAGAAAAGTTGGGTATAACTCAAATGAATGGCGTAGAAGCCTACCATTTGCGGGTTACCTCTCCCGATAATATTCAAGTGGAGTTGTTTTTTGACCTGAATACCGGCTTAAAGGTTAGTCAATCGATGGATAATGAAGATGGCAATCAAAGCAAGTATACCCATTTCGAAGACTACCGGCTTGTCAACGACATACTCTTTCCATGGAAAGTCACCACAACAACAGGTGATTCGGAAGGTTTTCCGTTTATCACAACTAATATTCTCTTAAATCAACACCTTACAGATTCTGTATTTTTACTGCAATAATTATAGAAGTAGGAATTTATAGAAAACTACCTATTTTGTGGCGAAATAGCATGGTAAGTTATTCTTCGCTGACCCCTTAGAGCTTCATGTTTGGAGGCCGGATTTTGTAGCGAGAAGGGATCCTTTGCAGCCCATGCTCCTACGCTGCCTTCGCGAAGCTGCGGCGAAGCAAGGCGCAGACGCCCGGAGAAAGCTTCAGCGCAAGCGTATGGTTGACCTCCAAACATGCACTAAAACCAATAAATATTAAAAAATGATTCAAGTTTTTGTTACAGGAGGTACTTTTGATAAAGAATACGATTACATTAATGGAAAATTATATTTCCAAGACTCGCATTTACCACAAATGTTTCAATATGGTCGATGTACTCTCGATATTGATGTCAAAACTTTGATGATGGTTGACAGCCTGGAAATGGCAGAAGAGGATCGGGGCATTATTGCGCACAACTGCCGTCGCTCGGAAATGAACAAAATTCTGATTACTCACGGCACGGATCGCATGGTAGAAACGGCAAAATATCTGGCTGAATGTAATATTGACAACAAAACAATCGTCTTGACAGGTGCCATGATTCCCTATGCTTTTGGATCCTCTTCCGACGGATTCTTTAACCTTGGAAGTGCATTGGCTTTTGTGCAAACCTTGCCAGCTGGGGTTTATGTTTCCATGAACGGTCGTTATTTTCACTGGGATAAGGTCAAAAAGAACCTAAAAACTGGGTTTTTTGAGGAATTGTGATAATTGTCAACCCAGCTTAACCGATGCATCCACTGAGTGACCCTAAACCTAAAATCCAAATTCCTAATCAAATGACAGATATTCTAGGTTTAATTTTCGAACTTATTTTTCTAGGGCTTGGCATTTTCCTCTATATCTTTGCTTTGGGGCGATTCACTCCTGGTGATGCCGATACCCAAAAGAAGGCCAATGATTTTCGCCAAAAAAATGGTTGGTGGCTTCGTATGACCGCTCTGGCACTCATTGCTATCATGTTGGTCAACCTTTATTTACATCTTCAAGTATATATTGGAAATTAAGCACATGCATGTCCAACCAATTGGATTCTTTTTTCCTCAAGATGCTATAGGTAATGTACTTAATCCCACCAGGCAGGATTTGATTCCAGTACATTGGCGACCTCTAATTGAAGAAGTGCTCGATCAGTACCGGCAGCGGTTGGGTGAACAATTGCATAGTGTCTGGTTGCGGGGCAGCGTAGCTCGAGGAACGGCCGTTGATGGCATTTCTGACCTGGATACCTTCGCGCTCATACATGGCCAGGATGTAATTCGTTGGCAATCAGCGAACTGGGAGCGCGAGGTAGGAGACCAATTAGCTCCGCGATTTCCATTTGTTAACCAGATAGAGTTTCAGCTCAATTCCCGTGTTGCAGACATGGGGCATGAATTTCCATTGATTAGCATGATCATTGCCACCCAATCTTTGTGTTTATGGGGAGACGATATCCGTTCACAGTTGCCGGTTTACCGTCCGGGGCGGCAAATGTGTTTGTATTATCGCTGGATCGCTCAGGATGTGGCCGATTTTATGAAAAAGGAATCGATGAGTGAGGCAGATTGTCGCGGGCTGATGAAAACCTTTATACGGGCTGGTTTTGAGTTGGTTATGGAGCGGCAACAGCGGTTTACACTTGATTTGTTTTGTTGTTGTCAGGCATTCAGTGAGCATTATGCGTATAAATCGGCTGAAATGTGTCAAGCTTTGGCCTATTTTATTACGCCTCCTGTTGATTTTTATTTATTGCGAAAGTTTGTTAGCGAATTAGGCACCTGGCTGATAGAGGAAGTGAACTTTATTTTTGGTAAACAGACCAGTTAGCCCATGTTGGAAGCCAGCCACGATGCACGATCAGGGAGGCACTTTGACCTCAAAACTTGCTCCAAGCATTGATCCAAAGCTGTAACTACAGGCATTTAAAAAGAGGAAACTATTGTATTTCAGATACAAAACCTCTTAAATGTCGCGTTTCGTTATGAATTATTTTCTTATTATTGCAGGGCTAAATACTTACCTTATTTCCAAAAGCATATCAATTGAACATGAAGAGCAGTCATATACTATTTACCGGTTTTCTTTTGCTCGTTTTTCTGACCACTAAGGCGCAATCTGACTTTTACCAAATTGATAAAATTCAACAAATTAACATCACTTTTGAACAGGACAACTGGCGCTATTTGCTGGATTCCCTGCGCTATAACGGTAGAGAGATGTTGGCTGGAGTGGTTGAAATCAATGGTGAAAAAATCGAAAAGGCAGGTGTGCGATACCGCGACGGTCGGGTTTTTACACCTGGAGCAAAACGGAATGGCTTGTATATTCAGTTGGATCTGAATGATCCTGCCAAAAATTACCTGGGCTTTAAGGCGATCGACCTTTCCAGTGCTTTGCGCGACCCAAGTATGGTACGGGAAGTTACGGCACATGAAATAGCCCGGAAATACATGCCCGCTCCCGCTGCCAATTATGCCAAAGTGTACATCAATAAGGACTATTATGGCTTGTTTGTCAATGTGGAAGTAGTCGATGAAAATTTTATCCAGCGCAATTTTTTTATCAAGGGTAAAGCTCTGTTTCATTGCGATCCCAATACCGTAGAAACGGTGCCGGACAATTGTAATGTCAAGGCTTATGGCTCTCTTCAGAAAGAAACAAGCAAAGAATGTTTTCAGTTTCACTTTGAAGCCATCATGGGTAATGACTGGCCTGGATTGATGGAGCTTACTCAATCTCTGGATGGGAATGAGAAAAAGCTGGAAAAGATATTGGATATCGATCGGGCATTATGGATGCTGGCTTTTAATAATGTCCTGGTTAACCTGGCTAGTTATTCGGGGCAATACAGTCAGAATTACTACCTTTTTAAAGACGATAAAGGGCGGTTTGTACCCATTGTCAACCACCTGAATCTTGCTTTTGGTAGTTTTAAGAATACCGGAAGTGGTTCTGATCTTGGCATCCGGGAACTCATGACACTGGATCCGTTACTCAATGCAGATAATGAGGATAAACCAATGCTTAAGGCTCTGTTAAATAATGAGTTGTTTCAGAAAAATTACCTGGCACACATGCGGCGGATCGTTGTCGATAATTTCGAAGATGGGAAATTTGAAAATAGATCAAAAGCCCTTCAGCAAATGATTCGCCCTCACCTGATGGAGGATGAAAATCGCTACTATGAAATGGAAGAGTTTGACAAGAGCCTTACGGCCATTATTGGTAAACGCAGTCGTATACCAGGATTGGTTGATTTTATGGAGAAACGAATAGGCTACTTGAACAACCTTCCTGGTTTTACAGTAGTGCCACCAGATATTTCTGCTATAAATGTGACCAAAAGAGAGCGTTTTTCCACTAATAAGATAGAAGACTTTAAGATACAAGCTACAGTTGATCAATATACCAAAAAAGTGAGCATCTTTTACCGTTTTGATGACGAAGGGCAATTTATGGAGAAAATGATGGCAGATGATGGTAAAAACAATGATGGTGAGGCAAATGATGGAACTTTTGGCATAGAAATTCAGCCCGAAAATGGAGCACAGATTTTGGAGTATTACATTTTTGCCGAAAATGCAAAATCGGTTAGTTATGATCCGCCCAATTACATGTATCAACGCCATTTTACGTCTTTGAGTGAATTGAATAAATAAACAGACCTTTTCTTTTTTTATACAGGCGCCAGTGAACACCACGGGCGCCTGTGTAGTTAATACAATTATGGTGATGCGTAAACTTATTTTTCTATCTCTGGGATTCCTTCTTTTTACAAACTCCGGATGGGGACAGGATATCTACGAACTAAACTCTATCCTGGAAATACGTTTAACTTTTGCAGAAGAAGAATGGGATGGATATCTCGATTCGATCAAACAAAGAGGATACGACGAGCGCCTGATTGGCGATGCGGTAATTAATGGAAAAGCCTATCCCCGGACGGGAGTTCGTTACAAGGGGAATAGCTCCTATTATAATGTCCGGAAATCCGGATCCAGTAAATTGCCTTTTAACCTGAAGGTCGATTTTGAAAACAAAGACCAGGAGCTTCCCGGCGGATTTACGACCCTTAAATTGTCTAATGTTTTTAGGGATCCCAGTTTTCTTAGGGAAGTATTGGCCTATGAAATCGCAGGGAAATATATGCCCGCGCCCCGTGCTAATTATGCCAAGGTGTATGTCAATGAGAAGTATCTTGGGCTTTACAACTGCACAGAATCTGTAGATGACCTTTTCCTCAAAAAGTTTTTTGGTGAAAAAAAGGGGGCATTGATCAAATGTGACCCCAATTGGAACGAGCGCACCACACCGGGTTGCCCGGAAGGAGATAAAGCCTCGCTGATGTATCTGGGCGAAGATTCTATCTGCTATTTCAACCTTTATGAACTAAAAGATAATGCCAGCTGGAAGGATGTTATTGACCTGACCAGAGCCCTGAAGAATAAACCCGGGCAGATGGAAAATATTCTGGACATTGACCAAACGCTCTGGATGCTGGCCTACAATAATGTATTGGTCAACCTGGATAGTTATACCGGCCGGTTATGCCACAATTATTACCTCTATAAAGACACCACTGGGGTATACCATCCGGTTCTGTGGGATATGAACCTTAGTTTTGGTGGGTTTCGGTATACTGGTATAGGGGCACCTTTGTCTAACGAGAAAATGCAAACGATGAGCCCATTTATTCACTATAGTGAAAAAAATCCGAAACGTCCGCTCATCACCAATTTGCTGAATATAGACCTCTACCGAAAAATTTATGTGGCACACATGCAGACCATCGTTAATGACTTTTTTGTTGATGGCACCTTCCTGAAGCGAGCTGAAGAAATTCAAAATGATATTGCTGAATTGGTGAAAAACGATGAAAACCGGCTGTATGAATTTGAGGATTTTAGAAAAAACCTAACAGAAACAGTCAAAATTGATAAGTCTATGATTATCGGATTAGCGGAGCTGATGGATGCCAGGGCAGCTTACCTAACCAACCACCCATTGTTCAAAAAAGAAGCACCACTGATTGAAAAAGTGAAACACAAGGCATCTAACGAAGAAGTCACGATCACTGCCAGCATTTCTGGCACACAAAAAACCTGGCTATATCACCGAAAGGAAACTTACGGCAATTTTCAACGTATAGAAATGTATGATGACGGAACCCATGGTGATCAGGTAGCCGATGATGGTATTTGGAGTACGAGTATAGCAATTGGGGAAGGATTGCAATATTATCTAGTTGCAGAAGGAGAAAAAACGGCTGCTCTTTCACCGGAGAGAGCGTCTTATGAATTTTATGAAATACAATCGAATTAATAATTTTTTCCAAAAACCGAGAGCGTTGCTGGTTATAGAGGTCAAGTCCTTTGCCAGGCAACTCTAATTTTAAGAATTATGCCGATTATTGAAAAATCCAGTTATCCCGGTCCTCCATACTGGATGTTCAATGGTCATTTGCAAACGATTATGCCTGCTTTTCGACGGATTCAGTTTTATTATGAAAGAGAAAGAATTGCGACTAAAGATGGTGATTTTCTCGATCTGGATTGGGCAGACAGCGGAAGCAGGAAATTGCTGATATTGACGCATGGACTGGAAGGAAGTAGCGGGCGCCCCTATATGATGGGCATGGCTAAACGTTTTTTTAAAGAGGGTTGGGATATATTGGCATGGAATTGCCGCTCCTGTAGCGGAGAAATGAATCGTAAACCTAGATTGTACAATCACGGCGAAATTGGAGATATTGGGGAAGTCATTAATCATGCCTTGCGCACCAAAGATTATCAGCGTATTGTTTTGGTTGGATTTAGCATGGGAGGAAGTATTACCCTGAAATATCTCGGTGTAAACGGAAAGGAAATTCCAGGTCCAATAGACAGAGCCGTTGCTTTTTCTTCTCCCTGTGATTTGCGAGAAGGGGCGGCAGCCCTGGAAAAGTGGGATAATGCCGTTTACCGCCGGAGGTTCCTTAAGAGTCTGCGTACAAAAATTGAAGAAAAAGCACGACAGTTTGAGCAATTGGTAGACCTGGATAAATTTAACCAAATTCGCCGGTGGCGTGATTTTGACACGCATTTTTCGGCACCCATCAATGGTTATCACGATGTCGATGATTTTTACGAAAAGGCATCGGCCAAAAATTTTATGGCTGGCATTACCATACCCAGCTTGCTGGTCAATGCCCAAAATGATCCTTTACTTAATGAAGCCTGTTCTCCAACGGATCTCTGTTCTAACCATCAATACCTCCACCTGGAAAAACCCGTCACTGGAGGACATGTAGGATTTATGGTCGCTAACCGTGTCCACACCTGGTCGGAAGATCGGGCTTTTCAGTTTTGCTCTTAATCCTAACATTATTTCTAATTTTATCCTCTGTAAGTCAGATTATTCCTAAATTAAGCCCAATATTCAGACTATATGAAAGTGTTGCATACCTCAGACTGGCATTTGGGGCAAAAATTTTTGTACAACGATCGGGAAGAAGAGCATCAAATGGCCCTGGATTGGCTGACCGTTACCATCAGGGAGCAGGAGGTGCAAACGTTGATTGTAGCAGGTGATATTTTCGATATTGGCAATCCACCCAATTATGCACGCCGCATGTATTACCGATTTTTGACCGGTTTATTGGGTAGTTGTTGTCGGCATATTGTAATAACTGGTGGCAATCACGACTCTCCAGCTATGCTGAATGCACCCCGCGAATTGTTGGCGTCGTTGAACATCCATGTCGTTGCCGCAGCAACTGAGGATGTGGCGGATGAAGTAATTGAGTTGAAGAATAAACAGGGAGAACTGGAAGCAGTAGTGGCTGCAGTGCCCTTCCTTCGCGATCGCGATTTGCGCTATAGTGTAGCTGCAGAAAGTGGCTATGAGCGGGCAGAACGAATTCGCGAAAACATTCTCGCCCACTATCAAGCATTGGCAGAACTGATGCAACCCTATCATTCGAAAAAGGTGCCCATTTTAGCTACCGGACATCTCTATGCTTCTGGTGCAGAGACCTCCAGCCGGCAGGACAATATTTATGTTGGCAATATTGAAAATATCGACGCAGGGCAATTCCCTTCCCTTTTTGATTATATTGCATTGGGGCACATCCATCGGGCTCAGGAAGTAGGCGGGCAGGCACATATCCGGTATTCGGGTTCATTGATCCCCTTGAGCTTTAGCGAAACCAAGGATGAAAAAAGTGTCTTTTTATTAGAGTTTGCTGGGAAAAAGCTAAAAAAAACGAGCACATTACCGGTGCCGGTTTTTCGGCGTTTGAAAACCATTCAGGGGAATTTGCAGGAAGTAAAAGAACGCCTGAATGCCTTTGCTGCCAAGGAGCGGGAAGGGCTGAAGTCCTGGCTGGAGGTTATTGTTGATACCGATGAGGTAATCCCTCAGCTAGATCGTGAATTGCAGGAATTTACCAAAGAAATGAATCTTGAATTGCTCAAGATAAGGATCAATAGAAGCTATCAGGCATTGGAGCTGGCCAACGAGCCACAAGCAGATCTGGATGATTTAGATGTGCTGGATGTATTCCGTAAAAAGTGCGAAAGCTTTGGCAGCCCGCCTGAGGCCATGGCTGAATTGCAGCAGAGTTTTCTGGAATTAAAAGACTGGATGGAGGAAAGAGAATCGATATGAAAATTTTAAAGCTCACCCTACAAAATTTAAATTCCTTGCGTCTGGAGCAGGAGATTGACTTTCTTGGCCCTCCGCTTGGAGATACCGGTCTGTTCGCCATTACGGGCGATACTGGTGCCGGAAAAACGACGATCCTGGATGCCATTACCCTGGCCCTTTACGGAAAAATTCATCGTAATAAAGATGTGAAAGAAGTGCTTTCCTATGGGGCAGTAGAAAGTTTAGCCGAAGTGGAATTTAAGACAGGGGAGGGTGTTTTTCGGGCACATTGGAGCCTTCGCCGGGCCCGGCAGAAAATCGATGGGAATTTTCAACCGCCAAATAGACTGCTCTCCAAAGCCTCCATAATAAAAGGGGAGGAGGTCTTTAAAATCGTCGCGGAAGGCCAGCGAGAAGTCGATAAAGAAATTGAAAGCATTACTGGGCTTGACTTTGATCGTTTTAGTCGGTCCGTTCTTTTATCGCAAGGTGATTTTGCAGCATTTTTAAAGGCCAACGAGAAAGATCGATCCGATTTATTGGAACGTATTACGGGCACTGATATCTATTCCCGGCTGTCCAGGGCTGCTTTTGAGCGGTATAAAGAAGAAGGGGCTTTGTTGGATACCTTAAAAAAGGAACTCGAAGGACTTCGGCTTTTGGATGAAACGACGCTCATCGAGAAACAGGACGAGTTGGAGGAGAAAAAAGCCGCGAATAAGAGTTTATTAAAAACACTGGATCAATTGCGTAAGCAACTGCAAAGTGTGGAAAGCCTGACTGGGTTGCAACAAAAACAAGTGGACCTGGAACAGCAGATCGCCCTAAATCAAGCCGCACAGGAGGCCGCCGCCCCTGATTTTCAACGATTGCAGCGCTCACAAAAAGCACAACCCTTTTCCGCCGGACTTGCCCGCCTTGATCACCAATTGAATGACCTGGAAGAATTGCAAGAAGACCGGAAGTTATTAACCCATGAACAAACCGAAAAAGCCGCCCAGCAGCAAACCTTGACGATAGCCAATGCAGTTTTGAGTGAATCGCTGACCGAGTTGCAAAAACAATGGGATGATAGTAAGCAATTATGGCAACAGGTCGAAAAATTGGATGTACAAATAGAGGAGAAACGGACCCCGCTGTTGCAAAAAGAAGCGGATCAGCAACTCGAAGAACAGAAGTTGGTCATTCAACGCGAACAATTAACCACACTTTCCGACAGCCAGCGCAAACTGGAGGCAAAAATCCAGACCGAAGAAAAATGGATTGCTGAAAATAAACACCTGGCCAATTTGAAAACGGAACTAGGCCGGATTGAGGACCAACGGGATTACCTGCGTGAATTATACATAAGCCAAAGGGAAACGGAGAAAGAGTTGGAATTGTTGGAAACAAAGTTGGCGAAGCAGGAAAAACAACTCGCAGTAGAAACGGAAAAAAGTCAAAAAATTGATAAAGAGTTAACGGAGCTCAATGATCATTTTGCGAAAGCAGTACCCAATGATTATGCTAAAAACCGGGAAGAATTGGTCAATTTGCTGTTCAGGGATATTGAGCATTTGCAGGAGCAACAGCAAAACCTACTAAAACTCAATCAATATAACGAAGAATACCAACGCGCATTGCTGGAACTATCGGCCCATGAGGAGCAGATGGAAAATTTACGCCGGGCCGAAATGGATGTGAATAAACAGCTGATGTCCTCCATGGAAGTGATGGATGCGATGGATAAACAATTGGCCTTTAAACGGGAAGTTTACGAGCAGCAATTGTTGATTTCCAATTATGAAAAAGATCGTGCTGAATTGAAGGAAGGGGATCCTTGTCCTCTTTGTTTTTCTCATAGCCATCCTTTCCGCTTAAAAAAGATCGTGCCCTATATCAATGAAGCCAAAGAAGAATATGAGACAGCAAAATCACGCCATGATCTGATCTATAAAAATCACCGAAATTTGCTGGGACGCCAATCCAGTCTGGCAGAAGAGTTGGAACAGCTGATTGGTGATGAGATGAAAAAAGCAAGTGGACAAGTGGAAAAACAATTTGCCCGGATACTGGAGTATGAGGATAAAATTGCAGAAATTGCTCCTGGTTTTAATACCCAGGATTTTGCCGAATCCAGGGGTAAGTTACTCCAGCATAAAATGATAGAATCGGAACGTCGGTTGCAGGAACGTCGAAAAGCACTGGATACCTTGAATGCCATCACGGGCCAGTTGGTTGCGAAAGAAAAGTTGCAAAAAGATATCTTGCGAAGCCTACAGGAAATCGAAGCCGAAGTCAAAGTATTACAAAGCCAACAGCTAACCTTACAGAAACAAATCCAGGAAAAGGAAAATACATTTGCGAAAGCTAAAAAGGCCATCAATAAATTACTGAAGCCTTATGGTTGTGAGTTTGAATTGAAAACGGCCAAAGCAACTTTTGAAGTCTTAAATAAGAAAAAGGAGGCTTACACCAATGCCGAGGCTATATTGATGAAAATGACCGAAGATTTTCGCATGCAGGCACAGATGTTGGCGGAAAAAGGTAAACGCATTGAAGAACTGGTGCAGTCAACGGCTTCTCAGCATAAAACATTGCATAAGGAAAAGCAAGCGCTGGATGCCTTAATCACCCAACGAAAGGAGCTGTTTGGAGCGGCAGATCCACAGACAGAAAAACAAAACCTGGAGGAAAAGCTCGTCGGACGACGGAATGAACTGGAAGTTGGAAAAGAACAATTGGCACTAGCACGTGTTGCCCTGGAATCGACACTTAGGTTGCTGGCTGAGAAAGAAAAAGAAAAAACCAAATTGAAGGCATCCATTGAAAAAGCCCAAAAACAATTATTATTAGCGATCAACAAGGCCGGATTTGAATCCATTGATATTTTGCGTAGCAATATGTTGGATGAGGAGGAAGCGCAAGCTATTGAACAAAACAAACAAACCCTGGATCGGGAAGCTACAGCCCTACAGCAATCTTTAAAAGATGCCAAAACAGAACTGAACAAATTGCTGGAAAAAGCGATTGATCAAATTGACGGAGTGGCTTTGCGCCAAGAGCTGGAGCAACAAGAACAAGACTATCAGGAACTGCAACAGTCTATTGGTGCATTGACGGAACAGCTGGAGCAAAATGAAGCTCGAAAAAAGGAATCGGTTGTTTTATTGGAGCGCCAGGAAAAGCAGCTAAAAGAATTTGAACGATGGGCCAGACTCAATGACCTGATCGGGCAGGCAGATGGTAAAAAATTCAGGACTTTTGCACAGGGTTTGACCTTGCTAAAACTGACTTACCTTGCCAACCAGCATTTACAGAAACTCAATGACCGGTATTATATCCGCAAGCGGTCGGATGAGGACCTGGAACTGGAAATTGTAGATACCTTCCAGGCCAATAACCATCGCTCGATGAATACCTTATCGGGTGGAGAGAGCTTTTTGGTTAGCTTGGCCTTAGCCCTGGGGCTTTCTGAATTGGCCGGTAGGAAAACGCAGATTCAGTCGTTATTTATAGATGAAGGATTTGGTACCCTTGATGATAGTAGCCTGGACTTGGCCATCAGTACTTTGGAAAATTTGCGGGCTACTGGTAAAACAATTGGCGTAATTTCACACGTTAAAGCATTAAAGGAGCGTCTTTCTACACAAATTTTGGTGGAAAAGACTGGAAATGGCTTTAGTGAAATCAGAATTTTAGCATAAAAAAGTATCCAAAATATGCTAAAATGAATGGATTATCGACAGATGGCCTAGGAATATCTAAAATTAGCACTGTTTTTTTATCAATTTATGTTTATTTGTAAGAGAAAAATAGATACGATGGAAAAGAAATTGAAAAACCTTTTTGGTGACGCTCATGGATTAGATGCGAAAAGTGTAGACTTTTTAACCAATGCCTTAAGCAAAAGCAACCTCCCCGGTTTTGACTACCTGGAGTTCAAACAGTCGATGGCAGCACTGATGAAAATGGATATGGATGAAAGCACTGCCATTAAATCAGCTTATGCTACAGCCGCTACGGTGGGATTGACCAAAGAGCTGTTATTGAAAACTGCCAATCACTATAAAAAGGTATTGCAGGTGGAGAAAAATCAGTTTGATGCGGCTTTGCAAAAGCAGATGGAGCAAAGAGTGAGCTCCAAACTGGCTGAGGTAGAAAAACTCAAAAAGCAAATTGAGGATTACCGACTCAAAATTCAACAGCTGGAAGAGAAAATTGGCAAAGCGCAAGCAACAGTAGATAGTGCAGACGAAAATATCCAGGCAGACAAGGAGAAAATTGTTTCTACCCGGGATAATTTTGAACATACTTTACAAAGTATAGTGAATCAGATAGACCGGGATATTGAAAATATTGATAAAGTTTTATAATATAGCAAAATCACTTTAAAATTACTTTCTTTGACAAATGACGGAGTTTGGCAAAGAACAAAAAAATATAATATGGCAGATGTAGTGCAATTTGAGAACCAAGGAGGGAACAAAAAATCTTTTTGGAAGCGCCCGGAAGGCGTAACAGGTATGATTTTTTTGATTGCCCTGGTGGCCGGTGGAGGCTTCTTGTTAGTGAAGTTTATGCCGGTATTATTAGCATTGGCCCAGAATGTGCTTTACCTCAGTTTGATGCTGGTTGCACTCGGGGCAATTATTTATATGGTACTTGATCCCAAAATGCGCAACCTGGTTTGGTATATGTACAAAAGTGTGATGCGCAGTGTTACTGGCATGTTTGTACAAATAGATCCTGTAGGCATTCTTAAGTCTTATCTTGAGGATCTTCAGGACAACCTGACCTCAATGCGCAAACAAATTGGCGCCATTCGCGGTCAGATGCGCAAATTGCAGACCCTGATGGAAAGCAATGATAAAGAAATTGGTGATCAGATGAAACTGGCTGCTGCGGCCAAAGCCAAAGGTGTTGACAATCAAGTGATCCTGGCTACTCGTAAGGCAGCCCGCCTGAGGGATAGCAATGTGAAATACAATGCGCTTTTTCAGAAGATGCAGGTACTTTACCGCATTCTGACCAAGATGCATTCTAATTCGGAGATTCTCCTGGAAGACACCAAAGATCAGGTCAAACTCAAAGAAACAGAACGCAAAGCTATCCGCGCGTCCCATTCAGCTATGAAATCAGCTATGAGTGTGATTTCGGGTGATCCCGACAAACGAGCCATGTTTGATATGGCTATGGAAGCCATCACCGATGATGTAGCCAATAAGGTAGGTGAAATGGAACGGTTTATGGAAATGTCTTCCAATTTCATGCAATCCGTTGATTTACAGAATGGTATATTCGAAGAAGAAGGCATGCAGATGTTGGAAAAATGGGAAAAGGAAAGCACCCTGCTCTTGATGGGTGACAATACTTCCTCTTCCGAAGATTTTGATTTGGACAGCCCCACTTCACTACCTGAAGCCAGCCCCAATAAGAGATCCGGTGACAATCAATACGATAACCTCTTTGGCTCGTAACTCGTAACTGCGATTCTTAATTGGTAACCCTAAAAAAGAGCTGCCGGATTTTGACAACAATCAAAATCCGGCAGCTCTTTTTTAGTAAAGCCCACCTTTGCCACCCAATTTTTCCTATTTTCGTGTGGAAAGTTTGTTGCTTATGAATACCGAGGGTTTAGCCAGGTTGTTTTACCAGGAGTTGCTGAAGATTGAGCAGAATGCTGCTTTGGAAAAGGCGGGCAAAGTAGAAGCTTTGTACCGCTTACTGAACTTGTTGTTTGTAGAAATGACCCGGAAAGAAAAACTGCAATTTGCAACCCTCTTTTCGCGGATAGCCTACGTAAGTCACAAATATCAACTCAGCCGGCCTCTACAGTTTTACCTGCACCGTTTTCGTTGGAAAGCTTCGCTTTCTTTGGGCGAAGAAACGGACGATAATGAACTTTATGGTTTTGGATTTAAGGTATTGACGGTCTGTATTGAGGCGCTGCTGAAGGAAGGACCTCCACCTGAAGTATTAAATTGCTGCCCGCCCGCCTGGCCGTTTCCCTTCCGGCGTGCAGGCATCAAAAAATTCCTTCCACATGCCAAGGTTTTGTTGGTTGGTGAAGATCAGGAACAATCCTGGTTTTTGGCCAAGGATGAAAGCAGAGCCGAAGAAAATATCCGTATCCAGTACAATATTCCCGAGAGGAATGAGCATTTTAATCCTACTGTGCGGGTGATCCGGCAAATTTTTGGTTTTCCCCTGATGTTGACCCTGCTGGATGTAGAAGTAGATGATGAAGGAATTTACAAACCAAGAGCATTTATCGTCGAGCCGGATTATTTGGTGGATGTCTCCGCCATTTCGGAATGTTTTAGTGCCAATGGCGCGGACCCCTGGCCCTATTTGTTAAAGAAATTTTTGCCCTTTACCACCTCTGTTCCTCTGATGGTGGGAAACATTGCCAACTTTTTTCTGGATGAATTGATGAGCAACCCAGACGTTACCTTTGGAGAGCTAAAAAAACGCATTTTTCAACTCAATCCTCTGGCTTTTTGCCAGTTTGATGACCGGCAAATCAGAGATGTGGTGGGGCGAAGTCAGTTGCATTTTGTCAACCTGAAACAGATGGTGAAGGAAGGTTTTGCCCGCGAAAATATTAAACGGGAAGATAGCTTCCTGGAGCCTGCTTTTTATTCAGCCATCTATGGCTTGCAAGGGCGTCTGGATTTTCTGTATCGGGATACGGAGGCCGGCAAAGGAGCTATTGTGGAATTAAAAAGTGGCAAACCTTTTATGGCCAATATACACGGGCTGGGGCCCAATCATTTTATGCAAACCCTGCTGTATGATTTATTGGTTAAATCTACTTATGATAAAGAATTGGAAGCGGCGGCCTATATTCTCTACTCCGGATTGGAGGAACGGCAGTTGCGTTTTGCCCCGGCGACCAAATCTCAGCAGTACGATGGCCTGCAACTGCGCAATCAACTACTCGGCATGGAGCGCATGTTGACCAAACTCGGCACAGAGGAAGGTACTTTAATAGAACAGGGACAGCCCCTCTTCGGCCGGTTGGATCTCAAATTTTTTCCCAAACTCAGGGGTTTTTCGCGAGACGATATGAACCTCTTTCAACAACTATACCAAAGTCTGCAAGATGTTGAAAAGGCCTATCTGATTGCATTTTCAGGCTTCATAGCCAGGGAACACCAATTGGCCAAAACCGGAGAGCAGGGTGTTGATCGCATCAATGGACTGGCCTCACTTTGGCTCAATAGTCGTCCTGAAAAACAAGCGAATTACGACCTGATGAGTAGTTTGACTATGGTAAAAAACCAAGCAGCTGAAGAAGAACCACTGATCTGGTTTGCCCGTCATCAGGATGATAAGTTGGCCAATTTCCGGCAAGGGGACATCGCAATTTTGTACCCGGATTCGGAGCGTGGGCCACTGGCTTCTCAGCTTTTTAAATGTACGCTGGTTGAACTGACTCCTGATCAGGTGTGTATCCGCTTGCGGAGTCGACAATTTAACAGCCGTGCCTTTGACGATCACGAATTTTGGAACCTGGAACACGATTTGCTGGACAGCAGTTTTGTGTCGATGTACCGCAACCTTTTTGCCTTTGCTCAAGCCTCAAAAGGGAAAAGAGCTTTATTGTTAACTCAAAGAGAACCAAAAATTGGGCCGGCACCAATCCTGCCGCCAAATCCGAAAATGACGGAGGAGCAGTCTGCAATCTTGCAAAAAGTGCTGACTACTGAGGATTATTTTTTACTCTGGGGCCCTCCGGGCACGGGAAAAACCAGTGTGATGCTTCGACACCTGGTGGCTCACCTATTGACCAATACGGAAGACCACATGCTTTTGCTGGCCTACACCAATCGGGCGGTTGATGAAATTTGTGCGGCAATTGAGCGTATTGGTGGGGATATCAAAAATCAGTATTTGCGTATTGGTTCCCGTTATTCTACCGGCGAGGCATATCATACCCAATTGCTGAGCCTCAAAGCCAGGACCATCACCTCCCGCAAGGAATTAAAAGAACTGATCCAGGAAAAGCGCATCATCGTAGCTACGGTTTCTTCTATTGCCGGTAAACCGGAATTGCAGCAATTAAAAACCTTCCATTGGGCAATCATCGATGAAGCTTCTCAAATCCTGGAGCCTATGCTGGTTGGCATGTTGCCCCATTTTAAACGATTTGTATTGATTGGTGATCATCGGCAGCTGCCTGCGGTGGTTGTTCAGGATGCAAGTCTATCCTCCATAAAAGATCCGATTTTATATCCACTGGGATTACGGGATCTGCGCAATTCCCTTTTTGAAAGGCTTTATCAGCGTTGTCAGGAGGAGAATTGGCATTGGGCATACGCTCAACTGAGCCACCAGGGGCGTATGCATCGGGAGATTATGGATTTCCCCAACCGCTATTTTTATAATGGTGAATTGAAAATTTTACCAGAGTCTGTCCAAGATCGTATCCGGCAGACGATGGCCTCTCCTTTCCAAATACAGCAGGAAGACCCTGACTTGGACCGGCAGTTGTGTGAACGCCGGACCCTCTTTTTTAATACCCCAATTGATGAAAGCAGTCGTACGGCTAAAACCAATCAATATGAAGCCGAACGCATCGGACAATTGGTAGCTTGTTACCAAAACCTCTATCGAAAAAATGGCAGGCCCTTAGGCCCGGAAAGCATCGGCATTATCACTCCTTACCGGGCCCAGATTGCAACCATCCGGGCAGTATTGGAAAATGCTGAGCTCGATCACCAATCTGTCACCATTGATACCGTAGAACGTTATCAGGGAGGCGCCCGGGAAGTGATTTTGATCTCTCTTTGTACTAATTCCTCCCGCCAAATGCAAACCCTATCTTCTCTATCCCTGGATGGTGTTGACCGCAAACTGAATGTAGCCTTGACCAGAGCACGAGACCATCTGGTAATTGTAGGCAATGAGGTCTTGCTGCGTACCAATCCAGTATACCGGGATCTGGTGGATTATCTACAACAAAAAGGCTGATTTCTTTAGAAAATTAGTATCATTGTCCAAACAAGTTCTTACGCTTTTGTGCTGTATATATCAAGAATTATGAAACTGATAACTATCAACAAGACATTACTAGTCTTATTGCTTTTTTTCCTTCACCTTCCTTCTTTTTCCCAAGATTTCGAAAACATTCCGCTGAATGATTTATCAGCCTTTGCTGAAGTCGGTAAAAGTTGGAAAATAGTGGAACAGGTAACTGCAGACCTAGTTAAAACGGGCGATTTGAAAACCAAATCGGGGTCGGGTATACTGGTCAACCTACCTGGAGGCCATGGCCAGAATTTGACCACCAAGATGCAGCATGGAGATATCGATCTCGAATTGGAGTTTATGATGGCCAAATCTTCCAATTCAGGGATATATCTTCAGGGAACCTATGAACTTCAATTGTTGGATAGCTGGGGTGTTCATCATCCGGGTTTTGGTGATTGTGGCGGTGTGTACGAACGCTGGGATGAAAGTAAACCAGATGGCAGAAAGGGCTTTCAAGGTTATGCTCCACGATTGAATGCCTGCCGGGCACCCGGACTGTGGCAAAAACTGGAAATATCCTTTCAGGCAGCCCGTTTTGACCAGTATGGACATAAAACTGCTCCCGCCCGCTTGCTTAAAGTTGTGCTCAATGGCACCATCATTCATGAAAACCTGGAATTGACCGGACCAACACGGGGTGGGGGAGACGAAGAACGGGCCCAGGGGCCCATTCGCCTGCAGGGAGACCATGGATCAGTTGCTTTTCGCAATATCCGATACCGAAAGTTTAATAATCCACCCTTGAAGCTGGAGCATATCACCTACGAGGTCTTCCAAACAGATGCTGACTTACTCAGCGATCTCGACCAGCAAAAATTGATCAAAAAGGGGAAAACGGAAGTGCTTACCCACGAAGTGACCGGGGAAACGTCCAAATTTGCGCTTCGTTTTCGGGGAGACTTCAACATTGTACAAGCTGGTCGTTATGATTTTTCAATGGATAATTACGGTATGGGGCAATTGCTGATTGACGGTAAATCAGTCGCAAAAAGAGCCTGGCGAAAACATGCCGGTTCAGTAGAACTAAACAAGGGCAACCACAGCTTTGAAATTAGTTATGCCAAAATGGATTCCTGGTATCCGAATGGATTGGCCTTGTATGTCAGTGGTCCAGGTGTTCGACTACAACCTTTGCATACCATAAGCTCTGAACCACTCGGGCAGTTGCCTAAGCCCTATCGCTTGGACTTTAAAAACGAGCCGGTATTATTGCGCAGTTTTGTAGATGTTAAAGATGTAGAAAGGGATACAGTATATCGTGTTACTCATGCCATTTCTGTTGGCTTTCCGGAACAAGTTAGTTACCATTACAACCTTTCTAATGGCGCCTTATTTGACGTTTGGAAGGCTGAATTTTTAAATCTAACGCCGATGTTGGATAGCCGTGGGGATGGTAGTTCTATCCCCTTGGGAAGTGTATTAAACTTGAGAGATGCACCTGCCATTGCTATCCTGGCACAATCGGATACTCCCTGGCCGGAAGGCACAAATGCTGGAGAAAATTTTCGCAACAAAGGCTATCGTCTCGATAAGTCGGGCGCACCAACCTTCAAGTATCTTTTTGATGGAAAAATAGTGCTAGATCAAATTCTGCCTCGGGAGGAAGGCCGCTATTTTAATCGAAAAATTACCGTAGATGGGGCATTATCAAATGGTTATCATCGAGCAGCAAGAGCGAAAGTGATCGAGGAGGTAGATAAGGAGCTGTTTCGCATTGATGGAACCTATTACATTCGTCTTCCTGAAAAGTCGGATTTTAAGGCGACTATCCGATTGGTTGGGGAATATCAGGAGTTATTGTTGCCGCTAAGCGGTGGAGCCATTACTTATGACCTTATTTGGTAGTTAAATTAGGAGTCAGGTGTCAGGTGTCAGGTGTCAGGTGTCAGGTGTCAGGTGTCAGGAGACAGGTATCAGGGACCACACTAATGCCTGTTTACTGACTTCTCCCCCTTGAATTCTAAAAAAAAAATACAGACCCAATGTCAAATATTATAAAAATATCCTTGTTGCTGATTCTGGGCCTTGTTCAGCTCAGTGTTGCACAAGACAAAGAAAATGAAATACTTCCCACCGAAGATGCTTATTACAAAATCATCGACTTACCCGTACCGGAAGGCATCGTTTTGGAAGTGGGGGGATTGGTTACCTTACCCAATGGTGATCTAATGGTTTCCACCCGTTACGGGGATGTCTGGAAGGTGGAGAATCCCTATATGCGTAATGGTCAGTATCCCCATTTTCGACTTTTTGCACATGGATTGCACGAGATTCTTGGCCTGGCCTATCAGGATGGATCATTATATATGGCCCAACGAGGTGAATTGACCAAAATCACCGATGAAGATGGGGATGGCCGGGCCGATGTTTATGAAACAGTGTACCAATGGCCGTTATCGGGGCATTACCACGAATATTCCTTTGGCCCCAAAATAGCCCCTGATGGCAGTATGTTTGTTACAGGAAATGTAGCCTTTGGCGATCAGGAATGGTGGCGTGGAGAAAGCCGCGTACCTTGGCGTGGTTGGACCATGCGCATTACCCCAGAAGGAGAAATGGAGCCCTGGGCAACCGGCATGCGTTCCCCTTGCGGCATTGGCTGGGTAGATGGCACCTTCTTTTACGGGGATAATCAGGGCGACTGGATGGGTTCCGGATTTATAATGCCGGTAGCAAAAGGCGACTTCACTGGTCATCCAGCAGGATTGCGTTGGAGCGGGCGTCCAGAATCTCCAGTAAAATTAACCACTAATGATATCTATTACCGGGCAAATCCCCGATTTACACCTTCCGGCCAGCAGCTTTTCAAACCGGAAAATATTGAAGATGAAATTCCACAACCATTGTTTGAATTGGCCAAGGAATTACCAGTGATCAAGACCCCTGCGGTATGGTTGCCTCACGGCATTTTGGGCATTTCTACTTCGGAGATTATCACCGATGAAACCAATGGTGCTTTTGGCCCTTTTGCTGGTCAGGTTTTTGTAGGCGACCAGGGACAAAGTAAGATTGTACGGGTATTTTTGGAGAAGGTAGATAGCGTATATCAGGGGGCAGCCTTTAATTTCCGGGAAGGATTTAAGTCGGGAGTATTACGTATGAGCTGGGGAAAAGATGGCTCTCTTTTTGTAGGACAAACCAACCGTGGCTGGGGTTCCACCGGAAGTGCTGCCTTTGGTTTAGAGCGCTTGATCTGGACGGGAAATATGCCTTTTGAAATGAAAGCCGTCAGAGCGATGCCTGATGGTTTTGAAATCGAATTTACCAAACCGGTAGACAAGGTGAGCGCTGCTGATCCGGCCTCCTACGGCCTGACTAGTTTTATATATAAATACCACCCCGTATATGGCAGTCCGGTAGTCAATCAGCAAAACTGTCCAGTACGCGGTGTTGTCGTCTCTGATGATGGCCTCAAAGCCCGGCTGGTGGTAGATTCCTTGCGTACCCTTTACATCCACGAAATCAAAGCCGAAGGGGTCAAAGCTTATAGCGGTGACCTGCCCCTATTGCACAATACGGCCTATTACACCCTCAACCGCATTCCAGAAGGCGAAAAGCTGGTGCTTCCCGAACCGGTCATCGTAGCCAAACCGGAAAAAGCCATGGACCATAGCCAACACGTCATGCCCAAAACAGAAAAAAAGGAGCCTGCAAAGGCAGAAAAACCACCAGTTGATCAACCTAAAACCACCTCCACAGCTACCAAAAAAACGAGTACTTCAAAACGGGTCACCAAAATGCCCGCCAGCTGGAGTAAAGTAGATCAGAGTATCATCATCAGTACCCTGCCTGGTCTTCGCTACGACCAGAAAATGCTGACCGTCAAGGCCGGAAGTAAGATTAAATTGACCTTTTATAACAATGACGATATGCCTCACAATATCGCGATTGTGAAACCAGGCACTGCCGATGTCGTTGGCAAAATGGCTCTGAATATGGGACTGGAAGGTTCAGCCAAAGGTTATATTCCCAATACGGATAAGGTGATGCACCATTCCCGGCTGATGCCACCGGGCACTTCGGAAAGTTTGTATTTTGAAGCACCAACTGAAGCAGGGGACTATACTTATGTCTGTACTTTTCCTGGGCATGCGGCAATCATGCGAGGGGTGTTTCGGGTGGTGAAGTAGCGGGATTTGTTATAAGCGGAATGACTGGCTAGTTGACCTGATAGTTGTTAAATGATGACTTTGGATTCAAGTTTCAACAATTAGGACCACCAGGATAGTAGCATTTTTTTGATATTGACAAAATCATGCTTTTATTCCTCTTCGGTAGGTTTTTGAAAGCCATAAGGACAGTGACGGCAGCCGCTTTTGCAGCAATAGCCTCGTTTGCGGAGGTAATGTTCTGTGAATACAAACAGGCCATCTTCCAGGTAATAATCGACGTTTTCTATGAGCCTGTCTGGAGGCTCATCTTGGAAGCGAAAAGCGTCATTTTTTTGATGGCTGGCTTGGCTTGATGCCGAAGCATCATAGAGCACTTGACGTTCATCTAGGCTCAGCCAAGACGGACGAAAAAAGTTGCGAAAGATCATCGAAAAAGTGATTCTTTGCGGCCCGAATAGCTTGCCCCGATCTTGCATCGGGGTTGGCCTCAAAACAGGCGCTATCAGTTCTTCATTGTCTTTATCAGGCATTTTCCGTTTTTAATAGCGGATAATTTCTGGTGATCAATGCGTAACTGCCAAAAAGGACTGCTGTAAAGAACAAATCTCCGGCCATGGTATTCCAAAAGAAAGGTATTCCACTAATATAGGCCGCACTCAGTCCAGCAGCAGTTTTGGGATACATAGGATTAATTGCCCAAGCCCCAAAATTGGTGATTAAGAAGAAGGCAATCGAGGCTAGCAGGCTAGCTCCAAGCAGGTTTTGTAGATTTACTTTTTTCAATAACAAAAAGCCCAGACCGGCAATAAGGACAAAACTTGCGTATACCCATAAATTGCCAAACCAGCTAAAACCAGAATAAAAATCGGGATAGAGACTGGCATAAACGAGATTATTTAACAATAAATCGCTAACCCACATGGCCGCAAGAGGGATAAGTATGCTCAGGTATTTTCGGCTGAAATGGGCTGCGCCAAACAGTGCCATTGCCCCTACAGGAGTGAAATTAGGCGGATGGGGGAGAAGCCGTGTCATTGCCGCTGCGAGAATTATTAAACTTAAAATACTCAGTCTTAATTGAATGCGCTTTGCCATTATCTTTTTGTTTTTTTGCTACTACAAAGTTAATAAACACTTTTATAAAAAGGTAGGTTGACGATGAAGTTGTCACAAGTATTCTGTTCTTATTCAGATATGATTTTAGGAACGGCAATCTGAATGACGCAAAAAAATTACATTTGTGGTGTTCAAAAATTAAAAAAGTAATAATTTCCCTTCTTTGACTAATAAACTTGGAATCACGGGAATTGTCAAAGAACCATAACATCTAGGCATGAAAAGAGGAATAGATAGGCTTTACCTACCCAGTTTATTGTTGATGACAATTCTACAATTGGGTTGTGATGGGCAAAAACCTAAAGAAAATACGCCCAATCAACCAACCCAACTGGTTACGGAAATAGTCAACCTTTATGCACACCGTGCGTTTACGCCTGGGCTGCTTGAAGGTTTTGAAAATAATATGGAAACCCGGGTGGCCATAACGATGGCAGCCGCGGATAGTTTGATTGCCAAACTAGACCAGGAAGGAACTGTGAAATCAGCTGATCTGGTCATTTTTGGCGACTTGGGGGATATGTTTGAGTTGAAAAACAAGGGAATGCTTCAACCTTTTTCCACTGAAATTCTGGAAGAAAATATTGCTTCCCGGAATATGGATTATGAGGGAACCTGGATGGGACTGAGTAAATGGGCTATGGCGTTTATCTTCCCTCGCCACTCAACTGATGAAAGGAAATTGGTTCAGTATTCCGACCTTGCTAATCCTCAGTGGAAAGGTAAATTATTGCTAACCCAGGCTAGCAACCGGGCTAACCAAACGCTGGTGGCATCGATGTTGGCTACCGAGGGTGAGGCATCAACCAGGAGGTGGCTAACCGGAATGATAGCCAATTTGGCGGAAGCCCCCCTGGAGAATAGCTTTGCAATGATGAAAGCGCTAAATGAAAAACGTGGCACCGTCGGTTTGATCAACGCCTCGGTTAAGCTAAGCTGGCAATATTCCGGCAATCCCGATTATTTTAAGTTGGCGGATACCCTGGCCATAAAATACCCGGTGAATCCGGAAGGGGGGACCTATTACAACCTTACCTCTGCCGGGCTTTTTTTAAACACCCCACATCGCCACAATTCATTGAAACTGTTGGAATATTTGAGTGGCAAAGCAGTACAGGAGACTTTCGGCAATTCTATCCAGGAATATCCAGTTAATTTATTTGCATTGCCAAATGATTTCTTGATTGAAGTAGGTGGTTTCTCCGAAAAGCGTATTGATTTCAGTGAAGTTGCCCGACAAATGGAAAATGCCAGGGCTTTGATGAAAGAAGCCGGTTGGCAATAAACTCGAATTTGAAATGAGCCACTCAGGCTAAAATAATAATTTAAGAACGAAACTAATTTCTTGAAAATGCAAAAGTTCAGCTTGTTATCGTTATTTCTTTCTTTTTTTTCGATTGCTGTAATTACCCAAGCCCAGCCTGATCGCTGGCAACAGGCAGTGGAATATAAAATGGATATTGATTTTGATACCAAACAACACCAGTTTAGTGGCAAACAAACCTTGGTATATTACAACAATTCTCCTGATCAATTGGACCGTGTTTTTTACCATTTGTATTTCAATGCTTTTCAGCCAGGCAGTATGATGGATGTGCGTTCCAGAACGATTCCTGACGCTGATCCCCGGGTTAGCGATCGCATTTCTAAATTGGAAAAGGATGAAATGGGATACCACAAAATTCAGGTATTAAAACAAAATGGTAAAGATTTGCAATTTGAAGTTGCAGGAACAATCTTGGAAGTTCAATTGGCAGAACCCATCAAGCCAGGAGAGAAAGCTGAATTCTATATGGAGTTTGATTCACAAGTACCTGTACAAATTAGAAGATCTGGCCGTGATAATGCGGAAGGTATTGCGTACTCTATGGCGCAGTGGTACCCTAAGATGTGCGAATATGACTACCAAGGTTGGCATGCTAATCCTTATATAGCCCGGGAGTTTTATGGCGTTTGGGGCGATTATGATGTGTCCATCACTATTGACCGGAATTACACTATAGGGGGAACCGGTTATCTACAAAATCCGGAAGATATTGGGCATGGATATGCTGGAGAAAATACCGATCCTCCCAAAAAGAAAGGCAAAAAATTGACCTGGCATTTTGTTGCCCCTCAGGTTCATGACTTTATGTGGGCCGCTGACCCCGATTATACTCACGATACCTTTACCAGAGCTGATGGACTGGTGCTCAATTTTTTCTATCAGAAAAATGATAATACAACAGATAGCTGGGTGGCATTGCCAGCCATTATGGATAAAGCCTTTGAGTACATCAATAAAAATTTTGGCCAGTATCCATACAAACAGTATTCCTTTATACAAGGAGGTGATGGTGGAATGGAATACCCTATGGCCACACTAATCACTGGAGAAAGAAGTTTGGGCAGCCTGGTTGGTGTATCAGTGCATGAATTGTTGCACAGCTGGTATCAAATGGTTTTAGGTACAAATGAAAGCCTATATGCCTGGATGGATGAAGGGTTTACCAGTTATGCATCCAGCCGGGTGATGAATCATTTGAAAGGTTTGGGGTTAATTCCCGGACAAATGGTTGAAAATCCTCTTGTGGGAACATATAGTGGTTACGCAGGGTTCTCAAAAAGCGGCCTGGAAGAACCATTAACTACTCATTCAGACCATTTTAATACCAATGCAGGTTATAGTGTAGCCGCTTATGTAAAAGGTTCTGTTTTTCTGGCTCAATTGGAATACATTATAGGGAAGCAGGCTTTTGATGCCGGGTTATTGGACTATTTTAATACCTGGAAATTTAAACATCCCAATGCCAATGATTTTATCCGTATTATGGAAAAATCTTCCGGTTTGGAGTTGGATTGGTACCGCGAATATTTTGTCAATACCACGAAAACAATAGACTATGGGATTAAAAGTGTTGAAGCCGATAATCGCAATACCCTTGTGACACTACAAAGAATCGGATTAATGCCTATGCCACTTGATGTATTGGTCAGCTATAAAGACGGAACGAGCGAATTGTTTAATATTCCACTCCGAATCATGCGTGGAGCCAAACCATCTCCGGATGCGACCATTAAATACACCGTTCTTGAAGATTGGCCCTGGACGAATCCTGAATATCAGATTACCCTTAGTCAGAGCAAAGACCAGATTGTAAATATTGTCATTGATCCGAAAGGAGGAATGGCAGATGTGGAATCGGAAAATAATACTTATTCTTCTTCCAATTAATCACCGGAATGATCGTTAAAAAATTGAAGGAGATCGAAGCCTTCATAGCTGGCGATGAAACTAAAATCAGGGAGTGGCTGCATCCTAAAAATGGAGATCCGGACACTCCCTACAGTCTGGCTTATGCTACATTGGAACCGGGGAAATCTTCGTTGCCACACCACTTGGAGGAACGTTCAGAAGTTTATATCGTTTTAGAAGGAAGTGGTACGGCTTATGTTAATGGGGAAGCAGTCCGGTTGTCGAAAAAAGAGTTATTATTCATTCCACCAGGAGCGGAACAATTCGTAACCAATGATGGAGAAGTAACCCTTGAAATACTGTGTATCGTGACTCCGCCCTGGGATAAAGACACGGAGGTCGTCCAGCCAACGTAGTTTGATTTGGATAAATGCAAAAAATGGCGGAAAAAAAGTATTTTTGCAAACCCTGATTTTTACCCTTCAGGGAAGATGACCATGAGAGTTTGCCTTGTAATTAACTGTCTTTCAGTTCGATAAATAGTTGCCCTAAACCTTGACTATTGCTGATAGAGTATAAACCTATTTCTGCATGAAAATTCTTCAACTCTGCAAGAAGTTCCCATTCCCGTTGAAAGATGGCGAATCCATTGCAGTGACCAGCCTGAGTAAAGCTCTTTGCGATTTAGGTTGCGAAATGACGCTTTTGGCCATGAATACCAAGAAGCATTATTTCGACCTCAATTTGCTTCCTGATGATTTCAGACATTATGATCAGATTTACACTGTCGAAGTAGACAATCGCATCAAACCTTTGGAGGCGCTGAAGAATCTCTTTTCACCAGAATCTTATCATATTTCCCGTTTTGTGTCTGATCAGTTTTCCAATAAGCTGATTGAGCTTCTGAAACGTGAGGAATTTGATGTCATCCAATTGGAAACCCTCTATCTGGCTCCATATATCCCGGTTATTCGGAAATACTCCGATGCTATTATTGCCATGCGCGCCCACAATGTAGAATACGAAATCTGGGAACGCATTACCAACAACACCAGGATTTGGCCTAAAAAGTGGTATCTGGATCATCTGACAACCAAGCTGAAACGTTTTGAAACCCAGCAATTGATGCAATACGATATGATGGTGGCCATTACTGACCGCGATCTCAAACATTTTCGTAGTATGGGTTATCGTGGGCCGGCAGTAGTGACGCCAATTGGCTTGGATATGGAGATCTATAAAGCAGACTTTAAAAGTTATAACACGACACCTTCCATTGCTTTTATTGGGTCACTGGACTGGATGCCTAACTTGGAAGGCCTGGGTTGGTTCCTGGATAATGTATGGGGAAAGCTGACAAAAAAATTCCCGGATCTTAGCCTGCATGTTGCAGGTAGAAATACACCAGATTGGCTAAAAAATGCCAAAAGAAAAAATCTCGTGGTACATGGAGAGGTGCCTGATGCCCTCCAATTTATCAACCAGCACAGCCTCATGGTTGTGCCACTTCTGTCGGGCAGCGGCATGCGCGCCAAAATACTGGAAGGAATGGCATTGGGCAAAGTGGTCTTGACTACAAGCTTGGGATTAGAAGGTATTAAAGCAGAAGATCGCTCCGAAGTGATCGTAGCCGATACCCCTGAGGCTTTTTTAGAAGGCATTGAATATTGCTTGCGCCAAAACGGAACCCTGCAGAAGATGGGACACCAGGCACAGGATTTTGTGATGAGGCACTACGAAAGCCATCATATCGCGTCTGGCTTAATGAATGCCTATAGCTCTATGATGGTCGAAGCATTGTAAAACAGAAAAGTGTTGGGCCCCTGGCTCATCTTTCTTATGGAGCTAGCGCTAAAAATTATTTTTTACTTAAGTTTTCTAGGGATTTTACATACCTATGTTTTTTATCCTATTTTGCTCAAATGGCTGGCGAAAGGAAAGTCCAATAATCGATTGATCTATCCGGACCAAAACCAGCTGCCCTTTGTAACCGTTGTCATGTCTTTGTACAACGAAGAAAAGGTTATCGCACAAAAATTGAATAGCCTGCTCCAACAGGATTATCCATCGGAAAAATTGGCCATTTATATCGGTTCAGACTGTTCGAGTGATCAAACCAATGAGATTGTTACCGATTTTGCTGATAAATACCAACAAATCCATTTTAATCCTTTTCTGGAAAGAAAGGGAAAACCCGGCGTTGTCAACGAAATGGTTCGATTGGCTAAAATGGAGCGTGCCGATTCTGCTGAGCACATTCTCTTGATTACGGATGCCAACGTGATGCTGAGTCCCAAAACCGTTTACCATTTAGCTAAACATTTTTTCAATCCGGAAATAGTGATTGTTGATGCCCACATGGTGCATACCGGTATGCAGGCAGATGGGATTTCCGTCCCTGAAAATCATTATATTTCTTCGGAAGTGTACCTTAAAAACCGGGAAGGGATTGTGTGGGGTAAGATGATAGGCCCTTTTGGTGGATGTTATGCCATTCGATCGAATTTTTATTCAGAAGTTCCTCCTACTTTTCTGGTTGATGATTTTTATATAACGATGAAGGCATTTGAACAAGGGGGCAATGCTATCAACGAATTAGAGGCCGTATGTTTTGAAGCGGTTTCGCATGAAATAAAGGAGGAATTTCGGAGGAAATCCAGGATTTCTGCTGGGAATTTTCAGAACCTGTTGACCTTCCCCCATTTATGGTGGCCGCCGTTCAGTCCACTGAATTTTGCTTTTTTTTCTCACAAGGTGTTGCGATGGTTTGGCCCATTTTTACTAGGATTTTTATTACTATGCTCATTAATCCTGGGGATTTGCTACAACTTATTTTACCTTGTGCTGTTTTTGTTATTGTTTGGTTTTTTTGCCGGTCTGCCACTATTGGATCTTCTATTGAAGAAACTAAATTTGAATATAGCTCCATTACGTGCAGTTCGCTATTTTGTTTGCATGAACATTGCCCTACTTAGTGGCTTCATAAAATTTATATATGGAATCAAAAATAATGTCTGGGAACCACCAAAAAGAAACTGACCAGCCTGACTTCAAGTTAAATACCATTGAAGAAGCAATTGAGGATATTAAAGCGGGCAAAGTAATCATTGTGGTAGATGATGAAGATCGGGAAAATGAAGGAGATTTCATTTGTGCCGCAGAATGTGTGACTCCCGAAATTATTAATTTTATGGCCACCCACGGTCGCGGGTTGATTTGTACGCCTATTGATGAAAAGCGAGTGGAGGAATTGGAGTTAAACATGATGGTTACCTCTAATACCGCACTGCACGAAACGGCCTTTACCGTTTCTATTGACCTGATTGGTCAGGGGTGCACAACGGGCATCAGTGCCTACGATAGGGCTACCGGTATCCGTGCTCTGATCGATCCGAAAACCAAAGCCACCGATTTTGCCCGACCTGGACATATTTTTCCACTAAAAGCCAAAACTGGTGGTGTTTTAAGACGCACAGGACATACGGAAGCATCTATTGATCTGGCCAAATTGGCAGGGTTTTATCCAGCTGGCGTGCTTGTTGAAGTACTGGATGAAGATGGTAGTCCTGCCCGTTTACCCAAACTCATGAAAATTGCGGAGCGCTTTGATCTGAAAATCATTGCTATCAATGATTTGGTCGCTTACCGCATGCGGAATGAGCGTATTATCAAAAAAGAAATTGCTGTAAATATCAATACTCGTTTTGGTGATTTTGAGGTCATTGCCTATCGACAGATCACTACAAACGATATCCATCTAGCGATTAAGAAGGGCGACTGGGAGGAGAATGAACCGGTGCTTATTCGTGTCCATTCTTCTACAGAAACCGGCGATATAATTGGCTCATTATTTGGTGGCTACGCCCAACAATTGGAAGCTGTCCTGAATATGATCAGCGAGGAAGGTAAAGGACTGCTACTGTATATGCGGCACGGTGAAAAAGGAGATGCCATGTTACATTTGCTACAGGATATCCAGGAAAAACAAAGCAAGGGAGAATCTCCTAGCTTGGAAGGTCGGTTGGAAAGTGAACAACGCGATTATGGTGTTGGTGCCCAAATTCTAAGGGATCTTGGTGTAACAAAGATGCGAGTCATTTCTAATCACCCGAAAAGGAGGATTGGCTTGATTGGTTATGGACTGGAGATTATTGAAAATATCCCGCTATAAGAGCATGTTTGGAGGCCAACCCCGGGGCAAGCTATTCGGGCTGCAAAGGATCTCGTTAAACAGCCGTTTAAACTTTATCTTTTAATGCGGTATGAGCATAAATACGTAGTCGAAAATTTTCATGCTTTTGAAGTTGAACATTTAGTTCGCATGCATCCTGCTGGTTTCCGCAAAGCTTTTCCTGACCGGCAGGTGAATAACATCTATTTTGATACGGCCGATTTTTCTACTTTCCAGCACAATCTGATGGGAATATCCAAGCGGCACAAATATCGAATTCGTTGGTACGGCAATCCTATAGAAACGGTCAGAAACATTCGCCTGGAAACCAAAATTAAAGACAATCAATTGGGCCGGAAAGAATGGGAAGACCGTGAAGTTGAGGATTGGAATTCATTGATAAACTTGATTCCGAACTTAAACTGGACGAAAGAACTTCAATTGCAACCGGCCTTGCTCAATGCTTATCAACGAGCATATTACAGCACCTTTAATGGTAAATTCCGGATTACGGTAGACCACCGCCTTCAATTTGGCCCCTTTAACTCTTCCTTCCCTCGATTGGTACATGAACTACCCCACAAAGTGATTCTCGAACTCAAATACGACCAAGCGCTCGAACATGAAGCTGATCGAATCACCCAATACATTCCCTTTCGAATAGATAAACATTCGAAGTATGTTACAGGAACAAGTTTGATTATGTATTAAGTTTCACTGAGGGTTTGTCTGGAGGTCAAAGCCGACCTCCAAACAAACGCTGAATTTTAGAACTTAGGGCACACAATTGTTTCATTATCATATTCACCAAGGTAGGCAATAGAAACTTCGAAAGCTCCCTGTCCTTTTTTGGTATTGGAATAGTCTTCCAGGTTGGCATCGTAACTAAATCCAATCAAAAAATTCTGATATTCAATACCTGCCATCACCACCACGGCATCGGTATGTAATGGATTGACCTCATCAGCGGCCAAACGCAACCAGCTGCCTACATGAAGCGCCGTACCATTAATGTCATTTACCAAAAAACGAAAATTAGACCCGGCATTCATGGCCTGGTGTGGTCCCTGGGAATAATACAAAGCCCTTGGCAGAATTTGTACATATTTACCCGCAGGAATCACTAATCCGAGGTGACCCGTATATTTTCGGTGTAATTGGTCGTCAGCATACTTCTCCGGGTCAGTTTCGTCATAGAAAAAACTGACGGCCGGTTCCAGGACATGATTTAAGGCAGCTCCTACATAAAAGCCAATACCATAGTCAGGCGAATAACTATAATTCAAGCCTACATTATAATCGCCAAAAGCAAAATTGTTTTCCGGTAATTCTTCCCGGGTAGGGTCAGAATAACCATTGGTTCCGTCAAACTGATCATTGAAAGACAATTGACTGTAATTGGTATTCCATTGGGAGATACCCACCTGCGCCCCGAGGGTCAAAAACTGGTTGTTTTCCGAATTGAGTGACTTGTGAAAAGCCCCCGAAAGGTAGACCTGATTGATTGAAAAGTATTCACTAGGACGATCATTATAAAAAACAACACCAAAACCAATGGCGTCTTTGACTCTTTGTGTTGGGCGAAAGCTAAAACGAAAATCTGCAGCAGCAGAAAAGGTTGCCAGTGGATTAGGCAGGATACTACGCCACTGATCCCGATAAATCATAGAAAGGCGAAATTTGCCTTCAAAAGCTCCTGTCAGAGCAGGGTTAAGGGTGGTCGGAGAAGCATAAAACTGGGTAAAATGTTGGTCTTGAGCTTTACCCCATCCTGCTATCATGATCATACTGAGCGCAACAAGTACATATTTTTTCATATAAACTTCATTTTATAAATCCGGCCCAATTTAGGGCTAATTTAAAGAGGAGATTAAGTTATTATTGAATTTTTGTCGCTTGGCAACACCAAATCAACGGACTTTAACAGATATTTATTATTTTTGAAAAGAAGATCCACTCAGGAATGCCTTTTTTATAGTTTTTTGATAAATTCCGTGATTATTAGGTCAGCAAAAGCAAAGCAATAAAATCTACTGTTGTGGATTTTACTTTTGGCCGACCACCGCATTTGTCAAAAATAAAACAGCAGTTAAATGGCTATCTGTATTTGCCCCCTTAGTATGGCACCTGTACGTAACAGTGCTTCACACAAAAGTGAAATGCTTACCCAGGTGTTATTTGGAGAAATGGTTGAAATATTGGAAGAAAAGGGTAGGCAATGGTGTAAAGTCAGGTGTTGTGATGACAACTCCGTAGGATGGATGGCTACCAATCAACTAAAAGCACTCACCCCAAGTGAGTATGCTGATTATCGGGAAAATTTTGCTTTTGTATTGGAATTTATGCAACCAGCAATGGCAGAAGATCACTTTTTGCCCATCACGCTTGGTGCACGCTTACCTAACTTTGACGGGATGCGGTTTAGATTAGGGGAAGTATCCTACAATTTTAGTGGGCAGGCAGTTTTCCAGAAAGACATGGTGGTTTCTAATTCGAACCTCATCATCAAATTAGCCAAACGATACCTCAATGCACCCTTTCTTTGGGGTGGAAGATCTCCATTGGGGATAGATAGTTCAGGTTTTGTGCAGGTAGTCTTTAGAATGGCAGGTGTCAAATTGACCAGGGAAGCGGAACAACAAATCTTCCAGGGAGAAAATGTTCATTTCATTGATCATGCCTGGCCTGGTGATCTTGCCTTTTTTGAAAACTATAAGGGGCGGGTAACCCATGTAGGGATTATTATGGAGGACAAACAGATTATCCATGCTTATGGTAAGGTCAGAATAGATACTATTGATCATTACGGTATCTACAATCAGGATCAAAAACGTTATACACACCGGCTTCGCCTGATTAAGAGACTCTTGACAAACCAGGAGAAGCCGGAGCATAAAAAAAGCGAGGATACCGAAATTCTACGGCAACAAATAGAGCTGTTTTAATTAAAAAGTCTGAATGATATCATATTTAGTAAGGATATGCAATTCGCCAGCCTTATCCTTCGCCATCACCGCAGGTATCTTTTTACTGATGTATTTGCTTAACTGACTGAAAGAGAGCTCTTCACTTACCACAGGAAAGGGGTCACCCATAATGGATTCCACTTTTTGTTCTGTATGCAGCATTGGGTTTTCCAATAAAAAGCTAAGCACGGCACTTTCCGTAATCGAACCAACAATTTCTCCCTCCTTCAATACGGGCATTTGAGAAATATCCATTGATTTCATGATGTTAAAAGCATGGCGAACCGTATCGGCATGTTGAACAGAATGAAAAGTTTTGTCCTTCTTTTTAGAAATGACATCTTTAACTTTCATTTCGGTGTCCATAAATCCACGCTCCCGCATCCAGTCGTCATTGTAAATTTTACCGACATACCTACTGCCATGATCGTGAACGATCACTACCACCACATCATCCTTTGTCAGTTGACCTTTTAACTGAAGAAGCCCCGCTACCGCTGATCCGGCAGAATACCCCAATAATATCCCTTCTTCTCTGGCTAGCCGACGAGCCATTACGGCACCGTCTTTATCGGTGACTTTCTCAAAATGGTCGATCAGGTCAAAGTCAACATTTTTAGGCAGGATATCTTCTCCAATACCTTCGGTGATGTATGGATAAATTTCATTTTCATCAAACTCTCCGGTTTCATGGTATTTTTTAAATACCGATCCATAGGTATCCACCCCCCAAACTTTGATATTCGGATTTTTTTCTTTGAGGTATTTACCCGTACCAGAAATGGTACCCCCGGTACCTACGCCGACAATCATGTGGGTGATTTTACCCTCCGTTTGTTCCCAGATCTCAGGGCCGGTTGATTCGTAATGAGCCTCCCGATTTGACAGGTTATCGTATTGGTTACACCAATAAGAATTGGGGATTTCTTTGCTAAGTCGCTCAGCTATTGAGTAATAGGAACGTGGGTCGTCAGGCGTGACATTTGTTGGACAAACGATGACCTCTGCACCATGCGCCTTGAGTAAATCTATCTTTTCTTTTGATTGTTTATCACTGGTAGTAAAGATGCAACGGTAACCTTTTACGGCTGCTGCAATGGCAAGGCCCATACCCGTATTACCGGAAGTACATTCAATAATGGTTCCACCGGGCAAGATATCTCCTCGATTTTCAGCATCGATCAGCATTTTCAGTGCCATGCGGTCTTTAATGGAATGGCCAGGGTTGAAGGTTTCTACTTTCATCAACACCAGGGCAGGGATATCCTCTACCGTTTTGTTAAGTTTGACCAATGGTGTGTTCCCAATGGTTTCCAATATGTTCTGGTAATACATTTTGGTTTGAAAATTTTAAAAATTAAGCGTAAAAGCTAGCGATATCGACAAACATAAAATTTGTCGATAGCTTACTTAAGGTATTTTATCATGACAAAAAAACGGGGATCTCTTGCGCCCAATAATTTTGCTGTAAGGGGCGATACAACCACAACCACAGAATTAGAATAGGCTGTATCCGGAACTTTACCGACTACTTTGGCATATACTGTACGGTCTCCCATTGGGTTAGTAATTGCGATAACAGAATTTATTGGTGCTTCGCGATGCAACACGTACAAATCTGATTCTGCCTGGCTGTTTTTTTGCCAAACGGCAACTCCTTGCTGATCTTTCTCCCGTTTTCCTTCAGCCTCGCGAAGGTACAATTTTTTCATTGCATGGTTTCTACGTGCTAGTGGCCCTCCTTTAAAATCCCGATATTCTTCAGGTATACCGTGAATATTCATCCAACCTACCCTGATCAATTGCCCGGTTTTTACTTCTGTTTTATCCAGGTTGTTTCGTTGCATCAGGGTATCAATTGGAATGCGAAAAAAATGTTTGGATATCCGATACATCGTATCTCCCTTTTTGACAACGTAATAAACGGGGGTGTAATCACGTGGGTTGAGATCGGCTTCCAGATAGCGGCGTATGGCCCTGTTAGGGATTGGGACCCTAATGGCAATACCTGGAGAAACCACCTGGTTTTTTAATCCCTGGTTGAAATAATAAAGTTCTTCTACCGATAAACCGTAGAATCTTGCCAGTGAATAAAGGGTTTGTTTTCGCTCCATCTGGTGAATAAAAATCTTTTCACCGTATGGCCCCGTTTCCAGTTTGATAGTATCTGTAGGCAATAAATATTGCAAGCTGTCGCCGTGGGCCCAAGCGGTAGAGGCAGATAACAAACAAAAAGTGATGTTAAAAAGAAAGATAAAGCGCTGCATAGTGTTTCTCATTTTGGTTTGTCACAAAAATACTTAAGATTATATAGAAGCCCAGGAAAATTTTTAGATTTATGTTTTAGAGCGTGTTGGGATTTTTATGCTGAGAGCATGTTTGGAGGTCGGCTTTGGGTTGCAAACATGCTTTGAAGTCGAAAGTTTGCTATTTGCAGGCCAGCATTGGAATTTCCAATATGTTCCCACAAATGATATTATTGAAATATGAAAGTATTGGGAATTATTCCAGCCAGATATGCTTCCTCCCGGTTGCCCGGGAAACCACTATCTGATATTGGCGGTCAAAGTATGATTCAACGGGTTTACCAGCGGGTAGTCCAAACACCTTTAGTAGATAGGGTAGTGGTGGCCACGGATGATGAACGGATACTGCAGCACGTGCAGTCATTTGGTGGATTAGCTAGAATGACCTCTGATACGCACCAAAGCGGAACAGACCGCTGTGCCGAAGTGGCGAGGGAGTTAAAGGATTATGAGATTATCATCAATATCCAGGGGGATGAACCCTTTATTAATCCTGCTGATGTTGGCCAAGTGATACGTTTGCTGCAACAGGACGACGGCACACAAATTGCCACTTTGGGAACACCTATAAATCTACAGGAAGATATTTTCAACCCCAATGTGGTCAAATTGGTCAAAGCAGTTAATGACAGGGCACTCTATTTTAGTCGCAGTGCCATTCCATACCTGCGCAATATACCGGCTGAAAATTGGTTAAAACACGCTACATTTATCAAACACCTGGGCATCTATGGTTTTTTGAGAACCAGCTTGTTGGCTGTCACTGAATTGCCTCCAGGCAATTTGGAAAAATTGGAATCCCTGGAGCAATTGCGCTGGCTGGAGGCAGGATTTAGCATCCGGGTAGGTATGACAGACCAGGACAGCCAGGGTATTGACACGGAAGAAGACCTGGACCGGGCCAGGAAGATGGTGGATTAGCCTATAAAAAAGATTGATTAAAACTCAGTGGGAGTAAGCTTTTGGCCGAAGCTACCACATAGACTTCACCGCTTTCGCCAGCAAAAATAATCTTCACCGGACTTTGCTGCCGATCCTCTGTTTCCGATAGTACCTGCCGACAAGCACCGCAGGGCGCAGCAGGCTGCGTAGCCGGATTTTGGGCGTTGTGGACGGTAATGGCCATCGCCACAATTTTACCCTGAGGTTGTACGGACCGGACAGCAGCCAGGCACACTTGTTCGGCACACAAACACATCGGATAAGCCGCATTTTCCTGATTGGCACCCGAAATGACCGTGCCATCTTCTAATATAGCTGCGGCGGCCACCTGAAAACCCGAATAAGGGGCATAACTTTTCACCAACGCCTCTTTGGCTGCTACCAAAAGATTGAAGTCTTGTTTTATTAAATTGGCTGGATCTTCATAAACTTCAATCAGGGTATTGATCTTCAGTTTTTTAGGTTTCGTCATTGTATTCGAGTTGAAAATTTAAGGATACGCAAGTTGTCATTCTTTACCAATGTAGTATATTGCGCTCAATTTACCGAAAGTTAGCATAATCAGCGAAGCAATATGAACAATATCCTGATCATAGGCGCAGGGCGCTCTTCATCTGCACTAATTAATTATGTACTCAAACAGGCCAGTGAGAAAAATTGGTTTGTAACCGTGGCCGATGCGGACCCCTCTTTAGCAGAGCAAAAAGTGAAAAATCACCCCAATGGTCGCGCTACCTGGCTGGATGTTATGAAAGTGAATGATCGACGGGAAATGATCGGTAGAGCCGATGTGGTGGTCTCCTTGTTGCCCGCCCATTTGCACCTGGAAGTAGCCCACGATTGTATAAAGCTCAAAAAACACCTGATCACAGCCTCTTATGTGTCAAAGGAAATGTACCGGCTTGGTGATGAGGCCCGTGACCGCGAACTCATATTTATGGGAGAGATGGGACTTGATCCTGGCATCGACCACATGTCGGCCATGGAACAAATTGATGAGATCAAAGCCAAGGGAGGAAAACTAACTGCTTTTCGCTCTTATACCGGTGGTGTGGTGGCTCCCGAAAGTGATGATAACCCCTGGAATTACAAAATAACCTGGAATCCTCGTAATGTTGTCCTGGCAGGACAGGGCACTGCCCAATACCTTAAAAACGAAAAGCTGAAGTTTGTTCCCTACAATCGGCTGTTTAAAGAATACTGGTTGACAGATATTAATGGCTTAGGGGAATACGAAGTTTATGTAAATCGGGATTCCCTGCTTTATCGGGAGGTATATGGCTTGGAAGGTATTCCAAATATTATTCGTGGCACTATACGTCATCGAGGATTTTGCGATGCCTGGAATGCATTAGTGAAAATCGGATTAACCGATGGTTCTTACCCCATTTTGGACTCAGGTTCCATTACTTTTCATGAGTGGATGGAGGCTTATGTCGAAGAAGGCTCCGGTTCCGTAAAGGAGAGAATTGCCAATTTGATTAAAGAGGATGTCAACTCTCCGGTGATGAAAAAGCTGGAATGGCTTGGCCTTTTTCGCAAGAAAAAAATCCGCTTAAAAAATGCCACACCTGCCCTGATTCTGGAGAAACTACTGCTTGAAAAGCTGAAGTTAAAGGAAGACGATAAAGACATGATCGTCATGAAACACGAATTCGAGTATGAATTGGCGGGCAAAATGAAATTATTAACCTCTACCTTGGTTTTGAAAGGACATGATAATGAGGATACGGCGATGTCGAGATTGGTTGGCCTGCCTCTAGGGATTTTTGTAAAAATGGTGATGGAAGGCAGAATCAATTCTACGGGTGTTAATATTCCAGTAATGAAGGAAGTATATGAACCTGTATTAAAAGAATTGCAGGAATTTGGTGTCGTTTTCGAAGAAAAAGAAACTGATCTGTAATGCAGATTCAGTATCAGTCGCCGGGGATTTGTGTGTTTCAAAGTGCCTTGTTTCAAACCACTTCCACTGTGATTGACACGCCGGATTTGGTTTTGATCATTGACCCCAATTGGCTGCCTGAAGAGGTTGAGAATATCCGCCATTATGTTTATAATATTTGCAAAGGTCGGCCTCTTTACCTGCTTTTTACCCATTCTGACTACGATCATATTATAGCTTATAATGCTTTCCCCGGAGCTCGCTGCATCGCTTCAGAAGCTTTTGTCAATAATCCTGATCCGGAAGCGACGCTACAACAAATCCGCGATTTTGATGATGAATATTACATCCGTCGCGACTATGCAATTGACTATCCGGTTATTGATGTCATTGTCAAGGAAGATGAGCAGATTTTCCAATTGGGAGATACAAAACTGCAATTTTGGCTAGCTCCCGGCCACAACCCTGATGGAATCTTTACGCTAGTTGAGCCCGGCAACTTTTTTATTGCCGGCGACTACCTGTCTAATGTAGAATTTCCCTACATCTACCACAGCAGTACCGCCTACGAATCCAGCCTGGAAAAGGCTGACCAAATTATTATGTATCAGATTCCTGAATTATTGATCCCCGGCCACGGTCAGGTTACCGATAATCCATTGGATATGCACCAGCGGGTGCTCGAATCTGAAATTTACATACAGGAATTACGCAAACATTTGCAGGCGGGCACTGAATTTCCGGTGGGAGATTTGTGGGAGAAATATTACTTCCCCAAGATTATGACTAAATTTCATGAGGAAAATGTGGCGTTGGTATTGAGGGAATTGGGATTATGATAGTCCGTTTAACATTTGTTTAATTTAATTTCCAGGACTTCCACCGAACCTCAACCCCCAATGCCCGGTTATAGAGACGAATATAAAAACGCGAACCTATTGGCTTAGGATCAATTCTGATCCTGTCAAAAACCCCGTTTAAAAAGATTGGTAATTACTCAATCCCACAAAAGGTGAACCCCATCTTTTAAGTGCGTGTTTGGAAATTGGCCTTCGAGTCGAGAATGAGTCATTTTTTGCCCAGACGAGCCTCAAAAACAGGAGTATGAGGGTTCCAAATGACTGCTTTGAGGTGAATTATGGGCGAAAAAAACGTTCACAGACCGCTAAGTACGCGCTATAGACAATCTCCTTTTCCAAAACGAACCTAGCTATAGTTATACAACAACTCTAATCTAATGATCCCGGCTGCTACAAACAACATCCGCCGGATCAGATTATTTAATCAAAATGTAATTTGAAAATGAAAATTCCAAAATTAAGTTTATTAGCATTTCTCTTCATGGGTCTTAGTTTTATGGCCTGTGACAAAGACGACGAAGGTCTCATCATTGGAGATGATGAGGCATTGATCGTTACCGAACAAACCGGATCAGTTGATGCCATGCTTGCAAGTATACAAGCGGGCATTGGCGCAAATGGATTATCGGTAACAGCCACAGTGGACCATAGTGGCGCTGCTGCCAGTGCAGGCATGAGCCTTCGTCCAACAAAATTGGTCCTCTTTAACGATGCGACCATCGCTTCTAACCTCATGACCTCCGATCAACGGGTAGGCATCGAATTGCCTTTTAGGATTTTGATCTGGGAAGATGAGGCTGGTTTAACGCAAACGGGTTACTACAATGGAAGTACCTTGAATGACCGTTTCGGTATCAAAGACAGGGAAACTTACGAAGCAGATTTGAATGACCTTTTTGCCGGCCTGACCAATAGTGGTGATCCAGAGGAAAAAGAAGAACTTTTTAATGCTGCTGCCGCACTGATTACGATGGATAGTGATACTTCAGTAGATGTAACCTACCAGCGTATTAAAGACGCCATTGCTACCCGTAATTTTAATATCATTGCTGAAGTCAACCATGGACAAAATGCTCAAAATATTGGTGTTGACCTGCGTCCAACCCGCCTGATCATTTTTGGTAATCCGGAAGGCGGAACCCCATTGATGCAAAGCAACCAACGCGCCGGTATTGATCTGCCATTAAAAATTTTGGTTTGGGAAGCTGAAGATGGTGAAGTCAAAATCAGTTACTTCGGAGCCGGAACCATTACTGACCGTTACGATATTAAAGACAATGATGCCGTAAGAGATGCAATCAATGATGCACTTTCAGCTATTGCTGAGGAAGCGATGCAAGGCTAATTTTTGCTAAAGAAAACGGCTGATAAAAGCCATCTACCTAGATTATGGGTAGATGGCTTTTTTGCATAAAATAAGTCCTTCTTTGACAAATCCCGTGGTCAAGCTAAAATGTGGATTATAAGCGCCCATAGGAAGCGGTGATTTACATTTTCGGTTGACTAAAAACCACGAGATTTGTCAAAGAACCAAATAAGTGTTGTATTGATTAAAGAACCAATGGGAATTACCCTTGCTCTATATCATACCAAATTCCACCCTTTATTTGTTTTTGTTCTTCCAGATCAAGCACCTGGATTTGTTTATTCTCTTCCAACAATTTTTTGAAATCTTCCATCGTAATGCGATTTAAAGGTTAATAATGGACCTAAGTTAAAGAATTTCCTGATACTTGCTTTCCTAAGGTTCTAATTTTTTTAATTTTCAGAAATCAATTAATCGGCAAAGGATTAGGATGGAAATGAATGTAAATTTTTCTAAATAATGTTTAGTTTTGGCCCAACATTTACGAGCTTGTTTGGAAGTCGGTTTTTGTAGCGAAAAGTGATCCTTTGCAGCCAAATAGTTGGCCTCCAAATCTGTTCTAATACCCTCAAAAAAAATAATATGTCTAAAGTATTGATCATCGGTGCCGGAGGAGTCGGCAGAGTTGTGGTGTACAAATGCGCTCAACACCCTGAAGTATTTTCGGAAATAATGCTGGCCAGTAGAACGAAATCAAAATGTGACGAGATTGTTGCAGATGTAAAAAGAGATACCGGTCATCAAAACATGCAAACTGCTGGGGTAGATGCCGAAAATGTACCCGAATTGGTGGCCCTGATCAAATCATTTGGTCCAGAGCTGGTGTTACACGTGGCATTACCTTACCAGGATTTGACCATCATGGATGCCTGTCTGGAAACCGGTGTGCACTACCTGGATACTGCGAATTACGAACCTAAAGACGAAGCAAAATTTGAATATAGCTGGCAATGGGCCTATCAGGATCGTTTCAAGGAAAAAGGCATTCTTGGGGTACTTGGCTGCGGTTTTGACCCGGGGGTGACCAGCATTTTTACAGCCTATGCCGCCAAACACCACTTTGATGAAATCCACTACCTGGATATCATCGATTGTAATGCCGGGGACCATGGCAAGGCATTTGCTACCAACTTCAACCCCGAAATCAATATCCGTGAGGTGACGCAGAAAGGCCGTTATTACGAAAATGGCAAATGGGTAGAGACTGAGCCACATGAGATTTCCAAAATGATCAATTACCCTGGCATCGGGCCTAAAAATTCCTATGTAATTTACCATGAGGAATTGGAATCTTTGGTAAAAAACTTCCCAACCCTCAAGCGGGCCCGTTTTTGGATGACCTTTGGAGAGGAATACCTAACGCACCTGCGCGTGATCCAGAATATCGGCATGGCTCGTATTGATGCGGTCAAATATAAGGGTGTTGATGTCATTCCTCTTGAGTTTCTAAAGGCAGTATTACCCGATCCAGGTGAACTAGGTGAAAACTATACCGGCCAGACTTCTATCGGTTGCCGCATTCGAGGAATCAAAGATGGTAAAGTGAAGGACTATTATATTTGGAACAATTGTAGCCATGAGGCAGCCTATAAAGAAACTGGCGCTCAGGGAGTGTCCTATACCACCGGTGTTCCTGCGATGATTGGAGCCATGATGATAATGACGGGGAAGTGGAACGGTAAAGGAGTATTCAATGTCGAAGAATTTAACCCAGACCCATTCCTGGACCAACTCAATAAAGATGGCCTGCCCTGGCATGAACAAGTAGGTGGAGATTTGGAATTTGATTATTAAACAACGTCATTTTGAAAACCAATTATTAGGGTGATTGATTACAAACAAATTCCTTCGCCTTCCTTCGTTTTGGAAGAACAGCTGCTAAAAAATAACCTGACCCTGATCAAAAATGTACAGGATCAGGCAGGGATTTCTATCATCCTGGCACTAAAAGCATTTTCCATGTGGCGGGTATTTCCTCTGGTGGGAGCGTATTTGTCCGGCGCAACCGCCAGTTCATTAAATGAGGCGCGGCTGATATACGAGGAGATGGGCCGGAAAGCACACACCTATTCTCCCGCCTATCTGCCCGATGAGTTTATGCCCTTGCTAGATTACAGTAGCCACATTACCTTCAATTCCATTACTCAATACGAACAATACAAGGGTCAACTGGCCCAACATGGCAATAAAGTGTCACCGGGGATCCGTGTTAATCCGGAATATTCGGATGTGACCACTGATTTGTACAACCCCGCTGCTCCCGGCTCTCGATTGGGAACAGTAAGTGGACACTTCAAAGATGGTTTGCCGGAAGGCATTGAAGGGTTACATTTTCACACCCTTTGCGAATCTTCTTCATTTGCTTTGGAAAAGGTGCTGGAGGCTTTTGAAAGCCGTTTTGGCCACCTGATTCCTCAATTAAAATGGATCAATTTTGGTGGCGGTCATCTGATGACCCGCAAGGACTATGATGTAGAACACCTGATCAAATTGTTGGTTGATTTTAAGACCCGCCATCAGGTGGACATCATTATGGAACCGGGGAGTGCCATTGCCTGGCAAACTGGTGTGCTCGTTTCTACCGTGCTGGATATTGTCGAAAACTATGGCATCAAGACAGCCATAATGGATGTATCCTTTACTGCCCACATGCCGGACACACTGGAAATGCCTTATCGGCCCCATATTATCGGAGCAACCGATGCCGTGGAAGGTAAACCGACCTATCGGATTGGTGGAGTGAGTTGCCTGGCTGGAGATTATATGAAGGAGTATAGTTTTGATCAGCCTCTGAAGGTCGGAGATCTATTGGTGTTTGACGATATGATCCATTATACGATGGTAAAAACCACCATGTTTAATGGGGTGACACATCCAAATATTGCTATCTGGAAATCGGACAACAGCCTGGAAATGGTGCGCCAATTTACCTACCAGGATTTTAAAAGTAGGCTTTCCTGATTGCCATGACAATTGCAGATGCCAGCAAAGAACTGATTGATTTACTGCTCCCGCTTTACGGAGAAGGAGAAGCACAGAGCATTGCCCGAATTGTGATGGAAGATGCTTTCTCAATGGCTTCAAGGGAGGCTAATGCGAAACTTTCAATAGATGAAGTTAACCATCTGAAAGTCATAATATTAAGACTAGCTAACAAAGAGCCTGTACAATACATCCTGGGTATGGCTGATTTTTATGGCTCCAGATTCAAAGTCAGTCGGGATGTACTCATTCCACGTCAGGAAACGGAAGAACTGGTTCTCTGGGCAAAAGATTTGGTTGCTCAACTCAAATCCACAAACGTTCTGAAAGTCTTGGATATTGGTACCGGCAGCGGTTGTATTCCCATAACTTTGAAACAAATGCTGCCAAAACTTGAGGTGCACGCCCTTGATATCAGCGAGGTAGCCCTGGCAATTGCCAAAGAAAATGCCGACCTTAATCACGTCAATATTCATTTCCATCACTTCGATATCCTGGAGGAAAAATCCTGGCCTCAATTAGATCAATTTGACCTGATATTGAGCAATCCTCCCTATATACCACACCGGGAATCGGACTTGATGCCTGACCATGTTACAAAATATGAACCCAAACTGGCCTTATTTGTAGAAAATGAGGACCCGCTGATTTTTTACCGCACAATGCTGGCTTTCGCCAAATGGAACCTTCGTCCAGGCGGATGGATATTATTTGAAACCAATGAGTTCAATGCCGAAAAGGTCAAAGCACTTTTTCCACCAGATCAATTCAGTTGGGTCGCATTACGCCAGGATTTATTGGGCAAAGATCGGATGGTAGCAGGAAAAAAGATGTAAACGCGGTGAGCATCGTACCAATCAAATTTATTTGGTTGCCTTAAAAGGGCTGAAAGCCAACTTTTTTCATGAGCGAATGGATAATCTGGTGGCTAGACAAAAGCCGACTTTAAGGTCGGTTGGTAGCCAAAAAATTTTGGCTAGTACGAGAGCATCGTACCAATCAAATTTATTTGGTTGTCTTAAAAGGGCTGAAAGCCAACTTTTTTCATGAGCGAATGGACAATCTGGTAGTTAGACAATAGCCGACTTTGGGGTCGGTTGGTAGCCAAAAATTTTGGCTAGTACGAGAGCTTCATACCCACCAAATTCATTACCAAACCCCCACAAACTACCTAAACCCAATGCCTCTACCTCCAGTCTCCGTGGTCAAGGATTCAAATGATTGAACCATGGCCTGGATCACTTCATTTAGCTGATCAATGGCCAGCGGAATATTCCAATTGTCGCGATTGCGGGCTTCTACATAATTAGAGATGGACCGAATTTCCATAAAAGGCACATTTTCAACCAGACAGGCATAGAAAAAAGCAGCACCCTCCATACTTTCTATATCCGGGTTAAATTTTTCCACCACCTTGTCAATGCTTGCAGGATAACCATGCACTTTATTAACAGAAATTCCTTTTGCCAGGGGTAAAAAACCGCTTCCCTGAATTTCGTTATTGAGGAGTTGGCTATCCTGGAACGGGGCCTGGTTGGGGGGGATGAGGTTCATGCTGTGAATATCAGTAAAAGAACCATCGGCTTCTTCTACCCCAAGGTCAGCAAAACGTTCGCTGGATACCTGTACCACTTGTCCTATTTCCAATTTGCGATTAAAAGCCCCTGCAATTCCCATATTGATACACAAATCGTAGGGTGTTTGGGCAAGCACCTTCCCCATGGAAAATGCTGTTAACGCCTGGCCCACTCCTGTGATAAGCAAATGAATTTCCAATTTGCCTTTCCGATAGCGGTAATTGCCAACCTGCAGGTATTGTTCCTCTAAAAAACGTTGTAAAGGATCCAGTTCAAAGGAGGTGGCACTAACAATGAGTAGTTTCATGAATAATGGTTGAAAGAAGCGTGTGAATGGTTAATTAAGAGCCACTTTTAGGTTTAGAATAGGTCAGGCCGATTCCGGGAGAAAAGCCCAATACCTGATGATAGCGGGCACTGGCATCCAACCGGAAACCACTCTTCAAAGTATACCCCAGACCGAAGCTATACTCTACAGGTTGGGTCGCAATACCGAGGCGTAACCAGAGTTGTTCTACCAATTGGTATTCCGCACCGAAACGGGTTCGTACGGTATAGTCTAGGTCTTTTTCAACTTCTGCCAGCAGATACAGTTTGTCAGATGGTTGGTATTGAAGGCCCAATGCTAGCAGGGTAGGGAGTCTTTCCTCACCCACTAGTTTCGCTCTGGCCGGATTGAAGGTATGGAAACCTAAGCTCAATCTTTTCGACAATTTGGCCTGCAAGCCCAATTCAAAAGTAAAAGTGGATTGATTACCGTATTCCGGGATATTGGTATTTAACCAAACAAATTGGGCACCAATTGACAGACGGTCCATTAACTTTCTGGCATAAGCCAGACCAATGCGTTGTTCGTTGTACAATTCAAAGCCATAATAATTGAGGCTGAGGCCAAAGGTTCCGACACCAGTTGGTAATGCTGCTCCGGCAGACAAAGATTTGATCTCATTCAGAAAAAAGCGGTTTTCTCCGACAAGCGTAAAGGAAAGGCTTTCCAGGTCAGCTAGTCCGGCCTGGTTGCTAAAGATACTGTTAATGTCGGTAAAATTAAGCCCACTGCTACCCAAAGCCGCGCTACGAGCCCCAGCGGTAGGTGGGAGGCCGCTTTGAGCCGATAAATACCAGGGAGAAAAAGAAAGTAAACAACAAAGTACAATGATTCGCATATCACGCAGGTTTGGATAAAGATAAAGGTTCTTTGACAATTCTCGTGTTTTGTAGCCCAAAGTTTGACGACCTCCAAACATGCACTAAACATTTACAATCCCCGTTTTAGCGACTTGATGATAAAAATGCCCTGCCTCAGTCATTGTTCTGTCTTTTGTTTTCGGATCCACTTTCACCAATCCAAAGCGGTAAGTAGGTCCCAGGTGCCATTCAAAATTATCCCAGGTGCTCCAAAAGATGAAACCTTTTATTGGTAGTCCCTCCTCTAAAAGCTGATGGCAAATGCTGAGGTAATCTTTGATCGCTTGAATCCGTACTTTAGGGTCATCGGTACAAATCCCGGTTTCAGTAACGATCAGTGGTTTTTTATATTTTTTCCAGAAGCGGCGCATGATCAGCCGAAACCCTTCGGGCTCATAACCCCACATCTTGTCATGGGCTATTTTTCTTTGGCCCAGCCTTCCCGGATATTCAATTTCCGTGAGCGGAATGGGTGTAAAAGGAACATAAGCGTAATAACTCAACCCCCAATAGTCGACCTGTTTAAAGGGGTTGGCCGCTTTTTTGTGAAACCACCAGTCTGCCAACCAGGCGGGTATTTTTCCCAACCAATTCAATCCTTTGAAATAAGCTGTATTTAAGGAAATGCCGACCGAAACGTCAGGATATTGTTCTTTGATCAATTGATAGATAATATCGTGAGCGCGACCCAGGTTTTTCAACGCCAGACTGGCCTTAGTATAGCTTTTTTTGAAAGGTGGGAAATTGCCAAGAAGGTAAGCATTTGCCGCATATACATTTGGCTCATTGAAGGTATTCCAATTGAAAACATAATTGCCAAAATGGGTGATACATTGTCGGGCAAAATCTACAAAAGCGGAGACGTTTTCTTCGTTTAACCAACCTCTCCGGGCTTCAAACCAAAGCGGGTTGGCAAAGTGATGCAGGACAAACATCACCTTCATACCCTTAGCGTTCAGTTCCTCAAAAAAATCCTGATATTCGGCCACTACTTCCGGATCAAAAGGCGCATAAACCTCCGTTTGCAATCGAGCCCAATCCACGCCACACCGATATACTTGTCCAAATTGTTCGATATATTGAATATCCTCCATCCGGCGCTTTTCGTGGTCTGTAGTCCGATCGAAAATATGGCCATCTTTGGTTTTTACACCCTTCCAATTGTGCGCTGAAGCCGTCTCTACTTGAGCTGCTGAGGTAGAAGAGCCCCAAAAAAAGTCGTCAGGAAATTGAAGGGTCATATTAGGCGGATTTTCATACTTGTTTTCCGGCAAAAGGAAATCAAGATACAGATTTTATTCTGGTTCTGCTCTCCGTGAATTTTAGGCCAGTTTTTTGGTCAAAAAATTAGGCGCTAACGTTGGAATTAGCACCTGAAAGCTTGTTTGGAAGTCGACTTTTGTAGCAAGAAGTGATGCTTTGCAGTCAATACTCCTTCGCCAAAAGCTACGGCTTTGCGCTGTCGAAATCTTTGGCGAAGACGCCCAAAGAAAGCTTCAGCACAAGCGTAAGGTTGGCCTCCAAACAAGCTCGAAAAGGTGGCTTGGCAACAAGTTGCCCTACATCAGTCCTCCCAATCTGCCAAAAAGATATTGGTATCTCTGGTACCACCGTTGTTGCGATTAGATGCAAAAACCAGGTGTTTACCATCAGAACTAAACATTGGGAAAGCATCAAAAACAGAATCAAAGGTGATTTGCTCCAAGCCTGTGCCATCAATGTTGATGGAAAAGATATTGAATTGTCGTCCCGATTCAGTGTGGTGGTTGGTAGAGAAAACTACTTTTTCACCGGAGGGGTGCATAAATGGAGCCCAATTGGCACCACCCAGATTGGTAATCTGACGCAAGTCGGAACCGTCGATATTACAAATGAACAATTCCAAATTGGTAGGTTGAACCAATCCCTGAGCCAGAAATTCCTTATAGGTCTTTACTTCCTCGTCAGTTTTGGGCCTGGATGCGCGGAAAATCAATTGTTTACCATCAGGGGAAAAGAAGGCACCGCCATCATATCCAAGTCCATCAGTAACCTGTTTCACATTCGTGCCATCAGCATTCATGGTATACAATTCCAAATCGCCGGAACGGGTAGACGTAAATACGATCATCGAACCATCTGGAGACACGGTAGCTTCCGCATCATAACCCGGAGAATCAGTCAATTGTTGAATAATATTGCCCTTTAGATCAGCCACAAAAATGTCGAAGGTTTCATAAACCGGCCATACGTATTTGCCACCAACTAATCGCGGGGATTCCGGGCAAGCTTCGTCTCCCAGGTGGGTAGAAGCATAGACGATACTGTTGTCACCTTTCATAAAATAGGAACAGGTCGTTCGGCCTTTGCCGGTACTCACCAAAAGTGGTTGATTGCCGGTATAACCTTCTATCGGCATGTAATAAATCTGATCACATTCCACGCCCCACTTTGGATTGGTAGCTTGAAAAACCAGGTGACTATTGTCAAAGCTGAAATAGGCTTCGGCATTATCGCCCCCAAAAGTGAGTTGACGTAAGTTTTTAAGATGGGTTTCTCCATCCAGGCGTAGGCTGTCTACAATAGGGGCAGCCGTTTCGGTTGTTGTTTTCGTTGTTTCTGTGTTATTACCACAAGCCCATAATGCAATAGGCAAAATACAAAGCAGAATCTTCTTCATTTCAATTTTTGGACAAATATAATTTTTATAGGAAGAAATACCTTCACGATACTGTCATAATAGTAGCGTTGTTTCGCGAGGGGTATGGCGGACTCACCCCTGTGCAACAACCCTACTATTCCTGTAGATTGGCAGAACCATTCACATCGCCAATTTTTATAGCGCGAATGTTTAGGGTGTTGGCATGTTCCAAATCAAAAGACGGCAAGGCTTCCTGGGTTTGGTATACTTCCGAATAGGGCGAATTAGGTTGAGCAAATTCGTAATCGGCATCAATAAATATCCAGGAATCCTGATTAGGCAAGGAATCTACAATCGTCAAAATCAGTTTATTCAGTGCAATTAAGTCCTGGGTACTGACACTCGAAGAGCGGTTGGCATCAGCTGCCAGCAATTTATCGGGAGAACCCAAGTTTTCAATGCTTAGAATTTGTTTTCTGATTTTAATCAAATCAAAGTTGGTTACTCCATTATTGTACGCCCCATTTTTGGTTACTTCAACCTGATAACTGCTATCTGGTCGGATAAAACCACTAAGCGTATAATGTCCATCCTCACCCGTTGTATCTACGGACCCAACACCGGCCATTTGCACAATAACTCCAACTACCGGATCATCATTGATATTGGTCACCGTACCGGATAAGTTGAATGGTTTGCGGGCACCAGTAGAGGCAATCGCTGCATCCACCAGATCAATTGTAGCCGTAAAACTATTGCTTCGTGGATCATAGGTCACTGACCGATCAGGAGCAATCACTACAAAAGTTGGTGTACCCAGAAATTGGCCATAAGTACCATTGGTATAGGGCGCACGTGCCGCTGCACTTCCCCCATCTGTCCCAACACCAGGAAAGGTATGTCCATGATTGGTTTTATAATTGGCGACTTCAACACTGGAATCAAAACCCATAATGCTGAGGCTGATAAACTCTACATCACCTTCGCCACCACCCCAGGATTGATAAAATGGCTCCATAAGTGGGGCAATAGCATTACAGGGAGGGCAGGTGGTAAAAAAGAGTTTGATGACTACCGTCTTGCCCTGATCGAGGTAATCCTGGTACAGGCGGTGGACATTACCATCACTATCTACTACATTGAAGTTGGGAGCGGGAGGTTGGGCGAAGGTTAGCATTGCCATCAGGCAAAAAAGAATGCTAAGTAGGTTTTTTTTCATGGGATTGATTTTGGGTGAAACAACCTCTAAGGTAAGAAATGTTTGAGATTTTTTATAGAGATTTTAGACACCTCACCCTATCACATTCTCACCATATCACCACATCGCACTCTCACTATATATCCCACTCAACCAAACAACCCACAAAATCGTTAAATTTGTGCGCTCATTACAAATACCGTATGGAAAAAGTAATTTTCGAAGATTTAGGGAACATCAGCTATCAGGAGGCCTGGGATTATCAGACCAGCCTGCATCGCGAGGTGGTCGATTTTAAACTCGCCAAACGAAAGCAGGATCCCCGTGTGATTTCCACTGATGGCCATCCCCATTATTTATTGTTTTGTGAACATCCGCCCGTATATACACTTGGTAAAAGTGGATCAATTGACCATTTGTTGCTCAAGGAGCATGAATTGGAGGCACAGGGTTTTGAATATTTTAAGATCAATAGGGGTGGAGATATCACCTATCATGGTCCCGGTCAGATCGTGGGTTATCCGATTTTTGATCTGGATTGCTTTTTTACCGATGTGCATAAATATGTCCGTTATCTGGAAGAGGCTGTAATCCGAACGCTGGCAGATTATGGTATTGAGGGGATGCGTATTAAGGAATACACCGGTGTTTGGCTGGAAGCCGGCAATGGTTTGCCCCAGCGAAAAATTTGTGCCATTGGTGTGCATTTGAGCCGCTGGGTTACCATGCATGGATTTGCTTTTAATGTGAACCCTACACTCCAACATTTTTCCAATATCATCCCTTGTGGTATTGATGACAAGGACAAAAGTGTCACTTCTATGCAAATGGAATTGGGGAAAGAAATGCCCATCTTCGAAGTCAAGGAAAATCTTCGTCAACAATTTGCCCGATTATTTAATTTTCAGTTTGCAAACTAAATATTATCTTTGCCAACCTTTTTAGGGAGGCAGGTATTTTGATTTACAATTTCTTAAGATTAGCGCATGTTTGGAGCTCGCTCCCATTGAAAGCTATGTGCTTAGTCCTGCAAATGATCATGAAAAAAGATATTCCACAACTTAAAGTAGAAGATTTAGCGATTGCTATGGTACCGCCAGAGGATGGAATTGATGGCGAACTTTGGGATACCTATGTTATCAATTTACGTGAGGAGGCCATAAATAGTGTTTTGATCAGTTCCAAGGGATATGGTGAGATTGATGGTGAACACATGAAAACCACAACCCTTCGGCACTTTTTTGAAGAAATCGGTCCCATGGCTGTTGAAAAAATCGAACCTATCCAGCGTAGACTTTTTACCTTGACTAACGAATATTGGGTGAGCTTTTCATACGATGGTTATATGTATGACAAAAAATATATTTTTGTCACCGGAAGCATTGCTGAAGAGAACTTTACAACGATTCCATTCATCAACCGGAAAGGGGTAATGATCAGATAAGAAACATTAAAAAAGAGGCATGAGTGAGGAATTAAGACCCAAGAAAGTAGTTGACTCTAAAACGGTGATGACAGAAATGGTAATGCCCAATGATGCCAACCCGATGGGTAACCTGATGGGTGGCAATCTGTTGAGATGGATGGACATTGCAAGTGGTATCTGCGCGGGTAAACATTGTGAAAAACATGTTGTTACAGCCTCAGTAGACCACGTTTCCTTTCAAAAACCAATTAGGGTAGGGGATGTTATCACCATCGAAGTCACGACTACCCGTTCCTTTCGTACTTCCGTAGAAATATTTGTCGAAGTTTTTGCAGCGGATATCAAAGGCCAGAACCCACGGCGTTGTAACCATGCCTATTACACTTTTGTGGCCCTGGATGAAGAAAATGGCAAACCTGTTCCCGTTCCTCAGGTGATTCCATTGACGGAAATAGAACAACAACGTTTTGATAGTGCCCCACGCCGCAGGGAAGTACGTCTGCTCCTGAGTGGCCGTATGAAACCGGAAGAGGCCGTGGAAATCAAAACTTTATTTGACGGGTTTACGCTAAAGACCTAACCCTCCTCAAGGTCTTCAACTTTTTCTCCAACATATCGTATTATCAAAAAGAGTGCCGCGATACTGGCAATCATCAGGCTAAAACAAACCAACCAGCCACCTCCAAGCATCGTGGCTAATGAGCCAGCTACCAAACTTACGATACCTACCGTAAGGGCATAGGGCAATTGGGTACGTACGTGATCAATGTGATTACAATCGGAAGCCAAGGAACTCAAAATGGTGGTGTCAGATATTGGTGAACAGTGGTCGCCAAGTACGGAAGCAGCCAAAACAGTCGAAATCACATTATACAGCATCGGCATGCTTTCTTCTGGAGTCCAGCCTGCGCCCAGGCAAATCGCCCAAATAGTCGGCACGGCAATAGGATATAAAATGGCCATGGTGCTCCAACTGGAGCCTGTAGAAAAAGAGATAAAAGCCGCCAAAACAAAGATAATAGCCGGTACAAAATAAGGGTTGATACTATCGGCCAGGGCTGAAGTCAAGTAAGTGGCGGTATTTAATTCTTCAGTAGTCAGAGCCAATGACCAGGCTAAAGCCAATATTATCAGGGCAGGTAGCATGGTTTTGAAACCCGTAATCACAGTGTTGATGGTTTCTCCTAGTTTCATGGTTTTATTGAAAAGGGTAATTGCTATCGCCATCAGCAAACCGCTGAGTGAGGCCCAAAGCAATGCTTTATAAGAGTCACTAGCACCAATTACCCTACCCAATTTCACAAAAAAACCGCCTTCTCCTTCTGGAAGTAGTATTCCCATTGCTGACCAAACACTTCCCCAACTTTGAGAAGCTAATTGGCCACCTGCCTCTTGAACAGATTCATACAAACTGCTCAAACCCGAATCCACAAGGCCAAAAATGGTCATCAAAATAACCAGTACAACGGGAATAAAAGCATGGTGCCATTTATGGGGAGCTCCAGGAACAGGGTCTAGGTTTTCCAATTCTTCATCTCTGGTGTTTTCTGCGCTTTTGGGTGCTACCTGGCCTTGGTACAATGCTCTTTTTTCTGCCTTTACCATGGGGCCGAAATCCCTTTTCAGGTAGATCAACATCAGGATGAAAATCAGGGTCAGAAAGGGGTAAAACGAATATTTTAGGGATTCGATAAATATGGCATAAGGTGTAAGGCTGGTGTCGAAGTTATGCAACAACTTGATACCGTCGTCAATATATCCTAGCTCAGCCCCAATCCAGGTGGTAATGAAGGCAATAGCAGCTACGGGAGCAGCGGTACTATCTACAATATAGGCCAGTTTTTCTCTGGATATTTTAAATTTATCGGTTACTGAACGCATCGTGTTACCAACGATCAGGGTATTGGCATAATCGTCAAAAAAGATGGCTACCCCCAGCAGCCAGGTAACAAATTTGGTGCTACGGCGCGATTTGGCATAGCGAGACAAAGCATTAACAACCCCAGCCATGCCTCCATTGCGGGATATAACAGCTACCATGCCACCAATCATCAGAGAAAAGATGATGACGGAAAGGTGACCACTATCATTGAGGGCAGTGATCATATATTTTTCAACTACGGCTAAAAAACTTACAATCAGATAATAAAGAGAATCGATCCGCAATCCTCCGGCAATAAAGGCGCCAGTCCATACGCCAACAAAAAGTGAGACAACGACCTCCTTAAAAATGAGTGCCAACAAAATGGCGATCAGTGGCGGCAAAAGAGAAAGCCACATCGGAATATTACGTAACCGATATTGGTTATTGCCCAGGTCTGATAGATGGTATAGGTGATGGTTGTGTTTGCCGGTCTTGATCAGGTACAAGGCTCCCGAAGCCGAACTTTCGACGGGCATTTCCGCTATCCCATTCCTGAAAACCAGTGTTTTATCTTCACCATTGATGCTTATGGCTGCATTCCCGTTTAGACCGCCAGCATTAAAAACCAGTTTTCCTTCTGAAACATTGAGGCTGTACTGGCCTATTTCAATGGTAGGGATTGGTGCTGGTTGTACTTGAACTATGCTATCTGAATTTTCCTGACCCCAGGAATTGAAATGTAGACAACAAAACAGGAGAATTGTCAGTAGATAACGGTTTTTCATTGCTTGTTTTTATAAATTTGGCCTCAGGTTTTGAACCTCCTAATATGACAAATATACAGGATTCAAAATAATAACCTAATTAAAAAATATTCTCCTTAAAAACTATCCATGATCAAAAAGTTAATTGTTTGCCTTATCACTTTACCATTATTTTATACTTTAAACGGACAAATTATTGATCGCTTGCAGGCTGAATTTATTGTAGAGGGAGTCACGCTGAAAAACCCTTTGGCTGGTGGGTTAAATTCGCCACAGTTGTCTGAAGTTGACCTAAATAACGACGGGAAACAGGATTTATTCATTTTTGATAGAGTTGGTAATAAGGTGCTGACATTTTTAAATGAAGGTAATGCTGGTGAGTCCGATTATGTGTTTGCACCAGAATACATCAGCCAGTTTCCACCAATGGAAGAGTGGGTACTACTAAGAGATTATAATGGTGATGGCATTGTGGATATCTTCGCATATTCCGATCAGCAAGTGGATGGTGTAATGGTCTATACTGGCTATTATGATGGTGATAAAATCGCATTTAACCGCTTCAATTTTAATGCACCACTCAATATCATTTTTATTCCTATTAATAATGGCGGGACAACCCAGCTATATGTCAGCACCATTGATTATCCTGCAGTGGATGATATGGATTGTGATGGCGACTTGGATATCCTGACTTTCGGCCTGGGTGGTGGTTATGTTGATTTATTTTGTAATCAATCGGTAGAAATGGGCTATGGAACAGATAGCCTGATTTTTAAACTGTGTGAAAGTTGTTGGGGTGGATTTTACGAAAGTGGCATTTCTACTGTGGTAGATTTGGCAGCAGGCCCTGGAGAATGTTTTAATGGACTGCAACAGGATGAAGACCTGGAATTTCGACATGCCGGATCAACGCTTCTGACTTATGATGGAGATAATGATGGAGATAAAGAACTCATCCTTGGAGATTTATCCTTTACCAACCTGAATTACCTGATTAATGGAGGTACCTGTGGTGAAGCCTGGATCAATAACCAAGACGAAACTTTCCCTTCTTATGATGTAGTTTTTGATGTGCCGATTTATCCCGCATCTTTTTATCTGGATGTCAATAACGATGGAAAAAAAGATCTAATTGGTGCAGTAAATGCCCGTCGCAATGCCGAGGATAATGAATTGTGGTTTTATGAAAATGTCACCAGTACGGAATATCCGGTATTTGCATTTCAGGACAAAGAATTTCTCATTTCCGATATGATAGATATAGGCTCTGGTGCACGCCCCCAGTTTATTGACTACAATGCAGATGGGCTACAGGATTTGATTCTGAGCAATTATTCATTTTATGAGCCTTTTGGCATGTTTAACGCCAGGGTTTTTCTTTTTGAAAATATAGGTACTGCTGCCGTGCCTGCTTTTGAACTGGTGAATGATGATTTTCTCGGGCTAAATGCCTTTACCCAAACCACCCGTTATTTTGCACCTGCTTTTGGAGATATGGACAATGATGGTGATCTGGATGTCATTATAGGAGAGCAAAACGGTATGTTATTTTATGGTGAAAATATTGCCGGCCCCAACCAGCCCCTCCAATACAACAACCTAACCTACAATTATATGAATATCAATGTAGGACAGGCCAGTACCCCGCAGATTGTTGATCTCAACCGAGATGGCTTGTTGGATTTATTGATTGGTTCACAGGTTGGCAGAATCAGCTATTATCAAAACATGGGCACGGCCGAAGTTGCGGAATTTAATGCTGATCCGGAATTGGCACCCAATCAAAAGAAAATTGGCAATGTGGATGCCCGTATCCCCGGCTATTCAACTGGTTTTTCGACACCGTTATTTGTTGACATTGATGGTCAGTTTAAACTATTTATGGGCACTGAAACCGGTAGAATTGAGGTATACTCGAATATCGATGGCAATCTGGACGGGGAATTTGACCTGGACACGGAGTCCTTCGGTGATTTGAAGGAGGGCTTTCAAACCCATCTGGCTATGGCCGACCTCGATCAAAACGGATTGATGGAACTAATCGTAGGTAACTACCGTGGTGGTATTAGTGGTTATCATACCAATATCCCTTCAGGGGTGAATACTAATACCCAATCCCCCCTCAGGAACCTGGGGCTTAAACTATATCCCAATCCTGCCGCTGAGCGGGTTACTTTGGCATTGCCTACCGAATTAGTGGGCGAAAAAATATTGGAATTATACAATGCCACCGGTCAGCAGTTACTCCGAAGATCCTGGTCCGGCCAGCGGACAGAATTAGCACTGGATGCTTTTCCTGCTGGCATCTACTGGATCAGAGTATTGGCCGGTAATGGCATGCAGACCAAGCGATTAGTCGTTCAATAGACTTGTTGCGCAGGGGGCAGGAAGGCGGTAGCGGTGGGCGGCCATCCATTTTAACCTCGTCATGCCCCTTGCGAAACAAGTCTAATAAACACATGTATGAAACATCTACCTGGATTTTAACAATAACTCAACGGCTGTTTTTAGCTGAGAATCTATCTTGTGGGCTTGTTCTTCAGGAGCATTTTCAACCAATACGTCAGGTACAGCGGGCCCGTGCTCCATATTTTGGCCGGTGGCTTTGACATACCAGGCCCGGAAAGGCATACGAATACGCGATCCATCAACCAGACTGTAGCTACCTGTAGAAATAACGGCTCCAAAAGTAGGCTGACCTACCAGTTTTCCATATCCCAGAGTCTTATATGCATGAGAGAAAATCTCAGCATTGGAATAGCTATTTTCATTACAGAGTGCAATAGAAGGTTTTGTTAATGGCGGAAAAGGGAGTCTTTCCCCAAAGGGATAATTATGGTTAAACTGGCTGTGTTCAGATTCCAGGTTTTCCGCTGCTCCCCGAGGAATGGTATAGGCGTGTTGACGGCTATTTAGAACGGCCATCAACATATCAGTTGTCCAACCACCGCCATTGTACCTGACATCAATGATGATGCCTTCTTTACCGTAACCACTAGCCATAAGTTCGCGTTCAAACCGTTCAAAACTGGACCAGTTCATGCCTTGAATATGAATGTAGCCAAGCTTTCCTCCGGAATACTGGTCTGTGAGCTCTTTGCGTTCTTTTACCCAGGCTTCGTAATTTTCCGACCTCAGACTTGAGGCTGGCCGAATGATAACTTCCCGGACTTCGTTATTATTGGTTACACTTAACAAAGTGCGTTCTTCAGTTGTACCGTTCAGTAATTCAAAAAGATTTTGACTGCCATTCATCGGCTTACCATTTACAGCAGTAATAATTTCCCCAGAGGCCAATCGGCTATCTTCCCTGTCGGCAGGACTATCGGGCAAAACATAGGTAATTTGAAAACCATTATCGACCGGCTTACCTTCAATACCCAACAATCCTGTTTTGTCTTTTTGGGTTTCTTCGGGATTTGAACCGTACAGCCCCATGTGACTGGCATTAAGTTGTCCCAACATTTCATTAAAATAAAACCGAAAGTCCTGTGTCGTAGAGGCCCCAACAATCCGCGCTTTATACTTTTCCCTGAGTTGTTCCCAATTCTGCCCATGATAATTTGGATCGTAAAAACCATCGCGCATAGCCCGCCAGGCCTCTTCAAAGATCTGTTCCTGTTCGTCTTGGTGGCGAATGGTCATTTTGGCTTCAAAGCCCAAATAATCAGGCTTTTTCCCGGGATGAAGACAGGCGATCTTGCCTTTATTATCCAGGAAATACAGGTGTTTTCCTGATGGATCCCACTTGACATCTCCGAGATTTTGGTCTTCAATTAAAGTTTTTTCCTCTTTTCCATCCCAATGACTGCTCATATAGGCCCGTTTTCCTGCCTGGCCTTGCCAGCCTCCGCCATTAGTGGAATAATAGAAAGTTTCTCCGTCAGAACTTATGGCGAGATCTCCCTCATGGCCGGGAATTCGAGTTACCTGGACCAATCTTTCATGGATATCCTCAAAATCAATTTGTAAATCTTTGTTTTTAGTGCTGTCTTTTTTTTCCTTAGCATCCTCTTGTGTCTCTTCCCAATCTCTTTGAGTTTTTTCCCAGTCTTTTTTACGTAGCCATACAAACCAGACGTCCGTATCCGCATTATTACGACTCGATAAAAAGCCAAGTTTACTACCATCAGTACTCCATACCGGTGATCTATCCGGGCGGGGATGCAAGCTCACATTGACTGGTGGGGTGCTATTGTCTACTGGGTGGATATATATTTCCGAATTAAAATCAAGATCGGGTAGGGAATAAGCCAGCCATTTGCTGTCAGGACTCCAGCTTAAGCCTTGAGGGGTTGCCCAACTATCGAGCAGGTTAAGCTCATTGCTCAATCCAGTACGGGAAATATCGGCTATTATCAATTGGCCACGGCCACGCCGGTAAGCAATCTTTTTACGATCAGGCGATAAGATAAATTCACTTTCATCGACTGGACTTTGGGTTAGTGGACTAACTACACGTTTAAAGGTTTTGTGTAGTTCCGGTTCCTTTGCATCACTGGAATGTAGCAAAAACAGGTCACGATTGCCATCCATGTCAGAAATAAAAACCAGTGTTGAGTCATCTAGCCATTGTACCTGCTGATCTCTGGATACCTGATCCGTCATTCGGGCAGTCCGTTTTTTATCTTTATCGGTTGAGCCAACAAAAATTTCCCCTCGTACAGTGAAGGCCATAAACTTGCCATTGGGAGCGATCGCATAGTCGGAAGCATCGCTGGTAAAGACTTTGTTTTCCAAGGGGTCGAACCGGTAATCCTGATTTAGTTCGAGCTTTATTTTTTGCGCTTCTCCGCCTTTTGATGGCATCTGATAGATATGTCCACCTCTGGTGAAAACAATGGTATTACCATCTGCACTGAGGTCAAAATGTCGAATACCTTCATCGGTGAAATGGGTCACTTTTTCAGGTTTGCCTTCCACCTGGCCATTTTCAATATGCTGCCGATACAGATTGTACCTGCCATCTCTGGCACTGAGCCAATAGAGTTCATTTTCACTAGCCCAATCAGCGGCAAAATCCTGACTATCAGTATCTGTGACTTGCACAAAAGTCTTTAGGTCATTATCAAATATCCAAATATCCCGATTGGCCGGTCCATTATATGCCTCCCGGCTGATTCGGCAAGAGCCTCGCTCAAAAGCGAGGTATCGCCCTGCAGGTGAAGGTGCCGGGTTATCGCCTACAGCATCCAAAACCCTTTGTGGGGTACCACCTGATGTCCGAATACTATGGACTTCATCAATTCTTTCCAGGCGGGCAAAATTTCGGCGGGTATTAAAATAAATGTCTTCCGAAGATGCCCATTTGGCATTATCATCATTAGTAGAATGGTAGGTCAATCGTTGGGGAGGCAACCCATCCAAAGACAAAACAAATAGATCAGCATTCCCATTTCGGTAACCGGTGAAGCAGATTTTGTTACCATCAGGACTCCATTGCGGTTGGCCTTCATAACTTTCATGGATGGTCATTCGTCGGGCGATGCCACCATTGATCGGAACGGTCCAGATATCTCCTTGGTAAGAAAAGGCGATTTGACTCCCATCGGGATTAAGGGAAGGCTGTCTAACTAAAGGTTCTACCTGGGCGGACAAAGAAATCAGACAACAAAAAAAGAGGGTTGTTAAGTGTGGTTTCATCGTTAATGTTTGTTATTCAGAGGGAAATATACAAACTTTTCATCTGAGAACTCCTCCGTGAACCGTTTTCATATTTGTCAAAAGCTTTGTATATTGAGGGAGTAGCTAATAATCTGAAATTGCATGGATTATCTTGAATTGGAAATTGTTGCTATTGCTACCAGTGAATCGCAGCCTAATAGTTTTGTGGTTATTCTCAAGGAAAAGGAGGGAGGCCGTAGGTTACCAGTAGTAATTGGGGGGTTTGAAGCACAAGCCATTGCTATTGCCATTGAGGGAATTTCCCCTAATCGGCCATTAACTCATGATTTATTTAAAAATACCCTCGCCTCACTACAGGTAAGTTTACAAAAAGTCACCATTTCCGACCTTCGAGCCGGTGTGTTTTTTGCTACGCTATATTGTCTTACTAAGGATAAGAAAATCCTGAAAATAGACTCTCGCACTTCGGATGCTATTGCTCTGGCGGTACGTTTTGCCTGTCCCATTTATGTCAAAACCTTTATTTTGGAAGAGGCAGGTATTATATTCGAAGAAAAAACCGAAAAGGAATCTACTCCTGGTATAAAACAAGATTTGGTGTTGAGTGATTATACCGACGAAAGTTTAAATGATTTGCTGAATAGTGCGTTAAAAGATGAAGACTATGAACGTGCAGCAGAAATCAGGGACGAGCTAAAACGCCGAACAGAGAATTAGCGTTGTTGCGGTGGGATAGATTGAAAGGAATTCTGTATTTTGCCCCGAAAACACCAATTAAATATGTTTAAGGCAAGTATTTACGAAAAACGCCGGTCTCAACTGACTAAAAAAATAGATTCGGGATTATTGCTTTTTCTTGGAAACGAGGAAAGTAGCATGAATTATACAGACAATGTTTACCCCTTCCGTCAAGATAGCAACTTTTTGTACTTTTTTGGAATCGACCAACCACACCTGGCAGCCATCATTGATGTAGATGAGCAAAAAACGATATTGTTTGGTGATGATTTTTCTATAGAAATGGTCGTTTGGATGGGACCACACCCAACCATAGCCGAGCTGGGCAAAAAAGTAGGCGTTCAACATACGGCTCCCTATGGCGAATTGGTAGATTATTTAAAAAAAGCGGGTTCAGCAGCGCGAGATATCCATTTTTTACCTCCCTACCGACCTGAAAATAAAATCAAATTACACGAATGGCTGGATATCCCTCTAGCAGCACTAAATGATCAGGCTTCGGTACCCTTTATCAAAGGTGTAGTGGCATTGGCAGGCATCAAATCTCCAGAAGAAATTGAGGAGATCGAAAAAGCCGTCGATATTAGCGGGCTGATGCACATTTCGGCTATGAAAAGTACTCAATCTGGCATAAAAGAATCCCAGCTGGCCGGCATTGTTGAGGGCATAGCCATTGCTGCGGGAGGCAGACTGGCTTATCCGGCCATTGTCACCGTTAATGGGCAAACCCTACACAATCATTATCATGGCAATACCCTAAAAAAGGGACAATTGGTCCTCGGAGATTTTGGTGCCGAAACAACGATGCATTATGCTGGAGACATTACCCGAACCTTTCCAGTTGATGCTACCTTTACCCAACAGCAGAAAGAAATTTATTCCATCGTCCTGGATGCTCAGATGAAGGCAATTGAAGCCATTAAACCGGGCGTTCCCTACCTGGATATTCACCTTTTGGCCAGCACAATTATTGCAAAAGGGTTAATCGCATTGGGCATCATGAAAGGAGATGCCGATGCTGCTGTTGCTGCCGGAGCTCATGCCCTGTTTTTTCCACACGGCCTTGGCCACATGATGGGGCTTGATGTGCACGATATGGAAGATTTGGGGGAGCAACATGTCGGTTATACGGAATCTCAGTCCCGCAGCGAACAATTTGGTTTGAATGCCCTACGTCTGGCCCGTCCACTAGAACCCGGCTTTGTATTGACGGTTGAACCCGGTATTTATTTTATTCCTGAATTAATCGATTCATGGGAAGCAGAAGGGCGCTTTACTGATTATATCAATTATCCTAAGCTGAAGGAATACCGGACCTTTGGTGGTGTCAGGATTGAAGACAATATTTTGGTGACAGAATCGGGGTATAGGGTTTTAGGGCAGCCTATTCCGAAAACCATCGAAGAGATTGAGGCTTTGCGAAAGTGATCCAATTCAATTTCTTAGTAATAAATTAATGAAAAGAATCCAGCCATTTTTGCAATATTTTCCTGGAGCTATTTTCGGTGAAAACATAACTGGCCACATCAATATGTGAGCCATTGTTAACCGGTTCATAAGTCAAATTAGTAAATCCTGTTTGTTTCAGTTTCCGGACAAATGCTTCCGTGCTGGCAAATTCTACCATACCATCTTTTTTGCCATGCACGATCAGCAAAGGGCGATGGTCTTCGGATTGAATATAATTGTATGGATTGGCCTCTTGGAATAGAGGAGTGGGGCGTCTGCCCGCAAGATTTTTTAAAGTCTGGCTATTGGCCATTTTTTCCAGGTGTAAAGGGGCACCCAACAGAAAGGTACCGCTTAGATCATTGGTTTGCCATCCCGCTTTTGTCATTATTTCCTGATCCAGAAATACCATAGCTGACAGGTGACCACCAGCTGACATGCCGCCAACAATGAAGGGGTGTGTAGACTGGGATTGGCTTTGAACCACAGTTTTACAAGCCTTTAAAATGTCTACCAGATCGGCTTTGATATGTCGATAATTATAGGTTGGACATCGTCTATGAGAAGGCAGAATGACCGAATAATTCATGTCGGTAAAAAACTGTGCAGTACTTCTGAATAATTCCGGACTTCCAAACCTCCAGGCACCACCATGCAAATAAACAATGGTGCCTTTGCAGGGGGCTGTTTTGTTTTTGGGTTGAAATGATAATAGATACTGCCGGGGATGGGCTCCATAAGTTATTTTTTCTTCGATTACCTGATTGCTAGGCAAACGGATAATATTTGCCCAATAATAAGCCAATTGGAAGAGCTCGTAATATAAAGTGCCTTTGGGATTGAAAAATTGAAACACGGATAAAATAGTTTTAGTTTTAATTCAACGTTGGAGCCCTATTAATGTTGAATTTTTTTATCTTTCTTTTTGAAAAACTGTTTTGAGCCCAGGAATAAATTTAAATAATCGCTACAACCCACAAATCCATAAATGATTGTCCGTAGGATTACGAAAGCGCTACTGTTATTGATATTGCCTACCTTTTGCCTGAATGCCCAACCTAGGGCGAACCTCGAGGCTGTGCAACAACTCAATCAGGCTTTGCAAAACTTTGATACTGGTGATTGGGAACAAGCTTATCAGGCCTTAAAAGGCCTTTCTCCTCTTTTTAAACAACAAGAGGACTGGTACCATCAAGCCAAGACAGCAACCTGGCTTAGTGAGGCAAGTTATTATCAAAGCACCAATGAGGAAGCCCTGACTCATGCTCAGGAAGCATTGAAGGTGATCAATAACCATCTGCCTACAGTAAGAGATACCTTGGTTTTTTACCCGCTGTTATTGCAAAACCTGGGTTACTTCTATTCATTGGCCGGAGATTACCAACGGCAAATGCAATATTACCGGAAACTGTATGAACTAGCTGTTCGCCAGCCGGATCAAACCAGAGAGAATGTAAGGAATGGTTTTTCTTGTTTGAGTGTGGCTTTTGCCAAAAAAATGGATTGGGACAGTTGCATCATCACGGCGGATGCTGCTTTGCAAATAGCGATTGAAAATGAGGATAAAGCGGGAAAAGGGGAGGCTTATGGGATTTTGTCCAGTGCTTATGCTGAGCAGGGAAAAACCAATAAGGCTATTGATTTGCAGCGTGAAGCTTTGAGATTGGTGGAAGATGATTTTGAAAGAGCAAAAATTTACCACAACCTGGGCACCATTTATTTGGATCTTGGACAAACCCAAAAAGGCATTGATTATTTAACGCAAGCCCTGGCTGGAAAAGATGCCTATCTACCTTCCGCACACCCGGTTATCTTGCCTACTTTGTACAGCCTGGTTAGAGGGTATATGGATTTGAATGATTTTGCTAGAGGTGAGACTCAGGTAGATATGATCATTCGACGCCTGAAAGAGAATGCAGATCAGGATTGGGTGTCCTTCCAGCAAGCTTATAATTACAAGGCATCTATTGAATTTAAAAAAGAGAATTACCGAAAGGCCATTTATTATAGTCAGCAATCTCTGGCTATTGAGAGTGGCGATAAGTTATTGGAAGCCAGCGCTCTAGTGATGGCCGCTAAAGGGTTTCTTAAATTAGGGGATTGTGATCTGGCTTTGCAACACGTACAGCAAAGTTTGCAAAAAGTAGTCAGAAATTATGCCCCCAAACAGGCTGCAGAAAATCCTGCATTGGACCAGATAGGCTATAAATTATATGTATTAGATCTTTTAAGAGTAAAGGCGGAAATTCAACGTTGTAAGGGGGAAAAGCAAAAGCAGGATTTATTTTTAATGCAATCTGTCGATACTTATCGGCTTGCGGATTCCATTATTACCAGCGTTCGCAATTCTGTTTGGGATCGGGAATCAAAAGAGCTGCTTTCTGGTCAGGCTAAACTCACCTACGAAGGAGCATTGGCTACATTATACCAGCTTCACCTCAACCAGGGGGGGGAGAAATGGTTGCACCTGGCTTTTGATTTTTCAGAAAAAAACCGGTCCATATTAGTAGCGGAAAACCTGAATGAAATCAATGCTCGTAATTTTGCTCAAATTCCGGCAAAGGAAATCAACCAAGAGCGAAATTTGGTCAAAGATATTGAGTTTTTTAGTAGTCGGATACGGGAAAACAAGGACCGGCTAAATCCGGAAGTAGTTAAAGATCTTGAAAAAAAGCTTTTTGATAAAAGGAAATCCCTAGAGGATTTATTGCAAAAATTCGAAAATCAATACCCAGTATATTATTCTTTAAAATACAGTCTCAACACGGGAGACATTGATGCCATCCAGTCCACATTTTTGGAGGAAAATGAATTGCTGCTGGAATATTTTATGGGCAGAGAAAAAGCTTATTTATTTATAATAGGTAAGGAGGAAAAGCTATTTGTCCAATTGAAGGAAAGTGCTCCGAATCTACTTCACGAAGTTTTTTTATTTAGGGATTCTTTATTGGCCAGGTCCGAACATTTTTATGATCAGTCACTTCACCTATACCAAGATTTGTTGGGTGATTATGCCCATGTAATTGATGGAAAAAACCTGGTTGTTGTTCCTGATGGTGTTTTGGGATATTTGCCTTTTGAAGTTTTGTTGACCGAAGCGGTAGATAAAAATAAATATAACTACCGCGAAGCACCATATTTGATCAGGCAACATCGGATTCGCTATACCTTTTCTGCATGTGTGGCTTTGCAGTATCAACAGAGAGAAGGCGCACTATCAAATGGTGAAATCCTGGCAATGGCGCCGGTCTTTGATTCGCAGGTGAAGCTAGCTGCTAACTATCGCTCGGTGGACCATGAGCTGATCATGGATCTTCCTGAACTCAAGGGAAGCATTGAGGAGCTCCGGATGCTTGAATCGCAATTCAAAGGGGCTTACTTTTTAGGTAATGAAGCTCAGGAAGCTGTTTTTCATCAACGAGGGAAACAATATTCCCTTTTACACCTGTCTACCCATGCCTTTTTTAATGATCATTTTCCTGGATTATCCTACCTGATCTTTTCTTCCGGAGATAGTACTCAACAAGATGGTTTATTATATGCTTACGAGTTGTATGGTATGCAACTCAATGCTGATCTGGTGGTTTTGAGTGCCTGTAATACCGGTTTTGGGGTAATTAAAGAAGGGGAGGGCATTGCCAGCCTGGCCCGGGCTTTTGCTTTTGCTGGTAGTCCGAATTTGGTGATGAGTCTATGGGCAGTTGAAGATTTTTCTACGGCAAAACTGATGGAGCTGTTTTATGCCAATCTGGATCAGGGATTGACCAAAGCAGAAGCATTACACCAGGCTAAAATCGCCTATTTAGATACGGTAAATGCATTGTACACCCATCCTTATTTCTGGGGTGGATTTATTTATACAGGTGATCGGGAGCCTATTCTTTTAAAACATCGACCAACCATTTCCAAATGGTGGTGGCTGGCAATAGGCCTCTTGGGGCTGGGGATCAGTATTTTCTTTATATTTAAAAGTAGAAAGTAAAAATGCACCTTATTACTTAATTGCTTTCAACAGTTTTTCAGCTTTATTTGTATAGGCTCCTTTTTCCTGTTGGATTGTCATCAATAAGTGACGAGCCTGATCCATTTCCTTCAAGTCTAATAAGGTTAAAGCAAGATACCATTTAGCATTTTCCAAATAATCGGCAGAAGGTGGCCTGGTAACTACCTGGCTAAATGCATCTTTAGCTGCTTTGTGCTTTTCTTGGCCAAGCAATGCTATACCGTAATAAAAGCGTACTTCCTGGTCTTTTGGGTTTTGATCCAGGTATCTTTTGAGGGAAGGAATGGCGGTTTGATAATCCTTGTTATTGTAGGCTTCCAAGGCAAGGACTTTTTCAGTTTGGATATTTTCGCCACCTTTTTTTGTTCCGGTATTAGGAATAGCACTGGGCAAGTGTTCGAAGTAGGCTGTAGAATAATTGGATGGGTGAAAATTGGGTTGTAATAAATAATAGGCAGGTAAAAGCAGTAAGACAGCAGCGGCGGCAACCTTTAGGGCAGGAGACCGCCAAATGGAATAAATGTTTCTGTTCTTTACAGACTGGCTGTCAATTTTATGGTCCAATCTTGTTAGCAATTGTTCCACTCCGTTTTCAGTATCCAGATACTGCATGCCGCGTAGGGCCTGATGGGTAATTTTATCAGCCGAGGAATTTGTTTTTGTTCCATTATGGGAAGCTTTGACAAATTCTTCACGGCTTAAGCCTTGTTTATGTTCGGTTTTTCTGGGCATGATTAACTCAGTTTTACTTTCAGGTTTCGTCTGCCATTTTGAATGAAACTCTTCACATCATTCAAACTATACGGGGTAACCTCTTCAATTTCTTTGTAAGATTTATTTTGAAGGTAAAACAGAATAATACATTTTTTTTGTTCTTCCTTCAAATCTTCAATGGCATGGGAAAGACGTTCAATCCTTTGCTCTATTATAAGAGCATCCAGATCGTCATTTTCCACAAAAAGATTGGTGTTAATTTCAGAAAAATCTTCAGATCGTTCTTTTATCTGTTTCCTCAACCTCTTCAAGCAGTGGTTTTTAGTGACGATAAACAACCAATTGCGAAAATTATCCGGCGCTGAATTTTTTTTGAGGCTAGAGGTGAGTTGTTCGAAAATTTCCATAGAGGCATCTTCACTATCGTGTTGATTTTTCAGGAAATACATACAATTCCCTAAAACCTCGTGGAGGTATCTTTTAAAAAGCAGGCCTAAAATACGAGTATCCTGCCGCTCCTGATAAAGCCTGGCTAGTTCTTCGTCTTCCAAATAAGGTGAATTTTTTTGCCTGACTAACATAATTGGATTGATGCTGTTGGCCAAAAATAACAATTATCTTGAATAGATGAAGGACACATTATTTGCCTTCCTTTTCCCTCAAATAAAAAACAAACCCATTCTTCCGTCCTACTTCCTTCAGTTGAGGCAGCGCTTCAAGAGGTTTAGTCTTGTGAATCTTGGTGACTATGTACACATCTTTATCAATAGGACCACTTAAAAACCAATCTTCGTTATTGATCGGTTCTTTATTCTCCGGTTGTTTTTGGAAATAAAAAAGATGAGCGTAGGATTTGAAACCATGGGTAATGATATAACAATCTTCGTTCTGTTTACTTTCGTAAAATTCGACAGCTGCACGTTGGGAATAAGCTTCGATGCGGCCGATAAAAAAAATCAGGGTAAGCATCACAAAAACAGCGGTACCTCCAAATAGGATTCTGATGGCTTTCATGCTTTCCTGGCGCTGGAAAAAACGAATGGAAAGGATCAAAACGGCCAATAACACAAAACCGGGAATAGTTTCCCAACCAGTCCACCTGACATCAGCATCCATATTGGCTTGTGCAAAGGGATCGTTAAATAAGGGTTTAAGCAGTTCGATATTTTGCCCCACAAAAGGTAAAACCAGTACAGCAAAAATGAAAAGCCCACCAATCGCAATCAACCCAATCTTCATCCAGCGATTGAATTCTATTTTTTTCTCAACCAGATAATAGAGACTTAGTGCTGCCAGGAAGGTCAGCGGGAAATAACACATGGAGGAATAATGGACAATCTTGGATTTGACTATGGAAAAGAGGAGCAGTACAGTCCAGAACAAAAATTTCATCCATCGCCTGAAATCCTGCTGGTAGGCAAATTCCGCCTCAGGTAGTTTAAAAAATGAACGAATCAAGAAGATGGATGCCGGAAAACAACCGACCAACAGCACGACAAAATGATAACCGATAAAACCTTTATGTCCGGCATCGGGTGTGCTGAAGAGCCGGTATTGATATTTATTAAATTCTTCAATGAACCAGGTGCCATTTTTTAAGGTTTCCAGTCCGTACCAGAACAAAGTCACCAAAGTGGCGGCAAAGGTGAAGAAAAGGAATTGAGGTACATTCACGTAAAATCGGAACCGTTGGTACACCCAATAAACAAACAAGGTCATACAGGCAATCAGGTAGGCCACCTGACCTTTTGTTAGGATACCCATTCCAATAAAAAAGCCACCCAAAAACAGGTAGTACCAATAGTTATATTTCAATTCGATACCCTTGAAACGATCTTTTTTCCAATAAAACAAAATGAAAAAATACAGCCCCAGGAAAATAAAGAGGTTGAAAAAAGGGTCGATGATCCCGGATTTGAAATAGAGAAAAGGAAGCACGGTACCAAAATAAACCAGGGCCCAGATGACCCCAAAGGTATGGTTGTACAATTTTCGCCCCATCTGGTACAATATAACCAGACTCAGCACTCCACAAATGGCATTGGGCAGTCGGGCGGCAAACTCTCCAACCCCAAAAATAGACATGGCTGAAGCCTGTAGCCAAAAATAAAAGGGGGGCTTTTCCCAAAAAGGATCAAAATTGACGTATACCCTTAAATAATCCTTGGTGAGCAACATTTCTCTGCTAATTTCAGCAAAGTTGACCTCATCCCAATCAAACAGATGGACGCCTCCTAAAAAAGGAATAAAAAAAAAGGCTCCTAATAAAGCAAAAAGGAGTGAATATTTTTGACTTTCCTGCATGGCTATCCTGTGGGTTTACTTTTTCCTACGATTGAAAAAATTGAGGACTTTACTGATGAAGTCATCATTAATACCCAACCAACCTTTTAAAGTAGTGTACAGCGAAATGAGTTGTTTGTCCAGGTAAATCAGAATACTTTTCAGACCATCACCTGGGCGAGCCCGATAATTGGTCGCCTTTTTACGTGGAGCATTGTTTTCTTCTGTAAAATAATAGAGGGCAATAGACTTGCGGGTCATGTCTTCCGGACACATAATCGGATCAGGAAGACCGTGGTAGGAGTCTTCATCAGTATTAAAAATAACACATCGGTTATATACCGGGCTGATTTTTTGCACACAAGCTTTCATGTCTCTGGACCACAACTCAAGGTCGCCACGATATGCTGGTTGCCATTCGGGGTTCAGGTATACCAATACATTGACCCGCCGCCGCCAGTTTCTTTTATGTGGATGAACCGTAAAATCAGCATGGATATTGAGATAACCACCTCTTTGACTTTGGTGAAGCCCTCCCCCTTCCAGAGTAGGGTCTGCTTTTAGCCCTTTGATGCCCGTTAACTCGGAGAGCGCTGCTACAAATTTGTCACTATTCAATGTATTAATTACTTCCTGTAAAAAGGGAGGAATTAGATCAAATTTGTTGAGACCATGTTTTTTTTCATTGACATGCATATAGTGAATCCACCCACTGTCTTTAATCTGTGGAAAAGCATTTGTCGCTTTTTCGGCAGCCCAGGGTTCCAAAAAATTTTCAAAACTGATAAAAGGATAAGGATCAGCTTTGATATATTGTCCGGCATGATCATGACAATTCTTTGACCATTTGCTAATATCAACTATCTGTCTTTCCGTTTGGACACTTTCCATGAATTTTTATTTAATATTTCCGAAAACAGCTGCAAAGATAATGTATTACGCCTTTTTCTAGTGGAATTTGAAAATTTTCCCAATTTTCTTTGAAGACCAAGTTTAAGTGTGTTACTTTAGAGACACACTGAAAATTAAGTCATCAGTTTCTCCCTTACTTTTCTTTATTTTCCACATGAACCTTTACTTGTATAATTGAATTTATACGCTTCTTAAAAGAAAACATGAACCCTACCGGGTAGGTCTGGTTTATGGACAAAGTGTTACTTTATCAAAAGTAGGAAGTCTAAAATATTGCTACATACCAATTATTTAATAAAACAAAACACAAAATGAAAAACTTACTATTGGTTGCTACATTTTTATTTAGCGCCTTTATGGTCAACGCACAGGACTTACCTCCAAACCCAGAACCAGGAAAGTGTTATGTGAAATGTGTAACTCCTGATGAATTTAAAGATGAGGAGATACGTGTTGAAGTGATGCCTTCCTACCGAAAAATCACAGTTAAAAAAGCTGGATATGGGAAAGATTTAACAAAAACAATAGTGGTTAAGGAAGCCTGTACGACTTATGAGTGTACTCCTGCTGTCTACAAGAAAGTTACTGAAAGAATTTCTACAGGTGGGGGGTATGATAAAATCAATGTGAAATTGGCTTCTTTTAAGGATGAAAAAAAGGAGTTTGAAGTTTATCCAAAGATTGGCCGATGGGAATATACCGCTTATGAAGGCTGTGAATCGGATAATCCTGCAGATTGTCAGGTACTTTGCTGGCGAGAATACCCTGCCCAAACTACAGAAGTAAACATTAAGACTTTAGCGAACAATGCTGAAATCTCAAGAAACAGGGTAGAAGTTGATAATTTTGTAGAGGTTACTAAGGAAGTGCTTGTCAAACCTGCTGAATGTAAAGCCATTGAAGTTCCAGCGGTAACCAAGACCATCACCTACAGGGAATATGAGAGCGAAGATACGGTTGTGACCATCGTTCCGGCTCAATTCACCACGATTACTAAAACAGTATTAGTGAAAAAAGGTGGCGTCACAAGTTGGGAGTCAATAGATTGTGAGTTGTTAGAGTACAATGTTCTACCGATCAACTACGAATATGGTAGTGCTCGCCTTACGGCTCAAGCCAGAAAAATCATTGACGATAGGTTGTTAACATTGATGAACGCCAAATCCAATGTACGGATGGAGATCAGTGCACATACCGATGCCCGTGGAAATAATGCTTCTAATTTGAGTCTCTCCGAACAAAGAGCTCAATCTGTAGTGAGTTATCTGGTATCAAAAGGCATCAATAAAAGCCGCTTGGTTTCTAAAGGTTATGGTGAATCAAGACTGAAAAACCGTTGTGCCGATGGCGTTAATTGCACAGAAGCAGAACACGCTGCAAACAGAAGAACAGAGTTTAGAATTTTGAATAACTAATAAAAGCAACTCTGATGTTTTGCTCGATTTTGAGCGATTCATTTTAGGATGTTTTTCTATTCCTAAAAACCGGTATCAAAGTAATTTGGTACCGGTTTTTTAGTCATTCAAGCGCTTACTTTCCCCATTTGTTTAATTGTTTAATCACCGCTTGTAAGTCTTTGGGCAAGGGAGCTTCAAACTCGATGCTTTCTTCACTTTCCGGATGTGAGAGAATAAGCCGGCTGGCATGCAAACTGGTGCGGCTCAGTAAGGGGCGTTCCTCCTGGTCTTTACCTATCCGGAATGCTTTTCGTTTGATTTCCGAAAGAAAAAAGGCTTCTCTTTTTCCATACAGCGGATCTACGGCCAGCGAATGGCCAATACCCTGGAAATGCACCCTGATCTGGTGAGTACGCCCAGTATGAATACTTATGTCCACTAAGCTGAAATGCTGAAATTTATCCAGTATTTTATAGGTAGTTAATGCTTCTTTTCCCCGGTTGCTCACCATCATCTTACCACTTTTGGAAGGATGTTTCGCGATAGGTCGGTCAATGCTACCCTCTTCAGGATTAGGATGTCCATCTACCAGTGCCAGGTAATATTTTTGGATATTGCGCTCCTCAAATTGTTTGCATAGGTGTTTGTGAGCGTCTTCCGTTTTGGCGAAACAAATGATGCCGCTGGTTTCCCGATCCAAACGGTGTACAATACGGATGTCTTCGTTTGTAGCCAATAACAAATGGTACAGATTGGCTTTTTCCGGAACATATCGATCAGGAATGGACAAAAGCCCTGCCGGTTTGTTGATAACTATAAATGTTTCATCTTCGTATAGGACCGTAAAGGGCGTCTTCATGACTCAGGTTTTTCTACTATTCGGGTTTCTTCCAGTTGGTAAAATCTTTTTTTGCCCAGCCCATAATATTGCCAGACAATGCTACCTCGAAAAATGGCTCCAGTATTAGCAGGGCCAATTCGTACAGATTTGATTCGCTGGTTGTAAAAACGTCTTTTCTGCCAAGCTTTACCTGCCCCCCCCAAGAAACTCCAATGGGCTTTGATTATAGAAATAATGTGTTGAAACTTACCTTGGCTAAGGAAGAGCACACCAGCCAATGCATCCATTATTAATCGAAGAGGCAACAACCATATTAATTTCTCTACGGGTTCATTTTTTAGGAGTGTAAAAAGGGAATTCCTGAAATTGAGGAATGCCTTTCTTGGCGTATTGTATTCAAGGGTGCCGCCTCCAACATGATAAACTTCTGAATCTGAAACTACTTCAATTTTGTATCCAGCTCTCTTCAATCGCCAGCAAAGGTCTATTTCTTCGGCATGGGCAAAATAGTCGCCATCAAAACCACCAATCTTATGAAAAAGTGGTGCACGAATTACAAGGGCTGCACCACTGGCCCAGAATATTTCCGAATTTTGATCGTATTGGCCGTTGTCTTTTTCTACAAAATCAAATATCCGGCCCCGGCAAAAAGGATAACCCAGACTATCAAGCCAGCCACCAGCAGCACCAGCATATTCAAAGGTGTCCTTTTGGTGATAGGCTTTTATTTTGGGTTGACATGCGGCCACTTCCTGGTTATTTTCCATATAGGAAATCAGTGGCCTCACCCAATCTGTAGGTACTTCAACATCAGAGTTTAACAACACATAATAATCGGCATCTACCAGCTCTAGGGCCTGATTGTACCCTTCGGCAAAGCCATAATTGGTAGTTAATTGAAGACATTTTACCTGGGGGTAATTCTTTTGCAGAAAAGCGACGGAATCATCAGTAGAACCATTGTCTGCGACTATTATTTCCAGGTTGTCATAAAGGCTTTTTTGGACAGAAGGCAGGAATTTTTCCAAATGCCCCTTTCCATTATAATTCAAAATAACGATGGCCACTTCAGGTAGGACTAAGCGACTATTTATGGCAGGTTGTGATTGCTGTTTTTGAAAAATTTCTTCCGTCTTTTTTTTATCGGATAACAATTGTTTTTTCAATTCATCCAGGCTTTCTAATTGCATGTCATCCCGGATATAGGACACCAGTTCTACCACAAGTACCTCCCCATAGATGTTTTGATTAAAATCAAAAATGTTAACCTCAATAGTCTGGTTGTTGTGCTCTTTGATGGTGGGGCGGTTGCCTATATAGAGCATACCGTCATAAACTTCACCATCCCAGTGTATGTGAACCGCATAAATGCCATTGGGAGGGACTAGTTTGAATTTGTTTTTCAGGTCAATATTTGCAGTGGGAAATCCCAGCGTATTGCCTATCTTTTGGCCATGCACTACTTTGCCACTCAAGGTAAAATAATGGCCTAATAATAACTGGGCGTTTTTGACATCCCCAATATCCAGAGCCTTCCGTATTTTGGTGGAACTGACGGCGATATCGTCTACTTCCTGTTTAGGGATTTCTACCACTTTAAATCCCGCCCGTTGGCCATGATGCTGCAAATAATTGATGTCTCCCTGACGGTTTAACCCAAAACGATGGTCGTACCCGATGACAATATATTTGGGGTTGAATTTATCCGTCAGAAACTTCTGGATATATTCATCAGCACTCATTTGGGAAAACTCAATGGTAAATGGAACAATGACAACATGATCCAGCCCGAATTGCTCAAAAAGTCGGACTTTTTCCTCAATGGTAGTAATCAACTTCAGGCTTTGATCTTTGGGATAGATCACTTGACGAGGGTGCGGGTGAAAAGTAATGAGAATGCTCTCTCCTTCAACCCGCTGAGCCAGTTGTTTAACTTTCTGAATAATCTTTTGATGACCACAGTGGACTCCGTCAAAGGAGCCAATCGTGACTACTGCATTATTAAACTTCGGCAGCTGGTCTAGCGCTTGATGTACCTTCATAACAGTGCAAAAGTAATCCGATTTTTTAATCTATTGCAAAACAAAAGGGAAAACCGTCTAAGCATAAATATTGTTTTACCTTTGCAGTTTAAGTTGTTTGTTTAACATAGTACGGAAAAACAGGTATGGAAATAGATAAAACACAAATAGTTAAAGCACTTGCTAAAGTAAATGATCCAAATTCTGGCCAGGATTTGATTACTATGAACATGGTTCGTGATTTAGTGATCGAAGGTAATAACGTCAATTTTACCATCGAATTATCTTCTCTAAACACCGAACACAAACAGGAACTCAACTTCGCTTGTATCGGGGCCATTCAGGGATTATACCCCAATGCCAATGTGAATGTACACTTGATGTCGCGCACCGACCAATCCAAAGAGGCTCCGAGTGTTTTGTCGCATGTCAAAAATATCATAGCAGTAGCTTCTGGAAAGGGTGGCGTAGGAAAATCGACGATAGCTGTCAATCTGGCTTTGGGCTTAAAACAATTGGGTGCCAGAGTGGGGTTGATTGATGCCGATCTCTACGGTCCATCCATCCCAACGATGCTGGGCCTGCAAGGACAACGACCCAAAATTCAATCTCATTATAATAAACCCAAAATATTGCCACTCGAAGCTCATGGTATTTCGGTGATGTCGATCGGGTTTATCATTGAGCCAGAACAGGCAGTGGTTCTTCGGGGGCCCCGACTTTCTGGAATCATCAAGCAGTTTATCAATGATTGTATCTGGCCACAACTTGATTATCTGGTGATTGACCTGCCTCCAGGAACCGGAGACATCCAGCTCAGTCTGGTGCAGACGGTTCCTGTTACGGGTGCCGTTATGGTCACGACACCACAGGAGGTTGCCGTCATCGATGCCATTAAGGCTATGAATATGTTCTTGTTGCCTTCCGTTAATGTACCGATATTGGGGGTAGTAGAAAATATGTCCTGGTTTACACCAAAAGAACTGCCTGATAATAAATATTTCCTCTTTGGCGAGGGTGGGGGTAAAAAATTGACAAAGATCAGCAAATCGGTATTATTAGGTCAGGTACCCATCGTGCAAGGTATCCGTGAAGGAGGCGACCAAGGTCAGCCCATAGTGCTTGATAAGGATAATCCCAGTTCGGAGGCCTTCATGAATATCGCCAAAAATTTGGTGCGTCAGGTCGTTGTTCGGCATGAAGTGTTGGCGCCAACTCAAAGAGTAGACGTAAATCTCCAATAATTCGTATATTTGTACTTATAAAATAGTGATACATGTCTTCGACTGAAAAACAAGAAATGCTGGAAAGGATTGAGGATGCTCTGAATGATGTTCGTCCGCACCTGATTGTAGATGGAGGCAACGTAGAACTCGTTGACCTTACCGAAGACCATATCGTGAAAATCAAATGGCTCGGCAATTGTCAAAGTTGTAATATGTCGGTAATGACTATGCGTGCTGGCATTGAACAATCCATCAAAGGACGGGTGCCTGAAATTACCGGAGTAGAGGCAATTAATGGATTGGACAACTAACAAATCTCCTTAGGGTAAACTCGCTTATTTCATCTATGACAAGAAAACAACTTTGGCAGCAAATCCAAACCAAAAAGTCTTACCTCTGTGTTGGATTGGATACTGCTCCCGACAGGATTCCTGTGCATTTACAACAAGCTGATGATCCAATTTTTGCCTTCAATAAGGCCATCATTGATGCCACTAAAGACCTTTGTGTAGCCTACAAGCCCAATTTGGCTTTTTATGAATCTTTAGGCCCTCCTGGTTGGATCTCATTGGAAAAAACCTTAGCCTATATTCCTTCCGAACACTTCGTTATTGCTGATGCTAAACGGGGGGATATCGGCAATACTTCCCGGATGTATGCCAAAACCTTTTTCGAAACCTATAATTTTGACGCGGTTACTGTAGCGCCTTATATGGGCATTGACTCAGTAGAACCTTTTTTGGAATTCCCCGAAAAATGGGTTATCCTTTTGGCACTCACTTCCAATAAAGGAAGCCAGGATTTTCAAATGGCCCCTCAAGAAAATGACGAGCCACTCTATGAAAAAGTGATGCGAAAATCCCAGGAATGGGGATCGCCTGAGAATTTAATGTACGTCATTGGGGCTACCCATCCCGAAAGATTTGCCGAAATCCGTCGCATTGCTCCTGAACATTTTTTATTAGTCCCCGGCATTGGTGCGCAAGGTGGTGACTTGGCAGCGGTGAGTCAATACGGTCTGAATGCGACTGGCGGCCTACTCGTCAATTCCTCCCGAGGCATCATTTATGCCGGTAAAGGTGAAGATTTTGCTGAAAAGGCCCGGGCAGCAGCTAAGACGGTGCAATTGGAGATGGAAAGGGCGTTGATAGGGTGAGTTTTGTCAGAGCGTCTTCGGTTGGGCCTTGACTGTCAGAAATCATATTTTTAGTGTGATGTTGACAGAGGTCAGAACGGAATAACCTCCAAACCAATAAAAACAAATAACCGCCTAATCTCTACCGCTTATTTCCTCCCACCTTCACCACTTTTACCTTGTTATTTTGACTCAAAAAGCGCTGAATAATGCGATTGGTCTCTGGATTGCCAGGATAGTTTTTGATGGCGTCCCTCAGGGCATCGGAGTTATTGGCGTCATCTATATCAATGTAGCCAAAACCGATATACTGGCCATCTTCAACAAGCACAACGGCCCGTTCATCCCGCTGACGGCCATAATCAAGAATAAAAAAACCGTGATCAAAAACAGTAGATAAACTTTCTGTGGCTTGTTCGGCCCTTTCGTTGTAAGATTCATGACTTTCATGGCCGACGCAGGCACCGTGACATTGTTTGATATGATAGTGGAAACAGGCACCTGTACCGGACTGTAGCGAACAGAATCGGGCGCATAGTTCGTATTCCCGGAAGATAGTTTCCAGACGACTTCGGGCATTGCCAATTTTTGGATGTTCAGAGACAATCTGGTATTGGTTGCGATTCTTGGCTGTAACTTTTACCACCTCAAAATGAAGATAGCCCGCTTCATCATAAAAACGGTGGATGGCATAGGGGAATGATTGTCGGCGTTGCGCGCGGTTTACAGGCGGGCGTAGCCGTTTGATCTCGTAAGATTCCAAGAGTAGCGCTACAAGTTCACTACCTGTCAACTCATAAGTAATGTCGTGAGTATGTTCCTGGAGTCTGGCAGCTTTACGCGTCTGGTCGGCAAAGTGTTCAGCAATGCGCTTTTTGATATTGATGCTTTTGCCTACATATAATACATTGCCTTCGGCATCATGGAAATAATAAACGCCACAAGCTTCCGGCAACTGGTGCACTTTTTCTAAGTTAAAGGTTTTTGGGAGCCTGGATTCTTTCAAGCCGAGGTTGACCATATCAATAGCCGTTTCTTCATTCTCTTGGCTGGTCATGATTCGGCGGAACAATTCCGCGGTGGCAATTGCATCACCCATCGCCCGGTGACGCGCGCTCACCTCGATACCCATATAGCGAATCAAGCTATCCAGGCTATAGGAGCTTAAACCAGGAAAAGCCTTCCTGCTTAGACGTACTGTACATAAATTTCGGCGCGAAAAGGAATACCCCAAACGGCCAAATTCCTCCCGAAGAAAGCCATAATCAAAACGGACATTGTGCGCTACAAAGATGGCCCCCTGGGTCATTTCTACCACTTTTTTGGCTACCTCGTAAAATTTTGGTGCATTTTGTACCATTTCCTGGGTGATGCCCGTTAATTGGGTAATGCCGTAGGGAATGTAGGTCTCCGGGTTGACCAAAGTCTCATAAGTATCTAATATTTGTTCTCCATCATGAAGAACAATGGCAATTTCTGTAATTTTATCCCTGGTAGCTCTGCCTCCGGTAGTTTCAAGGTCAACAATGGCGTAGCGCTTGCCCTTCATTTCAACACTAAGGATTTGTTTTAAATAAAATAATATGGTTGTGAAGTTAAAAATTTTTGTTGTAATCATTTCCCTTTTACCACTGAATTGTAGCATCGGTTCCAAATTGCCTACGGTGACATCCAGTACCGAAACCGAACAGGCGGTTATTACTCCTCAAGTTGACCTAGATCAACCAGGGGAAAAGGAAGTTGTGGTAGGTGCTGCCAGGGTGGGGGAGTACGCAAGCATTTTAAAAGGCAAGAGGATCGCCCTATTGGTCAATCAAACATCCATGATTGGCTCCATTCATCTGGTGGATACTTTGCTTGCTTCAGGATTAAATATCGTGAAGATATTCGCTCCCGAGCACGGTTTTCGCGGGGAGGCTGATGCTGGAGAAAAAATCAAAAATAACCTTGATCCTGAAACCGGTATACCTTTGATTTCTCTGTATGGAAGTTCCAGGAAACCTTCAAAGGAGGACCTTGCTGGTGTAGATTGGGTGGTTTTTGATATTCAGGATGTGGGCGCTCGTTTTTATACCTATATTTCTACAATGTCTTATGTGATGGAAGCATGTGCGGAGCAGGACCTTTCCTTTATGGTGCTGGATCGGCCCAACCCCAATGGGCATTATGTGGACGGCCCCATTTTGCAAAAGGGTTACGAATCTTTCATCGGTTTACACCACATTCCCGTAGTGCACGGCATGACGGTTGGCGAATATGCCCAAATGGTAAATGGTGAAGGTTGGCTAAAGAATGGGCTGAAATGCGACCTGAAAGTGATTACCTGCCAAAATTATGACCACCAAACGCCTTATAGTTTACCCGTGAGACCTTCCCCAAATCTGCCAAATATGCGGTCTATTTATTTGTATCCATCCATTTGTTATTTTGAAGGAACGGATGTCAATGTAGGCCGTGGAACCAGCAATCAATTTCAGGTTTATGGGCACCCTTCTCTCAAAGAAGCGCCCTATTTGTATCTACCGCTTTCAAAACCCGGCGCCAAACACCCCAAACATAAAGGTAGTCTGTGTAAGGGCTATGATCTCACCGGCTTATCTCCTGATTCAATCCGTGCGGAAGCCCGTTTGAATCTGTCTTATTTGATCAATTTTTACCACGAATTCCCGGATAAAGAGGCCTTTTTCCTTAAAAACGGCTTTTTTGATAAATTGGCAGGCAGTGACCAATTGCGCAAGCAAATTATCGCTGGAAAAACGGAAGCTGAAATCAGGGAAACCTGGCAGGACGGATTGGCGGAATTTAGAGCTATCCGTGGAAAGTATTTGTTGTATGAAGAGTAACATCCGACTGCTAACAGAAAAGGATGCTTCCGCCTATCGTACCCTTCGGCTGCATAGCTATCAGGAAGCCCCTCTAGCCTTTAGCGAAAGCTACGAAGATGAACAACATCGAACCGACACTGATTTTGCCCAGGAATTAAAAACGGTGGGCAATGCACCGGAATGGTTTGTTCTGGGTGCGTTTTCGGAATCTGACCAATTGATTGGTTTTGTGAAATTCCGCCGGGATCGAAGATCAAAAGCCAGACACAAATCTATGATCCATGCCATGTATACCGATCCGGCTTATCGAAAGCAAGGTGTGTGGCGAGAACTTATTTATAGTTTATTGGAACGGGTAAAACAACTTGAGGGATTGGAACAAATTCACCTTTGGGTGTTGCATTCAGCAGTTGGAGGCTCTGCGTCTGGCTTTTATAAGAGCTGTGGATTTGAAAACCAGGGGCCAGTGGTACGAAAGGATTTGAAGATGGGAGCGGTTTATGTGGATGCGGAATATATGGTGATGTATTTAGGGGAATGAACGATGAATAATTAATAAGCTAGACGCCCGATTTATTAATGACACTGCCTCTGAATTAATAGACAAGAAACTAACCAAAGAGTCTATCAAATGAATGTGTGTTAGTTGTTTTTGACGTAGTCCAGCTTCGAGAAAGATTGGATTCATTTAATAGATAAGTTTTTTTATATTTGTATTAGTCAGTGTTGAATGAAGTTGTGGAAAGCAAAGTGGCCATTGAGAAAACTAATTTTATTAAACCTGTGAACCCTATGAAAATATCTGAAATCCTTAACTACGTAAATACATTTGAGAAAAATCATTTTTTAAGGAATGTTGAACAAATTATAAGTGAAAAACCGAAAAATCATAAAAAGATCGAGAAAATTCTCAATCAGATTGATGGTCAAATAAAAAATGCAGATAACTTAAGTGTTGAAAGCGTATTTACCCTGGTAGAAGAAGAATATAAGGACTGTATTATCAAAGAGTTTGCTAGCACGACTTCTCAATTAGATATATTGATTGATATCCTCATTAGAGATGGAAATTCATTGATGAGCAGAGAATGGCTCCTAAAGCTCTATGAAAAAGAAATGAGGAAGATCACTTCGAAAAGTAAGGCAATAAAAGTCTCTATTGAATCGGATAATGGAGATCTAAGAACGAGGGATTATAGACTATATCGAGATTGTGTTGAAACAGCTTTTAATAATGATAAGCTACACAATCGGGACAATAAAGTTACAGCTGACGAGCAATCAATTTTAACGACATTGATTAATGGTCTAGACCTTTCGCATGAAGAAGTAAAACTTATTAATTATTCTGTCGTCCCTTTAAAGAAACTCGAAATTGACGAGCTTATCAATTACCTTGTAAAGGTCGGGATCATTATGTATTCCAAAAAGCATCATCAAATTTATGTGCCTGATGAGGTCGTAATTGCCTTAAGGTCTATACGTGGAAGAGAGGTTTCTGATAAAGTATTTAGACGAGTCTTAAAGCAACTCAAAGACAGCCAAATTAATCTAATTGCTAAAAAACATAACATAGATCGGAATCTGGATACCAGCCAAAAAATTAAAGAAATCATCAATGAAGGAACTGGTTTTACCAAAGTGATGCTATATGGTATTCACAGAGAGGAAACTAGTAAAACGGAGAAAAAAGCCGTTTTAACTGACCTGATAGAAAAGAAATTGAGGATTGAAGATCACATTAAAGGGGCTTCACTTGAGGATAAATTTGAGAATTTAATCGCCTATTTTAATGAAAAAGATCAAGAGGAAAATATTAGTACTTCAGTACACGGATATGAAAAATTATTGATTGACCTTCACAGTGAAGTCAAAGGGTTTGCAAAACTCATCAGGTCGGCATTTGAACTGCAGGATAATATAGAATTAACTGCAAAGGTGTTACTCATGCACAATTTGAAACCAATCGATATTTTGTACACTCTAGAAAATGATCAAATTAAGGACTTCTGTGCAAAAAAAGGAGTTTCCATAAGAGGAAATGAAATCCAAAACATTCTGAAACAATATAAAGATACCCAAAATTTGTTTTTGGAGAACTATATCAATATTTCAAATCGAGACCTTAATGAGTTGAAAGCCAATAACCTAGAAATCAAAGAAGCAGACTTGGGGGCTCAGTATGAAGCTTTAACTAAACTGATTTTCCAAAAAATGGGCCTTAAGGTCGATGAACCATTGAGGAAAAAAATCAATACCGCAAAAGACCAAATCGATATCCTGCTTAGACTCGATGATGAAGAACTGATTATCGTGGAATGCAAAACCAAGAAAGACAGAAAATTTAACTCATATAGCTCAGCATCAAGGCAAGTGAAATCCTATAAAGATCTGGTTGGAAAATGTGGATTTAAAGTATCAAAAACTTTCATCGTTGCGCCCTCCTTTTCAGATGATTTTATTAATGAATGTGGGTTGGATTACGAACTGAATTTGTCTTTGATTACCTCTAAAGCATTGATCGATATCTATAATGCCTTTCTGGAATCAGACCTAAAAGAGTTTCCATATAAGATTTTGTTTAGAGATGTATTGATTGATAGTGAGCGGGTAGTGAAGTCTATTTTGAAATGATCGCTTTAGGCCGATTTTTGCAGCCCAAATGACTACCTCCAAACATGAACTAAGAAAACAAACACCCCTGGATGGATGAAGCATCATCATCTGTTCCTAAAAGTATGTTTTTGATCAATAGGTACGCGTAAAAGTTATAAAATCACAAATTTTAATCAAAATAGTTTCATTAAGTTGATTTTTCTATTATCTTTGTACGCAGATAACTGAAAAATCAACTTTATGTCCACCACCATTACCATCAGAGATACCACCCCTACGGGCCAACTTGAGCACGAGCTTAAATTGGTTTTTCAGACTTCCGTAGTTACGGTAGAAGACCTTATCAGAGCCCGTGTTTGCCAAGAGGTTGAATCCTACAATGAAGAAAAACCCAACTATTTCAGAAGCCTGGTGCAACCTGTTGAAGCCGAGCGTTTACTCAATGACCCCAAATTGAGAAAACGTAAGCAAATTGATGTCGAACAGCAATATTACCTCGCCTTGGACTTTTTTCAAAAAAACGGCTTTTTTATATTGGTGGATGATCAGCAGGTTACGGAATTGAGTACCGAGATTAGCCTAAAGGAAAATTCCCAGGTCACATTCATTAAACTCACCCCGCTGGTTGGTGGATAAGCACGGAAAGATGTTGAAGGAAAAACTACTCAATCTGATTGGCAAAGGCAAAATCATGCTCTTTAAAACACCAGAAGAAGAAATCCTGGCTGAACTTATCAGGGAGGCAACTCCTGAGGCCCGAAGGTATGACAACCGAATGGAAGTGTCGAAGACAGAAACCTTTCAAAAGATAAAAGAAATGCCACATCAGGGGCAGCTAAAAGTCTTATTTGTCGCGGTTAAAGCCTTATTAGTGACCCATCCCCACGGGGCTAAATATGGTCATTTTCAGGTATACCAGCAATTAATTCAATCCTTCCTTAAATCAGCATTTCATATCCCTTTTTATACGTTATTGGATTTAATTGCCCTGCTGGATAATTCAGATGTTGAAATGATCGGTTTACATGTTCATAAAGCATTTTTGAACCGGCTTAGCTTGGTGTTGAACGAAGATCGTTGGGACGAGGAGGTAGAAAAAACGCTTGAATGCCTTAAGGTGGAATTTGTTCATGATTATTATCAACTCCGGGCGCCAGAAAGGAACTTCAATCAGCAGATTAATCAGTTGATTGGCCGATACAGTAAGACACTTTTTCTTTTGGATAATGATGGACTGGGCGAATTTGTGAAGAATTACCTGCAGCCTTTTGCCGAAAAACAGGAAGCATGGAAACAACTGATTTTTCATTTTACCAAACCAATCAATAGCTCCAAACCAACAAAACAATGGTGGAAAACTACTCAAAAATACCTGGAACCTATTGGGGAAAAGACGGTAACGGATGCCTTAACTGCCTGGCTTAAGCAGGCGGTAGAAGTGTATAAATCTTTTGCCACTAGCCTTGGCATGAGGGAAAAAAGCGAAAGAAATGAGTATTTCATCCGAGCGATAATTTGGACTGCGGGACATTTGAATCATCCTCCATTAACAGAAGTGGTGGAATCCTTAGGATTGATTTGTTATAAAAAGATCTCGGGTTACGGCCAGTGTTCTACTCGCTTGGGTAATGCCTGCCTCCATACATTTGCTATGCTACCTTATCAGGAGGGTATTGTGAGGTTGACGTATTATCGCTCCAAAGTCAAATACCCATCAACACGCAGGTTGATTGAACGTCGCATCCTTGAAGTGGCGGATCGTGAAGGCAAAACCAAGGACGAAATTGAGGAAATGGGAATACCAAGTTTGGGGCTGGACCGTGACCATCGGATCGAACAACCAATGGAAGACTATACGGGCATCCTGGAAATAGAAGGATTGCAACAGATTAAATTGTACTGGAAAAAACCAGATGGAAAAACTCAAAAGTCGGCGCCAGCAAAATTTAAAACTTCCCACAAAACATCCATCGCTGGACTAAAAAATACTGCCAAAATCCTAAAACAAGCGCTACCAGCCCAACGGGATCGGATCGAACGCTTTTTTTTGGCTCAACGAGCTTGGAATTATGCCGATTGGTTTCCCCTTTATATCGATCACCCCTTGGTGGGATATCTAGGCAAGCGACTTATCTGGTTTTTTGAGAAAGGAGACCAGCGGGCAACAGCCATCTTTTTTAATCAAAAATGGGTAGATCGTACCGGTCAAACCATCAATTGGATAGATAAAAATACAAGCGTTCAACTCTGGCATCCTATCGGTTTTCCACCAGACTATATCGGTCAGTGGCGAGATTGGCTCCTAAAAAACCAAATTCAACAACCTTTAAAACAAGCCTATCGCGAGGTCTATATCCTTACGGATGCAGAGGTGAACACTCAGTATTACTCCAACAGATTTGCTGCCCATATTATCCGCCAGCATCAATTCAATGCCCTCTGCCAGTTGCGCGGCTGGCATTATACGTTACAAGGCAATTGGGATTCACATAATATTCCATATCGAAATCTTCCACAATGGGATATAAAAGTCCACTTTTTGGTAAATGCTGATCATAATGGTGCTACCAGTGGCTCGGGAATTTTTGAATATGTTTTTACGGACCAAGTTCAATTTTATAATGCGGATGGTCGGATGGACTTACAAGAAGTGCCGGCTCTTGTTTTTTCAGAATTGATGCGAGACGTTGACCTTTTTGTAGGTGTTGGCAGCATAGGCAATGACCCGGAATGGCAGGATCGTGGTAATGAACAATACCGCAATTACTGGCGGGACTATTCCATCCAAAGTTTATCTGAAAATTCCAAAACTAGAAAGGCCATTCTTGAACAGCTTATCCCCAGGCTCAAAATAGCAGATCAGTGTACCTTTACGGATAAACAGCTTGTCGTAAATGGAAAATTGCGTACCTACTACATTCATTTGGGAAGTAGCAACATACAGATGAGCCCTAATAATCAATATCTATGTATTGTACCTGGCTCACAACGAGACCGTAGTGGTCAAATTTTCCTTCCCTTTGAAGGAGATCGGCTGTTGTCCATTATCCTTAGTAAGGCCTTTTTATTGGCAGAAGATGACAAAATTAGTGATCCGACTATTGTTAGCCAGATAAGAAGATGAACCTTTACGAATAGGTCAAATGGGTAAGTTATGTTTCACTGACCCTTAAAACTGATACTTCACCTGCGCTGCCATTTCCGTCCGCCTTTGACCCTGAATTTCCTCCAGGCTACTACCAAAAGTATCCTGGTTTGACCAGAAAGTTTGCGCAATGCGGTATTCGATGGTCAGTTTGCGGATGCCGCGATAACGTAGGTTGAGGTAAAAACGAGACCCTTTGTTATAATAAGGAGGAATGTAAAAGGTGTACAATAGGTTGTTTTCGTAAGAATAAAACCGGGATTGAAAGCCATCCGTATCAAATAGGGCCAAGCGAGCGGTGAAAGACAGCGGAAAGTCATTGGGTTTATACAGGATATCCTGGTAAACGACAAATCCCTTTTGTAGATCGTTGACCTCATTGTCCGTAAAACCAAAATCGATGCGGCTACGTAGTTCAACAGTTTTACTGAGACTGTAGGCAAAATGAAGCCGCGTTTGGAAGGTCTGGTTGGGCAGTACGGCTCGGGTTTTAGCATCAAATAAAGTGGCATTTTTCTCTTTCACCTCATTTCTTACCTCGATATAAGCCTGGTAAGTCCGCTTTTTGAAATGAGTGATACGGATGCGGTATTCATTGCCTTTGGAAGGAGCATCCACCAAAAAGCGTAGCCAGGGATGCTGCCAGACATCGTAGTAGGCACTGATGATCCAGCCTTTGGTAGGACGGATTTCGGTGCCAATATATAGGCCAGTTTCGTTGCGGCCACCACTGGTTTCACCAAAAGGATCGGCGTAGATAGATTGATAATTCCTGGGATAGGAACGGTGCAAGATCGACAGATCTACTCTGCGGTCTAGGCCTGCCAGCACGCCATTAACCGTGGCAATAGCACCATTGTCGCTACGGGCTGTTTCACCAAAGAAGCTGAAATTGCGGATGCGAAAGGCATAATCCAGACTTACATTCAAAATGCGGTCGGTTTGAAAATAAAACTGGTTGTAGGGGCGCAGGGTGGGCTGCAGGCTTTTATTGGCCTTATCGTACATGGCATTTACGGCCAAATGCCACTTGTTTGTTTTGTATTTCAGGCTACCACCTGCCGAGAAGATTTTTACCGCATTTTGATCGTCAATTTCATTGCTGGTGCGGTGCAGGCCCGAATCATTAAAGGAGGTAAAGGCCGCTGCTTCCTGATCGAGGGTATCGTTAAATAACAAATTGGCGTCGCGACCCCGGTAGGAACCAAAGGCCGTGAATTCCAATTGGTCACTCAAGCCCAGCGTAATGGCTGCCCCCCTCAAATAGGAAGCCTCATTTACTGAGGTATAAGGCCTTACGGTGCGCCCACCCCGCCGAATGTTGGTGGTCTGCGAGCTCTTCCCGGACGCAAACCCGGAATACAATACCAGTCCCTGCCCCATACTGATGCTATAGTCGCCAATAGCAAGCGCCTTCAAAATTTTGTTGTAATTGCGCAGGTAAAAATGGGCAGAATAATAATCAAAACCCTTTTTATTGGAACCGGTAAAAAAGGCTTCCCCGCGGTCTTTTTCAGCAGTAAAGCCATAGCTCAGCTTATTTTCGTAAGAATGTTTATAACGCAGATAGAGCTGATTGGGGTCACCAAGGTAGCGTTGCGCATCTTGTCCTTCTTCGAGCGGGGTATAACCTTTTTGTTTTTCCAGGATACGGCTCCATCGGAGGTACAGTTCATTTTTACCATCCGACAACATTTTTCCAATTGGCACTCGAAAATCATCGAGGCTACCGCTAACGGAAACAAATGGCTGAATAGTTCGAATGGTCAATAGGTCAAAGCCGGGCACAGCCTGCAATTCATAGATGGCGATCAGGTCGCCTGCCACCTCCCGATAGCGCAGAAAATTGAGGATCTGCACATCGGTGAGCAAATTCAATTCCCGGAGTTCTTCTTCCGAAGTTTTGTTGAGATTGATCGGATTATCCCGATAACTGGCCAACGATTCATATAGTGTATTGAAATCAAACTCTTCCTCCGATTCGCTATTGCTCAAAAAATCTTCGATGATTTGCTGAGGTGGTTCCTGCAATTCAATACTCGAAGTATCTGATTGAGCCCAACCAATTACGGGAAATAAGAAACATAAAAAGTAGAATACTCTCATGAACGGATAAATTAGGGGCTTAAAATAAGGATAGTTATCTGAAAAATAGGCGACCGATTGATGTTTTCCCTGCCGATTGGTTGACAATAACCCGCCAATATCAAATTTAATCTTGCTTGGAAAGGACAAAAAGACACAAAAATGGCGCTTTTTATTCTTTGCAGATGCTCAATTTAATGTTTTTGAAACAGATTGGCTATGACAAATAATGTTTGATTAATAAATTGATTATCAGAGTTTTGTTGATAAAAAAATCGGCTTGACCCTAACAAGAATACAAAATATCCCTTCAAAAACTATCCCTGCAAGCTCTACTTTTACTTTCAGAAACACAGAAAATAGCTTCTAATGATAGAAGCTTTAAAAAAGACATTAAAGAATCCCTTTTAATACAAGTTATATGAAAAAAATTGAAGCAGTTATTCGCCTTTCCCGGTTTGATGCAGTTCGGGATGCCCTGGCAGAAATTGGTGTCCGCTTTTTTACCCTCAAAGAAGTAAAAGGTTTTGGTTTACAGAAGGGAGAAACCCTTACCTACAGGGGCAGTGTTTATGATTCGAGTTATATCGGCCGTTTGCAATTGGATCTTTTGACCACCAACGAGAAATTGGATCTAATTGTCAAAACGATCGTTAAGGCTGGTCGTACCGGAGAGATTGGCGATGGTAAAATAACCGTCTTTGATGTTCATGAGGTTACCAGAATTCGCACCGCTGAAACCGGAGCAGCTGCCATATAAATGAACATTCTTGTCCTGAAATAAAAAAGAAGATCAGTGCTACCCCCTACAAAAACGCCGTAATATTCTTCTGAGTTTTTATCCTCCTTTTTAGTCCTATCCACCACGAGCTAAACCAAGTTAAACTGATTTAATTGTTTAACGAATACAAATCATGAATAATGGAAGAGGCTTTAACAACCGCAAATGACGCAATGTTTACTGCGAATAATTTATGGATATTAATTGCTACTGTATTGGTCTTTGTCATGCACCTTGGATTTGCCACATTGGAGGCCGGTTTTGTGCAGAAAAAGAATGCGGTCAATATCCTTTTTAAAAATGCGATGATTATCGCAATCGGACTTTTAACCTATTACTTTATAGGCTTCAGTTTGATGTATCCGGGCACTAATGCCGGTGGCTTGTTTGGATTTGCCGGATTTGGCTTGCACTATCCAGAAGGGCCTGCCATTGCGTATAATGGAGCCATGACCTATTGGACGGATTTTATCTTCCAAGCTATGTTTGCTGCTACGGCTGCTACCATTGTTTCCGGAGCTGTTGCCGAGCGGATAAAATTGGAATCCTTCCTGATTTTTGCGGCAGTTTTTGTAGCGATCTGTTACCCAATTACCGGTATGTGGAAATGGGGAGCAGGCTGGTTAGATGCTGCAGGATTCTACGACTTTGCAGGATCTACCCTGGTCCATGCAGTGGGTGGCGCAGGTGCTTTGGCAGCGGTAATCTTACTGGGAGCTCGAAAAGGCAAATACGGAAAAGATGGTAGCATTAAACCTATTCCAGGCCACAATATGCCTCTCGCAACAATTGGCGTATTTATGCTTTGGTTTGGCTGGTTTGGTTTTAATGGTGGTTCAGTGTTATCTGCCGATCCAGTAGGCGTTTCCCTGGTCTTTGTTACAACATGTTTGGCAGCTGCAGGTGGCGCAATCGGTGCCTTCTTTACCTCTTTTGCCTTGTTTAAGTCACATGACCTTTCTATGGTACTCAACGGTATCCTCGGAGGGTTGGTCGGTATCACTGCCGGCGCAGATCAAATGGGACCCACATCAGCGATCATAATTGGGTTGGTTGCCGGAATCATTATCCCCTTTTCTGTCGTTTTCTTTGATCGCATCAAGATTGACGATCCCGTTGGTGCTACATCCGTGCACCTCGTTTGTGGGATATGGGGTACCCTGGCAGTAGGCATCTTTGGCGCCAAGGCAGGATTGACTCAATTAGGGATACAACTGTACGGATGTCTTGCAATTATCGCTTTCACTTTTGTTTTTGCTTTTGTAGTCATGTATGTGTTGAAGGTGACTATCGGTATCCGTGTCAGTGAAGAAGAAGAATTGAAAGGACTTGACCTTGGAGAACACGATATGAATGCTTATGCAGATTCAGTGGAGCAAGGTGCTTACAACCTTTCTGTAAAATAGAGTTGTTTTTGCGGGAACTTTTCCAAATAAAAACTCCCGGCTTAGTAGGATAAGCCAGGAGGTGCATCAAGAAAACGATACTGGATCGCATTCCTGACCATTTTTAGCAAGTCAAAAGTAAAAGGTTTATAGCAATTTTCAAAAGCCTTTTTATAGAGATGTTGATTTAGAGAATTCTTGATGCCCAGAATGGTACGCTTTTATTAGTGTGAAGCGTATCCCCGCGGATTTTTTATCAAAAGGGTTATTGTGCTGAATGCAATAACGCTCTTATTAATCCACAAAATTATTGGGCCATGAAATTGCTTAAAACTTATGTATTCTTATTGCTGGGTATTAGCTTGATTAACAATCAGTTAAATGCTCAAGATGCAACAGCAGCTGTATCTATTGAGGAAAGCCTTTTGGAAGAAATACCGGTAATTGTCGAAGCGGAAGAAAAACCTTCCTTTACCGTATCAGGCTTTGTAGACGGATATTATATGTACAATTTTAATAAAGTAGGTTTGGAGACCAGTTTTACAGACAGACACGATCAATTTACCCTTGGCATGGCCAATGTGGTGCTGGCCAAGGAGGGCAAGGTGGGCTTTGTAGCAGACCTGGCTGTAGGGCCTCGGGCAGAAGCCGCCAATGGTGTTTTTGATGAAATGCCAACATTGAGCATTATCAAGCAGTTATATGTCACCTACACACCAGTGGATGCTGTAACGTTTACCTTCGGTAATTTCAGCACTTTTGTTGGATATGAATTGATTGATGCTCCAGGCAATGTCAACTACAGTACCTCCTATCTTTTTTCAAATGGACCATTTTACCACACCGGAATCAAAGCCGATTTTGCAATAGCTGATGGCTTTGGTGCTATGGTGGGTCTCTTCAACGATACAGACGATAAATTTGATGGGATACCAGGTAAACATTTTGGTGCACAACTGTCAGCAGAAGTTGGCGGACTGAGTGCCTACCTCAATTTCCTCTACGGAAAAGAAGAAGAGCTGGGGGATAAAGACCTGAATGAATTTGAAATTGACCTGACAGCTACTTATACCCTTTCCGAAAAGGTAATGCTTGGATTAAATGTAGCCAATTACAGTACCAGTTTTGATGGCAATGGTCAGAATGGTTTTTTGGGAGTGGCCTTGTATTCAACCATCCAGGCTACTGAAACCTTTGCTATCGGTTTACGGGCAGAACAATTTATGCCTACTGATGGCGAGGATGCAACTGATGAGGCGAGCATTACGGCGTTGACTGCCTCTGGAAATATTAAGATCGGCAATTTGACATTTATTCCTGAATTTAGGATTGACCTGGCTAGTGAAGATGTCTTTTTTGACGACAAAGAAATGGCCAAAGGTTCGACGGGTGGATTCATTTTAGCGGCAGTTTATGCCTTTTAAAATAACAGAACAGAGTTGTCTCGCAGGGGCAGGGCAGACGGAAAAACGAGCGGTTTTTTATCCAATTGCAGTCTTTATTGAGAGGGATAGCATCGCTATCCAACGATAGAAAGGCGAAAAGTGGGCAAAAAAGATTCGGTTTAACCCTGTCATGGCTCCTGCGAAACAACTCTAATATTATTGAACACAAAATTGATTTAACAATGGCAAAATCAAAACTAGAGTACATCTGGCTGGATGGGTATGTTCCCGTCCAAAATTTAAGAAGCAAAACAAGAATTGAGCACGACTTTAGCGGTCGGCTGGAAGACTGCCCAATGTGGTCATTCGATGGAAGTTCGACGCAACAGGCAGAAGGAGGATCATCGGATTGCCTACTCAAACCAGTGGCGGTTTTTTCTGATCCTGGTCGCAAAAACGCCTATCTGGTGATGACCGAAGTATTGAATCCGGATGGCAGCCCCCACGTATCTAATGGGAGAGCAACTATTGATGATGATGACAATGATTTCTGGTTTGGCTTTGAGCAAGAGTATTTCCTTTGGGATCCAGAAACGGATAAACCACTCGGCTTTCCGGCACAAGGATATCCAAATCCGCAGGGTCAATACTATTGTTCTGTTGGCGCCAAAAACGCCTTTGGCCGTGAAATCGTAGAAGAGCACCTTGATCTTTGCCTGGATGCAGGGATCAATATAGAAGGCATCAATGCAGAAGTAGCTGCCGGCCAATGGGAATTTCAAGTATTTGCAAAGGGTGCCGCTGCTGCCGGTGACCAAACCTGGGTAGCCCGTTACCTCCTTGAAAGAACGGCTGAGAAGTATGGAATAGCTATTAATTGGCATTGCAAACCGATTGCCGGTGATTGGAATGGATCAGGAATGCACGCCAATTTCTCAAATTCTTTATTGCGGAATGCGGGCGACCGGTTCATTTACGACAAGGTTTGTGAGGCATTTAGCGTAAGCCCAAAAGTGATCAAGGCACACATTGATGTATACGGTGCTGACAACCACCTGCGCCTGACCGGACTACACGAAACGCAAGCTATTGACAAATTTAGCTATGGTATTTCTGACCGGGGTGCGTCTATCCGGATTCCTATCGCCACCGTAGAACGTGGATGGAAAGGTTGGTTAGAGGATCGTAGGCCAAATTCATCAGCTGATCCTTATAAAGTAGCTGGACAAATTGTAAAAACAGTTAAAACCGCAGACGTACCAGTTGCGGTATAAATAAACTCTAGTTCCTGTTAAGGAATATGCCATTTCCTGTCCCCGGCCTTACGGTCGGGGCGGGTTTTTGTAGTTAGGATTTCCTCGCTAACCTGTGCGGAAAGCAGAAAACCCTAAACAACTTCAAATAGCGATTCCTTTGAAAACTATTAAGTAAAGAATTATCTTTGCAAAAAATGGCAATTATGGTTATTGACTGTAATCAATACTATTATTTGAAGGGGTCAGATGATCAAGTATCATCCGACCCCTTCGCCTTTTCACGAATCCAAAACCCAATATAATATGAGTTTTTCAAGATTTAATGCTTTGTCTACCATTGAAGAACGGTCGAGAGGCGAGACCTCTCCTGCTCCCACTAAAAATGGTAGTATTGCTTCCTTTTACGGTTGTAATGTCTTTAATGATGAGGTCATGCGGGAATACCTGCCAAAAGATATATACAACAGCTTGCGAAAAGGTATCCGGGCCGGTCAAAAAATATCCCGTGAATATGCTGACGTAGTGGCCAGTGCCATGAAACGTTGGGCAATGGACCGGGGCGTTACGCATTATACCCACTGGTTTCAACCATTGACCGGACGTACTGCTGAGAAACACGATTCCTTTTTTACATTGACACCCAGTGGTGAGGTCATAGAAGAATTTAATGGCGATTCCCTGGCACAGCAGGAACCGGATGGGTCCAGCTTTCCAGGTGGAGGGCTTCGATCTACCTTTGAAGCAAGAGGATATACCGCTTGGGATCCTTCTTCTCCGGCCTTTATTATTGAAATCGGAGAGGGGAAAACCCTTTGCATTCCTACTATTTTCGTCACGTATTCTGGTGAATCTTTGGATTACAAATTGCCACTATTGAAGTCGCAGTCCTTCTTGGAAGAGGCTGCCATTCCCGTTTGCCAGTTATTTGATCCGTCGGTCGATAAGGTAACAGCAACACTGGGTTGGGAACAGGAGTATTTCTTAGTGGATGAAGCCTTGTTTAATGCTCGTCCTGATTTGATATTAACTGGCCGAACTTTGCTGGGCAAAAATTCACCAAAAGGGCAACAACTCGATGACCATTACTTTGGTTCTATCCCTGACCGGGTTTATGCATTTATGATTGATATGGAAACGGAATGCCATAAATTAGGTATCCCGGTTCGTACTCGTCACAATGAAGTTGGTCCTGGCCAATATGAGCTGGCTCCTATGTTTGAAGAGGTCAATGTGGCCGTCGATCACAATCAGCTGTTAATGGACTTGATGGATCGAATTGCCCGTCGACATGCTTTCAGGGTGTTATTACATGAGAAACCTTTTGCAGGGGTAAATGGATCGGGTAAACACAACAACTGGTCGATGGCAACTAATACCGGTGTCAACTTGCTTTCTCCCGGTAAAACGCCAGGCAAAAACCTTCGTTTTCTGACTTTTTTCATGAATACGATTCAGGCCGTTTATCGATATGCAGATGTTCTGAGAGCCAGTGTGGCCTCAGCGGCTAATGACCACCGTTTAGGTGCAAATGAAGCCCCTCCAGCCATTGTTTCCGTATTTATTGGAGACACCCTTAGCAAGGTTTTGGATGACATTGAAGCTGGCATTGATGCAACAGCACAAGGCGTTAAGGATGTATTGGATTTATTGGCCAAAATTCCAAACCTGGAATTGGACAATACCGACCGTAACCGGACTTCTCCTTTTGCTTTTACCGGAAATAAATTTGAAATCCGCATGGTCGGTTCATCTACGAATTGTGCTGGACCAATGACGGTAATGAATACCATGATGGGCCGTCAGTTGGTGGATTTTAAAAAGGAAGTGGATAAGCTGACCAAAAAGGGAAAAGATAAAGATTCTGCCATTTTAGCAGTGATTAAAGGCTATATCACAGAATCTAAGAGAATCCGTTTTGAAGGGGATGGTTACAGCGATTCTTGGAAAAAAGAAGCTGCGAAAAGAGGACTCGGTAATATGCCAAATACACCGGATGCCTTAAAGGCCTATATCAGCAAACAAGGCAAAGATTTGTTTGTGAAAAGTGGTGTTTTCTCAGAAAAAGAAATCGAGGCTCATTATGAAGTGATGTGTGAAAATTACATCCTAAAGCTGCAAATCGAATCTCGTACCCTGGGGGAATTAGTCATCAACCACATTCTTCCCGTTGCTATCCGTTACCAAACAACCTTAGCGGATAATATTCAACAATTGATGGCCATCGATCTGAATAAATCGGCTTATGCGACCCAATTGGATTTGGTGAAAAAGATTAGTAAAAACATCAATGATATCCAAAAGGAAGTAGAAAAGATGACCACAGCCAGGAAAAAAGCAAATGCCCTGGAGCATGCTCCTGATACTGCTAAGGCTTATTGCGAAAAAGTGAGACCTTTTATTGAAAGCATCCGCCTGCATTGCGACCGACTGGAATACCTGGTTGACGATCAGGAATGGCCTTTGGTGAAATACCGCGAGATGATGTTTATCCGATAATCAGAACAAGAACAATGTTTAAATAAGATTAGCCGGGGCTTTTTGCTCCGGCTTTTTTTGTGTGGAATTCGTGATTAATCCACAATGAAATTTTACTCAGTTAAAATTTTCTTTCCACTTGAATTCAAAACTATGCAATCTATTTTAAACTCCATCAGAGCAACTTCCCAATGGCGTTGATTTATTTTTTTCAAAAAAGACAATTTCACCGAACACCGCATGCCCCTTATAAGTTTGGGTAAAAAGAAGACAGGTAAATGCTCTTTTAAGCAACTTTAACGGAAACCAAGTAAACAGCAAATATGAAAAATGTAATTGTAATAATTCTTTTAGCCGTAGGGGTTTTTCTGGCCATAAAAGGAATTGAGACCTTCCAAAATTCTTCAGCAGACGTAGAGTTTTTGGGCATTGAAATTAGTGCCGATGACAAAAGCGGACAAAATGCCGGAATAATGTATATCGTATTAGGTGTCATCGCTTTGGTTGGCAGTTATTTTTTTTGGAAAAAGAAGTAGACCTACTATGAGAGTATGTTTGGAGGCCAAAGATTGCCGTCCAAACAGCTCTTTATTAATATCCAACTGCTTATCTTTGCCCCTAAAAAAATAATGACTCAATCAGATACCGTTTTAGATCGCTTTCTTCGATATGTAAAAATTGATACCCAATCGGATCCTGAATCCATAAGCTTTCCCTCTACTGAAAAACAAAAGAATCTCGGGCGACTGTTGGTAGAAGAATTACAGACATTGGGACTGAAGGATGCTGCTATGGACGAAAATGGTTACGTGTATGCCACTATCCCGGCTAACACGGATAAAAAAGTTCCAGTCATTTGTTTTTGTTCCCATATGGACACTTCCCCTGATTGTAGTGGGAAGGATGTAAAGCCTTTAGTGCATTATGGTTATCAAGGTCAGGATCTGAAATTACCCGATGACCCTACACAGGTGATTCGCCTGGCAGAGTATCCGCAACTCAAGGGACAGATTGGAAATGACATTGTCACAGCAAGTGGTACGACCTTATTAGGCGCTGATAATAAAGCAGGTTTAGCAGAAATTATGACTGCGGCTGCTTACCTCATGAACCATCAGGAAATAAAACATGGAGTCGTGAAGATTTTATTTACCCCCGACGAAGAAATAGGCCGGGGAGTTGATAAGGTGGATCTGAAGCGACTTGGAGCAGATTTTGCTTATACTGTTGATGGAGAAGAGCGGGCTACCCTGGAAGATGAGACCTTTTCAGCCGATGCAGTCACCCTTCAAATACATGGAGTGAGTGCCCATCCGGGATTTGCTAAAGGTAAACTAGAGAGTGCCCTCAAAATTGCCGGTGAAATTCTGGCCAGTTTGCCCAAGGACCGTTTATCTCCAGAATCAACAGCAGGAAAAGAAGGGTTTATTCATCCGGTAAGTATTAGTGGAAGTGTAGAGTTGACGACTATACAATTTATTATCCGGGATTTTCAAGATGAAAAACTCGTTGAACATGAGAACACGCTAAGAAAAATAATTGATGACGTCCTGATAAACTATCCAAATGCCCATTGTGATTTTCAGGTAAAGGAGCAGTACCGGAATATGAAGTCCATTCTTGACCAGTATCCACAGCTTGTTGATAATGCTTTGGATGCTATTAAAAGAGCAGGCATGAAACCTGTTCGTAACAGCATCCGCGGAGGAACCGATGGTTCGCGTCTATCATTTATGGGGTTGCCTTGTCCAAATATTTTTGCAGGAGAACATGCTTTTCACTCTAAACACGAATGGGTTTCTGTGCAGGACATGGAAAAAGCAGTTGAAATGATCGTCAATTTAGCAGTCATTTGGGAAGAACGCAGTTAGTTTTAAGTTTTTCATAATATATCTTAGCAATCTTTAACCAAAAACGATGCTCGTTTAACGAAATCTTAGAAGCACGCGATTAGAATAGCCTATATATTTGGTTCGTAAGAAAAGTTAACAAGCTAAGGGTAACAACAAATACCCTGCAACCTTCAAAACGAACCCAGCCATGTTAGAAAAAAATCGCACCTACACGTTCCTGCTCTTCTCCTTCCTGCTTACAGGATTGATGACCTCTTGTGTTTCTCCACAAAAAGTAGTGGAAAGGGGAGACTACGATCAAGCCATTGGATTGGCCATTAATAAACTTGCAGGCAAGCAAAAAAAGAAAGGAAAATACGTAATGGCTTTGGAAGATGCCTTTGCCAAAGCCACTGACAAGGATATGGCCAAAGCCGATCGCCTCAAAATGGATGGCCGCCCTGAAAAATGGGAGGAAATCAATGATATTTATCGCCGGATACGGTCTCGGCAGGAACGTATTGCTCCACTTCTGCCTTTGTATGATGAAAATGGAATAAAAGCTAGTTTTCGCTTCGTAAAGATCGATGGCCTCGAACGTGAATCTCGTGAAAAGGCCGCTGATTATCTATACTCCCAAGCTTTAAGCCTTATCGATAATGCCCAATCTGGCGATCGTTTTGCTGCACGAAAGGCTTATTTTAACTTGGAAAAAATCAACCAATATTACCGGGATTATAAGGACAAATCAACCTTGATGAATCTTGCCAGAGAAATTGGTACCTCCCATATTTTAGTGGAACTGGAAAATGACGCTCCTGTGGTTCTCCCTGCTGGATTTACCCGGGCGTTGATGGAATTGCAAGTGTATCAATTTAATTCAGAATGGCAACAATACCATCTGGAAAAAGATACCAAAATAAACTTTGACTACCGGGTTTTGCTACGGATAACAGATGTGGATGTGAGCCCAGAACGCATAACAGAACGGCAATACGAAGAAACCAAGGAAATTATAGACGGCGTGGAATATGTATTAGATCAAAACGGGAACGTGGCAAAAGACACACTTGGCAATGATATTACGGTCCCAAGAAAAGTGGTTATTGGCGCTCAGATTCTGGAAGTTTATCAACAGAAATTTGCTACTGTAGCTGCTCGGCTTGATGTGGTCGATCTACACCAGGGAAGCATTATTGATACCCATAACCTACGGGCAGAAACAAGATTTGAGCATTACGCTTCCACGTATCGTGGAGATAAAAGGGCCCTAAGTGGAGATTCAAAGCGCCGGATCGGTAATGCACCCAGGCCGTTTCCTAGAGATGATGACATGTTGCTGGATGCCGCGGAAGATTTAAAACAAGTACTATTGTCTAAAATGAGCCGCTCTGGAATAGTTCTTTAAAGCTGCAAACACCTTAAAATCAAATGAATAGGCCGCCAGATTCTAAAGAACTGGCGGCTGTTTTTTTAAGAGCCGTTATTTCGATGTTGATTTCACGCAACGAAAACCGGTATGATTCAACCCCGTATCCGGGCTAGATTTCATTCTTCTCGAATTTCTGTACCCCGAACAATAAGAATCATTACACAAAAAAGAACCACCTCTGACCACTTTTTCTGCTAGATAGGGCATTGCAGGGTTGTAAGCCTTTTCTGGTCCGTCAGTGTTATTATTTAAAGCCTGTTGTTTTTTGTAAAAATCGAAATCGTACCAGTCTTGGCACCATTCCCAGACATTGCCAGCCATATCATAGAGCCCATATTGATTGGGAGGAAATGATTTGACAGGTGCAGTACCCAAAAAGCCATCTTTACCTTCATTTTTATAAGGAAAAATACCTTGCCAGAAGTTGGCTTTGGTATATGCATTTTCCACTGACTCATTCCCCCAAGGATAGATCGCATCTTTGAGCCCTCCCCGGGACGCCCACTCCCATTCTGCTTCGGTAGGTAGCCTCTTGTTAGCCCATTCGGCGTAGGCCAGTGCATCCTCCCAGGCAATTTGTACGACTGGGTGATTCATTAAACCATCAAGATTGCTTTTGGGACCGGAAGGGTGCTGCCAGTTAGCACCAATGGTCCAATGCCACCAAAGGCCTGGATTATTTAATGGCACCGGCGTATTGGTTGGCTGAAAAACAATGGCTCCTGGAGCAAGAATACTATCCGGTGGTCTAGGTGTACCTTCGGGAACATTCTTTTTTAATTCTTCCCAATCAATATCTCTTTCTGCAACGGTAATATAGCCGGTAGCATCCACAAATTTTTTGAATTGACTATTGGTTACCTCGGTTTCATCCATCCAGAAACTATCAATGGAAACTTCGTGTTTGGGATATTCATCAGGGTCAGCCTGCTCATTATCCTGACCCATATTCAGCGTACCTCCAGGGATTAATACCATATTATCCTCCTTAATGATAGGAGAATTGTCGGTACTTACTGCAGGGGTCGAGTCAGTTGATTGACAGGAATAAAGAAACAAACACGCGCTTAGGAAAAGACAAATTAGATGTTTCATTTTATAAAATTTCAAACGGCAAGTTAACTATTTTTGCATGGATTGAAAAAATGGTAAGGAATAGCTAGGAGAATAATAGAATTGTTTCTCACCGCTCTATCCCTGCGAAACAATTCTAATGTAGAAATGGTCGTAGGCCGACCTTCATGAAGTAAATAAATGTTGTTTTATTTGAGTTAATGAACGAACTTTGCTTTCGTAATGCTTAATAAGAACAAACACATGACACGCTTAACCCTAATCCTTTCATTATTTATTTATTTGGCCTTCGGTTGTGAGATTTACAGTGACGATATCAACGAAGGCGGCGGCCCCAATGTTTTTGTCTATGGGGCTGAAGCCAATACTACCGGAAACCCCATTGGTGGTGGTGCAGGCTATACACATATCTTAAAACAAGGAGATTACCTGGTACAAAATGCAGATGAACTGGTGAGTGCTTTGCAACAGGCCCAGCCAGGAGAAGTCGTAATGGTTGCAAATGGAGCAAGCATTGATTTAACGGGCCATTCTTATATCTACATTAATGAAGGCGTTACCCTTGCGGGCAATAGAGGAGCCGGAGAATCAGAAGGGCCACTCATTTATATGAGCTCGATCAGTCTGGAAGAACCCGTACTGTTTTGGGTTCAAAGTGGTGCCAGAGTAACGGGGTTGAGGTTCAAAGGGCCTGATGCGGACTTTCCGGATATTGATTATGATATCCTTGCCCGGTCTGATGCAACCTGTCTGGCATTGGAAGGCACTGGCATAGAAGTTGATAATTGTGAAATCTCAAATTTTGAACGTGGTGCAGTTGAAGTTTATCCCAATGGTAAGGATGTTCATATTCACCACAACTTTATTCACGATAACCATGCCTATGGGGTCATTGTGCTCAATCGGTCGGCATTGCCGGTATTGATAGAAGCCAATCTGATCCACTGGGTTTGGTCGGCAATGGCTGGAAGCGGCTATCCTGGAAGTGGCTATGAGGCTCGTTACAATATTGTCATTCGTAAACCAGCACCAGATTCGTGGCAACCTTATGATGGTCAACATGCTGCTGATATGCATTCTTATCTGGAAGTTTACGAAGCCCGATTCCAACGGATAGGCGGCGACTGGATGAATGTGCACCACAATACCTTTATTAATGACGCCGGAAGTGATGCTTCCGTATTTTTATCCAATGATGCTTTTGTGAGAGGGGTACCCAGAATATTGGCTCAATTTTTCAACAATAAATTTTTGAATAGTGATCCGGCACAGGCAGTTGTCCATGTCGGAGGCAATGTGTGGGTTTATAACAATCTCTATGGCCCGGAGGAAAACCTGATCCATGTTTCAGACCAGTCCACACCCCAAATTCTATTTAACAATCCACCTCCACCAGATATTGAAATTCCAACACTCACTGGCGGATCGATACCCGTCGATATTGAAGTTAACCTCAATAATCCAGCCGGTTTATTTATCTCGCGGTTGATTATCAAACTAAATGGGGAGATTATCTACGAAGGTACAGAAGTGCCCGATCCTAGTGATTTAATCATTGATCAATCTATGGTTAACCCTGAATTACCCTACCAGGAGTTAGTTGTTACCGCTTTTGACAACCGGGAAATCAAGGGCGAACACATGACCGTTTTTAATCTGGAATAAAATTGGAGGAGAGCGTGGTTTTGTTATTCGGGAAGATCAAAATAACCCTGATCATTTCGGGAGAATGCATTTGAGGTAAGTCCATTTGTATGAAATAACATGCCTCTTTTCAAGACAAAGTCGGCTTCATAATCATTGACCAGCAATAAACCGCCATAACATTTCACCAGGAATTTCCCGCTTTCGAATACTGCAGCAATCGTACCTACGGGCAATTGATCATAACCAAAATCATTCAGGTCGAAGACCTGAGCATTTAGAAAGGTGATTTTTTGATCGTTGACGAAAGTAAACGCACCATTAAATGGACGGGTAACTGCCCGGATGAAACGTTCCAGGCTGTAAACATCCATTGACCAGTCAATGAGGCTGTCATTAGGCGTACGTTTGGGATAATAGGTAGGTGTAATTTGATCATTCTGAGGAAAAACACGGAAACTATTTTGCACCAACTTTTCAACATTCTGTTCTATCAGGAACTTCATGGCCAGCGTATTTTTAAAATGCATGGTTTCCGCTGTATCTGTAGGTGTGATTTGAAATTTAAAAGTATCAACCACATCTCCTGAATCTACACCAGGGTCATAACGAAAGAGATTGGTGTAAAAAGCATTGCGATTTTCGATAATTGACCAATTCATCGGTGACCGGCCTCTCCCCAATGGTAAATTCATCGAGCTTCCATGCATACCGAACGCACCAATATTTAAACCAGAAAGGATTTCTGCCGGAATGAGTCGTTGCCAGCCGATGACAAAGGCCAGGTCTATATTCAGGGAGTTGATATGATCCTGGTCCGTTTTACTTTTTAAGGAATAGTATTTAGCAGTGTAAACTTCAATACCCCTGGCAGCTCCATACGCCTTCAAATCATAATAATCTGCAACAGCGTGTTTCGCCCCAGCTTCCGGACTAATAGTGATGATGTGGCGGATGGGGTAGGGGATTCCAAGATTTTCAAGCAGAAAATAGGTCGTGGCCTTGCAACCAAAAACAGCAATATTATCCAAGGTTTTCACAGATTTTCTCGAAAGGTATACAGTTTTTCGCAAAATCGTCTTTTAAAGACTCTGTTCTTTTCAAGTAGTAGGTTTTAAGCTTTTCAAGATTGGAGGCTCCGTTCACCATCCACCAAATCGGATGAGTCAATAATTGGATAGAGATTTTTTCTTTAAACTCGGTTGATTCCAGAGGATGTCCAAAACGCCATACACCGGTCGAGTCTGAAAAATATTTAATATCGCCAGAAAACTTAGATTGGTAGGTATGCTCTATTTTTTTTATCGGTTTGTTCAGTTTTCTAAAGTATTCATTGGGTCTGTGAAAGCTAATTATTTTAACCTTCACATCAAAAATTTGCTCAAAAAGATCCACCTCATACATTAGCCCATATTTGTAATCCTTATATACAGTAGAATCAAAATGGAGGCTAATGGTATGCCCTAAGGCTTTGATTTTTAAAATGTTTTCAGAGTCTTCCTGAGATAGCACATTGTAAAAATTCGAACTCAACAAAAAGAAGTAAGTTGCCTTGATTCCAAGGTCAGATTCGACCTTAGCGATATCTAACGCGTAATGGGTATCAAAATCAATATCATGACGCAAAACAAGTTGTCCCTTGGGTTTGGATAATTTTGAGAAGGGAATAAATTTATAGTCTTGATTAACAAAGGAAAGTAAGAAGTCACGGTAGGATCCAAAGTCGTTTTCCTGACCATTAGGACATTTTCTATCGTGATCCGAGGGGGGCCTTGAATACTGAGGATGTCCTTGTTGTTCAACCATTTTTTGAGGGTTTGTCCATTTATTTATATGGGGGGTAAAGTCAGAAGCCTTTTTATTTGCTTCTGACCGACCGGAAAACAATGTTATATATAAATTTGCCCATATATCTAAGGTCTGTCAACCAGGGCTGTTTTTCATATGCTTCTAAATAGCGTCTTTCAATATCGACTGTATCATCGATACATTTGGGAATCTCCACATATACAGGAGGGATCAAACCTGGTTTGAATTTTCTACGATATTCCTGAAAATCTTCTGGGAAAAGGCTGAAATAGTGCTCGCTAATTGGGCGGACTCCAAAAAATTTCACCTCGCCTTTGATTAAATGGAACAACATAGGAAGTTCATCCGCCCAGCATCCCCGCATAAATTTTCCGACACGGTTAATTCGTGGGTCGTCTTTAAATTTTGCACCATCACCCAAACCGTTTTGCTCGTAAATATACTGCTGCACATACTCTGAAAAAGGGTACATCGTACGAATTTTGTAGACTTTCATCATCTTATCGCCTTTACCGATTCTATTTAGCGTAATAAATGGTCCATAAGTAGGATTCGGATCAAATTTGGGTTCGCCTGTTTTCTCTGCTGCGAAATACAGCTTGCCGTCAATAGCTTTGGATTCCAGGACTTTAAAGCCACAGGAATACAATCGGCCAAAGGTTTCCATTTTTGAGATAGCTCTATTCTTACCTTTGGTCAATCCAAAATAAACACTCTTGGAAACTGGCAACTTGGGCACTACCCGATGGATGAGATAATCAAAATTGAATAAGAATTTATTAGCTCGATAAGGCCACTTTTCTTCAAGTCTTCTTTGTCTTTGCTTGGAAGTCTCAACACATCCAATAAATCGTCCACCCAATTGAAGTTTTTGATTTATTGTTTCCAGAAATTTGTTGATGTAACGAATATCATTCAATCGACTGGGGAATACAATGCATTCCTCTTCCATATCCAAAGATTCAATTTCATACTTTGAACCGGTTTCGATTAAAGTATAATTACTTTTGGATGAGTATTTGTCATATTCATCAAATCTGGTCCAATGTTCAACAAAGGTTGAGACATTGAGCGGAATGTTTTCAGCTGCTACCGGGGGGGATGGGTAACTGACAGAGAGTGTTTGTAAAACAATCATAGGGGTTTCGAGTTTTTCATGGTTTTTAATAAAAATCCCTTCAGGTAAAGTCCTGATAACTTATCCGGTTTTGTAAATTATTCCTTGAGAAATAATTCGTCTGATTGGATATTGGCAAGGACCAATAACACACAAAAAGTTTTTTTAAAGGGGGATTTTAATCTAAGCTAATACGAAGGGGTTGATAAAATTGGGGTATAATTCTATCAATTCTCAGTATGGAATACCGAAGTTTTTAGCTTAGTCATTGAGTCCTGTTATGGTGATCTCTAAAAGCATATTATAAAATAGACCTTTAGATGCCATAAACAGACTTATATCGACACTTGATTAAAATTAATGGTTAGCAAGCAACATGTGCTACTTAATTTCGCCTCCCTTTATTGGTGAAGTTCCATGTGAAATTTGTCTGGGAGATTACTAACCTAAAAGATTCATGACAAAGTTAAAGCTTATATCCTTCACAATCCTGCCAAAGTCATATATGTGACCGAACTATGCAGCTAAAAAACGGTTAATTAAAGCTAAATTTTTAATATAGATGAAAATCATCTAATTGGGTTGATCAAATGAAACAATAAATAAGGAAGGGTTTTTAAAAAATGGATAGCTACGGATACTTCAGTCCTAAAAATAGGAAAGAATTTTATCCGTTGAAGAAATGTTGAAAAGGGGTAGTTGGCGAAGGGTTTTTAACGAAATTTAATCAGATAGTACTTTATTATATTTTTGATCTGTTGTATGTATTTTTCTTTGACCCAAAGGGGGTACTCATCGGTCCATCTTTGTGGATGGAAGTTGATCATTGTCCTTTCGGGAAGTTTATTTTCCCGTATAGCTGTAATGATTTCTGCAGTACTATGGAAGGATAACTCAAAGCTGGATTGTACTTTGTCCCGAACACTTACCTTGTAACCGTCCCATCTTCGTCCGGTATCAGTGAGGTAGTAAACAGTATTAAAATCCAGATCAAAATATGGCTCACCAATGATATCATAATCCTGATAATTGTATTTTTTCCAGACATCTTTATTGTCGTATTTTGACCGTGGACTGCCGTGCATGCAGATTGTTTCAACAGGTACAATTGTTCTTAATTTTTTGAGGTGTTTTTCAAAAAACTGAATGGCTTGATCCGGGTCCCCATTGGCAAAATCCATATCTTCATAATGATAACCTACCTCGTGGCCCAGATCGTAAATCTCTTTGATGACTCCTTCATCAAAACTTTGTGGCACCATCCGAAAATAGAAAGTTCCCTTGATGCCCATGTTATGTTGGATTCTGGCAAATTCGAGGGAATGTAATTTTCTATCATCTACATCATGACGCAACAAGATGGCTCGGGTAGCCGGGGATTTAATAAACGCTTCAAAAGTCTGAAATTGAAATCCGGCTGATTGGAGACTTTCTAATAACTCCCGATATATCCTCAACGTAAAATCACGCATGGTTGAATGCTAAATTGTTTTCTTTTTCAATCAATGTTAAAACCTCTCTGACAGGTAAAACCTTTAATCCCAGGTCATTACAAACCTCGACTATTGATTTGAAATACAGAGGTGAACAGCCGTATTTTGAAGGATTCTCTTTGACATCATGGGTGTAAAAGATGAGCCAGGCCTTTCGTTGAATGGCTTCTTCAATCTGACGATAAACTTCGGTTAACGGAACACTTTTTTCGTAGAGTCTATTCGCCTTCAGGTTTAGCAAATCGGTTTTACCTATATTTAAACCTGGTTCAATCCCCCGGGCACTCTTAAAGTATTGCCCGGCAAATTGTTTAATTGCCTTGGTTTGTGAGCCAAAGGGATAGGAGAAATTTTCAAGACGTAATTCCGGAAAAAGGTTATTTAATTTGCGCTGGTTTTCTTTTATATCCTGAACGCTCTTGCTAAAACTAGTTTGACTCAAATCAATGTGGCTATGTGTATGGCCTCCTAATTCGTGTTTTTCCTGAATGGCTTGTTGTAGTTGAGAAGTAGAAAATCGAAAAGCCTGATCATTCGAATCTAGAAAAGAGAGGGCGATATAGAAAGTTCCTGCATAGCCTGATTTGGCTAGAATATTTCCTCCATTGGTGAATGCACAACCGGGTACATCATCGAAAGTAAATGAGACGATCGGTTCATTGAGTTGAATATTCAGTTCTTTGGAAAAACTCAGGTTTGCATATTTTCTTTTTACGTATTTTAAATATCTTTTCATCACTCTTGTTTCAATTTGCTGATAAGTTGCCTGGTAAAATAAATGGCTCCCTCTTTATTGAGGTGTTGTACATCATTGAAATATTCCGGATGTCTGGTTAGGAAATTGTCCGCAGAATAATCAAACATAGGAATGTTGTGTTTTTCGGAGAATGCCTTCAAGTATTGCATGGTGGAAGTGGTCTTTACTTGCTCGCCATAGTTTGGAGAAACCACCATAAACAACTGACAATCTGTTTGTTCTATCCTTTTAATAAAGGTTTCGAAGGAACGGACTGCTGCCTCATTTAATGGCAATTGAGTATTGATGATGCTAAATGGGGCAACGGTCGCTTCATTAAGCTTGCCAAGTAGCGGTTTCCATCCTTTGTCAATGGATTTTCCATCGAGCCCTTCGATAAGATAAGGACGCATTAAATAATAAAAGCTGGAATTGTAGGCATATAGCCTGGAGTTCATGAGCAATGGTTCCGACCAGGAGATTTCATTGAGAATAGGGCGGATTTCGGGATGTTTGTTGTAGAAGGGACGCAGAAATCCGGCATGTTCATTAAGTGGAGCATAGTCAAGAATATCCGCTTCAATGTTTAGAATGAGCCATTTTGGCGTATAGCGATTTAGAATACCTTCCTCCATACAACGAAAATAGGAGAGTCCCTGCCCACCCCGACTGGCATTCCAACAAGTCATGCCTAAAGAATCCTCAATGAGATAGGGTGCATAATTACTTTCACCCCGAGAACTTCCCAAGATAATAATGTCTTCGTCACATTCATTCAGAGAGTACCTGGCTTTGAAGTATCTGCCATCAGGTGCATTGTCTCGAATGATGTCTAATATTCCCCCCAATGCCCGGTCTGTTACTGCCAGGATCACCAGTAAAATACTTAGATTGATTGCCAGTTTTTTCACTGCTTAAAATTGAAAATAAATGAATTGGCTTCCATCAAATACCCCAAGGCCAACGATGTAGAGAATCAATACGGATATACAGGCAAAACGCACCACCACATTTGGGTGATTCAACACCTTGAATTCGGGATAGAATTCCTGCATAAAGTCGACGGTAAACAAAATCATGATGCCGAGGATGGAGAAAGCAAAAATCCCCTTATCGCCAATGTGGATTTGGCTGCCCGGATCGGTAAATATGGTACTTAAAATTTGTAGGGCGTCTTGGATATTGGCTGCCCGGAAAAAAATCCAGGCCAGACAGGTAAAGAGAAATACGAGAAGGATACGGAAAAATCCAGCCCTTTTTTTGGTGTTTATTTTTAGCACGCCCTTTTCAATAATCTGATACAATCCGTGAATGGCTCCCCAGGCGATAAATGTCCAATTGGCCCCATGCCACAAACCACTAACTACAAAGGTGGTGAACAAATTGAAATATTGGCGTGATGTGGAAACACGGCTTCCTCCCAAGGGAATGTATACGTAATCTCTAAACCAGGTGGACAAGGAAATGTGCCATCTCCCCCAAAACTCCTTAAACGATCCTGACAAATAGGGTCGTCTGAAATTTTCCATTAGATCAAATCCGAATATTTGAGCACAACCGATGGCAATCAGGGAATAACCAGCAAAATCACAATAAATTTGAAAAGCAAAAAAGATAGTTGCTACCACGAAGGATAGTCCGGTATGCATGTCAACGTTATTGTAAATTGCATCGACATAAAGAGACAAACGGTCGGCAACGGCTACTTTCATAAACAGTCCCCACAGCATCTTTTTCAGCCCTTCTGAAATCAGTTGGTAACTGAAGTGTTTTGGTTCGTGAAACTGAGGTAAAAGGTGTGCTGCCCGTTCAATGGGGCCGGCAACCAATTGTGGAAAAAAGCTCACAAATGCAAAAAAGGCAATGATATCATCCGTTGGTTCAAACTTTTTCTGATAAATATCCAACGTATAGCTCATTGTTTGGAAGGTATAAAAGCTAATCCCAACGGGTAAGATGATATTGAGGGTACTTAATTGGAACCCTTGGCCGAAAAAGGTAAAGGCATCGACCAGGCTTTCGGCAAAAAAATTGTAATATTTAAAAAAACCAAGAAAGCCAAGGTTGATCAGAATGCTGGTCCACAACAGTAATTTTCTTTTAGCGGGGACTTCTTCTTTCCCCAGGTAATGGCCAACAAAAAAATCAACAAATGAACTAAAAACGATCAGGGAAAGAAACCGCCAGTCCCACCAGCCATAGAATAAATAACTGGCAACCAACAATAATACATTCCTTCTTTTGAGGTTGTTTTTTGCAACCAGCCAATAGAGTAGAAACACGATTGGAAGGAAAATCGCAAAATCGATAGAGTTGAATAACATAGCTTAGGACGCGGTTTGGGTGTTATCTTCCTTTATGGGGATTTGATCATAACGATTGACGATAAAATCATAAAGGAACCGGGTTACATTGATTTTTTCCTGAATCAACGTTTTTGCATTTTCCCTGAAAGAGGCCCGATCTGCTTGCAGGATAGTTTCCACGTGCTCAAAAACCTTGGCTGAATCATTGGTGTTAAAAACCAATCCATATTTTTCCTGGTCCTGACAATAGCTCCTGGGAATGGAATTAATATAAACCGTTGGGGTGCCCAATACACCGGCTTCAGAAGCGATGGTTGCTCCTTCACTTACCACGATGTTGGCATAATAAAGGGCATGGTGAAGCTTTTCCGGGGCTATTTTGATTCGGTATTTCAGTAGTTCTGGAGGTAGCGCAGCTTCTGAAGTGATAAAAACGCGCATATCTTTTGACAACCTTTCAACCAACCTGACTTTATCCGCATTGCTTAGTCCCTGGTGCCCTACATCATGGGTTGCATTCCAGGAGACAAGCCGGATAATAGCATATTTTTCTCCTTCAGGTAATGCCAGCCATTTATAAAGGGTTGGATCGGGTGTGAAAAAATCAGGATGCAGGTAGGCAATTTCGTGGTACCCCCGATACCTGATTTGTTTGGGCCCCAATTCTTCTGGTAAGACATCCGGAGTCAGGATTACATCGGTAAAGGGTCTGTATATTACGATCTGCTCCATATTTCCGGAATCTTCCAAAGACAAGTGTTTTTTGCCTAGAAAGAATGCGGCATGGGCAGCATAGATCGATCCATGACTGATCCATAGATCGGGTTTGAACCGCAGGCCTTCCCATAACATGCGCAAATCAAACTTGACAAGGCCCCAAATTTTACCGTATATGCTTTTATAATGTTTGCCAAAACTTTTAAATTGGAAGCCTTCAGCCCGCAATAATTCCAGCTCAAATTCCTTATCCCGGGCAGTGAATAATATTTCCACTCCATCGCGAGTCAGTAGATGGGCCAAGTTTTTAAACAAATGAACGTGCCCCGGATGCCCAATATCGATGATGATCCTCATTATTTTATGCTTTGATAGAGCTTTAAACCAAGTTTTCCGGCTTTGTAAAGGGATTTATTGACGATTTTTTCATAGCGGCCATAACCTACTTCCTCGCCCCCAAAACGAGCCTTAAATTCACGGACGCCATAATCCTGATCAGGTTTGCCAGCACCCATAAAATCAAAGTGACTATAGTTGTTTTTCAACCCAAATTCAATAGGTGCCCAGGTCGCTAAAACACTAGGATGTAATCCTTTGATCAAACCGTCTTCACCGCAGACATACCACTCATAAATGATGGTATCATTAAAAATCGGACACAGGATTCCTCCAACAACCTGTTCTTCATGTTTGACAACAAATAATTTAGCTGCCGGTGATTCCCGAAGCTTCAGGAATAACTCCAATGCAGGAAGTGGTTTTTTGACTTTTTCTTTGTAGAGTTTTTCCAGGATTCCATAAAATGTAATGACTTCCTCTTTTGAAGCGGCCTCTGCTATGGTTGCTCCTGCATTCAGGCTCGATTTAATCTGGCGCATTCGGCTTTTACTCACCCTTTTCCTTACCGCAGCTTCTTCATCTGTTTTTACCAAATAATTCAGGTGTTCTTTAAACTGGAAACCACTGGCTTCAAAAACATTGCGATAAGCTGTGGTATCAAAGAAGTTTCTGAATTCGATGTAAATGGCCTTTCCTGTAGCGTGTTGATTTAATGTTTGAATCAATTCATGGGCAATTTTATGTTGAATTGTTTCATCGCTTTGTTTGACTAATGGGCCACCCCAGACGATTAGTCGCCGGGAAAACCATGATTTTATGTTGCTGCCATTTGATTGAAAAACGCCCAGCAATGAGCCTTGTATGGCTCCCGATTCATCATGAGAGGTGATCAAAAATGGAGCATAACCAGGTACATCCTCCAAATATTGAAAACAGGATGAACTTTGAAAGAAATTTCCAAAAGCATGGCTGTTGACAAAATCTTCAAAGAGGCCAAAGTGTTTGTCTTGTTGGAATTGTTGAAATTGGGTATGGATTTTTATCATGGGGCTAGTCTATTTGAATATTTGTTTGAAAAATGCCCATACGCCACTAGCTTTTACACTCAATTCATCAAGATTATTTGTGTCGTTTACACTTAGGCGTTTTAGGCGAAATAAATCACTTTTGGTAGTATTAAAGCCATAATCTACAGTAATGCCACATTGATAACCGGCTTCTCGGGCTATAGCAATATCCCTTTCGGAATAGTCGCCGTTGGGATAGGCAATGGCGGTAATTTCCAGCTCAAATTGCTCTTCTAACACTCGCTTGGCATGAGCGATTTCAAAATTAGCTTCGCTATCATCACATTGGGGTAAAATGGGATGAAACATAGTGTGTGCCTGAAAGCTAACAAAAGGTTTCATTGCCTCAATCTGTCCTTTATTCATGGCCTGAGGAGCAGGGAATTCTTTTTCGGGATGAAAACCGGCCGCTGCCAGAATTTCCAATTTTTTCTTATTGGATACCTTTTTTAAGGCCGATGAAGAAACTTCTGGATGTGGAAAAGCGAACCAGTAATGGCGGTTGGTATCCATAATACCGGCACACAAGTATATACTCACTGGTATATTTAATTCCCGGATGACCGTCAACAGGCCATAATTGCCCAAGTGGCCATCGTCAAAAGTCAAAATCATAGCCTTGTCAGGCAGTTGATGGTTTTGATGACAAGCTTGTACAAAGTCATTGATGCTAATGATGTTATAACGCTTGGCCAGAAAGGTAAATGTTTGGCGGGCAACTTCGGGGGAAATGTCGTGAAAGAGCAAGATTGTAACCTTATTTCTTTGTACGATTTCCCGAAAAAGCAGAGGCAAGCCAGAAAATCTGAGGCTCTTGAAAAGAAGTTTTTTGAACATGTTTTATTGGTTCTTTGACAACACCCTGATTAGGTGGAAAAGGATCAGGTTAGTCAACAAATTGCCGAAACCAATTTTCCAGGTGAATCCACTTCCAGATTATTTTGGCATGATTGCCTTTCCGGCTGACATGATCCTTATAGATGGTTTTCACATTTTCGATATTCATCAAGTTGCGCGAAGCAAAAGACTCGGAATTGATCAGTTCATTGATATATTTTTGAAATACCGGTGTTCTGAACCATTCATCTTGTGGTGTGCCAAATCCGGTTTTGTCCCGTCGCATTCGAATTTTTTCTGGCAGAATACCTTTGGTTGCTTCCCGAAGGATGTGTTTGGTCATCCCTTTATTGATTAAAAATTCATCCGGCAAAGTCAGCGTTCGTTCTACCAAATTATGATCTAAAAAAGGCACCCTTGCTTCAATAGAAAACCACATTGAATTGCTGTCTTCCCACTTAAGGAGATGTTCAAGCTTGTATTCAAAATGATTGATCAGTGCCTCCTGAAGATTGGGCGAGCCATATAAGTCTTCTACAATGACTTTTCTTTGTGCTGCATGAGCCTGGTAGAAATCACGATCGATGTACCCTTTTTCAAAAGCCCTCAGAAAGGTACGTTGATGGGCAGGTAACAGAAAAAACAAAAGACTTTTTAACCCATATAAAGAACGGTGATTCTTCATGTAATGCCCCATTTCAGAAGCTAACCTGCCCAATTTCCCACTTAATAAAAGATTTTTGAAATGGTAGCCAAAAAAGTAGTGGTAACCGGCAAGTTCCTCATCAGCCCCTTGTCCATCTAGCGTAACGGTTACATGTTTATGAGCCAATTCCATGACTTTGAATTGGGCATAGGGAGAGGTACTTGGAACTGGTTCACCATGTGCAAAAACGAAATTTGAAATGTCCTCATGCAAGCTGTTTTCATCCGGATAAACAAAATGCATGTTTTTCAGAAGATTTTGATACTGATTGATAAATTCGGATTCGTCTCCAAATTTTCCTGCGCCATAAATTGCAGAAAAAGTATTCAGGTCATGCATCTGGTAGTCTTTTAGCAACCCGCTAACGATACTTGACGAATCAAGCCCACCACTAAAACAAACGCCGATAGGCACATCGCTTCGAAGCCTTAATCCTAATGAATTGGAAAAAGAATCCCAGAATTCAGCAGGGTTTTTAAAGGGTGGTTTTAGCTCTTTGCGAATGTCGTACCACTTTTCCAGCTGAAACTCCTGACCACTATTACTTTCCCCTGGGGCAATTTTGATTTTAAACCAATGGCCATGATTCAGTTTTTTTACTTCTTCAAAGAAGGTACTATTGGTTTGATCGGTCCGGTCAAAAACCATAAAGTCAAAAATAGGCCCCAATTTGGGAGTAGGTTTTTTACCTAAAACTTCAAGGATGCAGGGAACTTCAGAGCCGAAAATGAAGCGATCATCGTCCATACAATAATAGAATGGTTTGATGCCATATCGATCCCTTGCGCCAAAAATCGTTTTCTCCACCCGATCGTAAATTACAAAAGCCCACATGCCATTGAGGCGATGCAACATATTTTCACCCCAAGCCCGGTAGGCTGTCAGCAATACTTCTGTATCTGTTTTGGTTTGAAAACTAAAACCCAATCCCCTGAGTTCTTCCTTTAGTTCTATGTAGTTGTAAATCTCCCCATTGTAAATCATGACGTACCGCTCATCGGGCGAAAACATAGGCTGATGCCCTGCTTTGGTGAGATCAATGATACTCAATCGAACAAAACCCAGACCGATATTGTCTTCCACAAAAGTACCGTTGTCATCCGGACCACGGTGTTTCATGACCTTCATCATTTGGGTAAGGTGACTTTCCTGTACCTGTGAACCATTGAAATTAATAATACCTGAAATGCCGCACATTTTCCTACTTGTTTTCTTTAAGAGTTTGGTAAATTGAGATGATCTTATCTGCTATACTCCCTGCATCCAGGCCTAATTCAATGATTCGGTCCCGGCCAGGTGTTTTGCAATGCGTTTTACCGTATTGCAAAGCCTTACCCAATTGTTCAGCAAAGTTTGCGGGTTCGTAAGAGGCTACAAAACAACCAGGAGTATTGCCAACTACCCATGCTGCATCTCCCGCTTGAGTTACAACCATAGGACACCCACAGGCCATTGCCTCCTTCACTACATTTGGAGAACCTTCACTAAAAGAACAGAGCACAAAAACATTAACGAGGTTTAAATATTTTACGACAATATCGTGAGGGACATCGTAAATATTGATTAATTCTACATCAGGTTGCTTGAGACAGGCCACAGCCCCCCGAGCCAGGCTGAAATTTTTGTTTTCATCATTGGGGCTCCCCAAAAATAAAACATATCTTTTATTTTCTTCTAATCCCAAATCACTTCGTTTAATGGATTGATCAATTCGGAACTGATCTAACCTTACACCATTCGGAATCAGATAAGAAATTTTTTTTCGGTAAACAAATTTTTCCAGATTGGCAGATTTGGTAATAATCGCTGACACAAAGGGTTGAATGAATTGTGCTAAAAGACCTAAGATGCGACTTTTGAATTCCACTTTATTGACCCCCTTAAAAGTGCCTAAAGCATCGTCACCCATCAAGGAAAGTACCACCGGTATCTTTTTTGAACCTAATACCGCGACCCATCCCGAAAGGGAATAGTGAGCATGGATTAGGTCATACGACTGGTTTCGGAGATGAGCCCTTAATTTGCCGATACTTTTTAAATAATTTGTTACTCCTTTACCAATAATAGGGAAATAGTCTACCTCCATACCTCTTTCTACCAGCGATTCTCCCTGCGATTTAATAAATGGTGCAATAGTATAGCGATCATCATTTCCACTTACCACGAATAATATCTTCATATCGTAATAATATTGCTGAGGGTAAGTACCTTCGGGACTGTCAATTCCTTAATGCTGAAGGCACTAGTGTTTCCAAAAAATAATCGAGTCGTAGCAAAAAACATTCATAGCGATTAAAATCTCCGGCCTCGAAAAGCCATTCCCCATCTTTTATAATATATCTGCCGGCAGTTCCATCAATCAGCATTTGATATGGATCAGATTGGCCAAAAGTGCACTGCATCTCGTTGACCAGATAACGACCGTCTTGCGTAGTAAAGATATCTACTGATTGTGAGCGGAAATGTTTCAGGTCAGTGACTTCTTTTACAAAATCCAGTAATTCGAGGGGTGGATTTTCATAGCCTTTAATGAGGCTACCACTAGCCTTTTCACCCATTACCATCTTTTTATGCGCAAAAAAGGAATCACCAATGCGAACGCAACGCCATTCAAAAGTATGAGCAATAAACTCCTGAAGTATCACGTATTCGGTTTGTTTTTCAGTGTTTTGATGCTGATATTGTTTGAGTTTGGCCTTAAATGCTCCGGGGTTCAACAATTTTTTAAAGACCCTTTTTGCGAAACCTTTTTTCTTCCAGTTGGGGCCAACTTTACGGGTTGAACCCTTGCCTGAAAAAGTATTGTTGACATACTCAATTGCTTGCTGGCGACTTTTCAATATGCTTACGCCATGCCCCGAAGCGCCTATATTAGTTTTACCTACAATCGGCAAAGGACTATCTTTTAGGAAATTAAGCGCTTCCTGCTTGTGGTAAAAGACATTCGTTTGTGGATGGGGAATGTTGTGAGCAGCTAGCCAATACGATAGGTATTTTTTATTTTCATAGACCTTGATCTCACCGAGGAAGGGAAATACGGGAATGCCACACTCTTCATGAAGAATCGTGACACGTTCGTCATACAAACTTTTGAAAGCATTAGTGATATTGGGTGGCAATGCTAACAAACCGTCAATGTTTTTGCTTTTTATTTGTTTCAACCAGTCTGCACGAGTGAGGTCGATAATTTCCCAGCTTATTAAATCACTTCTTTCCTCACAGGCATTTTCCCACTGCTGAAGATGCTCATCTTCAAATTCACTTTTTAATATAGCAAAATGAAGTTTTTTCATAGGTTATCCATGGTGTAAAAGGTCTCTAAATAAGCTCTAAGACCTCACTTTTTGGGTTAGTGGTTTAATCCTTTCTCTGAAAAATTTCCTAAGCTTTTCGTTATCCCTGATGGATCGGGAAATTTTAGCTTTAAGAATAAATGGGAGTTTTAGTGGACTGGAAATGAAAATCCGATTCAAAATGGGTTCTGTATTGGTAAATTCATATTTGTATTTTTCATTGCCTTGTCCAAAATCCAGATTTTTTAATGCGGCTTCTGCCATCCATTCTCCAATAAAATGCAGCAAGGCTTTTCCCGGGCTGTATTTGCGATAGGCATCATCATAAGCAGTAGTATGGTGGATCAGGGTATCGTTCTGAATCAAACAAATAACAAAACCAACTCTGGTTCCATCTCCTATTTTAACTGAAAAGCGAACGAGAACGCGATCAGCAATCCAGGCACTCAGACAATTCAGGAGAAAACTCCGCTGTTCAGGGTCAATGTATCGCGACGGGCTTGTTGTATTTTCCCACCGAAGAATATGCAACCTGCAAAACGCTTCTACCCATTCCTCCAGGTCTTCATCTTCACGAAATACCTCAAATGTGGCTTCTTGTTGATTCTTCATCCGATTAACCCGATACCTCAATTCCCGGGATTGATTAAACCGTTCAAAAAGACTTTGTCCTGAGGTTTCTTTTAGCGTAGGACATACCGAATAGGGAGCGTTATTCCAAAAGAGGCCGCTTTTTTCTCCTGCATCAATAAAGGGTGCCATGTATTCCTCCCAACTTGGTTGGTTATTCAAGGTAAATGCCCATTGCCTTTTTTTGATCTCCTGAAAAAACTGCTGAAAGAAGAATTCGAGCTCCGTGGAAGAACAACTTTGATCAAGAACAAAGTAGTTGTGATCCGATTTAACTTCACTTAAGAAAGTATAGGAGCCTTTGTCCTTTTTGAAAAAGGCTGCTCCAATGAGGGTTCCTTCGCGAAAACACTGATAAATGCACAGCTTGTTCCGGTATCTATTTGCTAGGAAATAAATAAAATGTCGAACCTGAAAAGGGGAGCGATGTTTGCTGTTAGACCATAGCTGCTGGTAGGCTTCCCAAAATTTTTCATCGGGAAACGAAGTTTGAAAAGAAGCTTTCATTAGGAGGATATGGTACTTTGAGAAATGGTGGAACCTGCCGATTGAGCAGCTTCCCATCCTACAAGGATAGAATAAAACCGGACCCATTCCTGTATATTTTGCCCACGACTGATTTCAGTATGTGAACGTTGCAAATGTTTCGTCAGGAAGGGGGGAGATTGAGGGGAAATATGCTGAGCGAGTTTTTTATAATCCTTGCGGAAAAAAGCTTCCACAGAATTGCTATCCATTTCAGGTTTTTGAATAAATTTTTTCATGACCACCTTGCTGACTAGGAACGGAAAACGCCATTTTTCCATCACCTCAGCAGGACTATACCCTTTGTTGGTTGACAGGTGGTACATTTTTTGATGACTTTGTCGAATGAAGGAGGCATAAAACATTTGTCCTTTCATCCGTTTGTTTTTCATTTTTTCAAACAATCGGGCATGTACACCCGACCAGATCGTCCGGTTGAGTTCCCGAAAGAATTCCAGATTGAGGTAGGGCGTTCGATTGTTAAAATAGTGACTTTGCATGACCAATTCGGGGCCAAAATATTTGCGGAAAATTTCGTTGAATACAAAGTCATAGAACTTATGGTTGGGGTCCCAGTCATTCCGTTTTTTTTGATACTGCTCCAGGTCACTTATTAATGCATCCAGCTCTTTTTCAAAAAATGTACTGTCCCATTGGGCAGTTTTCAATTTGAGTACATCTTTCCATGAATTGTCTTTGGCCGAAAAAGTCGTAATTAATGCTTCACTCATCATTACTCCGGGTAGGTGGAGTGCTCTGAACAATTCACTGCCAAAATTACCGGTCAGGATATAATCAACTTCCTGGGATAGTTGCCGTGCAGCATATTCGTAATGTGGCCGCCCGAAGTTGCCGTTGTAGCCCGTTAAGGATAAAAAATTGTTGCCCGCCTCTAGCGCTTCTTCTCGTACATATTTCTGATCCAGGTAGATGGGGTAATAGCTAATGCCCAACTTTTGGGATTGTTTGTCCGGGACCGTTACGTCTGAAGAGCCCGGCCGGCCAAAACTATATGTTTTAAATGATTTATTTGCCTTCAGGCTTGCAGCTACCAAGGTTCGCCCATCAAAACCTCCTGTCAATGAAATCGCAAAAGGGGCATCCGGAAAAAATAGTTCTGTTTCCTTCTGGAATAATGCCCCCAGCCGTTCAAGGCTATCTTTGGAGCGATCCTCTACCTGGCCAAAGTAGTTACTTACTTCAAACTCCCCCTCTATTCCAGCACCCTGTTTATCAAGATGAAGATATCGATGAGCAGGCAGTAGCAAAATTTCCTCCCACCAGCTGGAGTCAAAAAAAGTATAATTGAACAGTAAGCGTTCCAACAAATTCCTTTTGCTGGGGGTAAGGTGTTCCTTTTGCTCTGCGAGATAAAAAGCAGAGGAACAGATTTTTATACCGTGGTCATTTTTTTCATAATAAATTGGAAAAATTCCACCAAAAGAAGTGCCACATCGAACCTCTTGGTCTTGGAAAAAAAACCAGTAATAATGTCCTTTTATCCGTTCATATAACAAGGATTCATCCAGACTACCTGAAGATTGCAAAATAGAAGCTGGTATCGTCTTATTTGCGTTAAAGATCGGATCGCCGAGAATGAGCAGTTTGTCGCCGGCAAATTCCCAGGATACCAATCGTTGAGGCCCACACTGGATGAACAAGTGTTGCTCATGAAGCTCCGAAGGTTCCGGTATCTTCTCCACTACCTTTGGGCTTGATAGTGTTGTACCTTTAAAACGGTAATCGAGGTAAAAAAACATTAATTTTTGTTAAGCATTTGGTTTTTAAATTCATTCGCCAGCCAGATAGCATAAAAAGGTTGTTGTCGATAGTGGCTGGCCAATTTATAGTGGATTTTTTGCTTGTTGAGCCAGCGGGAATGGCGCCATACAGCACCAATCCTGGGGATACGGTCATTTTTATCCGCTTCATTGGTCATCTTTCCAGAAGTAGTGGCCAGATAGCCTGTTTTTTTGGCCAAATCGTGAGCTTCTTGTGTATTATCACCATGTGGCCAACAAAGAAAATGTACGGGCTTTTGTAACTTTTCTTCGATAATCTTTTTGGAATCAACAACTTCATACTCAAGTCGTTTTTGATAATCATCAGCAGATTCGATACTTGCGATCAGCTGATGTTTCCTATGGTAGGTCTGGTGCAATTCTTTTATTTCTTGCTCATAAGTTGCTCGGTATTCGAGATTGGACAAATCGAATTTTTTAGCCAGGGAAGCAGCTTCCTGAATAAATTCCGGGTTAATCGTATGTTTTCTAACAGTGGCTGCCGATTCTTCTTTAAATAGAGGGGTACCCCAGGAAAGCCGGCTGGTAAATTGGTCATCCTTCATATAGCGGAGTTTTATACCAGGCACAGCATTCCAGATCGGATATACACCATTGGCTCCGCCATAATAAAAACTACTTATTTCCGGGGAAGCAATGTATTTGTCGTGGCTCATCGTGTGAGATTGGATATCCACTAAGCCCGATTCATGCATGATTTTTAGTTCACTCCAGTTTACAAATCCCCTTCCTTCGAGATCTGATAGCTGGCATTTGCCATTCCATACATCTTCCAGTGTAGGTCTGACGGCTTCATTGGGGTCTATACATTCCGGAGCGACAAAGAGGGTAATGCGCATCTTGTATTTTTTAACCAGAGGAAAAACATATACCCAGTTATCCAAAAAACCGTCGTCGAGAGTAAGACAAACCTCTTTATTTTCCAACATAGTTTCTCCTCTCCGAATGGCCAGCCATCGGTCTAAAAATACGGTAGCTATCCGGTGTTTTTTTAAATACACCAATTGGTCTTCAAAATCTTGGAGTTTGTGGGTCAAAAACTTAAAAGGCCATCCTTCAAAATAATCAGGAGCTACAGAATGATAATAAATGACTAGCGGACTAATATTTTTCATAAATCCGTTCAATTTCAATTAGATGCTTTTGTATGTTGAATTTTTCGCGAATGTATTCACTGGATGAGTATGCCTGCTGAGCCAGTTCCGGAAATTGACGGATGGCTTTCGCCAAATTTTTCTCCAGGGTAGGGTAATCATTCGGATCACCGAGTAAAAAGTCTTTCTTCCCACCATGAATTTCCTCAAAAACGGGGATATTGCTGGTGAGAATGGGTAGTCCGGTCAACAGCGCTTCAGCCAGTACGTTGCCAAATGATTCATAGGCACTCAGGAAAATAAATAAATCGGCAGAAGCATAAAAAGAGGCCACATCTCGTATAAAACCATGAAAGAAAATCCGATCACCATAGGGGCTTTTTTGGGCTTGAGCTTCCAACTCGGATCGCAACGGACCATTCCCGGCAAGGTGCAATTCTACTTCCGGATAATCTTTGGCAATACTTTCGAATAATTGGATCACGAGGTGCACATTTTTACCCCGATTGAGTCGACCGATGTAAACGATACGTTTCAGCTTGGTACGAAGATGTTTTTTTTCCAGAAATGTGCTTACCTCAAAACCATTATAGATCAATTCTGGATGCACCGGTAGGACTTTTTTATTGAAAATGCCGGAACTGTGACGGGAGTTGCCAATAAAGGTGATTTTTCCCAATATTCCTGACAGCATCCAGGACAATAACCAGGCCGCTTTCAGGTAAATCTTTTGCGATTTACTTTTCCAGTAAATGGTACCATGGATATGATATATTGGCCTTCTGACACCAGCCAGTAGGGTGAGGAGTAAAATTACTGGCCCGGCACTAAGCAGGTGGAAATTATCCTTATGATGGACTCTGCAGTATTTGAAATAATTGACATAAGGATTGCCCTTTTTTAATCCTCCCAATCCCACTTTTACTTTGGATTCATCGTAAAGGTTATTTTCTTTCGCTCTTAATCCATAAACATAGAGTTTTCGTTGACGGGCGTATTTATTGACAAAGTGGTTGACACCCAACTCAATGCCACCAATACCAATTTCCCAAAAGATATAATGTATTGGAGTTGTGTTTTGAGGATTCTTCACTTTCGTGTTTTGTTACTGTCTTTTCTCATAAATCCGGTTTATTTCACTCAGGTGTTTTTGGATATCAAATTTTTCACGAACGTAATCACTCGTTTTATAAGCTTTATCTGCCAATTCCGGGAACCTTGCTATTGCATCCGCCAAATTTCTTTCCAAAGCAGGATAATCATCTGGATCACCTAATAAAAAAGCAGCCTCGCCTCCGTGAATTTCCTCAAATACAGGAATATTACTAGTCAGAACAGGCAACCCTGTCAAAAGTGCTTCAGCCAATACATTGCCAAATGATTCATAGGCACTAAGGAATAGAAATAAATCAGCGGAGGCATAAAAGGAGGGCACATCATCAACATGTCCATGAAAAAAGATCTGATCCCGGTAAGGACTTTGTTGAGCCTGAGCTTCCAACTCAGGTCTTAGAGACCCATCACCAGCCAGATGAAGTTCTAAGCCCTGGTGGTCTTTGGCGATGCTATTGAATAAACGAATGACCAGGTGTACATTTTTTCCTGAATGTAAGCGGCCAATATAGGCAATACGTTTTAGTTGGGTACGTAGGTGCCTTTTCTTAAGGTACGTATTTACTTCAAAACCGTTGTAAATCAGTTCCGGCTGTAGGGGAAGTACCTCTTTTTGAAAAATACTGATGCCATGCAGGGAATTACAAATGAAATCGATTTTTCCAACAACACTCGATAATGCCCAAGACAACAACCAGGCTGTTTTTAGGTATAATTTTTGAAAATTATTATTCCAATATACGGTACCACGGATATGGTAAAGTGGATTTTTAATGCCCGCCAATAGGGTGAGGAGTAAAACAATGGGACCAACATTAAGCAGGTGGAAATACTCCTGACTATTTGCCCGGCAATATTTGAAATAGTTGATGTATGCATTCCCTTTTTTTAAACCACCTAATTCTACATGGACCTTAGATTCGTCGTAAATGGTGTTTTCAACGGCTCTTAATCCATAAACATGAAGCTTGTGGCTACTACTATATTCATGAATAAAATGGTTGACTCCCAGCTCTATACCACCGATGCCTATCCGCCAGATGATGTAATGTATGGGGGGGCGTTTTGAAGATCTATCCACTGTAGGTTTTTCATTTTGAATAGTAGCAGTTTCTCTATATCCAGTAGAATGTTTAATTGTGAAGGCCAATTATTGGTCTTTAGGGATGCGGGATTAATAATTGTCCGATTTCGATAGGATAGTGATTTTGTTTCCAATCTAGGCGAAGATTCCCGCCCATAGTCAAACTAAGGAAGGAGGTTCTTCAACAACGATTGGAAGCAAAAGCACTCCTAGAAAAGTGGATACTTATTGATACCTCGTCTCTTAGCATACACTCAATTATTTCTCATCCAGTTAATAAGCACAAGTAACCGCCAAATCATCTCATAGTTGTTTTCCTTGCCTTCAATGTGCAAGCGACTCATTTTTAACACCTTTTGGATATTGATATTTGGTATTTCTCTTAAGTTTTCCGCTGTTAAAAGGTCCAATACGTAATTTTTTAACTTTCCTCTGAACCACAACCGCAGGGGCATAGCAAATCCGGCTTTTTTGCGATCAAATATCTCTTTGGGAATATATTCGTAAAGAACTTCTTTTAGAATGTGTTTCTTGTTGCCTTGATAATATTTGAAATCGGTGGGTAGAGACCGCGCAAATTCTACGATCCGGTAATCGAGTAGGGGAGACCGCCCCTCCAATGAATAGGCCATAGTTGACCGGTCTGCCTTAGTATTTACATCTTCAATGAGGTAGGTCTTTATGTCAAAATCCGAAATGCGCTCCAACAGCGGTTTTTGAGAAGACAAATAGTGAAAGTATTCTTTATTATCACCCAGCGTTCTATTGGTAATCCACTCATCGTCCATCGTGGCCGTTTTCTGGTAATACAAGTCATTCACATCTCTGGCCATAATACCCTTAGGTCGCGCGTAACGTAGATTACGGTTGGGCGAAAGTGAATATCCAAGTGCGATCAGTTGGCGGATACCTCTTGGCACATTAAATATCTTGGAGCGATCAAGTATTTTATCGTATCGTTTATACCCAAGGAAATTTTCATCTCCGGCGTCACCACTTAAAGCAACGGTAACGTGCTGTCTTGTGTATTTGGCCAGCAGTAAGGAGGGTAGGGCAGAGGCATTGGCAAAGGGTTCATCAAAATATTTATAAAGATCTTCAATCATTTCAATGCCTTCCTGATAATTGCAATGAATTTCCGTATGATCGGTTTTTAAATGATTGGCTACCTGACGGGCATATTTACTTTCATCAAAGGTTTCTTCCTCAAATTTGACACAAAAGGTTCGAACTGGTGCATCCCGACTAGCCTGGGCCAGTGCGGCAATCAACGAGGAATCAACCCCTCCTGAAAGAAAAATACCTACCGGTACATCGGCCACCATTCTCTTTTTAACGGAATCGATCAATAAATGGTGTAATGTTGATTTTGCTTCGGGGAAGGACATACTCGAAAATTGATTTTCAGTAGAAATATCCCAGTACTTATGATCTGCAAATGTCTTGTGTTGCAAGTCATAACTGAAACTGTAGCCGGCCCGAAGTTTTGAAACATCCCGATAAATAGATTTTGGTTCCGAAATATAATCCCATTTTAAAAATTGAGCAATGGCACGTTCATCTAGTTCTGGACTCGTACCAATAGCAATTTGTGAAGGCTGAGAGGCAAACTCAAAGTGCTGATTCCTTAGGCTATAATAAAATGGTTTTTGACCGGTCCGGTCACGGGCACCAAAGAGTATGTTTTCCTTTTTGTCGTAAATTACAAAGGCAAACATGCCATTGAAATGTTCGATACACTGTTTTCCGTAGGCAATGTAGGCTGCACAAATGACCTCTGTATCTGAAGTCGTGGTAAAACGAAAGCCCTGCTGTTCCAACTCCGTCCGGATCTCTTTAAAATTATAAACTTCTCCATTATAGACAATAGCAACATGTTGATAATCAAAAGGTTGGTTTGAGCGGGCATCCAGGTCTACAATGGCCAGGCGGTTGTGACCAAATATTACCTTATTATTGTAATTGTGCCAATGTGAAAAGTCCGGTCCTCTAAACCGAACCCTTGCCAGTTTTTTTTCTACTAGTTCGGCTGGTATTATCTTGGTATTACCGTAAATTCCACACATAAAAGACGTTTCGAGCTTGTTTGAAGGCTTAAATTAGACTTGATCCAGACTTTTTTCTTGATCTGAAATCGAATCCAATTGTTCTTCTTCCGGGTTCTCTTCTTCTGAAGCCTCATTTAGAGATTCTTCATAAATTATCGCGGAAAAACAAAAAAATGATGCCTGGATTAAACCGAAGCTGGCATAATTATACAATGAGAACAATTGCTGGGAAGAAGAATGAATAAGAAACCAAGCCATAAAACCTATAATGAATGCCAACAATGACTGCTTGGCTGGATGGCCTCTCGGCAGGTTGACACTTCGAAAAAACAGTTTCATAAAATAGAAAACAATAAACCAAGCGATAAATATCCATCCAATGATACCACCGTGTAATAAAATATTTTGATTGCCAACGTGGAAATCATTGTAGTCCATAAATTCGTTAGAAAACCCCCAACCAGTCAGCGGAGATTCCTCCCATTTTTTCATCACCCTTGGTCCGCGTTCTGTCAATCGAATCAGTGTACCACCCGCTGAAGCATCCCCTTCCGCCAGTTTTTCCAAGGTGAGCATTCTTTTAAAAGAGTTTTGAATTTGCACCCCGATAATAGGTAAAGATTGGGCCCCAAATGCAAAAACAATACCCACCACCACAATTGCCGCAAGGCGCCTGCCACTAATTTGTAAGACAAAAATGGAAGACATAATCAGCATAAATGAAAAACTGATGGTCCACCCACGGGTAGCAGAAAGGAAAACAGAGGAGAAATTAGCAGCGATAACAGCGAATAAATATAATGGATGGAAATATTTCTTTTTATGAGCCAAGAAAAAGAAGGCAGCAAAATAGGTGAAGAGTACGATACTGTCGTTGTAGAAGCCCCGATAGGTTTTACTTTCGCTGACCTTTATCGCAAACCATACTTTCTTCTGTATTCCAAAATACTGGGGCGGGGAAAGACTGGTGGAAATCGTGAAAATCTGTGCCGCCAACGTTACAAATGCAATCGGAAAAAGATAGACAAAGAGGTCTCGGTAATGGTCTGTTTTGGTAAAAAGCCTTGGCAAAGAATAAAACAAAAACAAAGGCATTAACCACTTGATAATCCTGAATTGAACGTTCATGTCTGTCGAAACCCCCAGGACATGCCCCTGAATCAATAGGAAAACAATGTATATACCCAGTACCTGTAAGGGAAAAGTGTAAAATGGCCGATGGGTGACTGGTCTCAAATAGGCTTTGAAAAGACTCAGTAGAATATACAACTGGGAAACTTCTATAGGCGGCAGACCAGGAATCACGGTTAACAATGCCTCATATAAACCAAAAAAGCCAAAAAAGCCATCAGCAAGAACTAAATAAAAGGTAAACCAAAACGCCTCATTTTCTGATCGAAAATAGGCAATCAAGGTACCTATATAAAAAGCCCCACTAACATAAGCTGGCGTGTAGTAATTGGCAATTATGGCCGCAATAATTAATGCAAAAAGCTGGCCTAAACGCTTAAATAAGGCAATATCCACGCTTAAATATTGAGGGTTTGTTGAATCATTGCTGCATTTTTCTCCATCGAATGGTTCTTATTTATTCTGTTGGTCATTTGTTCTACCATTGCCAACCTTTTGTCTTCATGATCCAGGTAAAAACGGGTCATTTCCCGAGCTTCTTCAAAGACTTTAACCGCAGGAATATCATTGATGCCTCCAAAGATTTCTTCTACGCCTTGTTGCCACTCCATCAATGGTAAAGCTCCCGAACCCAGGGCTTCTAACATCCGCCAATGTACTGCATGCAACAAGCCCGGGTTAGCATCAATCGGAGCCACCTTTGTGGCATTATACATGTCATTCAACTTTTCAACTGAAATATACCCATCTCGTTCCTTGTAATATTCTTTTAAATCAGGATAATGATCAAACCAACGTTTCCAGGAATCCCCACCGTGAATATGCAAGTCAAAACCGGTGAAAGCATTCAGAAAATTGGCCTTTTTTAACCCCCAGCTAGTCTTATAACACATTCCCACATAGAGCACTTCCGATTTTAATGCTTCGTATTGGTCAGGAGATAATTGCTTCCTGAAATGTTGTTTTGGAAAACTTGGATACATGTGGTATCCCTGTGTTATACCCAGTTTCTTCAGGGCGCTGATCCAGAAAGTATCCGTGGTAAAGATCGCATCAGCATGAAAGAGAATTGGCAGAAAGTGTCGATTAGTGGGGGTGTAATAAGGGCAATCTCCTAAAAAGAAAACCACTTTTGATTTCTTTTTAAAATATTGAACGGTTTCAGGCATCAACAATTCGTTGTTATATACGAAGATAACATCCGGCTGTATCCGGTTGTACTCAGCGATATAATGCTCGTTGATGCGTTTGAAATAATGGTTTTCCCATTTCCGGCGGTATTTGTCCGGCAATCGATAAATTTGCGTATTAATTTTTTCTTCCCAACCTTTGACAATACTTCTGTAGTTGATAGAATGTACTTCTCCACCAATTGAGGTGAAGGTATCTTTTATCGTATGAAAAAAGCCGTAGTAATTTTCCGGTATAAAAAGTAGGACTTTCATGTTGCAGTCATTCTAAATTTGAGCAAAAACTTTTTGTACAGCCTCTACTACCTTTTCCCTTTCGGAAATCGTCAAAGTAGGGTAAATGGGCAGGCGTAATAAACGGTTGAAAAACGCCATAGAACCAGGGAAATCCTTATCTGTACCCAGGTCTTGATAATATTTATTGCGATGTAAAGGGGTGTAATGTACGTTACAGTGTATGCCTTCCGCCCGCAGTGCATCCAAAATCCAGTACTTTTGATCAGGTGGAACCAACATGCCAAACAGGTGCCAATTGGATTCAACACCTTCCTTAATTTTTATAAAATCGAGGCCCTTGATACCGCTTAATTCTGATAGGTAATATTCTGCTATTTCCCGGCGTTTGTTGTTCATTTCATCTAGCCTGGCCAATTGGGTAATTCCGAGCGCTCCATTGATATTGGACTGAACAAAACTATTGCCTTTATCAACATATTCGTAATAGCCTCGTGTTTGATTATCGGTTAGGAAAGAATATTTATCCGTTCCTTTTTCCCGCATAATTTTGATGCGATTGGCTATTTCATCATCATTAGTGACCAGTGCTCCACCTTCTCCGGTAGTCAGGTTTTTAGTCCCATGAAAAGAAAAGGTACTAACATCAGCCTGGTTGCCGGTATATTGTCCTTTGTACTTAGAACCAATAGATTGGGCTGTATCCTGCACCACATATAGGCCATGTTTATTGGCAATGGCGTTGATCTCGTCCATTTCCGGTGGATTGCCGGCATAATCTACGGGACAAATGGCCACTGTTTTTTCCGTAATATAGGATTCCAGTTTTTGAACATCCAGGTTCCCGTTGTCGGGATATACATCGGCCAATACAATTTTTAGGTTATTCAATACTGGCCCAAGTGCCGTACTTGTATACGTGAAATTGGGCACAATGACCTCGCTGCCATGTGGGAAATCTTTAACCATAAAGGCGAGATCCAGGGCAGTGGTACAGGAATTGAGAAACAGCGCATGTTTTACCCCCAGGTAAGCCGCCAGATTTTTTTCAAATTCCCGGCAGGCAGGGCCATCACCACTCACAAAGGTGGAACGAAGGGCATTGCTAACAGCTTGTATATCTTCTTCGGTAATCATCGGTTTGAGGATTAAGATAGACTCCTCCTGAACCGGTTTGCCACCATTGATAGCCAAATTGGGGCGATCTGTAGTTATTGTTGACATTATTTTTGGTTTTATTGAGAAAACAACTCTAGTGATGTGCTTCGTACCATTTTATAGCTTCTGCTACGCCTTCCCGAAAGGGTACCTGGGGTTGCCAGCCTAATAATTCGGCCCCTTTACTGCCGTCGACCGTTTTATAGGCTGCACCGTCGGGTTTACTGAGATCAAGTTTGAGTTCTCCCTGATAGCCAGTGAGTTCTTTGATCAGTTTGCACATATCAAGGACCGAAATTCCGGAAGCCATTCCGATATTGATAAAGTCCGTAGTAGCTGGAAGGTCAATACTGCGGATCATGGCTTCTGCGCCATCATCTACATGCAACCATTCTCTGACTGGTTTGCCTGATCCCCAAACATTAACAAAAGGGGCATTACTCCTTTTTGCTTCTACAAATTTCATGATAAGTGCGCCTAAGGCATGCGAGCGCTCCTCCTCAAAGTGATCTTCAGGGCCATACATATTGGATAAGACAATATTGATAACATCCAATCCGTGTTGTCGTTGATTGGCCCAGGAACCTACCCAAAAAGCTTTGCGAACAAACCCATAAACCATGACAGAATCATGCATCGGACCATCCCAAATTTCTTCCTCTTTAAAGAGTGTGGCTTTGGCTGGATAAACGCAATTGGAAATCGGGTTAACAATACGTTTTATACCTGATTCTCTGGCTGCCTTTAGCAGGTTCACATTCATCAGGAGATTGTTTTCAAACAAATCAGCCGGATATTTATAACCGAACTGTATGCCCCCTACAAATGAGGCACAATTCAACAACACTTCTGGTTTTTCCGATTGGAAGAAATCAAGCGTTTGCTGGTAATCTCTGAGGTCTACCCCCATGCTCAGGGAAGTCAATACAGGATTGATACCCCTATCACGGAGCTTTTTGACGGTTCGCTTACCTAAAAATCCGGTCGCACCGGTAATAGCTATTTTCATTATAATACGTCTTCGACAAATTTTGAAATAACAAAACCACCTCTCTTCAGGTAGTGATCCCGTTTTACACGCTGAAGGTCACTCTCTACCATTTCGGCAATGAGCTGGTCAAGGGTATGACGAGGTTCCCATCCTAATTTGGCTTTGGCTTTGGAGGCATCACCAATCAGAAGGTCAACCTCTGTAGGGCGAAAATAAAATGGATCAACCAGGATAATTTCCTGTCCTTTTTTCAAATGATCCGGGCTTTTTTCAGCAAGTCGCTCATAAAGAGCACGATCAATATCACCAATGACACCTATTTCCTTAACCCCACTTCCTTTAAATTCGATGGTAATTCCTACTTCAGCGAATGCTTTGCGAACAAAATCTCGCACTGAGGTGGTTTTACCCGTGGCGATAACAAAATCCTCCGGTGTTTCTTGTTGCAACATGAGGTACATAACTTCTACAAAATCCTTGGCATGCCCCCAGTCGCGTTTTGCATCAAGATTTCCCAGTGAAAGTACTTTCTGGAATCCCAGCGAAATATTGGCAACCGCCCGTGTGATTTTTCGGGTCACGAAGGTTTCACCGCGTACCGGTGATTCGTGGTTGAAAAGGATGCCATTACAGGCAAACATATTGTAGGCTTCCCGATAGTTTACCGTCATCCAGTAGGCATATAATTTGGCCACACCATAAGGGCTACGTGGATAAAATGGTGTCTTCTCTGTTTGAGGGACTTCCTGTACCATACCAAACAATTCGGATGTAGAAGCCTGATATATTTTGGTTTTTTCCGTAAGACCCAGGATACGAACGGCCTCCAGGATACGTAGAGTGCCGAGTCCGTCTACATTGCCGGTATATTCAGGTGTATCAAAACTCACTTTTACATGCGACATGGCCGCGAGGTTGTAAATTTCATCAGGTTGAATTTCCTGGATATATCTGATAATATTGCTGGAATCGGTCAGATCGCCATAGAAATAGAAAAATCTGGGGTTTCCTTCCTGGCGGTCATTCGCAAATAATTCATCGATGCGAGCGGTATTAAACGAAGAACTTCTTCGCTTCATACCCCAAACCGTATATCCTCTTTGTAATAGGAAATCAGCAAGATAGGAGCCATCCTGCCCGGTAATGCCGGTAATGAGTGCTACTTTAGACATTTTTTACGCTTTATTAGTGATAAACTTGATGGTTTTGGGAATGATATATTCCCGCAAGAGGGCAATCTCTTTAGTATCGGCCAAATAATGCATAAGCATATACGCCATTAGTCCAAGGCCCGAGCCGACAAATAAAATTACAGAATTGGGGAGAGGAACATAATACAAAAAGATGAAGATGAGGCTACCCATTACTGCGCTGAACACAATGGTGGGTAATATGTCCCTGATTTGTTCCAATAAAGGATAATCGAGAAATTTATCGGAATAATAGGTATTGATCAACAAGGCAATATAATTTGATATAACCTGACCCATAACCAAACCGTATAAGTCATACAATTTGTAGCCTAAGAACATAGTAAGGGCAGCAATTACTTTTTTGATAACTTCCAGTCTAAGACACAAATCCACCCGACCTAATACAAGCAATAAATCCAGGTTTATGGAATTAAAATGGTAGGTAATGCCTGCAATAACGAGTAGTTGAAGAAAGGGAACTGATTTAAGCCACTTTTCGCCAACAAACGTCAACATTAATGGCTCTGCCAGTACACCCATGATGACCATTAGAGGAATAATGGCAAAAGAACTCATAATGATAATCTGTCGGTAACCTTCCTTGAGCTTCTTCCGGTTGTCCTGCAGTTTGGCCAGCACCGGGTAGGTTACTTTTTGGATTGCCTGCTGGAAATTATTGGCCAGCATATTGCAGAAATTATTGGACTGGGTAAAAAAGCCGAGTGTTTCTGCCGAATAAACTTTACCAATGGCCACCTGCAAGGCATGGCGGAATGCCTTATCAATAATAGATTCTGCTAATAACTTTGATCCGAAGCCAAAAAGCTTGAGAAAGGACTGACGACTAAATTTTAAGGAAAATTTCCAGGGATTGACGACCCAAAGAAAGATCGTACTCATCAAGGTCATTATGCCAATCCTGCCTACCAAACTCCAAACGCCATAACCGAAATAGGCTAATATAAGCGCTGAAACGCCGGAAATAACAACCGCCAGAAAACGGACTTTGGTTTGGGTTTTAAAGTCAATTCGTTGGGTCAATACAGCATGCTGGATGATCGCAAATGATTCTACGATCAAATTCAAACCCATGATTCGGATAATCGCGGTCAGTATATCCTGGTTGAAAAAGCGGGCAATGGCCGGTGCACAGAAAAATAGCAACAGATAAAAAAGGACCGCCGTGACAAAATTAAAGACAAAAGTAGTCGATTTGTCAATTTCGGAAATGGTCTTTTCCCTAATTAGTGCGAAGGCAAATCCACTCTGGATAAACGTCGAAGAAATTTCAAAGAAAACCATGACCATGGCTACCAACCCAAAATCCTTAGGGGTCAACAGCCAGGCCAGAACAATGGTTACAATAAAATTGATGCTGCTGCCGCCTAACTTATCGAGAATGAGCCAGAAAAACGCAGTCAGCGATTTATCCCTTAGTGATCCGGCCATTTAAGATTTTACCTTCTCATAGTAGCTGCTGTTGCCGCTGTAAGCGTAACTATTGGCATAACTTTTCTTCAAGTTGAGGTCGTTCAACACGATGAAAGGTTTAGGCAACTTTTTCTTTTCGGAAATTTCTTTAACGATGCGCAATTGTTTCTTGCGAGTAAAGCCGGAACGAACGATGAACATGGTGGCTTCTGCCATATCCTTCATTTGAAGGGCATCGGCTACTAATCCTACCGGTGGTGCATCCATGATAATGAAATCGTACTGTTCACGCAATTCATCCATCAAAACCCGCAGGCGAGGCGATAGAATTAACTCACTGGGATTAGGTGGTTTGGGACCACAATTGATGATGTCCAAGTTTGGATGTACACCACTATTTCGAATGATCTGATCAGCTCGCATGGAAGGTTGAATCAGGTAATTGGCAATACCCTTGGCCGGCTGTTCACTTTTGGTGTATTCTGCTTGTTTAGGTTTGCGCAGATCAAGCTCCATAATCAACACTTTTTTACCGGTAAGCGCTTGTGTAACAGCCAGGTTTAGTGCAATGTATGATTTACCTTCAGATGCCACGCTGGAGGTGATGAGAATGGTTTTCAAATCCTTTTCGGGTGTAATATAAGCCAGATTGGCTCGTAATAACCGAAACATTTCCGCCTCCACCGTTTGCGTGTTTTCCTGGGAGACAAGCTGTTTGGATTTATCGCCTGAAGCAATGATACCAACAACCGGAACAGAGGTCAGCATTTCAATTTCTTCCGCTGATTGAACTTTGTCATTAAGGAATTCCAGGAATAGGATAATAGCAGCCGGAAAAGCAAATCCAAGGAACATAGCAATAAACCAGATTTGCATTCTTTTCGGGCTGATTGGCTTCCAGGCCTGTGCAGGTTCTACGATGGTACTATTGTTGACTGTTACAGCCATGGAGATGACTGATTCCTCTCTTTTTTGTAGTAAATAGAGATAAAGGTTCTCCTTGATATCCTTTCTGCGTTCGATTTCGATGAGTTCGCGCTCACGTCGGGGCAGGCTGTGCATGCGTCCTTCCAAGTTGGCGCGTAAGGATTTATTGGCACCTGTTTTGACCTGCAGGTCCCTTTTCATGGAACGTATATTATCAATAATCGTATTTCGGAGGTTTTGAATTTGTTTTTCGGTCAGCAATAAATCAGGGTGTGAAGGCCCAAGGTCACTCCTCAACTTTTCCCGCTGACTTAAGAGCTGGTTGAAGCTGGTCAATTGATTGGTAAGTGTCAGGTTGGACAAACTGAGGTTGGTAGGAACGAACTCGAATTGTTCCCGATTTCTGAACAGAAAATCTTCGACGGAACCCAGTATTTCCAACTGAACCTCGGTAGAAGAAATTTCTTTATTGTAATCAGATAACTCTTTCATCAGTAGGTTGCCCTCGGAACTGAGTTCCATCATGTTAAACTGTCGCTTGTAACTTTCTACATCCTTTTCAGCGGAAGACAGCTCTTCTGTAATCAGGTTTATGCGTTCATTGATAAGACTGATGCTATTTTCAAAAATCTTATTTTTCTTTTCAAGCGTTCTCTGATCATACATTTTCATGAGCTCCATCAGAAGGTCTTCGGCCCTTTTGGCAACGTTATCTTTAATTTTCAACTTAAGGGTGCTGGATTTTTCACCAATCAGTTCTACTTCAAGTGCATCAGACAGCCCTTTAGCCCTTTCTTTAATCGTGGAGATGACAACGGCAATGGGATAATTCACCACGCCCCAATCAGAACGGGTCAAAGTCAATTTTCCAAGAGGTAAATCAAGTTCCTTCCCAAATTCTCCGCTAAATTCTGTTACGGGAAGATCGAGGTCTTCATGGTCTTTTTTGTTGATTTCCAGGGAAAATTTACCATCTTCTTCAGGATGTAAAATCACAGATAAACCCCCATATCCAGGCTTGGGTTCCCAGTTGAGTACTTTCACGGAAGAATGTTCGTACATCTCCGTATGTTTGATTCGGCCTTGATTGATATATTGGTACTGCAATTCCAGATTCTCAACTACCTGCTCCATCAATGGAGTTGATCGCAGAATCATCGTCTCGTCCAGGAGATTTTTCTTTTCACCGTTAAGGCCTAATTCCTTAAAGATGAGTTCCTCTAAAGGAGCACTCGACTCCTTTTCATCCCGAATGAGTAGCAGCGCTTCAGCCTCGTATGTGGAAGGTGTTACCCGCAAATAATAGTAGGCACCTGCCAGCATGAGTCCAAGAAAAATGATAAACAAATACCAGTAGGAGAAGGCTTTGTTGAATAAAACTTTGATATCTAATTGGTCCTCTTTCATGGGGGAACGTTTTATTATTTATTTGGTACGTTATTTTAAGTTCTGCCCTAACACCACAATGAATGATGTAATTATTGGAATAATCAAATAGGAGTATCGTTGAAAAAAGTCCCCCTGAGTGGCATATTGTTTGGCTTTCAAGGGTTCGACATAAACGATATCGTTAGGACTGAGGTAGAAATATGGCGAAGTGAAGAGCGATTTATCCTGGGTATTGATTCTTGCCAGTTCCCTCACTTCGTTTCTTTCACGAATCACCAATACGGATTTTCTGGAGGCATAAGGCGTAAAGTCTCCAGCCATCCCGATTGCTTCCAAAATAGTCAGCCGTTCGTTAGGAATAATATAGGTGTTAGGACGAAAAACCTCTCCAAGCAAGGTAACCCTGAAGTTGAGGAAGCGGACTTGAACAGAAACATCCGGGATGAATTCCATCAGTCGCTCAGTTATTTCTTCCCGGAGCGTCAAAAGCGTTTTACCTGCAGCTTGTACCTGCCCCAAAAAAGGCAGATAGATATTGCCTTCTTCGTCAATCCGGTATCCATCCTGAAGACCCAGTGCATTTTCACCAGAGGCTGCGGTATTTTCTTTTTTCTGTTGAAATGCAACGACGGTAGCCGGATTGCGACTGGCTACCTGTATACTCAAAATGTCATCTGTCCGTATTTTTAGAACGGATTGATTCTCAATAGGGTTAATCTCATTTTTTACCTCCTGGAGCATCAGCATCTCTTCGTGTTTCACACTCCCACAACTGCTCAGAAAAGCAATGAGGAATAAGAGTGCCAAATAAGGCATAAAATGTATGGGATTTAATTTTATTCGGTTCATGGTAAAAAGATAAGAGTTTGGGAATCAATAAAAGGTTGCTTTGAAATGGCCATTTTTAATAAACCAGGAAATTTAATGGCGGTCAGATAACCAACGAAAAACAGACAACATAGGGCTTCGCCTTTGATAAGTCGCAAGGGCTTAATCTTAAAAAATTGAGTGATTTTTTTTTGAATGTTCTTCATCTATATTTACCGGTTTCTCCCCCGGCAAAAGATGTATTTTAATCAATTGTTACTACCGTAATTAGAGGCTAGACAAAGCTATTCCTCAACGTTATATTTGGTACCTTGTGGTAACCAAAAGCGACTAATAGCTCCTTTGAGTTCTTAGTACACAATCACCCGACTTATCTATGGAAAATGAAAAGATAAAAAGTCCATTGACAATAGCAAAACCCTTGGTTTTGCATTCATAAAATTGGGATGAGTGTGCCTGTTGGCTCAGCATTTTTAGTCGTTAGTTTTTGTTCAAAATTTTTATTTATCCGAACTCAAGCAGAATTAGTATTTACCCGAATGCGGTGGAACAGACTAAGGCGGGGGGGAGAATAGCCTATTCCTAAACTGTGAGGGGAAGAAGTGCTTATGCAATGATTTGGAAATCCACACCAATACATAGGATAAGTTTTATATGTAATAACACTTTCTACACAGTTCTTTTATTCTGGGGTTCTACAAATTCTTAGTCCGTAGGTCGTACGAATCATTTAATTACAGGTCTGTTTTGGCCTGTGTTTATCGAAAGGGGAAGGGGGAGATATATGATTTAAAGGTGCAAGTTACAGCAAATATACTGATTTGTCAATGAAGGTATAAATAATTGGCCTATATTTTGCAAATGCCAATATATGATTTCATTTTCGTAAAATTTGCTCCATCTGAGGTAGGTGGCAAAAGCCTTGTTTGATTTGTCACTGGCCTCTTATACAGAGGTCCAAACAATGATTACGAAGGTATAGAGAAAATGTTTCCTTTTTTTGCAAATACTTTTAGATAAAATGCCTGAAATTCCCATTTGAAATGGCCAGGAAAATAAATACTTTAAAAAGTGAATTAATTTTCTTGCCAAAAGGTTTTCTTTTTCAGAAAGCTATTTTACCTTTGCCTCGCCAAAAAAAGGAAGGGCTCTTAACGGAGGAGTGGCAGAGCTGGTTTAATGCACCGGTCTTGAAAACCGACGTACCTTAACGGGTACCGGGGGTTCGAATCCCTCCTCCTCCGCAAGCTTTTAATGAAGGCCACCAATTGGTGGCCTTTTTTTATGATACAAACCCCAGTCTAAATCTACATTTGAGGCTGGGGTTTGTGCTATAAAAAAAGTAAGCTCGCAGGGCCTGGGTAAAAGCCTAGGAGCATTGGCCCTTAAGAAAAAAGCGGTAACCGTACTGCTCAAGAAGAAATACTGCTTGAGCTAAAACAAGGAATAAGCAAGAAAACCAAAAGACCAACAATCAAAAAAGATCAGGTTATCACAAACCAAAAAAGCGAGTTTATTTCTTCCACCCGAACTGTGCCGCTTTTTTTAGGTCAATCCTCCAGCCGAGCGACTTTTTTGGTCCGTTTTTTCGTCGTGGAAAAAATGGACGAAAGATTATTTAATGCCCCAAATCTTAAACCTACCTCCAAAAATCAAACAAAAGCCTTGACTAGCATAGGTCCAATCTTTATCTATTGCTTTTGCTGTTATCAAACAC